>NZ_JBGBDC010000005.1:0-447801 GCF_041107495.1 Comamonas sediminis
GCGTCGATGCGGTAGCTCCCGTAGCAGTAGCCTCTATCTCTGTACTGCCAACATCTAAACCAGTAGCAATAAAATTAACCGTACTTTGCCCTGCAGGTATCGTCACTGAGGTTGGAGTGGCACACACATCCGCTGCAGCACAGCGCAAGTTGACCACCACAGGGTCTGCACCTCCACTCACAACTCCATTTATTAAACGCTGAACTGCCAGCTCACTCTGATAGGTGTTCATCCCCTTACCCAGAACTGCTTTTGAGCCATAGGAGCGGATCAGCCTCAAGCCAAACTTCTCCCTCACCTCCACATTCAACACATTGCCAATCAACCCAGGCGCCGTAATATCAATCGCCGTCTTACCTTTGGTCAAAGCATTAACGGTAATGGGCACCGTCGCATAAATCTGCCCCGTAGGCACAAACACCTCAGCAGGACTCACAGCAGCAATCGCCGGATTCTGGCTAACAACAGAAACAGTAATCCCGCCCAGTGGAGCGGCTTTGCTCAACTGCACGCGAACCGTGCGGCTGAGCTCTTCATTCATCACCAGGTCTGCAGCAGGATCAGTGTTAAGACTGATGGCGTCCACATTTACGCTGGTCTGGCCGGACTGGTAGCCGGCAGCGGTTGCAGTCAAGGTGGTGGCACCCAAGGCCTTGCCATTGATGCTGAAGCTCACCCGGCTTTGACCCGCAGGGATGAGCACGGTGGCAGGAGCTTGGGCCAGACTGCTTTGCGCGACAGCCAAGTTAACGGTCAAGCCGCCTGCAGGGGCTGGCTCCGTAGCTTCCAATGTCACCGTAGTGCTGCCCGTCGGCGCCACCACTACGCTGGATGGCAGTACCAACGCCTTGCCCCTTACAGTGACGGTGGCCAGCGCGCTGGCGTAGCCGTCTGCCTGCGCGGTCAAACGACTGGTACCGTCGACCAAGCCAGTCACTTCAAAATTCACGCTCTGTTGTCCGGCTGGCACCACCAAGCTGCTGGGGGCAGACAGCACGGCCGTGTCCGCGTTGTCCAACCGCACGGCGACATTACTTGCAGCGGGTGCAGGCAGCGACAACGTCATCGGATAGTTGCGATTGACCCCGACCGTGGGGCTGGCAGGGGCCAAGCCCAAAGAAGGCAGGCTGACGACTTCGATGTCGGTTTCCGCCATGCCCAAAGTGGCATGGCTCGCCGTGATCCTGGTAACACCCAGGCTGCTGGCCTGCACCTCCAAATCGGCGCTGGTTTGCCCCTCAGGCACAGTGACCCGGGTAACAGCAGACGCAACCGAAGGAACGCTGCTGCTGACATCGATCAGCGTGCCGCCTGCGGGGGCTGGTGCGTTGAGCGAGACGCGCAGCATGGCCACCACACCGGGGCTGAGCTTGAGTTTGGCCGGCTCCAGCGCCAAAGGCGCTTGGCCGATATGCACCAGACCTTGCTGCACCAGGTAAGGGATACCGACGATGCCCCAGACCACCTGCGTGCGAATGGTGCCCGCAGGCACAGCGATCGCATTGAGCGAGTTGCCATTGGCGGTGTTGCCGGTACCTACCGGAGACGAGGCCAGGTCCATGCTGATGGCGGGCCCACTGTGGTGGTTGATGGCGGTGTTGTTGATGACGAGGGAAGCCGATTCAATCGCCACACCGCTGCCGTATTCGATAACGACATGGCCCAGTTGCGTCAGCGCCTGGTTGGTGCCTGCGGTGAAGCGCCATTGCCGCCAGTCACCGGCAGCGGGTGTCGCAGATGCCGAGGTGATCTTGATGGGCAAGCTGGAGGTGCCCACCGCCTGGAGTGCACCCCGCTTCAAAGTAAAGCTGGCCGCCGCTGCCATCTGGATGGTCACACCGGGTTCAATACTCAGGGTGGCGTTGTTGTCCACCATCACATCGCCCTGGAACAGATAGGGCGACTGCGCTGCACGCAGTGTTGTGTTGCTGGTGATCACACCCGTCACTGGCGTTTGTGCCAGGGCTGGCTGGGCCGCACAGAGCAGCATCAGCCAAAGGCCCAGCATCTGCAAGCCCTGCCAGGCCTTGCGTGCCCAGGCCGCAGCTTGGAGCAGTGAAGATGGTGATTGTTGTTGGTACATGCTTCCCCCGGTATTTCTCATTTTTTGTTGGCGCTCATAGGCGTCCACACGGCGCTTGCAGCCGGTGGTTGGCGGTCTGTTGGATGGCTGCGGTCTGGGCCACTTGCTGTGCATAGGCTGGCCAGCCGCCGTTGAGCCAATAGGCGGGAAGGGTGGCCATTGCGGTACTGGTCGCACTGGCGGAGCGGCCCGCTTTGGATGCGTCGGTGCTAGGCACCAAGGCCGCTTCGACCTGGACGCGCAAGGCATCGCTGACCACCCCATCGGTGATGACCACCAGCGCCTGGGCGTAGCCCGCATGACTTGCACGCTGAAGCCTGTCTTGGTAGGCGCGCGCAATGGCGGCTACCAGCTTGGCGTCGCGCTCTTTGCCGTCGACCCGGACAGCTACCAGCTGCTCGGGCGGCACAGGCCATTGGGCCTGGGGCGCACCTTGCATGGCTTCGCTGGCGGAGATCACGGTCCAGTGCATGCCCTGGCCCAATGCGGCTATCCAGGTCTGCGCATCCAAGGGCTGCAGCAAGGGCCCGCCCGCTGCTGCCCCCGCCTGCGCGGCTTGCCATGACCGGGCACCGCCCTGCACTGCCTGCAACTGGGCAAAGCCTTGTTGGCGCAGCTGACGGCAGGCCTGGTCCACATCGGCGTTGTCGAGCCCGGTGCCAACTAGCACCACGGGCGTTTGCTGCAAAAAGCGCTTGCTGGCGATGTCGGACAGCTGCATCTGCAAAGCGAGCGCAATGGGTGCTGTACGTTGCAGGCTGCGCGGGCGCACATCTACCAAGGTGGGTGGTTGGGCATTGGGGTGGGTGGCAGCCGCATCGGCAGCGCTGATCCAGCAGGCCTGGTCCAGCGCAACAGGTGCAGCTTGCACCGGCCATACGAGCGCAGCTGCGTTTGCAGTTGGGTCCGCATATTGCGCTGCCGAGCAGCCCAAGTCCTGGGACTGTGCTGAGGACACTGGCGCCGGTCCCCCCCAGGGGGCCGGCGGCGGGGAGACTGCAGTCGCATCTCTGGCTGTGCCACCCAGGCCCACACTGGCCAAGATGGCCAGTGCAGCGTGCGTGCCCCACCTGGGGCCGCACGCCATGTGCTTAGCGGCCATGGCCATCTCCAAGCACGCCCTTGCGTCGCAGCCCGGCCAACGCCGCCACACCGGTCAGCAGCGACAGCATCAGCACCGCCAGCCAACCCAAGCCCGGCACTGGTACGGCTTGCTCATCCGCAGGCAGTGGCCCACTTTGGATCACCGGGCCACCCGGGTCCTTGATCACGCCGTTCGCCACCAGGTCGTCATCGCCCAGCTGGCCATCGGTGATCGTGAAGCTCACCCGGTTGCCTTCCAGCTTCAGGTTCTTGGGCACATACCAGAGGCTGCGGCCACGCGAAGTGGGCGTGGGGCCGTACTTCATGTAGCTGCTCACCCCAAACAGGTTGGGCCACTCGGTGGTGATGGTCACAGTGCTGCCCACGTCGCAGCCGACCAGCTCGTACTCGAACACGCCATGCGGGAACAGCAGCACATCAAACAGCGGCAGCCAGCCTTGCGCCCGCTTGACGGATGTCTTGTCCGGGTTGAAGTGGCAGCTATCGCCTCCGCCCGTCACCCAGGCCTTGAGCGAGCCGGTGCCTGTTGGCGTGGGGATGGTGACTTGCTTGTCGTCCGTTGGTGCCGGGGTGTTCTTGAGGCCGAGCTTCACATCAGGCGCGCCGGCTGTCGTCACCACGACTTCGTAGTCACCCACGGTGGGGTTGGCGCTGAACATCAGCGATGCAGCCATGCCTTGTGCATCGGTGGTCGCCTGCACGGTCAGCGCGCCACCGGCAAAGACGGCACCGGCACCGCTGGCGGGCATGCTGAAGCTCAGCACACGCCCTGCCACTGGCTCACCCTGGCCGTTGACCAGTTGGACCCGGATCACTTCGGCAAAGTCGGTATTGACCACCGCCGACTGGCCGCCACCGGCCACCACCTGCAGGTTCAGCACCGGCGCGGTTGCCGCTGTGTTGGTCAAGGCAAACTGCACGCTGTCTGCCACGCCAGCGGCACTGGCCAGTGCATCAAAGCGGCCTTCAATATTGTTGGCGGTAAGCAGCGGCGAGCTGGCAAAGCCATCCGCATCGGTCTGTACCTCTACTTGCAAAGCGCCGCCTGCAAACGTGGCACTGGCTCCGCTGGACGGCAGCTCGAAGCGGATGCTGTGGTTGGCCACGCCTACGCCTTGGCCATCCACCAGCTTGATCTTGAGCGCTTGCGCAAAGGCAGCGCCCACAGGGGCCGACTGGCCGCTGCCAGAGACGCCGAGCAGCTGAAGCACTTGCACTGGCTGCGCCGTGTTGGTGAGCGAATAGGCCAGCTCACCGGAGACACCCACCGCCGTCGCACGCGCTTGGTAGCTGCCCTCCGCACCGTTGGCCGTCAGTACTGGCGAGATCGCCAGGCCTTGGGCATCGGTGGAGACGCTGGCGGTTTGGGAGCCATCAGCAAAGCTGGCAGTTGCCGCGCCGGCAGATGCCGTTGGCAGCGCAAACACGACCAGCTGGCCCGCCACGGCTGCGCCTTGCGCATCCACCACCTTGGCTTGCAAGCGCTGGGCAAAGGCCTGCCCCACTTGCGCGGTCTGGTTATCGCCAGCCACCTGCTGCAAGGTCAGGATGGGGGTTGCTGCGTCGCTGTTGCGCAAGTCAAAGCTGGCAGGGGTGTTGACGCCTTCCACACTGGCAAGCACCTGGTAGGCGCCCACGACGGCATTCGCGGTGATGGCATCGGTGCTCGCCAGGCCTTGGGCGTCGGTGCTGACCTGCAAGGCGGCAGTGCCGTTGCTGAACACCGCAGTGGCGCCGCTGGCAGGTGCGGTAAACCGCAGGGACTGACCGGCTACTGGGGCACCATTCTCATCTGCCAAACGCACCTGGAGCGGCGCCGCAAACGCAGTGCCCACTTGGGCAACCTGCTGGTTACCGCTGCTGATGGCCAAGGTCCAGTTCCTGGTGGCAGAGCCATCGTCCTTCCAGGCGGCCGATACCAGGCCAATCCACTGCGCCACGGGCTGCAATGCCGCATCACGCCCAGCACCTTGCGGCAGCGCACGCAGTTTTTGTTGCGCTTGTACCAGTGCCGCAATCGCATCGCCCAGCTTTTGCTGCTGGACAGCTTCGGCTGCTTGGTCGAACAGAGCAAGCAGCTGGGCTTTGTCTGCATCTGGCAAGCCTGCGATAGCGGGCACTGCTGCGCGTGCATTGGCCTCAGCCTGCTGCTGTGCAATGGTGCGCAGGTTGTGCGACCAGCTGTCCACCACCACCGCATCGGCGGTATTGCGCAGTTGCGATTCAAGGCTAAAGGCTTGCGCGTGCGCGGGCAGTTGCAGCCACAGCTCTACCGTCTGTGTTGCACCCGCTGCCAGATCCAGCGGCCAGCTGAGTTGATCGCCATTGACGGCAGCCGCAGGCTTGGACGACAGCAGCTGAGCGCCGTTGGCCAAGGCGGTGCTCAAGGTCAGCTGGCGGGCCTTGTCGTCGCCATTGTTGATGACGGTGCTCACCAACACGCTGGACTGGGCCAGCATCGGGTCCACCAGTTTGGGCTTGCTCAGCGCCATCTGGGCCTGGAGCCATGCGGTCCATTCCGTGCCGCTCAGCGGCTCACCCAGGCTGTCAAAGCCCATCGCCAGTACCTGGCCCTTGCCATAGCTGCTGCGCACGGCGGCGGTTTCTCCGCTGGCGTAGCGCAGCTCAGTGGCCGCCGGCGCATCGGCCACCAAAGCCCAGTTGGGGTTGGTGAGCGGCAGCGCGTTAGCGCCCAACTGCAGTGCAGCGTTAGGCAACGGCTGATCGGCATAGCTGCCCCACATATCGGCAATGGCGCGCAGAGGGGTATCGGCAGCGCCGTCCACCACCAGCGAGGCACCGCGCAGCACAGCGGCACGCACTTCCTCCTGCAGGGTGGCGCTCAAATCGCTCAGCGGTCCGCTCAGCCACAGCAGGCTGAAGTCGCCTGCACGCAGCGCCTTTTGGAAATCAGCTGCGGTAGCGGCGATGTCGGCCTCGCTGTCGAAAGCGGCCAGCACCGTTTGCGCGGTCTGGCGTTTTTGCGCGGCGCAGGCCTGGTCTGCAGCGCAGCCGATATAGGCCAGCACGCGCATACCCTGGTCTGCCGTTTGCGTGGCAGTCACTGCCTCGCTGGCCTGGATGCGGATCAAGGTAGAGGCGCTGTTGTTGCTGGTGATGTCGTCCTTGGTGGACGCGCCAATACGCGCGGCCACCGCAAACTCCTTGGCACTGCTGTCCTTGGCCGCTTGCAACTCCAGGGTCAATATCGCGGTGGAACGCGTGGCCATATCACCCAGGGTCCAGACGCCATTGGCATAGCTGCCCACGGCAGCCGAGTGGCTAAGCACAGCAAGGCCAGCTGGAATTTCCACATTCACCGAGGTCGCCACAGCGCTCGCCGGGCCCAGGTTTTCTGCGGTGATCATGACGGTGGATGTATCGCCGCGTTTGACCGTGGCGGGGGTGGCACCGGCGGCCACCTTCAGGTCGGCCTTGGGCTCTGGGTCGGGGTTCTCTGGCGTGGCAGCGCGCTTGGCAAACAGATAGCCGGATGCGGCAGCGCCTGCGGTCAGCTCAATGCTGCTGAACTTGCCTGCCTCACTCTGCCCACCCGCAGAGCCTGCCAGCGCTGTGCCATCCACCAGGCCATCGCTGACACCGGCCACCAGGGTGTAAACGCCCGGCTTGAGGTTGGTGAAGGTGAACGCGCCTTGCGCATCGGTATACGCCGTTTGCAGTTCGGCGGCGCCCGTGCTGGCCTGGGTGCCGCTCAGTTTGATCTCGGTCACGGGGATGCCGGGCTCGCCGCTGTCGCGCAGGCCATTGGCATTGCTGTCCCGGTACACCACGCCGGCAATGCTGGCCTCGGCCGCGCCGGCCACAAAGCCAATGCTGTACTGGCCACTGGTATTGGCATCGAAGATATTGAGAAAGTAGCTCCAGCTCAGGTCTTCATTGCGCTCCTTGGACAGCCAGACGTTTTCTGCAGGAACGATATAGCCATCCGCACGGGTGACCTGCACCGGCAGCTTGGCGCCACGCGCAGGATCGGGCACCCGGGCATAGGCAAAGCCCTGGGTCACCGGGCTAAAGCGCAGGCTGGCGTTGTTGCCCTGCATGGTCATCTGTGCCGATGCCGTCTGGTTCTGCACCTCGGTGTCGGCGCCATCGGATTCGTAGACCCGGTAGACGTCGCCATCCTTGGCGAGGAAGTCGCGTACCTTGTCGCGCCCGGGCAGATCGACGCGCACGTCCTGGATCAGGGTATGCGTGCGCACGTCCTTGATCAGCGAGGTGACGGCGCCGCCCAAAGAGTCTGCATGGGTAAAGCTGGCATTGAACTCGACAAACTTGCCTGCGAGGCTCGTAACCATGGACCAGCGGCCCATTTTGGAAGTACCAGACTCAATATCCCCAAAGTCCAAAAGCAGGCTCTTGCCTGCTGGTTGGTCGCCGACATAGCCGCCGAGAATCTGAAAGCTGATCGCCAGGCCCTGCCGGTTCTCCACAATGCGGGGCTGGGCCGTGTCGATCTTGGTCTTGTGAGAGGTGCCGCCACCCTGGTTCTTGATTCGGACGCCCAAGGTGAAGGGCTCTGCCGCTTCGGTCTCTGGTGTGAATGCGTCATCGGCATACACATCGCGCGGCAAGAAGTAATCCAGCACCAGCTCTGGCTGGGGGCGCACCACGATGGATTCCGGCGCCACGTCAACCGAATCGGCCTTGCCATCGAGCGTATAGCTGACCTTGGCGCCCACGTAGTACACAGCGCCTTGCGGGTTGCTGCCGCCACTGCCTGCCGCGGGAATGATGAGCCAGTTGATGTTGGCCACCGCCTTGGGTGCGATGACACCGTTTTGCAGGCCGGTGATGCCAGTCACCTGGTCGGTACGGTAGAAGAAGGTGGCGCCCTGGGCATTGGGGTCCGACGTGGCAACCACCAGGTTGTTGTTGGCATCGAGGAACTTCAGCTCGATGGAGACGTTCTCCAGCCTCTGGTCTGCCAGGCCATTGGTGATGACCATCTTGGCGTCAAAGGCCTGGCGCTCCAGCGAAAGCTTTTGCTCGATGACAATTTTGACTTCTGCACACACGGCATCCGCTGCCTGCGCAAAGGCACTGCTGATCGAGTACAGCAGCCCCAGAACCAACATGCCCACCACCGTTGCCCAGCTGGTAAACAGCGGGCGGCCCCTCATGTTTTTATACATACCCTGTGTCCAATTTTTATAGGCCCGGGTGCGCAGACTCCCCCCCTCAGCCTCGACTCAATCGATGCTTGTCAATGGATGGACCGTATTGGCAGAAATCCATTGATAGCCCTATTGCATTTTGAAGCGCATTTGAAAGAACACTGCTTACATGACGCTGACGCGCAGTTAGGCAAACACAACAACCACGAAAGGTGGTGAGTGCTTACAAATGGATATGGCTTCGCCAGTCAGCTCTGCAGAGCAGTCGCAGAAATAAATGGGACAACGATTGGAGAGCGTCTCAAAGAAAACGACGCTGGTGGATCAACCGAGTCTGTCCAGACCAGGGGTTGCGCAGCGGGCCCGTCAGGCCAGCCGAGGCTGCCGCAACTGCTGCATGCGGTAGATCAGCGCCTGCGGCAGGCGCCGCGCCACGGCGATATCGACCGCGTCGCGGCCCTTGAAGTCGGCCACGGAGACATCGGCGCCAGCGTCGAGCAGCAGCTCCAGGGTTTTGAGCCGGCCCAGGCGGGCGGCATAGAAGACAGGGGTTTCGCCATGCTCACGCAGGTTGAGCAAGGGCCGGGCTTGCAGCAGCGCGCGGCACATGGCTTCGTCATCGCGCCACACGGCGGCCCATAGGGAGTAGCTGGCATTGGCACCGTGCGAGAGCAGCAGCTTGACCAGTGGCAGGTTCTCGCCCCGGGAGACGGCAAACCACAGCGCGGTGGCACGGAAGTCGCCATTGCACTCGCCCATCGGCGCCTGGGCCTCCAGCGGCGCGCCAGCGGCCAGCAAGGTGGCCACCGTTTCCAGACCATTGGTATCGGCCGAATGGGCGTTTTGCGGCAATACGCCGCAGGCCACCTGCAAGGCGGTGCGCCCCTTACTGTCCACCGCCTGGGCCCACTGAGGCGCCTGCGCCAGCCAGGCGGCCAGCAAACGTGCATCCCAGCGCTTGGCGGCAGCAAACCATGCGGACTTCGAGGGCAGGCTCATGCAGGGCTCCTTGAGACGGGGGGACCACGCTCCAACGCGCAATGTACACCGATACCGCCAGAGACCCACCTTGGCCGCAGGCAGTTTTCCCCGACCTGCGGCCCCCCGCTGAGAGCGTTGACCTGGCCAGGTTTACTGTGCCGCCACCCAGTCGATCAGCGCATCCCAGGCAGGACGCGCCTGGGGCGCGTTGTCGCTGTTGGCCATCGCCACGACGACCCAGCGGCGCCCGTCGCGGCCATTGACATAGCCGGCAATGGCCGAGGCATCGCGCAGGGTGCCGGTCTTCAGATGGGCGCCGCCGGTGTGGGCGCTCTTGCTGTTTTTCATCGTGCCGTCCACACCAACGATGGGCATGGAGGCCATCAGTTCGGGCATGACGTTGGAGTTCCAGGCAACCGAGAGCATCTTGGCCAGCGAGCCGGCGGTGATGCGCGCATCGCGTGAGAGACCGGCACCGTTGTCGATGGTGGGCGCGGCCATGCCGGGCACGCGCTCGCTCCACCACTGCGCCACCGCCTGGCGGCCGCCTTCAAAGGTGCCGACCCCGGCGCGCTCCTTGCCCAGGGTCAGGAACACCTGCTGGGTCATCACATTGTTGCTGTACTTGTTGATGTCGCGCACCACCTCACCCAGTGTGGGCGAGCTGAAGCTCATCAGCGGCTGCACGCCGTCGGGCGTCGTGCCCATGCGCACCTGGCCGGTGACCTTGCCGCCCAGCTCACGCCACATGCCTTCGAACACACGGGGCGCAAAGCGGTCGGGCGCGGCAGGCGCCACGGCCCAGCTGTTTTCTCCGCAGGCAGCCGGGTAGCCGCCCAGGAACTGGATCTGCGTGGCATCGGCCAGCTGCGCTTTCAGCGCGCCGCGCCAGTCACCACAGGCATTGCCCTTGGTCTTGAGCAGGGGCACGGTGCTGGGCAGCCGCAGATGCGCAACGGCGGGCTCGTAGGCGATACGGGCCACGCCGGCGGCCGCATCGGGGATGAAGCGCATCGTCAGCGACTTGTAGTTCAGCAGCAGCGCATCGGGCACGGCGTTGTAGGGCCGGTAGGGCTCGTTGTCAAAGCGTGCGGGGTCGATGGGCGGCAGCGAGAAGGCCGAGCGGTCCAGCACCACATCGCCGACGATGACCTGGATGCCCTGGCCCAGCAGTCGCCGCTGCAGCAGCCAGAGGCGCTCCATCACCAGCTTGGGGTCGCCCGAGCCCTGTACATACAGATTGCCATTGAGGGCGCCCTGGGCAACCTGGCCGTCGGTCGCAATGCGGGTGTCCCAGGTGTAGGCGGGGCCCAGAATCTCGAGCGCCGCATAGGTGGTCACCAGCTTCATCACCGAAGCAGGGTTGCGGCCCACATCGCTGTGCACATCGAGCAGCGGGCGCTGCGCGCCGCTGACATCCATCACCACCACGGAGACCGCATCGGGCGCTACCTTGCCGCGCTGCAACGCGGCTTCGACCTCGGCCGGCAGGCGGTCGGCAGGCCAGGCGCTGGCGGCTGCGGCAGGGGCCTGCATAGCTGCGCTGGCCGGTACCGGGGCTGCCTGGGGCGCTACAGCCACGGGCTGGGCCAGCCGGATAGGCTTGGGCGCCGGGTCGGCAGCCGGGGCGGCCGGGGTCTGGGCGCAGGCGACCTGGCTGAGCGCAATCGCGAGCGGGAGCAGCCAGCGGCCGCTGCCGCCGGACCGGCCGGGATTCAGCCCTGCCAGGGACGGAGAAAGGGGCGCCATCGGAGAAATCTGTTGCATGGGCAGCAGTCTAGCGGCTATGCCCAAGCCCGGCATGCAGCCTTGGCTTTGCCCCGATAATGGCAGGTTGCCGCCCCTGCACAGGGGCTGAAACCGGGCGCTTGCACAGTGCCCGCGCGCGCCCTACCCCATGAACCTGCTTGCCCTCGAATCCAGTACCGACACCCTCTTCATTGCCACCGCACGGAATGACCGGCGCTGGCTGCACAGCGGTGCCGGTGGCCAGCACACCTCCAGCCAGTTGCTGCCGGCGGTGCGTGGCCTGATGGCCGATGCGGGCCTGGGCTTCGACGCGCTGGATGCGATTGTGTTTGGCCGGGGCCCTGGCTCGTTCACCGGCCTGCGCACCGCCTGCGCCATTGCCCAGGGCCTGGCCTTTGTGGCCAACGGCGGCCAGGGTGTGCCGGTGCTACCGGTCGATACCCTGATGGCGGTGGCCGAAGAGGCCCGCCTGCAACATGGTTGCACCCAGGTGCTGGCCTGCTTGGACGCGCGCATGGACGAGGTCTACAACGCCGTCTACCAGTATGCCGATGGTCACTGGCAGACCTTGGGCGATCTGCAGGTCTGCCCGCCGCAGGATGTGCAGGTGCCCCCAGGCTTTGTGGTGGCCGGCAATGCCCAGCCCATCTATGGTGAGCGCCTGGCGCCCGGTGCCACCCATCTGCAGGCCATGCCCACCGCCCAGGCCTTGCTGAGCCTGGCGCCCTACCTGCTGGCCCAAGGCCAGGCGGTGGCGGCGCAGGATGCGCTGCCCCTCTATATCCGCGACAAGGTCGCCAAGACCACGGCCGAGCGCGAGGCTGAAAAGCAAGCCCAGGCGGCCGGCAGCCCAGGCAGTGCGCCATGAGCCTGCCCGCCACGCCCCAGCTGCGCTGGTCCGCGCTGCGCGCCGATGACCTGGACGCGCTGCTGGCCATTGAGAACCAGTGCTACAGCCACCCCTGGACGCGGGGCAATTTCATCGATTCGATGGCCATGGGCTATGCGATGCAACTGCTCTGGGCCGACGAGGCGTTGATCGGCTACTTTGTCGCCATGCAGGGCGTCGATGAGCTGCACCTGCTCAACATCACCGTCAACCCGCAGCACCAGCGCCAGGGCTGGGCCAAGGTGCTACTGGAGCAGCTGCGCAGCTGGGCCGTCAGCGCACGCGCCCAGACGATCTGGCTGGAAGTGCGCATCAGCAATCTGCGCGCCCAGCAGATCTACCTGCAGTTTGGATTTGAATCGGTAGGGCTGCGAAAGCGCTACTATCCGGTATCCCATGTCGAACGCGAGGACGCCATGGTCATGCGTTATCTGCTGCCTACCACCCCATGAGCCTGAACCTGGACGCCCGCCAACGCGCCATGCTGCAAGAGATGGGCCACCCGCTGTGGTGGCCCGAATCGCCCGCGCCTGCCGCCCAGACCGCGCCCGAGGTGACTCCGGCCCCCACCCCGGTGGCCGCAGTGCGGCTGCACGCGGAGCCTGTGCCTGCAACGGGAGTGACCGCTGCACCGGCTGCACCTGCAGCACCTACGATGCCAGCGGCTGCCATCCCAGAGACGGCAGCGCCAGCACCTGCGCCAACGCCAGCCCCCGCGCCTGCGCCTGCAGCGGCCCGGACCACCTCGCCGCAGGCGCTGCCGGCTGATTTTCCGCGTGTGCGCTTTGCGCTGCGCGCGCCGGTGCTGCTCGATCTGCAAGGCAAGCAGCCGCCGCCTGTCGCTGCCACCCAGCCTGCCTGGCTGGTAGTGGCCGAGCTGCCCGAAGGCGCGCCCCAGCAGGGTGAAGCCTGCCAGCTGCTGCTGCAGATGCTGCGGGCCATGCGCCTGACCGATGCCCCCGTCTACTGGGTGCCGCTGGCCCGCATCCCCGCCAATCAGGAAGGCGATGATGGCTTGCCCAGCTACAGCATCGATGCGCTGGTGCAGGAATGCCAGCCTGCGATGGCCCTGCTGCTGGGCCTGCCGGCGGTGCGCCACCTGATGCCGGGCGACCAGCCCTTCTCCCGCCTGCGCCAGCAGCTCCACCAGTTGGGCGGCAGCCAGCTGCCGGCCGTGGTCAGCTACGACCCGAGCCACCTGCTGCGCACACCCCAGGCCAAGGCGGCAACCTGGGCCGATCTGTGCTTCGCGCTGGCCCAGGCCGGCCGTTAAATTTCCTCACAAACCTGCCAATTTGCCTCCAATCTGTCTCCGATGGGCCTCCAACGGGACGCCATCAGGCGAATGTAGGCACCCACTGACAGCGGCTGGCGTGGGGTGTTGACAACGCTGCAACCCCACAAAGCGCATCGTCATGCGCAGCGGATGCGGGAATGCCATAATGGCGCCCATTCACAAACCGGAGTCTCTCCTTGGATCCCTACCCAAGTTGGTAGCTTCCACCCTGGCAAGCACATGGCTGCACATGGGTCGGAAGCGCCCCCCGCCCCCTTTTGCAGACCAATAACAACAAGGAAGTGAGCCTATGCTCAACATCTTTACGCTTGCCAATGGCCGTCTGGTGCAGGAAGAGATCGAATCCCTGCAGGACCTGGCCCGTTTTCAGCCGATCTGGGTCGACCTAGAGTCCCCCACCCTTGAAGAAAAGCGCTGGATCAAGCAGCACTACGGCCTGTCCATTCCCGAAGACGCGATGGACCAGGACATCGAGGAATCGGCCCGTTTCTACGAAGAAGACAATGGCGATCTGCACATCCGCAGCGACTTCCTGATCGATGACGAAGACGACCCGCGCAGCGTGCGCGTGGCCTTCATCATGAACCTGCACAATGCGTCACTCAAGAGCTATGGCGTGCTGTTTTCCATCCATGATGAGGATGTGCCGGTGTTCCGCCTGCTGCGCCTGCGTGCCCGCCGCGCGCCCGGCCTGATCGAGGACAGCAAGGACGTACTGCTCAAGCTGTTCGATGCCGACGCCGAGTACTCGGCCGACACCCTGGAAGGCATCTACGACGACCTGGAAAAAGTCAGCACCCAGGTGCTGGCCGGCAATGTGACCGACACCCATGCGAGCGAAGTGCTCTCGGCCATCGCCCGCCAGGAAGACTTGAACGGCCGCATTCGCCGCAATGTGATGGACACCCGCCGTGCCGTGAGCTTTGTCATGCGCAGCAAGATGCTCAACTCCGACCAGTTCGAGGATGCGCGCCAGATCCTGCGCGACATCGAATCGCTGGACAACCACACCGCCTTCCTGTTCGACAAGATCAACTTCTTGATGGATGCGACCGTCGGTTTCATCAACATCAACCAGAACAAGATCATCAAGATCTTCTCGGTGGCCAGCGTCGCGCTGCTGCCACCCACCTTGATCGCCAGCGTCTACGGCATGAACTTCAAGTACATGCCCGAGATCGACTGGCAATATGGCTATGCCTACGGTATTGCGCTGATGGTGGGCAGCGCGCTGATCCCGATGCTGTACTTCCGCAAGCGCGGCTGGCTCAAGTAACGCCCCCCGCGCGCGCTACACCTGCTTGGGCCGCAGGCACCACAGCGCCGTTGCGGCCATCGAGGCGGCGAGCATCAGCACCCAGAGGGCGCCCAGCTGCCACTGCTCCAGTGCCAGGCCAAACAGAAAAGGGGCGCTGGCCTGGGTCATGCGGGCCGGCACCATCAGCAGGCCCTGGCGCTGGCCATAGCCTTGCGCACCAAACATCGCCAGCGGCAGCGTACCAATGACGACCGTCATGATGCCGTTGCCCAGCCCAAAGGCCAACGCATAAGCCCAGGCACCCGGTGCACCAAAAACCGCCAGCAGCAAGGCCGCCAACGGATAGGCCGTCACGGCAATGCGCGCTGACCACAGCGGATGGGCGCGGCGCAGCAAAGCATAATCTGCAATGCGGCTGGCCACCTGGGCAGGGCCCACCAGCGCTGCCGCAGCGACGGCCGCTGTCGCGCTGGCGCCGCTGACCATCAGCAGGCGCGGCAGGTGCGACATCATCGAGGTGCCGATGAACCAGATCGCTGCAAAGGTCAGCGCCAGCAAGACCAGGCTGAGCCACTGGCCCCGCAAAGCAGCGGCAGGCGCGGCCGCCGGCAAGCCCGTTGGTGGTACCACCGCATCGGCGCCGGCACGCGCGGGCGCACGGGGCAGGCTCGCATGCAACGGCAGCAATACCAGCAACTGCACCCCCGCCCAGACCAGGCAGGCTTCGCGCCAGCCCCAGCCATGCAGCAGCCAGGTGGTCAGCGGCCAGCTCAAGGTGCTGGCAAAGCCCCCAAACAAGGTGATGCCGACAATGCTGCCCCGCGCTGCCTTGCCGTAGAGGCGCACCGAGGTGGCAAAGGCCGCCTCGTACAGCCCCGCTCCCATCGCCAGGCCGAGCAGCAACCAGACCGCAAACAGCTGGACCTGGGTCTGCACCTGCGACAGCAGCACCAGCCCCAGCGCAAACAGCAGGTTGGTGGCCATCAGCAGCGGGCGCCCGCCCCAGCGGTCGATCAGCCGCCCGGCCACTGGCCCGGTGAGCGCCATCATCAGCAACGCCACCGAGAACGCGGCAAAGATGCGCGATGGCGGTATGCCCAGGCTCTCGCCCATCGCGCCGGCCAGGATGGCGGGCAGGTAGAACGCCGAGCCCCAGGACAGCATCTGCCCCAGGCCCAGTTTGCAGGTGGTCAGCACCTGGCCGGGCGCAAAGGATGGAGCGGAAAAAAGGGGCATGGTCAGATCAAGGCAGCGCGCCATTGTGACCAGGCTTGCCGCGCTGCACAGTCACCCGCGCTACCGGGCGGGCCATTCAGCGGGCCGGCAAGCTCCGCACCAGGCTGCCGATGATGTGCTGCGCATAGCGGCTGGAGATCGTATGGATGAAGCGGGGAAAGTCCAGGTGCGCGCTGTCGTCGGCCCGGTCGGAGATGCTGCGCATCGCCGCAAACGGCAAGCCGTGGTCGGCGCAGACCTGGGCGACGGCGGCGCCCTCCATCTCGACGGCCAGCGCATCCATGCCCGCTGCCCGCAAGCCGCTGCGCAGGGCCTGCACTTCGGCGGCACTGCTGACAAAACGGTCGCCGCTGACGACGAGACCCTGGTGCATCTGCGGCGCGGGCAGGCCCAGTTCGGCCGTCCAAGCGGCTCCGCCACCGGCCAGGCATTGCTGCACGGCCACGGCCAGTTGCGCGCTCAGCGCAGCATCGCAGTCGAAAAGGGCCCGGCCATAGCCCGGCACCTCGTAGCGCGGGAAGATCGGCGAGGCGTCCAGGTCGTGCTGCGCATAGCGGGTGGCCACGACCACATCGCCCACCTGCACACCGTCGCCCAGGCCTCCGGCCACACCGGTAAACACGATGCCGCGTGCGCCAAAGCGCTCGATCAGGGTCGCAGCCGTGCTGGCCGCCGCCACCTTGCCGATGCCCGACAGCGCCAGCACCACCGCCTGGCCGTGCAGCTGACCGCAGCTATAGCGGCGGCCGGCATGGTCGTGGATGCGGGCATCGGTCAGCAGCGCAGCAATGCCGGCCTGCTCCTCGGGAAGGGCGCTGAGAATGGCAAGGGTCACGTCGGAATCCAGAAAAGGCAAAGCGGAGATTGTCGCTGCAATCTCCGCTTTGTCTTACTGGTCTGCGGCGCTCAGGCGTTGGTGCTTTGGTCGCGCAGCTCGCGCCGCAGGATCTTGCCGACCGGGGTCTTGGGCAGGTTGTCGCGGAACTCGATGTACTTGGGCCGTTTGTAGCCGGTCAGGTGCTCGGCGCAATGGGCGCGCAGCTGTGCCTCGGTCACATCGGCGGACTTGCGTACCACCACCAGCTTGATCGCCTCGCCCGTCTTCTCGTCGGGCACGCCGACCACCGCGCATTCGGCCACGCCGGGGAAGGATGCGGCCACGTCCTCCACCTCATTGGGGTAGACGTTGAAGCCGCTGACCAGCACCATGTCCTTCTTGCGGTCGACGATGCGGAACATGCCATCGGGCTCCATGATGCCGATATCGCCCGAGCGGAAGAACCCGTCCTCGGTCATGGACTTGGCCGTCTCGTCCGGGCGCTGCCAGTAGCCGGCCATCACCTGCGGGCCGCGTATGCACACCTCGCCGCGCTCGCCTTGTGGCACCGGCTCGCCGGCATCGTCGAGGATGGCCATGTCGGTGCCCGGCATCGGGTAGCCGATCGAGCCCGAGGCCTTCTGGCCGGTGCCGACGAAGTTGCAGCTGGCCACCGGGCTGGTTTCTGAGAGGCCATAGCCTTCGACGATGGGCTGGCCAACGCGCTGCAGCCAGCGCTCGGCCACGGACGATTGCACCGCCGCGCCGCCGCCCACGACCACGCGCAGGTTCTTCCAGTTCACCTTGTCAAAATCGGGGTGGCTCATCAGGCCGTTGAACAAGGTGTTGACGGCTGGCAAGGTATGGAACTCATACTTGCCCAGCTCGCCCAGCACCGCCTTCATGTCGCGCGGGTTGGGGATCAGCAGCACCTGGTGCCCAAGGCGCATCGACAGCAGAAAACAGACCGTGAACGCGAAGATATGGTAGAGCGGCAGCGCACAGACACACAGCGGCTGCTCCCCTTGCGGAATGGTCTTGAGCGCCGGCCCGTACCAGGCCTGCACCTGCAGCACATTGGCGCCCAGGTTGCGGTGCAGCAGCACCGCGCCCTTGGCTACGCCGGTGGTGCCGCCGGTGTACTGCAGCGCAGCGACATCGTCCAGCCCGATCTCGACCGGCGAGAAGCTGTGGCGCTCGCCCTCCCGGATTGCATCGGGATAGCGGATGCTGCGCTCCAGGGTGAAAGGCGCGACCAGCTTCTTGCTGTGGCGCACCACGTAGTTGACGATGCTGCCCTTGATCAGACCCAGGCAATCGCCCATGCTGCAGACAATGATCTTCTCGAGCTGGCGGTGGGCCGGGCAGTTCTGCACGGTGGCGCCAAAGTTCTCCAGCACGATCATCACCTTGGCGCCGCTGTCCTTGAGCTGGTGGTCCAGCTCCGAGGCGGTATAGAGCGGGTTCACATTGACCACCACGAGGCCCGCGCGCAACACGGCAGCGACAGCCGCCGCATACTGCGGCACATTGGGCATCATCAGCGCTACGCGGTCGCCCTTGGCCAGCGGCAAGGTCTGCAGGTAGGCGGCCAGCGCCACGCTGTAGTCGTCGAGCTGGCGGTAGCTGAAGCGCGCTCCCATGAAATGCAGCGCCGTGCGGTCGGCGTACTGGATGAAGGCCTGGTTGAGCAACTGCACCAAGGTGGGAATGCGCTCAGGATCAATGTCCTCGGGAATCTCTGGGGGGTAAGTGGCCAGCCATGGGCGTTCGGTCATGCACAAGTCTCCTGTCGGTCATACAGCGGGTGCCGGCGCCCAGTGCGCCCGGCTTGCTGTTGAGCCATGTTGTTCGATGTGACCCTATTGTGCAAATTCTGGGCCCATTCCAAGTCTGGATATACCCGTAAAAAGACAAAAAAAAGCCATGACCGAGGCCATGGCTGCTGCAGAGCAGGGGAAGCGATCAGCGCTTGGCGGGTGCGGCCGCGGCGGGTGCTGTCCCCGCAGGGGCAACCACCGACGCTGCTTTCTCCTCAGCGGCCTGCGGATTGGGCTTTTCCTTGCCAAACAGTACATCGGAGTCGTCCTGCTTGGTCTCGTAATACGGCTGCTGGTCGATTTCGTAAGGGAAAGGTGGCACGGTCAGCACACCATTGAAGTAGCCGGTGCTCTCACGCATGGAGCGCGCCAGTGCTTGCGCCCAGCGGTCCAGCGAGCGGCCAGCGGCCAGAAAGTCCACGCTGCTGCGGATCGGCGGACGCACCAGGCGCTGGTCCACCAGCACCTGCGCTTCGACATAGCCGCCATTGCTGGTGGTGAACTGGTAGGACACATAGGCCACCGGGCGCGCAAAGTAGACACCAGCGGCCTCCAGGCGGGATGCCATCGCCGCATCGTTCTGCGCCAGCCAATCGCTGCTGTTGGCGGTGCGCTTGATGCGCAGGCAGTCCACGCGGCCAATGTTCAAGCCCTGGGTGCGCTCGACCAGCACGCCCTTTTGCTTGGGGCAGTCCTGGGTCCAGACGGTGTTCTTGTTGTTCAGGTCATCGACGTTGGAGCGCAGCGACATCACGCCCACCAGTTCGCCCAGCCTGGTGCGCATCTGCCAGAGCTTGGCCTGCAGCGGCTTGTCCTTGGCCAGGTCTTCGGGCAGCACATCGAGCACCTCGCTGTCGGTGCCCCAGTAGGTCCAGCGCAGGTCCGTGTTCTGGTCCATGGACACGAGGGTGCGGCCCACCGGCTCCACATTCGAAGGCAGCGGTGCGCAGGCGCTCAGCACTACGGCTGCGGCGGCGCACCCCAGCCAGGACAGAGAACGGGCAGCGGAAAAAGACATAGACGGATCCTGAAAACAGTGGCGGCGGCCCACAGACAGCGCGTGGCCTGTGCCACACCGCCAAGCCCTGCATCATAGCAAGGCCGTTGCGGATTCTGTCCGAGGCCGCCGGGCTGAATCAGGAGACTTCGGCAGCGAATGTATCCAAATGCTTCACTTGCTCTGGCAACTGGCCGGCAGGTACTGTTGCGCCGCGCCATCAGCGATGCAATGCCAGACCACCTTGCCGCCCTCGCCCTGCATCGGCTGCATCTGCAACTGGCCGTGGATGGTCAGCGCGGTCAGCGACATGTCCTCGCTGTCATACATCAGCCTGCCTTCCTGCTCGGGCGACACACCGGCATCGGACAGGGAGTCAGGCACTTCCTCATAGGTCTGGTAGTAGCGCGACAGCGCCTGGCGCACCGGCTCGGCCTGGGTCCATTCCTTCTCGAAGGCCTCCTTGCCCTTTTGCGACTGCATGCCTTGCATCAGCATCTGGCTGAAGGCACCCCCACCGGCGCCGCCCTTGAGTGCCGGTATCGCGACCGCAGCAGCGATACCGATGATCGCGATCACCATCAGCAGACCCACCGCCCCGCCGCCAGCCCGGCCGCCATAGGGCACGAACAGCGCGAACAGATAGGAGAAGGGATTGCGGCCCGGCATCTTGATGCCGGGGCTGATCATGCGCGCCACGCGCTTGGTCAGCCAGGGGTAGCCACTCAGCAGCTCGTGCAGATCGGGGAAGAAGCCCCGGTTGCTCATGGTCTGGCGCGCATACTGCACCAGGTTGATGGTTTTCCACTTCTGCGCGCCAGCGGCGAGCACCGACAGCGCACGGCCTGCGGACTCCGAGCCTTCGCAGCAGGCGCGGCCGTGCAGGTCGCAGGTGTACTCCTTGGCACGCGCGTAGGCAGCCCCGACCAGCGGCAGCCACAGCACCGGCATGCGCCAGAAGTGCCCGGTCAGGTGGCCCTGCTTGATATGGCCCAGCTCATGGCCGAAGTAGAAGTTAATGCCATCGGGCAAGGCACGCATGGCGTCGACCGTGTCGCTCAGCACGATGACGAAGTTGCGGCCCAGAAAGCGGGTCGCAAAGGCATTCATCAAGCCATCGCCTTGCAGCAGATAGGCCTCGGGCGGGTCGACCAGCTCCAGCTTCTTGCAGCACTGCAGGTACTGCAGGTACAGGTCGGGGAACTGCTCGTCCGACAGGCGCACGGCAGTGCCGCGCAGCCACGCAATCAATGCCGACTGTGCAAAAAGATAAAAAATGAAACCGACGAGCAGGTAGATCAGCACCGTGCCCAGGGTCAGCAACAAGATCAGCAACCATGCCAACAGACCCAGAACCAGGGTGATGGCGCCCAGTGTCCGCTCGCGCGGATACACCCACTCCTTCATATGTATCTCCTCTGTAAAGAGCGCGTATCATGCCCGAGACACGCGGCCTTTATAGAGAGAATTTATAAGATGTTGCAAAGCAGCAACTGCCGCGATCTGAAGCTTACTTGCGGCTTACTTCGCGCAAGGTGACCAGCTCTTCGGCCATCGTCGGATGGATGCCGATCGTCTGGTCAAACAGCGCCTTGGTGGCACCGGCCTTGAGAGCCACCGCAAAGCCCTGGGTGATTTCGGCGGCATCGGCGCCGACCACATGCAGGCCCAGCACCTTGTCGCTGGCGTCATCGACGACCAGCTTGACCAGGCAGCGCTCGCTGCGCCCCGACAAGGTATGGCGCAGCGGCTTGAAATCGCTGCGGTAGATGCGCACGGCCCCATGGCGCTCGCGGGCCTGGGCCTCAGTCAGGCCGACGGTGCCGATCTGCGGATGGGTGAACACCGCCGTCGGGATGTTGTCGTAGTCCATGGCCCGTGCATCCTTGCCGGCCTCGGGGCCCCAGATATGGTCCACCCAGGCCATCGCTTCGGCCAGCGCCACCGGGGTCAGCTCCATGCGCCCCACGACATCGCCCAGCGCATGCACGCTCGGCTGGGCGGTGGCCATCTGCGCATCGACGACGATGGCGCCGCTCTTGTCCAGCGCAATGCCCAGCGCCTCCAGCCCCAGGCCGCTGACGTTGGCCTTGCGGCCGGTGGCGTACAGCACCTGGTCGGCTTTCAGGGTGCTGCCATCGGCCAGGGTCAGGGTGCGCTCGCCGCTGGCAGTGTCGCAGGCAATGGATGTCACCTCCGTCTTCATGCGCAGCTCCACCCCGCTCTTGCGCATTTCCTCGGCGACAAAGCTGCGCACCTCGTCGTCAAAGCCGCGCAGAATCTGGTCGCCCCGGTGCAGCAGGCTCACCTGGACGCCCAGCCCGTGGAAGATGCTCGCCATCTCGCAGCCGATGTAGCCGGCGCCCACGACCACCAGGCGGCGCGGCAACGTAGCCAGGTCAAACATGTCGTCGGAGACGATCACATGCTCGCTGCCGGGCAGGTCCGGGCGCACCGGCGTGCCGCCGGTGGCGATCAGGATATGGGCGGCGCGCAACGTGCGCACATCGGCGCCATCGGCAGAAACCACCACCGTGTGGGCATCGGTCAGACGGCCCTGGCCGGCGATGCGCTCCACCTGGGCATTGCGCATCAGGCCTTCATAGATGCCATTGAGGCGGGTGATTTCCCGCGCGCGTGCTGTCTTCAGCGCCTGCCAATCCAGCGCAATGGTCTCGGGCATTTGCCAGCCATAGCCACGCGCCTCGTCAAAGGCCTCGGCGTAACCGGCCGCATAGCTGTAGAGTTTTTTGGGAATGCAGCCGACGTTGACGCAGGTGCCGCCCATGGCCTTGGACTCCACCACCGCCACCCTGGCGCCCCGCGCTGCCGCCATGCGTGCGGCCCGCACGCCCCCCGATCCGCCACCAATCACCACCAGGTCCAGATCCCAGGAATGGCTTGTCTGCATGCTGTGCGCTCCTTTGTTTGCGATGCATGGCATTGTGCAAAAACACCGGCCGCAGTGCGCGTGTGCGGTTATCGCCGCATCGCGTAGGCCCAAAAGCAAAGCCTGCAATGCGGGTGCGATTGCAGGCTTTGGCGGCCAGTGCCCCAGGCACTGGCAACGCAGGCAGATTTACTTGACCAGCTGGGCCAGGTCGCCGGCGCTGTACTTCTTGGCCATCTGCTCCAGGCTGTAGCCCTTGATCTTGCCGCCCTGGCCTTCGCAGCCGAACTCGATGTAGCGGGCCTTGCAGACTTGCTTGGCGGCTTCACGGGCGGGCTTGAGCCATTCGCGGGCATCAAACTTGTCGGGGTTCTCGGCCAGGAACTTGCGCACCGCGCCGGTCATCGCCAGGCGGATGTCGGTGTCGATGTTGATCTTGCGCACGCCGTACTTGATGGCTTCCTGGATCTCTTCGACGGGCACGCCGTAGGTTTCCTTCATCTTGCCGCCGTACTGGTTGATGATGGCCAGCAGCTCCTGGGGCACCGACGAGGAGCCATGCATCACCAGATGGGTGTTGGGGATGCGGGCATGGATTTCCTTGACGCGCGAGATCGCCAGGATGTCGCCGGTGGGCTTGCGGCTGAACTTGTAGGCGCCGTGGCTGGTGCCGATGGCAATGGCCAGCGCGTCCAGCTGCGTGGCCTTGACGAACACGGCCGCTTCCTCGGGGTCGGTCAGCATCTGGCTGTGGTCCAGCTTGCCTTCGGCGCCAATGCCGTCTTCTTCGCCGGCTTCACCGGTTTCCAGGTTGCCCAGGCAGCCCAGCTCGCCTTCGACGGTGGCACCGATCTGGTGGGCCATCGCGACGACCTTCTGGGTCACATCGACGTTGTAGTCGAATGACGACGGGGTCTTGCCGTCGCTCATCAGCGAGCCGTCCATCATCACCGAGCCAAAGCCCAGGTTCAGCGCGCCCTGGCAGACTTCGGGCGTCGTGCCGTGGTCCTGGTGCATCACCAGCGGGATGTGGGGGTACATCTCGGCAGCAGCCTGGATCAGGTGCTTGATGAAGGGCTCACCGGCATACTTGCGGGCGCCGGCGCTGGCCTGCAGGATCACGGGCGCACCCACTTCGTCTGCCGCCGACATCACGGCCTGGACCTGCTCCAGGTTGTTGACGTTGAAGGCAGGGATGCCGTAGCCATTTTCGGCGGCATGGTCGAGCATTTCGCGCATCGAGATCAAAGGCATGGTGGTCGTGTCCGTTCTAATGCAAAGAAAGAGTGCTGCAGCGGCCACAGCAGCCGCGTCAACACCCTGGATTCATGTCTGCGGCATGGTAACCGCTTGGTAACTGCCTATTTTAGCAAGCTCAGGCCATCTGGGCGAGCGGCATACTGAGGCGGTAGCAAGTGGTATAGGGCGCCAGCGCCTGCGGCTGCGCAAAACTGCCCCCGTGCAGCGCCATGATGCGCTGCACGATCTGGTGGCCCAGCTGCAGGCTGTCCACCGGTTCGGGCACGGGCTGCTGCTGCACGCGCCCGCCATCATCGCAGACCTGCAGCCAGCACTGTCCCCCGTCCATGCCGCCCTGCACCTCGATCTGCGTGCCCTCGGGGGTGTGGCGCAGCGCGTTCTCGACCAGGTTGCGCAAGGCCACCTCCAGCAGCACGGCATGGCCTTTCACCCACAGTTTTTCAGGCATCTCTACCGCCACGCTGCTGCCCCGGCGCCAGGCCGCCTGCGCGTATTCGGCCACCATGCTGCGGGCCAGCTGCGCCAGGTCCACC
Source organism: Comamonas sediminis (assembly GCF_041107495.1). Lineage (NCBI taxonomy): Bacteria > Pseudomonadati > Pseudomonadota > Betaproteobacteria > Burkholderiales > Comamonadaceae > Comamonas > Comamonas sediminis. The sequence goes on from NZ_JBGBDC010000005.1 coordinate 24,050, forward strand.
GGTGCGGCCTGCTGGGTCAGCGCCACCCGGTTGCTGCGGGCCAGCGCCAGAATCTGGTTGAGCACATGGCCTGCGCGCAGCGCATCGGCATGCAGGCGCTGCACCGCCTGGGCCTGCTGGGCCGGGTCCAGCCCGCCTTGCAGGGATTGCGCATGCAGGCTGATGGAGGCCAGCGGCGTGCGCAGCTCGTGGGCGACCTGGTTGGCCAAGGTCCGCTCGCGCTCCATCGCCTCGTCATTGCGGTCCAGCAAGCTGTTGAAGGCCAGGGTCACCGCCCGGAACTCCTGCCAGTTGTGGCCGGTGGACAGGCGCTGGCCCTGCTCGGGTTCGAGCTGCTCCACATCGCGCGAGAGCTGGGTCAGCGGCTTGAGGCCGGCGCGGATCGTCAGCCCCAGCACCAGGGTGACGACCGGCAGCAGCCACAAGCCCGGCAGAATCATCTGCCCGGCAATGTCATCGGCCAGGTCATCGCGCTCCTGCAGGTTGACCAGTACCGCCACCTTGCGCGTGTGTTCGGTGTTCCACTGGGTAAAGGTGCGCCAGACCTCATGCCTGGCGCCCAGCTGCGCATCAAAGAAGCCGCTGCGTCCATCGGCAAAATGCAGGCGCGGCGCACTGCCGACGTTGAGTACCAGGTCACCGTCGGCAGTCCAGACCTGCAGACTCATCGACTGCTGGTAGTCATGCGCATGCAGCCCCGGCAGCGGCACCCGCTCGGTCGGCAGGCCCGCCGGGATTTGCGCGCTGTAAGGAATGTTGAGCACCAGCGCGGCGACGCCGGCCAGGTGCCCGTCGGTCAGCTCATCGGCCTCTTCGATACCTGTTTGGTAGGCCCAGTAGACAAAGCTGGCCCAGACAACCACCAGCGCCCCCAGAATCCAGACCAGCAGCCGGGTGCGCAGCTGCGGCAGGCGCGGGGGCTTGGCCGCCAGGTTCACGATGCCTGGTCCTGGGGCATGAAGTAGCCCACGCCACGCATCGTCAGGATGTAGTCGGCGCCGAGCTTTTTGCGCAGGTGGTGGATATGCACCTCCACCGCATTGCTCTCGACCGAGGCATCAAAGCTGTAGAGCTTTTCTTCAAGCTGCTGGCGCGACAGCACCCTGCCATGGGCCTGCAGCAGGATCAGCAAGATCGTGTAGGCCCGGGGCGAGAGCTCGACGCCTTCGTCCCGCAGCCGCACCTGGTGCAAGGCCGGGTCCAGCACCAGGTCGCGGTAGTGGATCAGCGGATTGGCGCGGCCCGCCGCGCGGCGGACCAGCGCGCGCAACCGGGCCTGCAGCTCTTCGGCATCGAAGGGCTTGGAGAGGTAGTCGTCCGCGCCCAGGTCCAGGTTTTCAATGCGGTCATGCACGCCGTCGCGGGCCGTCAGCACGATGACCGGCGTCGCCGGATCGGGCAGGCTTTTGCGCAGGCCCGTGGGCGGCGGCGCATTGCGCAGCTGCTGCAAGAGGCGCGAGCCGTCGCCATCGGGCAGGCCCAGGTCGAGCAGCACGACGTCAAAGCCCTCGGCCGTCAGCGCACGCCAGGCCTCGGCCAGTGTCGGGCACCAGTCCACCGCATGGCCGCGCTGCTGCAGATTGGCCTTCAGGCCCTCGGCAATGCCGGCATCGTCTTCCACCATGAGTATGCGCATGGCTGGCATTGTGCATGAGTTGCGCCACCGCGCCTATGCCCGGCGCCCTGCACCTGGGACATTAAGAAGCCCTTAAGCCGGTCGGCGCAGCATGCAATGATGCCTTCCTGCCCTCCCGTCCCCCTGACCGAACCCCGCCCCGCTCTCTACAACCCCCGCTGGCTGCTGGCCACCGTGCTCAGCTTTTTGCTGATTGCGCTCTGGGATGTCTCGGGCCAGGACCTGGCGCTGGCCCAGGTCTGGGGCACCGCCCAGGGCTTTGCGCTGCGCGACGACCATTTCCTGGTCACCTACATGCACCAGGGCATGCGCAACCTGGGCTGGGTGATCGTGCTGGCCTTGAGCCTGGGCGTCTGGATGCCGTTTGGCCTGCTGCGCAAGCTGCCAACGGCCCGCCGGGTGCAGCTGCTGGTCAGCATTCTGGCGTCTCTGGCGGTGGTGGCCATCCTCAAGCGCAGCAGCGCCACCAGCTGCCCCTGGGATCTGTCGGTCTTCGGCGGCGTGGCCGAGTATGTATCACACTGGCGCTGGGGCGTGCATGACGGGGGCGCGGGCCGCTGCTTTCCGGCCGGCCATGCGGCTGCGGGCTTTTCCTTTGTTGGCGGCTATTTTGCGCTGGCCCGCGACACACCGCGCGCTGCCCGCTGGTGGCTGGCCGTGGCGCTCGTGATGGGCCTGCTGCTGGGCCTGGGCCAGCAGATGCGCGGCGCCCACTATATGAGCCACACCTTGTGGACCGCCTGGCTGTGCTGGACCGCAGGCCTGGTCATCGACATGGGCATGGCACGCCGCCGTCTCAGCGCCTGAGCGCCTGAACCGTGCCGGGGGCGCTGCCCCTCAGCCCATCAAGCGCCAGTGGTTGTCGAACATCAGCCCGGTCACTGTGTCCAGCGCAGCCACCGCCCGGTCGCTGCTGCGGCTGGTCCGCTCGGCCACCCCATGGCCGCCGCCGGCCCATAGCCGCCCGCCATCGCGGGCCACCGGGCAGACTTCGCTTTGCGGGCTGCTGCCCAGGTAGCGCGCCTGGGCGTCAAACCAGGCCATGCAGTCCGACTTGGGGCAACTGACGACAAAACCGCCTTGTGCCAGCGGCGCGCATTCCACGCTGCCGCCGTAGCCGGCCAGCGGTGGCTGGTCCTGCGCCAGCAGCAGGCGCTGGCCATCCCAGACGGCGAAGATGGGCGCGCTGTGGCGCCGCGCATCGTCATGCTCGGCCTGCAGCGCAATGCCCAGGCGCTGGCGCGCGGCATCCCAGGCCAGGTGGCGGATCGACAGGCGCGGGTCGGGCAGCTTCCACTGGCCCAGCAGGCGCCCATCGGCCGGGTGCAGCGCGACCAGGGACGGGTCCATGCTGTCCAGCCATTTCTTGCTGCGCCCGGTCTCGCTTTGGGTGGGAATGCCGCCATTGGCGACGACCAGGGTGCCGGCCGGCAGACTGCCCAGCGCGGCGGGCAGCACCAGCAGCTCATGCGGGTCCATGCCATGGCTGCGCCATTCGGCCAGCTTCTCCAGGCTGGCGGCGTCGCGCAGGCCAATGCAGCCCTGGCTGTCTTCCAGATCGGTTTCGGTGGTGAAGAGGATGCCGCTGCGGCCTGCGCCAGATTGAGCCCACGCAGTGGCCGGCGCCGCCAGCGCCACATGGCCGTTGAAGCAGCGGTCCTCCTGCATCCAGGCCCATTGCAGCGCGTCCGTCTCGGGCTGCCAGCGCAGCAGCCAATCGCCGGGCCGGCGCGCGGCAAACACCAGTTGGCCGCCCGGCAGGGTTTGCACGCCATGGCCGCGTGTGGGCAACGGGGTGCGCGCTGCCATGCGCCAGGCATGGCCGCCGCCGGCCTGGGGCAGTACTTCAAGCACACCGGCCCAGTCCTGCGCCATCGCACTGGGTCCATCGCGCCAGACGGCTGCGAGCCGGCTTATACCCGCCGTACTGCCCGCATCGTTGGCAAAGGACAGCTCGGCCAGGCCCAGCGCGCCCATCGCCGACGCGCCCAGCCCGCGCAGCAGCGCGCGCCGGGGCAGGGATGTGGATAACACCGTCACCGTTTGTCCTCAGTCGCCATCGCTGTCGCTAAAGCCCAGCGGAATATCGAGCGCCGGCGCCACCTCGGCCTGGTACAGCGCGGTGATGCCCTTGAGCTTGGTGGCGAGCGCCAGAATCTCGCTGTTGGCCTGCGCGCCCTCCTTGGCGGGCACTTTGCCGGGGGCCGGCATCGCGGCATCGGCCGCGCCCATGGCCTCGCGCCAGCGCTGGGCCAGCCCGATATGGCCCTTGCTGAGCAGCAGTGCTTCGATCGAGATCAGGTCCTTGCCGGGCACGGGCGGCTGCTGGCGCTGCGCCGGGGTGAGCAAGGCCTGGGCATGCAGGGCCTGCCACTGGGTCTGCCACTCGCGCCAGTTGTCGGCCATTGCGATGCGGGCAAAGGCGGGGGCCTTGCTGCTGCCCTCGACCACCTTGACCGGCTTTTCCATCTGCGCCCAGCGCAGGCGCTCCAGCCCGCCCAGCCACTGGTTGACCCATTCCTCGATGGCCGAACCCGTCTCCTTGGCGCCGGGGCTGGCCACATCTTCAGGCTCGCTCTCCGAGCCTTCGACGCTCCAGGTCTTGCTGCGCAGGGGCTCCAGCGCCGCCTGCAGGCTTTGGGCCTCGGCGCTGATGGCTTTGGCCACCTGCACTGCAAACGCGCATTCCGGGCTGGCTGGTTGCAGGCCCTGGCTCAGCAACCAGTCCAACGCGCCAAAGCCCTTGGCGGGCGTGCCCACCAGCTCCATGTCGGCAGCGGTCTGCGGGCCTTTCTTGACGGCGCGGGTGATCAGCGCTGTGCGGATCGGCGTGAAATCGATCTGCCGCAGCGAGCGGCGCTCCACCAAGGGCCCGACGCTGGGCGTTGACAACTGCAGCCAGGCGGTATGGCTGCGCTGCCACTGGCCGCGCAGCTCTGCTGCCGCCGTTTTGGCGGCAGCGGCCGGTCCGGCGCAGAAGCTCGTCAGTGCCTGGTCCTGCGCGTTGGCGGCCTGGGTAAACGCCGCCGCGCGCGCTGGCAGGTGCTGGCCATACAGGCTTTGCAGCGCCTGGGCAGCCGTGTAGTAGGGCATGGGGGTGTCCGCGGCCTGCGCCAACGGGGCAAGGCTGCCCGTGGCGGCCAGGGCCGCCAGGGCGCAGGCCCTGCCCAGCGATTGCGCGGCCGTCACAGGCCAGCGCTTGGTACCGACTTGCGTCATAGCGACTCCACAAACTTGACCAGGGCCTCGCGCTCGGAGGCCTCCATGTTCAGCACCTGCTGTTTGGCCTGCTCGGCCTCGCCGCCATGCCAGAGAATGGCCTCCAGCACGCCGCGCGCACGGCCATCGTGCAGCAGGCGCTGGTGGCCGTTCACGTCCTGAATCAGGCCAATGCCCCACAGCGGCGGCGTGCGCCACTGCTGGCCGTTGGCCAGAAAGTCCGGCCTGCCATCGGCCAGCGCCGGGCCCATGTCATGCAGCAGCAGATCGGTGTAGGGCCAGATCTTCTGGCCGGCAATGTTCTTGGCCGTCAGCCTGGGGAAGGGGCCGGGGCCGGTCACATAGCTGGGCTTGTGGCAGACGGCGCACTGCGCCTGGGCAAACAGGCGCTGGCCCAGCTTGACGGCCGAGTCATTGATGTTGCGGCGGGCCGCAGGCGCCAAGGTGGCCTGGTAGAAGATCACATCGTCGAGCGTCTTGTCGTCGATCTCGGGGGCATCGGCGCGCGCCTGCGCCGCCGTGCGGCCGGCGGTGGATTTGTCCAGTCCGCCGCCATGCGGTGCGGCCAGGCAGTCCTTTTGCGCCGGGGTGCAGTTCTCGTTCGGGAAGATGCGCGAGGTGATGCCCATGTCGCCCGAGAAGGCGTTGGCCGTCTGGTGCGCGACGCTGGGCGAGTTGGCCTTCCAGCCGAAGCGGCCAATCGCCTCACGCTGGCCATAGGCATCCCAGACGCGGTTGACCTGGCCCTTGATGGGGCCGGCCAGCGCCGCCTGCTCCTGCACATTGGCGAGGATGTCGGCCTCGGCAATCGCTTCGATCAGGCCCACGCCCACCACCTGGGGTGCGATGCGCGGGCTCAGCATCACATCCTTGGCCATCGGGCCGTAGCCCAGGTCGGTCAGCTCGTAGCGTGGCTGGATGAGTTCGTAGGCCGTGCCATCGGCAAAGCGGCCCTTGATCGGCGTGCCGTGGATGCGCACGATGCCCTCGGGCTTGACGCCCTGCACGGCCGCGTTGTTGAACTGGTCGCCATAGGTCGGCTCGGGCACCACGCCCGCATGCGGGTCGGCCTTGCCGGGTACCGACAGGCGGATCAGCAGCGCCACCGTGGGCTCGGGATCGGGCCCCAGCGTGCGGTGGAACTCTGGCGGCTCACCGCGCCCATCCATGACGTGGCAGCCCGCGCAGCTGCGGGCAATGAAATGCGGGCCCAGGCCATCGCGCAGCCGGGTCGAGGCCGGTGCCTCCACCCAGTTGCGCTTGAAAAAGGAGTTGCCAATGACAAAGCGCGTGCGCTCTGCATCGGCCAGCGAAGCAAAAGGAAACGAGAACGCGTTCTTGCCGGTGGCAAACACCGTGGTGTCGCCGCCGGTCATCTCGCTGGGGTCTTGCACGGGCGCCGCTGCGGCGGCCTCGGCGGGGGCGCTGGTCTGCGCCACGCTGGCCTCCGGGCGCAGGGCCACCACCAGGGCGGTGGCCGCGCACAGACCCGCTGCTGCCCATGCCAGCCGCTGCACGCGGCCACCGGGCTTGTTGTCATTCATCTTCACAGACATAGTGCAGCAACGGTCCTTCGTCAGGGCTGGACCAGGGTCAGCTTGGTGATGCCGATGGCATTGGCCGCCTGCACCAGCAGCTTGGACTGCTCGGTTGCGCTGTCCACCGCCGCCTGGATGCGCTTGCGGCCCGGTGCGTCGGCGCCGCCAATGATTTCGCGGTCGAACGGGGCCTGGATGCCTTCGGTCGCCTTGACCGTGCTGGCGATCTGCGCGCTGGTCTTGCCCGACAGCTCGGCATTCTTGGCCGCCACCAGGTCGGCCAGCGAGGCCACCTTCAGGGTCGAGCCATCGCGGCGCTTGTACTGGCCCATCCAGACGTTCTGGATGCCGGTGGCATTGGCGACCATGTCGCGGTGGGTGTTGTCGGAGAAGCAGGAATGCTCGTCTTCCTGGTCCTGCGAGTTCAGCGGCACTTCCATGCGCTCGCCCGCCAGTTCTCCGCGCGAGAGCGAGCCCAGGCCGACGATGATCTTGCGCACCGACTCCACGCCACCCTTGTCAAACTGGGCGCGGTAGTTCTTCTGGCCCGGCGCCCAGGCCTTGGTGACGCTGGCCAGGTCGTCGATCAGCAGCTCGGTCACCACCTTCAGGTAGAGGCGGCGGCGGTCGGCGTTGGCGCGCTTGCCATCGACATAGTCTTCAAACGAGCGGTCGCCCGGGCCGGTTTCGGACAGGTCCTGGCCCCAGAGCAGAAACTCGATCGCATGCCAACCAGTGGCAATGTTTTCCTCGCCGCCGCGCTCGTTTTGCTTGGCCAGGTTGGCCTTGGTGATCTTGAACTTGGGATCGTTGATGAAGCCGGCGTTGGGCTTGCCCTCGACATAGTCCACATAGGACTCGTCCATCGGCCAGGCATTGATCTGGCCTTCGGGGCCGTTCTCGTCATCGATCGGGCCGCCGTAGAAACGGAACGCTTCCGTCTGGCCATAGAACTCACGCGCGTCGAGCCAGCTCTTGCGTGCGGCTTCCAGCGTCTCTTTGGAGGGGGCTGCGAGCAAGGCGGCAATGGCCTTTTGCATGTCGCGTGCCGATGCCAGGCTGTCGCTGTAGTTGGCGTAGACCAATTCGCTGTAGCCCACTGCCACCGCACGGGCGTCCAGCTTGCCGGCCTTGGCGGCCGCCGTCTGTGCAAACGCCGGTGCAGACACGCCGGCAACTGCGCCCAAACCCAGGCCCAAGGCCAGCCCCAACACCGAACGGCGTACTAGTCGTTGCGACATAGATTCCCTCTTCCAAAAAAACATGCAGGCACAGCGGCGCTGTGCTGCTCAACAACAAGGGTTTGGCTTGGCTGCTATAGGCGTGCGTGTTGTGAATTCTTATCGCAGCAGCTTGGCTAGGTGGTCGAAAGCCAGGCGGGTGAAGCACCGGTCTGCCCCTGTCTCCGGGGGCAAGAAAGCCTGGTTTCGAATGGCTTCAGCGCAGTCCCTTGGTCCACACGGGCGTATGGGCAGGCTCGCTGAGCGGCATAGTATCGCCGCAGTCACAAATCCGCACAACCTGGGACGGATCTAGCGATCCTCTGCAGGGCCCTTGCCCAACGGGATGGACGCGGATCGGGATGCGGCGCATCGCGCCTTTTGCCGTCGAGCCATAACAGGGGCTTTGCAGCAGGTCCCCATGCGGCGCAAAAAAAGGGCGCCTGCAAGCGCCCCGGTACCGGTCAAAGGCCAGGCGGCTTTAAAGCACGCGGCTGATCTTCATCATGTTGGTGCCGCCGGGCGAGCCCATCGGCTCGCCACAGGTGATCGCATAGATATCGCCGCTTTGCACGATATCGCGGGCCTTCAGGTGCACCTCGGCCTGGGCCAGTGCGGTGTCGCGGTCGGCGCTGGTGTCCATCAGCAACGGGCGCACATTGCGGTACAGCGCCATCTTGCGCTGGGTAGCCACCTTCGGCGTCAGCGCGTAGATGGGGATCTGGGTGCGGTGGCGGCTCATCCACAGCGCGGTCGAGCCGCTGTCGGTCATCGCGACCAGGGCCTTGGCACCCAGATGGGTGGCAGTGAACAGCGCGCCCAACGCGATGCTCTGGTCGATGCGCTGGAAGGTCTTGCCCACAAAGTCGGTGTCCACATCCCAGTCGGCCGAGGCCTCAGCCTGGGCGCAGATGTCAACCATCTCCAGCACCGTCTCCAGCGGGAACTTGCCGGCAGCCGTCTCGGCGCTCAGCATCACTGCGTCGGTGCCGTCCAGCACGGCATTGGCCACGTCGCTCACCTCGGCGCGGGTGGGCACGGGGTTGGTGATCATGCTCTCCATCATCTGCGTGGCGGTGATGACCACCTTGTCCATCTCGCGCGCCATGCGGATCATCTTCTTTTGCAAGGCCGGCACTGCCGCATGGCCCACTTCCACCGCCAGGTCACCGCGCGCGACCATGATACCGTCGGACACGCGCAGGATGTCTTCCAGGTGCGGAATCGCCTCGGCACGCTCGATCTTGGCAATCAGGCCGGGGCGGTGGCGGTACTCGGCTGCGGCCACCATACACAGCTGGCGTGCCATTTCCATGTCGGTGGCGGTCTTGGGAAAGCTGACGGCTACGTAGTCGGCCTGGAAGCTCATCGCGGTCTTGATGTCCTCCATGTCCTTGGCCGTCAGCGCCGGCGCGGTCAGGCCGCCGCCCTTTTTGTTGATGCCCTTGTTGTTGGACAGCTCGCCACCGAGCTTGACGGTGGTGTGCACCGCGTCGCCCAGCACACCATCGACAGTCAGCACGATCAGGCCGTCGTTGAGCAGCAGCACATCGCCCGCGCGCACATCGCGGGGCAGTTCCTTGTAGTCCAGACCCACGCCCTGCAGGTCACCGGGCTCCTGGCGGGAGGCATCGAGTACAAACTTCGCGCCCGGCTCCAGCATCACCTTGCCTTCGGCAAACTTGCCGACACGGATCTTGGGGCCTTGCAGGTCGGCCATGATCGCCACTTCACGGCCGGCACGCTGCGCCGCCTCGCGCACCATGCGGGCGCGGTCCACATGGTCCTGCGCCTTGCCGTGGCTGAAGTTCAGACGCACCACATTGACCCCCGCACGGATCATCTCTTCGAGCAGGGCCGGCTCGCTGGAGGCGGGGCCCAGCGTGGCAACAATCTTGGTGGCGCGGCGGATCTTGGGCGAAATCATGGACAGGTCCCTGTGTCTTTGTCTCAAAAGTGGGGCCGGCCCTGTCACCAGATACCGGCCCGATGTAATTCAGTTCCATTCTGACACGAGAAACAGCCACTGCGAGTTACAGCGCGGTTTCATTCGATGTGCGTTTGCACAATGGCGCGGCCCGCAAAAAACACCTGCAAGACGCCAGGCCCGGCAGGTGTTGTGTAAACGCAGGTCGGATCAGGCCAGATCGGCAGGCCGGGGCGCGCCATCGCGCATCAGCGCTTCGATCTCGTCGGCCTTGACCGGCACGCCGCGCGTGAGCAGCTCGCAACCATCGTCGGTGATCAGCGCATCATCCTCGATGCGGATGCCGATGTTGTGGAACGCTTCAGGCACGCCATCGGCCGGGCGCACATAGATACCGGGCTCAATGGTGGTCAGCATGCCGGGGCGCAGGATGCGGCTGGGGCGGTTGAGGATCAGCTCGCCCGAGAGCGGATCGCGCCGCTCGCTGGTGTGGCCGACTTCGCTGGGCTCGATGTAGCTGCCGCAGTCATGCACATCCATGCCCATCCAGTGGCCGGTGCGGTGCATGTAGAACTGGAAGTAGCTGCGGTTGTCGATGACATCCTGCACGCTGCCGACCTTGTTCTTGTCGAGCAGGCCCAGATCAAGCATGCCCTGCGCCAGCACGGCGACGGTGGCGTCATGCATGTCGTTGAAGCGCTTGCCGGGCCGGGCCAGCGCAATGGCCGCATCCTGGCTGGCCAGCACCAGATCGTACAGATCGCGCTGCGGGCCGCTGAACCTGCCATTGGCGGGGAAGGTGCGGGTGATGTCGCTGGCATAGCCATCGAGCTCGCAGCCTGCGTCGATCAGCACCAGCTCACCATCGCAGATGGGCGCGGCATCGGCGCGGTAGTGCAGCACGCAGGCATTGGCGCCAGCGGCCACGATGGAGCCATAAGCCGGGTACTGCGAGCCGTATTCGCGGAAGGCCTGCAGCAGCTCGGCATCCAGGTGGTACTCGCGCACATCCTGGCCGGCGCGGAGCATGCGGGCCGAGCGCTGCATCGCCAGAATATGGGCGCGGGCGCTGATGGCCCCGGCGCGGCGCAGGATCGGCACCTCATGCGCATCCTTGAAGAGCCGCATTTCGTCGAGCACGGTGCACAGGTCGCGCTGCTGCTCGGGCACCAGCGCGCCATAGCGGGTGCGGGCACGCACGCCGTTGAGCCACTGCGCCACCGTGCTCTCCAGCCCCTGGTGGATCGCAAACGGGTACCAGACCACGCTGCGGTTCTCCAGCATCTTGGGCATGCGGGCGGCCTGCTCGGCGACCGAATAGGCCTGCGTCACACCCAGGGCCGCCACCGCTGCCTCCGGGCCCAGGCGGTAGCCGTCCCAGATCTCGCGCGCCAGGTCCTTGGGCGCGCAAAACAAGGTGGTCTTGCCATCGGCGGTGATCACGAGGCTGGCATGGGGCTCGGTGAAACCGGTCAGGTAGTAGAAATAGCTGTCGTGGCGGTATAGGAAGTCGCTGTCGCGGTTGCGCGGATGCTCGGGCGCCGTGGGGATGATGGCGATCCCGCCTTCGCCCAGCTGGCGCGCGACCTGGGCGCGGCGCTCGGCATAGACGGACTGTGCGGGTATGGCTGGGGTGGGGGCAGGTGCGTGCATGGCGCTATCGTACTGCAGAGCATGGCTGCAGCGCCCGAGCTTGCATGGGCGCGGCAAGCCCTTTCGCCGCTTTTTATAATTTCAGCGACTTGGCACATAATGCCGCATGCCCCACCGCTGGAAACCCAACGTCACCGTGGCCGCCGTCATTGAGCGCGATGGCCGATTTTTGCTGGTCGAGGAAGACACCTCGGACGGCATCCGCCTGAACAACCCGGCGGGCCATCTGGACCCGGGCGAATCCCCCATCCAGGCCTGTGTGCGCGAGGTGCTTGAAGAGACGGCCTTCGACTTCAAGCCCTCGGCCCTGCTGGGCATCTACATGAACCGTTTTGTACGGACCAAGAGCGGCGCGGACACCACCTATATGCGCTTTGCGTTCACTGGCACGGTGGGCGCGTTCTATGAAAACCAGCCGCTCGACGAAGGCATACGCCGCACCGTCTGGATGACCGCCGATGAAATGCGCGCCGAGGCCCACCAGATGCGCAGCCCGCTGGTGCTGCAGTCGCTGGACGACTACCTGGCCGGCCAACGCTTTGCGCTGAACCTGATCTACACCGATGCATCGGTGCTGGTGCAGCCCGATGGCGTGAACCCGCTGGAATAGACCCCGGGAAGCCTCAGGCATCGCACCGGCAGCCTCGGGGGCGGCCCCTGGCCGCTGCGTTCATTGCATGCTGATCTTGCGCTCCTTGACCACCTTGCCCCACTGCTCGTACTCCTTTTTCATGAAGGCGGCAAATGCTGCGCGTGTGGTCGGTTGCGGCGTCAGGCCGTGCACCTTCAACGCCTCGCCCACAGCGGGGTCGTTCAGCACCTTGACAATCTCCGCATTCCAGCGTTCGAGCACCGGCTCGGGCGTCTTGCCCGGTGCCACAAACGCATACCAATTGAGCGCTTCGAAGCCGGGGTAGCCCGCCTCGGCAACGGTGGGGATGTTGGGCATGTACGCGGGCCGCGTCAAGCCGGTGGTCGCCAGCGGAATCAGCTTGCCGGTCTCGATATGGGGAAGCGCTGTCGGCGGAGCCGCAAAGTACGAGGTCACGCGCTCCCCGATCAAGTCTTGCAGCGCGGGAGCGCCTCCTTTGTAGGGGACATGCACCATGTCGACGCCAGCGCGCTGGTTGAACAGCTCGCCCGCCAGGTGCGAGGCTGACCCGGCGCCGGTGGACGCATAGTCCACGCCGCCGGCCGTCTTCCGGGCCTTGGCCACAAAACCGGCCAGATCCTTCACGCCTGCGCCCTGGTGCACCACCAGCACATTGGGAAAGTTCACGCCGCCCGAGATCGGCGCCAGGTCCTTGAATGGGTCGTAACCGACTTTCATGATGTGTGGCGCGATCGTCAGCGGGCCCACCGATCCGAACAGCAGCACCGAGCCATCGGCGGGGGCCTTGGCCACAAACTGGTGCGCGATGTTGCCACCGGCGCCGCCCCGGTTGTCCACGACCACCGTCTGGCCGAAGTTCTCCCCGAGCTTCTTGGCAATCAGGCGGGCTGCTGAATCTGCCGCACCGCCAGCTGCAAAGCCCACCACCAGGGTGACCGGTTTGCGCGGCGGAAAATCCTGGGCATGGCCGGCGCCCTGCACCGCCACCAGTGCGAGCACCATCGTGCGCAACAGCGCTTGTCGTTTGTTCATCGTGAGTCTCCTGGGTATGGGATTTTTGTCAGTCGGCGCCCAGGCCTACCGGGCTGGGCTGCCGCTTTTCAGTGTTGTGGCGCAATAGCGCGGCCGTGCGGAACACGCCATGGGCAAACTTGCCGTAGGGCAGCGTGGCGAACAATGCGATCACCGCGCCCAGGTGCAGGCACAGCAACAGTGCCAATGCGGGCGTGCCGCGCCCCAGCCACAGCGCCATGCCACTGGAGGCCACCACAAACAGCAGCGCAATGAAGCCAAGGTCCATGGGCTTTTGCCGGGAATCACCGTGCAGCGGGTGACGGCTTCGGTGCAGGCGCCACAGGCCCACCGTGCCAACCATCATGGCCAGCCCGCCCAGCGCACCCAGCACCTTGGGCAGGCTGGGCAGCTCGTAAGGCGCAGGCAGGTCGAAGGCATAGTGGTACACCGTGGCCAGCGCCGTTGCCGCAAAGCACAGCGCAAAGCCGTAGAAGGTGAAATGGTGGAACCGGCGGCGCGTCAGCGTGTAGGCATCGTCTTCGTTGTGGCAGCCCTCGCCATGGCCGCCATCGAGGTACTTGAGGCGCAGCACATCCTGCGTCGCCTCTGCCGCAGCCGGCATACCGACATCCACCCCACTGGTGGCGGGCTTGACCTCTTTCCAAAAGCGGCGCACGCCCATGAAGAGCGCCAGCACTACCAGCAAAAACACCGGCGCAAAAATGCCCACCATCAGGCCATGCGGGAACAGGTTGTAGAAGTTGTTGCCCAGCTGCGCATTCCACAGCTGGCCCACGCCGCCCCGCAACGCGACAGCCAATGCCAGAAACAGGAACAGCCCCAGCACCATCGCCAGCGACAGGGTCAGGCCGTTTCGCTGGTACAGCCGCCCCAGCGCAGGAGGCCAGGCATAGTCGGCATAGGTCTGGCCCCGTACCTCGGCCATGGCCTGGGGGATGTTGATGGCAAACTCGTGCGGCGGCGCGTACTGGCAGGCATGCAGGCAGGCGCCGCAGTTGTGGCACAGATTGGCCAGGTAATGCGCATCGGCCTTGCCAAACTCCAGACGGCGCGTCATCGCCGGGAACACGGCGCAAAAGCCTTCGCAGTAGCGGCAGGCATTGCAGATTTGCATCACGCGCGCCACCTCTTGCTCTGCGGGCGTCTGCGTGGGCGCAGCGATGATGGGGATGACCTTGCCAGTGGCCAGGGTCTGGGCCTGCTGGCCCAGTTCTTGCAGTGATTGGATGCTCATTCAGACCTCGTCGTTCACAGCGCCATGCAGCGCGGGCTGGCCGGCAGCGGCCAGTGCAGCATTGCGGCCGGCAATCCGCCCGAAAGCGGTACCAATGGACATGCCCACCCCCGCCGTGTAGCCCTTGCCCAGAACATTGCCCGCCATCATTTCGCCCGCCACGAACAGGTTCTGGCTGGCCTGCCCGCCAAAGCGCACTGCCGCGCTGTCATCGACCTTCAAACCCAGGTAGGTGAAGGTCACGCCCGGGCGCAGTGCATAGCCATAGAACGGGCCGGTATCCAGCGGCCGGGCCCAGTGCGTCTTGGCGGGGCTGATACCTTCGGTGTGGCAGTCGTCGAGCGCCGTATGGTCGAAATGGCCCGCCTTGCAGCTGGCGTTGTAGGCCTGGAGGGTCTGCATGAAGGTCTCCACCGGCAGTCCCAGCTTCTGGGCCAGCTGCGGCAGCGAATCAGCGCGCACGCCCGGAAACACCGGCGGCATGAAGCGGCCGATGGCTTTGCTGTCGATGATGGAATACGCCATCTGGCCAGGCTGCTGTGCAACCAGCCGGCCCCAGATGGCATAGCGCTTGGGCCAGAAATCCTCGCCTTCATCGTAGAAGCGCTGGGCATCGCGGTTGACCACCACGCCCAGCGACACGCAGTCAATGCGCGTGCAGATGCCGCCGTCATACAGCGGTGCACGGGCATCGATGGCCACCATGTGCGCCTGGGTGGGGTCGCCCACGGCATCGGCAAGCTGGTCCTGGAGCATGTGCTTGAGCAACACACCCTGGTTGAAGGCCGTGCCACGGATGAGGAAGTTGTCGGCAGGCCATTCGCCACGGGCATTCTGGCCCCAGGCCTCGCGCAGCCACTCCCGGTTCGACTCAAAGCCGCCGGCCGCCAGCACGCAGCTTTTGGCAGTGATGCGCTCGCCCTTGCACCAGGCGGCCTCGAAGCGGCCGTTGGCGATCTCCAGCCGGTCCACCGGCGACTCGTAGCGCACGTCCACGCCCATCG
The DNA here is from genome assembly GCF_041107495.1 of Comamonas sediminis. Lineage (NCBI taxonomy): Bacteria > Pseudomonadati > Pseudomonadota > Betaproteobacteria > Burkholderiales > Comamonadaceae > Comamonas > Comamonas sediminis. The sequence goes on from NZ_JBGBDC010000005.1 coordinate 39,129, forward strand.
CCTGCGCACTGCGGTAGTAGGCATTGACCAGGGCCTTGCCGCCACCCATGAAAAACGCGTTGGTGCGCGCCACATGCAGCGCACCCGACAACGGAGGCTGAAAATGCACGCCATGCCGGCGCATCCAGCTGCGGCAGGTTGAAGAGGCGCGGATCACCAGGCGGGCCAGGTGCTCATCGGTGATGCCGGCAGTGACCTTGAGCAGGTCTTGCCAGTACTCCTCCTCCGGGTAGGCATCGACCAGCACATCCTGCGGGGCGTTGTGCATGCAGCGGAGATTGCGGGTGTGGCCGGAGTTGCCGCCGCGCCATGCGCGTGGTGCCGCTTCCAGCAGCAGCACGCGGCTGCCCGCTTCACGGGCCATGAGGGCAGCGCACAGCGCGGCATTGCCGCCACCGATGACGAGCACATCGGTGTCAAAGGCTTCAGTTTTCATGAGGGGTTGCCACAAGGCGTGCCTGGTGGCGGTTCAACGTGGGAAGGGCCCGTCCTGGTCGTGGCGCTGCATCACAAGGGATGCGGTCCCGGCACCCCGACCGGCGAGAGTTGCCCCCACTGTAGACAACCGGTCCGCGCCGGTGCAGCCGTCCCTGGGCATGGGGGTATCACGGTTTGTGATGTGGCCGGGCGCCGCCCGCGTTCAGGCCGCGAGCGAGGCGCCCAGCCATTGGCCCGATTGCACCAGCCGTCTGGCGCAATCGACCAGCACCACGCGCGCGGCGAGCGCCGCGGGCGACAGCTCATCGTCCGACAGGCTGCACAGCGCCGCCTTGCGGCGCACCGAATCGTCTGCAATCTGCGACCACTGGAAACGCGCCTCCGCATCGCGGTACATGCCGACGGCCGACCAGGGCTGGACGGTCGCACCCATGCCTGCGTCCACCGCCTCCATCAACAGCGGCAGCGAATCGATTTCCATCGCCATCTGCGATTGGAAACCCGCACTGGTGAACGAGGCCATCACCGAGCTGCGCAGCCCATGGCTGCCCGAGGGCAGGATCAGCGGCACCTGTTGCAGCTGCGCCAGACTGACCGGCGCGCCATGGCGGATCTTGGGTGCAACAGGGCTCTGGCGGGACTGGATCAGAAAGAGCTGCTCTTCGAGCAGCGGCGTCACCCGCCAGCGGCGTGCGCTCTGCGTGTCGAACAGAATGGCAATGTCCATCTGCCGGGCGTTGAGCAGACTGGTCAGGTGGCCGGACAGCGCCGAGACCATGTGCAGCCGCACATCGGGGTAGCGCTCGCGCATGGCCCGCAGCAGCGGCAGGCCCAGCACGTTGGCGATCGTCGGAGACAGGCCCATGCTGACAGCGCCCGACAGCCGTGCCTGCTGGGCCGCATGGATGGCCTGGTCGGCATGGCGCAGGCTGAGCTGGGCTTCATGGAAAAACGCCAGGCCCGCCTCGGTCGGGATGACACCGCGTGAGGTGCGCTGGAGCAAACGGGTAGAGAGCTCGGACTCCAGGCGGCTGACCTGCTGGCTCAGGGCCGACTGCACCATGTCCAGATCCAGCGCGGCGCGGCTCATCGAGCCCAGTTCAACGATGCGTACAAAGTAGCGCAGCTGGCGCAGTTCCATGGTGGGGTTCCTTCCGAAGTCGCAGCCGCGAGCGCGTGCAGATGCGCGCATCCTCGCACAGATTGGAGCCCCGCCGACGCCTGGCGCCAACGCGATTGCGCAGCGCAGGCAAGCATGGCATTGTCCCTGGACCATAACGAGGAGACATACCATGCCCCACCACGACCCCCGTCGTTTTGCCACCCGCCTGGCGCTGCCACTGGCCGCTGCGCTGCTTGCCGCCGGTTGCAGCTCCCTGGGCACACCGCCCACCAGCCAGCACAGCGCCAGGATTGCCGGGCTGGAAAAGCCGGCCGAGGTACTGGTCGACCAGTGGGGCGTGCCGCACATCTACGCCGGCACCACCTATGACGCTTTTGTCGTGCAAGGCTATATGGCGGCGCGCGACCGGCTCTGGCAGATGGACCTGTGGCGCAAGCGCGGACTGGGCCAGATGGCCCAGGACTTTGGCCCGGCCTGGGTCGAGAGCGACAAGGCGGCGCGCGCGGTGCTGTTCCGTGGCGACATGTACCGCGAATGGCTGGCCTATGGCTCGGACTCCAAACGCGTCGCCGAGGCCTTTGTGGCCGGCGTCAACGCCTTCGTCGCCCAGACCCAGGCCGACCCCAGCCTGCTGCCCGAAGAGTTCAGGCTGCTGGGCTACCAGCCGGCCCGATGGGCTGCGGAAGACACGGTCCGCATCCGCCACCATGGCCTGACCCTGAACTTCACCGGCGAAGTGGACCGCGCCCAGGCCTTTTGCGAGGGCCAGCACAACGGCACCCGGGTGGACTGGCTGCGCCGCGAGCTGGTGCCCGATGTGAAGCCGCAGATTCCCGAAGGGCTGGAGGTCTGCGGCCTGCCCGGCAAGGAGCTCAAGCGCGCCTATGCGCTGGCCACCGCCAGCCCGCGCTTTACCAAGGACAACGTCAAGGTCTCGGCCCAGGACATGGCACCCGAGCAGTTGCTGGCGCTGTCCGAATCCACCTTGAACCAGCCCGATGCGAATACCTTGGCCAGCTACGGCAGCAACAACTGGACGATCGCACCGAGCATGACCACCACCGGCCGCCCGATTCTGGCCAATGACCCGCACCGCGCCCATGGCGCGCCCAGCCTGCGCTATATCTCGCACATCTCCGCGCCTGGCATGGATGTGATTGGTGCTGGCGAGCCGTTTTTGCCCGGCATCTCCATCGGCCACAACGGCCGCATCGCCTTTGGCCTGACGCGCTTCTACATGGACCAGGAAGACCTGTATGTCTACGAAACCAACCCGCAAAACAGCAAGGAATACAAGTACCAGGGCCGCTGGGAGCCGATGACCCGGGTGGCCGAAACCATTGCGGTCAAGGGCGCCGCCCAGCCCGTCATCGTCGAGAACTGGTACACCCGCCACGGCCCCGTGCTGGCTGCCGAAGGCAACAAGGCCTATGCGCTGCGCGCCGCCTGGCTGGACTTGGGCATGGCGCCCTACTTCGGCTCGATGGACTATATGCGTGCGCAGGATTTCGACCAGTTCCGCGCCGCGATGAACCGCTGGGGCGCACCGGGCGAGAACCAGGTCTATGCCGACAGCAGTGGCAACATTGGCTGGATTCCGGGCGGGCTCACCCCCATCCGCCCCAACTGGGATGGGCTGACACCGGTGCCCGGCGACGGCCGCTATGAATGGTCGGGCTACCGCAACGGCGACGAGCTGCCCTGGGAGTTCAACCCGCAGCGCGGCTATGTCGTGACGGCCAACGAAAACAATGTGCCGCCCACCCACCCGCTCTACCAAAAGGGCATTGGCTACGAATGGTCGGACGCGGCCCGCGCGCAGCGCCTGCATGGCCTGTTTGAAAAGGCCGCCAAGGACGGCAAGAAGCTCAGCGTCGCAGACTCCGAAGCCTGGCAGACCGACATCGTCGCCGTGCCTGCCCAGCGCCTGCTCAAACTGCTGGCACCGCTGCAAAGCAGCGATGCACAGACTGCCCAGGGCCTGGCACTGCTGCAAGCCTGGGACGGCACGATGGCCAAGGACAGCGCAGCCGCCGCGCTCTACGAAGTCTGGAGCAATGCCACCCTGAAGAAAGCGCTGACCGACAAGGTGCTGGCCGCCAACGAGCGCAGCTTTGCCAAAGAGACCAGCGCTACCCGCATGATCGCGGTGCTGGAAAGCCCGCAGGGCTGGATGAGCGAGGCCGAGCGCGACCAAGTGCTGCTCTCGTCCATCGCACCGGCGATGCAATGGATCCAGACCAAGCTGGGGGCCGATGCCAGGAGCTGGACCTGGGGCAGCCTGCACCAGGCGATCTTTGTGCACCCGCTCGCCAGTGTGGTGGACAGTGCCACCCAGCAAAGGCTCAATGTCGGCGTCGGCGGCATCGGCGGCTCCTGGGCTACGCCGATGGCCACCAGCTACAACGTGGACACCTACCAGCTGACCTCTGGCGCATCCTTCCGCATGGTGGTGGACGTGGGCAACTGGGACGCCTCACGCGTGGTCAACACGCCAGGCCAATCGGGCAACCCCGCCAGCCCGCATTACCGCGACCTGGCCAACACCTGGGCCGCAGGCCAGTACTTTCCGCTGGCCTACTCGCGCAGTGCGGTGGAAAAGGCCACCCGCGAGCGCATTGCGTTGACACCGCAGTAAGCCACGGCGGCGCGGCAGCCGCAAGGCGATGCAGGCCATCGTCGGATCGCCTGCATCGCCCTCTGCCCCCACGGGTCTGCGGGGGTGTTGTGCAGGTGCTTACAGCAGGGCCAGCCGCAGACCTTCTGCCGAGAGCCCGTAGGCCTGCATGAACACCTCATAGCGCGCATGCGTACGGGTGTCCTCGAGGGTCTCCATCCCCACACTGTGCAGGTTGCCTTGCAGCCGCTGGCCTTCACGCAAGGGCTGGTTGCCCCATTGTTCGGCCAGCGCGTAGCTGCCACCGGCCAGCTGCAGGCCGATGAGGCCGGTCTGCGGCTGGTAGACCAAGATCTGTGCTTGCTCCATGGCGGGACTCCTTAGCAGTGGCAACCGGGTGGGCTAGGGCAACGGCGCCTTACTGGCCGCCCTTGGCGCGCGCATAGCTGTTCATCAGATTGCGGTAATCCGGAATGTGGTTGCTGAACAGGGTGCCCAGGCCTTCGACATCATTGCGCCAGTCGCGGTGCAGCTCACAGGCCACGCCGAACCAGGTCATCAGCTGCGCGCCTGCCGCCTCCATGCGGCGCCAGGCCGAATCGCGGGTGACTTCGTTGAAGGTGCCCGAGGCATCGGTCACCACGAACACATCAAAGCCCTCTGCAATCGCTGCCAGTGCCGGGAAAGCCACGCAGACCTCGGTCACCACGCCGGCAATGATCAGCTGCTTTTTGCCGGTGGCCTTGACGGCCTTGACGAAGTCCTCGTTGTCCCAGGCGTTGATCTGGCCGGGGCGGGCGATGAACGGTGCACGGGGATGGGCCTGGACCAGCTCAGGTACCAGCGGGCCATTGGGCCCATCTTCAAAGCTGGTGGTCAGAATCGTGGGTAGCTGGAAATAATTGGCCAGATCACTCAGCGCCAGCACATTGTTCTTGAACTTGTCGGGGTCGATGTCGCGCACCAGCGAGAGCAGACCGGTCTGGTGGTCCACCAGCAGCACGGCAGCATTGTCTTTGTCGAGGCGAACATAGGGCTTGGAGGTCATGGTCGTTCCTTTTCTGAAGCGCTGGCGGGACGGGCCCACCGCAAGCGTCTGCAACGAGGATTCGTGCTTAACGCCTGAAACGAATATTAGCGATGGAACGATCAACGATAAATCACTGAAATTCGCATTCATCGTTCAAAAAAAAGAACGATCAGCACGGCTTGGCGCATAGCCCTTGCACAGCGGCCGCCCGCTGACGAGCGGATAATTGCGCCCATGGTTAAACAGCGCATCGTAGTGGGGCTGAGTGGCGGCGTGGATTCGGCCGTCACCGCGTATTTGCTCAAAAAGCAGGGGCACGAGGTCGTCGGCATCTTCATGAAGAACTGGGAAGATGACGACGACAGCGAGTACTGCTCGTCCAACATCGACTTTGTCGATGCCGCAGCCGTGGCCGACGTGGTGGGCATCGAGCTCGAACACGTCAACTTTGCGGCCGACTACAAGGACCGGGTGTTTGCCGAGTTTCTGCGCGAATACCAGGCCGGCCGCACACCCAACCCGGATGTGCTGTGCAATGCCGAGATCAAGTTCAAGGCCTTTTTGGACCATGCCATGCGGCTGGGCGCCGAAAAGATTGCCACCGGCCACTACGCCCGTGTGCGCCAGAACCCCGGCACCCAGTTGTTCGAGCTGCTCAAGGGCCTGGACCCGGCCAAGGACCAAAGCTATTTTCTGCACCGCCTGAACCAGGCCCAGCTGTCCAGATCGCTGTTCCCGGTCGGTGAGCTGAAGAAGACCGAGGTGCGCCGCATTGCCGAGGAAATCGGCCTGCCCAATGCCAAGAAGAAGGACTCCACCGGTATCTGCTTTATCGGCGAGCGCCCTTTCCGCGACTTTCTCAACCGCTACATCAGCCAGGAACCGGGTCCGATCCTCGACGACCGCAACCGCAAGCTGGGCAAGCATGTCGGCCTGTCGTTCTACACCTTGGGCCAGCGCTCGGGCCTGGGCATTGGGGGCGTGAAGGAAAAAGGCGCTGCCCGTGGCGCAGGCGAGCACGCGCCGTGGTTTGTGGCCCGCAAGGAGCTGGACAAGAACATCCTGCGCGTGGTGCAAGGCCATGACCACCCCTGGCTGCTGTCGCAGGCACTGGACGCCGACAACACCAGCTGGGTCGCCGGCCACCCGCCCGCTGCCGGCACCTATGGCTCCAAAACCCGCTACCGCCAGCCCGATTCGCCCGCGATCATCGGCGCCGATACGACGCCCGCGCAGTTCCACCTCGACTTCCCCGAGGCGCAATGGGCAGTGACGCCGGGCCAGTCCGCCGTGCTGTATGACGGCGAGGTCTGCCTGGGCGGCGGCATCATTGCCAGCGTGGCGCCTTCAACGGCTGCTTAAAAATCCAGCAGCTCAGGCGGGTGCGGCAGGCGCCTGCGCAGCGCCCGGCAGCTCATCGCGCAAGATCCAGGCGGCCTCCTGCGTGCAGGCATGTTCGGGGTAGCGGATCTTCATGCGCATGAACACGCGCACGGCCTGGTCGGGCTTGTTGGCGCCTTGCTTGAGCACGCGCACCGTCAGCTCCAGCGCCTGGGGCACCAGATCGCTGCCGGCATAGCTTTTCTCGAAACCATGGAGCAAGGCCAAGGTGTGCGGCAGTTGCATGCGCTTCCAGGCCATCTGTGCCAGTGCCAAGGCATGGCTGGCTTCGTTCAGCCGAAAGCCCTTGTCGCGCTTGTAGCAACTGCCCCAGACCTCCAGCGCATCGGCACTGCGCTGCTTGCGCAGCAGCAGCGCAACATAGCTTTGCGCATGGCGCGCCAGCTCATCGCCCTTGTCGCTGAGCTTGAGCACGCGGTGGTAGCGGCGCTGGTCGGCCAGGCTGTCCGGTTCGCTGCGCTGCCATTCACGGGCTTCAGCCAGGGCGGCGTTCATGTCGCCGCTTTGCACCAGCTGGGCCATCTGGGCATCGCGGCGCTGGGCCAGCGCAGTCTGCGGGTCCACCACCGGCGCGCCGGCTTCGGCCTGCGGCGCCTTGTCCGGCGTGATGCCCAGCGCCGCATGGTTCTGGTACATCACATAGCCAATCATCGCGGCAATCACGCCGTTGAAATAGATCACGACAAAGGCCAGCAAGGGCGCCAGCAGCGCCTGGGGCACCACCGTGACCAACAGCGCAAAGGCCATCGGCACGCCCTGCATCAGCAGGAACAGAAACAGGCACAGCAGGCCATAGGGCAGACCGATGGCACCCATGGTGCCAAGCAGCAGGAAGGGGTTGATGGCAGCGCGCAGGCTGCCGCTGGTGATCAGCACCATCAAGGTGGCGGGGATCAGAAAGGACGAGAGCAGATCGCCCAGCGCCGCCAGCCCCGGGCTGACCCGGGCGAGCATGCCGATCAGAAAGCCATGCACCAGCAACACGCCAAAGAACTTCCAGGGCAGCACCTTGAGGTCGGCATCGCAGGGGTAGTCGTCGTAGTCGTTGCTGTCGAGCACGCCATGCGAGGCATAGGCCGCGATCTTGAACGCATGCCGGCTGATCGCCAGCAGCAGGCCCACCGCCACGACCAGGCCGATCAACAGGCCCCACATCAGCATATAGGCGCAGAGCGACAGCACCAGCGCATACAGCAAGGGCTTGCGCTGCAGCGGGAACAGGAAAAAGCTGTTGAGCTTGCGCCAGAACGGCTCGATCACCCATTGGGCGCTGTCAACCTCGTCGTCTTGCTGTGGAGAACGCAATGGGCCCATGGCCAGCCTTTCTGTCTGCAGCCCCCGCTGGCGCAGCATGGGAGCGATCATAAGGCATGGCTTCACGAAAACTTTACATGGCGCTGACGCCTACAGGCGCTCGGCCGGCGTTCAGGTGCTCGCCTGGCTGAGCCAGCGCGTCACCGGCTCCTGCGGCGCGGCGCGCTGCAGCGCTGGCAGCCAGCGCCGGGCGTCATCCAGCCGGCCGGCCTTGGCCAGGCCATTGGCGACCAGGGCCAGGGTCGCGGGCCAGTGCGGATGGTCGGCGGCGTGCTCCAGCTGCTGGCAAATGTTCTGGGCATCGTCCCATTCGCCCAGGCGGACAAAGCTGCGCGCCAGCGCATGCAGGCTGTTGTCGCTGATGCGCGGGGCGGGCCGGGCGCGGTTCACATAGGTTTGCCAGCTGTGGTGCTGGAGCCGGCGCAGCGCCTCGGTGTTGGCTGGCAGCTTGAAGATGGCGCGGGCCGCGCGGTGGAAATCCTCGCTGCCCGGCGCATGGCGGGCGCTTTCAAACCAAGCGCGCAAGATGGCCGCATCGGCCGGCGCCAGCTTGGCCGCCTGGCGCCAAGCGGGGGCAGCCAGCTCGAAGGCCAGCGCATCGGTGTGCTTTTGCGCGCGTTGCACGGCGGCGGCCAGTGCGGCGCTCTGGGCCTGGGCCTGCTGCTTGTCACGGGCGGCCACCTCGACCACCGATTCCTTGCGCCGCAGCTGCAGGTACAAGGCCATCAGCAGACCGCCGGCCAGCAGGCCGCCAAAGTGCGCCATATAGGCCACGCCCTGCTGCCCCAGAAAATGCTGGGCCAGCTCAAAGCCCATCCACACCGGCAGCACCACCAGCGCGGGCCAGGTGGCGTAGTTGAAGTAGAAGGCCAGCATGTAGAAAAAACGGATGCGGCGCATGCGGTAGAGCACCACATACATGGCCATCAGGCCGGCAATCGCGCCCGACGCACCCAGCCCATAGCTGCCGGAGCCGGCATAGAACAGACCGGCAAACAGCGAGGCGCTGACACCGGCGGCCAGGTAGAAGCACAGATAGAGCCCGGCGCCCAGCGCCATCTCCAACGTAAAACCAAACAGAAACAAAAACACCATATTGCCCAGCAGATGGCCGGTGCTGCCATGCAAAAAGGTGGAGGTCAGCGCCTGCAGGGGCTGCAGGCCGGCACCGGCTTCATAGCTCATCGCCCAGCGGGCGGTGAAGGGAGCGGGCTCCAGCGGTGCAAAGCGGGCGCGGGCGGCCTGCCATTCGGCATGCAGCGGATCGCCTGCCTGGATCACCTCGCCGGCCAGCAGCTGGCGGCGAAAACGGCCTTCCTGCTGCATCAGCAGGTAGATCTGGCCGTAGTCCTGTTTTTTTTGCAGCCCCTGCACCATGCGCACCATCTGCGGTTGGATGCGGCTGTCCGGGTTGCGGCTTTGTGCGTCGAGGTACTTCACAAAGGCCGGCACCTCGATCGCCGGCAGCGCCGTATGCGCATAGGTTTTGGAGGCCCGCTCTGCCGCCCGCTCCTCACCCCCTTGCCAGACCCAGAATACCAGGCAGTTGATCGCAATCAGCAGCACCGTCATCCAGGGCGGCGACTGCCAGGAGGGCTTGTTTTCCAGCGGGATGGCGATGAACATGGCGCCTATTGTGCAGCGGCCCTGCGGCGGCAGGCTGCCGCGCCGGGCACAGCCGGCCGCAGTGTTGGATTTTTGCGTTAGCCCATAGCGCAGATGCGGTGCAACGCCGGCTTGGCCACGCGCACATAGTCCTGGGCATTGAGCACCATCGAGCGGTCCAGCCGCCCGGCATTGAACGCGATGTCGGCATGGCGCTCCACCAGGTCCGGGTCCACCACCAGGGCTACCTGCGGGCCCGGGCTGAACGGTGGAATGGCGCCGATCACGCAGCCGGTCCGCTCGGTGGCCTCTTCCGCGCTGGCCATCGTCATCTTGGGCAGGCCCAGCGCAGCCGCCAGCAGGCGAAAGTCCAGCTTCTGGTCGCCCGGCAGCACCGCCAGTACCCAATGCTCGGCATTGCGGGTCTTGCACAGCATGGCCTTGGCGCCCTGGCCCGGCGTGGTGCCCCGGATGCGCGCCACCTCGTCCGATTTGCCCTCGGCCGGGTGGCTCAGCACCCGAAAGCGGGCGCCCTCGCCTTCCAGCAACTGCTGCAGCTGCTCAAACACGCTCATCGCTGCACTCCCGGCGCCACCACCGCGCCTTGCACCTGGTGCTGTGCCAGTGCCCGGGCCACAAAGCCGCTGGCCTTGGCCTCTTCCACAAAGGTGGCCAGCCACTGGAGGGCGGCGTCGCCCCGGTCCTTGGGCAGGCCCATGGCCTGCTGGATCAGCATGAAATGCCCGGGCAGCATGCGCAGACCCGGGTGGCTGGCGACCGCAGCTTCCAGCTGCACCTTGACGCCCGCAGCCACATCGCCCCGGGGTTGCAGATAGACATCGACCACCGCCGGCGAGGTGGGCGCCCGCAGGATGCGGGCGTGTTTCAGCGCCCGGCTCAGGTAGAGGTCATAGGCACTGCCCTGGCCCACCACCACTTCGTGCGCCGCCACATCCACCTGCGCGTTGTCGGTCAGCGCCGAATCGCTGCGCACCATGTAGGCGCCCTCGATCAGCACATAGGGCGCAGAAAAGCCAATGCCCGCGCCCCGCACCGGGTCCACCGCAAAAAAGCCGACATCGGCCTGGCCCTGGGTGACCGCATCGACCGAATGGGCAGCGGCCTCGAACAGCTGCAGATCCAGCGGCAGCCCCAGCTGGGCCGCCATGCGCGCCGCCAGATCGACGGAAACGCCTGCGGCCGAGCCATCGGCCCGTTTGTGCGCCAGCACAGGATTGCCCACATTGATGGCCGCGCGCAGGCGGCCCCTGGGGGCGATGAGGGAAGCGATATCGGTGGTCTCTGTCATGGCCGCTTTCGGACAAGGTGGAACAAAGGGCGTCGCGCTGCGCTGGGCCGACGCTCGGCGCGCAGGCACGCCGCAGCCCCCACATTCTCCCTCTGCCGGCATGGCCTGTGGCGCATAGGCCTCTGCACGGTGCTGAATGCCTGCCGCCACGTCGTCCAAAGCGCATACGGACCGGGCATCCAACCGGTGGCGCAGCAAGAAGTTTACGCTTTGAATCACAACAGCTTTTGACAGCCTACCTTTCAGTAGGTACATTCAACAGATCAAATGAAATACTATTTTTAATAGTTTTTATAAATAAATATGTCCACCTACGAAAAAATCATCGAGCTGGCCAATGTCTATATCCAGCAGCGTGGCTTCCAGGGCTTCAGCTACGCGGATCTGGAATCCGGCATTGGTATCCGAAAGGCCAGCATCCACCACCATTTCCCCAGCAAGACAGATCTGGGCCTGGCTTACTGTGCCTACAAGACCGCGCAGTTCGACCAGTTGCAAGCCGAACTGAACCAATTGCCTGCGGGAGTGCAGCGGCTGCAAGGCTACCTGGAGGCCTTTTCGGACTGCGCTGCGCAAGGGCAGATGTGCGGCGTCTACGCGATGCTGTCAGACAGCCATCTCCTGCTTCCGGAGCTGCAGATTGCCGTGTTCCGGCTCGCACAGAAGGAGCAGCACCTGCTGCAGGACATCCTCGCAGCCGGTCAGCAATCTGCACAGCTCCAGGCTGCGCTGCCCGCTGCCGAGCTGGCGATGATGGTCAGCGCGGCGCTCAAAGGCGCGCTCTTGCTCAACCGCATTCCCCCACACGATGCCTATGCCGGCGCCGTTCAAGCCATCGTCCACTGGCTCAGCACTGGTACACATCCCCCCACCCCCGCCTTGAAACAGGAGACCCCATGAAAAACGCCATCCACCGCTTTGTGCATTCCGATGCCGACCTCACCCTGCTGCGGCTTTCCGTCATCTTTATCTTTGCGCTGTTCGGCACCTTCAAATGGTTTGATTTCGAGGTCAGCGAGTTGGAGCCGCTGATCTCCAGCACCTGGCTCAGCTTTCTCTACACCCTGTTTGGCGTGCACGGAGGCAGCTACTTTCTCGGCGTTGTCGAAACCCTGGCCTTTGTGGCCTTGGTCGTTGGTTTCAAGAAACCGGCCTTCGGTATCGTGGGCTCGGCCATCGTCATCGTGACAGGCATCACGACGCTGAGCCTGCTGCCGCAACTGACCATGCTGGACGGCTTCATCGTCAAGGACGTGTTGCTGATCGGCGCAGGGGCCGTACTGCTCAAATTCGACCTGCGCCGCCATCTACGCATCCAGCAGGCCAGCGCGCCCGAGGGCGCATCAGCGCTCCCGGCGCAAGGCGTCCGCCAGACCTAGCAGACTGCAGGCGAGCCCCCTTTTGCTCCGCCATCAAAATAGCCCGCGCCTGGTCAGGCGCGGGCTCGTCATTCATTGCGAAACAGGCAGCGGCTGTTTAGAACGGTTGTGCCCACTAAAAAGTGGTCTAACTTCGCGAAATTCTCATTGGTATTGGCCCATTCTTTCCCATCGAGTTCTTCTTCTTACTATTAGGGCGTTGTCAAAATCACGGTCAACGCATGGTTAATGTAGTAGTTGCTGCGCCCCGCTTTTTGTTTTAGTAAAAAACCTGTCTCCGTCAGAGCATCCAGATATTTCGTCGCCGTCAACCGTGATACCTGCAGGTCGTTTTGCATGAACTCAATCTTGGTATACGGGTGCATGAACAAGCTGTTGATGAGGTCTTGGCTGTAGAACTTGTGCTGCTCCCGAATGCGGTGCTTGTAATCAAACAAGGCATCCCGAATGGCAATCACCGTCTTCACCGTCTGCTGGGCTGTCTGCTCCACTGCCTCTAGCATGTACAGCACCCAGTCCTCCCACGCATCGTCGTCACGCACCGCCTGCAGCAGGCGGTAATACTCAGCCTTGGTTTGCACAATATGGCGGCTCAGGTACAACACCGGAATGTCCATCAGCCCCTCTTTGACCAAATACAGCACATTCAAAATGCGCCCCGTTCGGCCATTGCCATCATAGAAGGGGTGAATGCTCTCAAACTGGTGGTGAATCAGCGCCATCTTGATAAGCGGGTCTACGGGCACTGCCTCGGGGTCGTTGATGACCTGCTCCAAATCGCGCATCAGCCCTACGATGGCATCTGGCTCCTGCGGCGGTGTGTACACCGTGCGACCTGCGCCATCCTTCAAGGCCGTGCCGGGCAATTTGCGAAAGCCTGCATGGTTGCGCTCCAGTGCACGCTGCATCTCGATCAGATGGTTGGCTGTCAGCAAGCCAGTCTCTTTCACTAGCCGGAAGCCCGTATACAACGCCTGCCGGTAACTCAGCACCTCTTTGCTGGCGGCAGACAGTTTGCTCTCAAGGGACACCTCGTCTTTGAAGAGCTCATCGTGCGTGGTGACAATGTTCTCAATCTCTGAGCTGTCCTTGGCCTCCTGCAAACCCAAGGTGTTGATGAGAATGCCTTGATTGGGTATGGCCGCAGCAATGCCCTTCAGCTCCGCCAGCTTGCGGCTGGCGCTGGCCAACTTCTTGAGGATGGGGGCGGTGTCAAAGCGCTCGGCCCGCAGCGCGGCAAGGGATTCCATGAGGTCAACCCAACATGTATAGAAAACGCCAATTCTTATACATATCGCCGCCCACGTGTATAGAAAAACTGCGTTTCATGCGCCTTTCCGCGCAACGCAGCCTCCATCTGCATAGCTAACTGCGGTTTTCTATACACTTTGACCGCATGCTGCGTAAGCCCTGCATGATGTGGCACTGCGCGACTGCAGGGGCTCAACGCTACCCAGGGGCATCCGACACGCAGGATGTACATAGGGAGTGCTACCTGCGAGGGGCCAGTCCAATCACCCCGCAAACGAGCGAAGCTGTGCAAAGGGCTGGCATTTGCTCACCGCGATGAAGCGGTCAAGGCGCGTAGGAGGTTGGGGCGGGCTATCTGGAAAAGATGGAGCGGCTGCCCTCTTGGTCTCTGGTAGAGGCCAAGATGAATTGCTCCAAGCGTCTGGGCGAGAAGGTGATGGCCAGGACGTTTGAGCGCCAAGTGACCGAGCTCAATATTCGAGCGTCAATCCTCAATCATTTACCGCGCTGGCCACGCCCCCTGACGGTCGCTGCTGCATAAATCCAGTGGAATCGAGGATGTCTCAGCTTATGGCCGAGGTATGCAGCAACGCCGGTAGGACTTAGAACGGAATATCGTCGTCCATGTCGTCAAAGCCCGACGCAGCGCGTGGGGCCGGCGCTGGCATGGGCGCTGGCGCAGGACGGGGAGGTGGCGCCTGGCGGGGTGCGGCCGCTGGGGCCATGGCCGGTGCCGGGGCGCGGCGCTGGTAGTTGCCAGCGGGTGCACCGCCGCCACCTTGGTCGCCGTAGCCGCTGTCGCCATAGCCGTAGTCATCACCACCGCCCTGGCCGCCACCGCCGCCCTGGCCTTGGCGGCTGCCCAGCATTTGCATGGAGTCAGCGCGGATTTCCGTCGCATAGCGCTCCTGGCCGGTGGCCTGGTCGGTCCACTTGCGGGTGCGCAGGCTGCCTTCCACATAGACCTGGCTGCCCTTGCGCAGGTACTGGCCGACGATTTCAGCCAGACGGCCATTGAACACCACACGGTGCCACTCGGTGGCTTCCTTGTTCTCGCCGCTGTTCTTGTCGCGCCAGCGGTCGGTGGTGGCGATGGTGACGTTGGCTACCTGGTCGCCCGAGGGGAAGGTGCGGATTTCAGGGTCGCGGCCGAGGTTGCCGACGATGATGACTTTGTTGACGGATGCCATGGTTCAGGTTTTTCCTTTGAAAAATGGGCGCCTACTATGCGTTGGCAGTGTTGCAGGCATTGCAGCCTTCAAAGCGCCCATCACTGAGATACAGGGGCGTATCCTACCCCAAAGCGGCCAGGCATTTCTTGCCCAGTACCCGCAGATTCTGCAAAGGGGCCTGACGGGCCGGCCCCATTCCCAGCCAGCGCTTACTTTTGTGCAGCGCCAGCGCCAGCGGCGGTGCGGGCCAGCGGTTGCAAGGGCCAGGTCAGCACCAGCCACATCAGCGCCAAGGCGCTGGTGGCGATGAACAAATCGGTCACACTGCCCCAGCGGGTCAGCACCCCACCCAACGCGCCGCCGGCAAACAGGCCCAGCGATTGCAAAGTGTTGTAACTGCCCAGCGCCGCACCACGCAGGGAGGCGGGCGCCATGCGCGACACCAGGCTCGGCTGCGTCGCCTCCAGCGCATTGAAGCCGCAGAAAAACACGAACAGCAGCACCCCCATCAGCCACAGCGTGGGCGCCTGGCCGGAGGTCGCCACCAGCCCCAAGGCTATTTGCACCAGGGCCACCAGCCCGATCGAGCCCAGCAGCGCGCCGCGCAGGTAACCGCGCCGCTCCAGCGCAAACAACCCGCCCATCAGCACAAAGGACAGCACCACGGCCGGCAGGTAGACCTGCCAGTGCTCGGCCTTGGGCAGACCCGCAGCCACCAGCATCGCGGGCACGGCCACCCACATCGACATCTGCACCGTGTGCAACACAAACACCCCGGCGTTGAGCCGCACCAGATCGGCATGGCGAATCACCTCACGCAGGCCGCCGCGTGCGCCGCCCCGGTGCTCCAGCGGCTCCGGCGGCACCACCCACAGCACCACGGCAATGCCGCCCAGCGCCAGGCCGCAAGTCATCAAAAACAGACCGCTCAGGCCGATATGCACGACCAGCAGCGGGCTGAGCACCAGCGCCAGCGCAAACATCAGCCCAATGCTCGCGCCCACCAGCGCCATGGCCTTGGTGCGCACCACATCGCGGGTCTGGTCGGCCAGCAGCGCCGTGACGGCGGCGGACACGGCGCCCGCGCCTTGCAGCGCCCGGCCCAGCAGCAAGGTATGCAGGTTGCCGGCCATGCCGGCGATCAGACTGCCGGCGGCGAACACCAGCAGGCCCAGCACGATGACCTTCTTGCGCCCGTAGCGGTCAGACGCCATGCCCAGCGGCAGTTGGCAGACGGCCTGGGTCAGGCCATAGACACCCATGGCCAGCCCGACCAGCGCCGGGTCATCACCACCAGGGTATTTGTGGGCCTCCAGCGCGAACACCGGCAGCACCAGGAACAGGCCCAGCATGCGCAATGCAAAGATCAGCGCCAGGCTGAAGCTGGCGCGCCGCTCGGCCGGCAGCATGGCCGTGGATGAAGAAACAGAAGTGAGAGACAAGGGCGATACGCTGGCAAACAAGGGACGGATGGCGACGATCGCCAGCGGCAAGTGTAGAGCGCAGCCGCAAGCCCTGCTGGCAGACGGAATCTACGCGGCTGCAGGCCCTTCAGAAACGATAGCTGGGCGCAAAGCTGCAGCAAGCCCCCACCTCGGTTTTGGCGGCAAGTTGTAGGCCGCTCCCCTGGGGCGGCGCCCGGTTTATCCGCAAAGCATGTGCAGCGATACCCGGCAGATTGCACAACGAACGGGCAGGCTGGCTATCATGAGGGGTTTTGGATCCTGACGCCCACATGCCACCACGCACCCCCACCGACCCATCCGCTGCCATCGACCTGCACCACGAACTCGGCGTGTCCGAGGCGCGCCAGGACGACAGCCGCTACCTGGGTGCGCGGCTGGCACACAGCCGCATCGCCATCCGTGGCGCGCGCACGCACAACCTCAAGAACATCGACCTGGACATCCCCCGCCACCAGCTGGTGGTGATCACCGGGCTATCCGGCTCGGGCAAATCCAGCCTGGCCTTTGACACCTTGTATGCCGAAGGCCAGCGCCGCTATGTCGAGAGCCTCTCGGCCTATGCGCGCCAGTTTCTGGGCCGGCTGGACAAACCCGATGTCGACCTGATCGAGGGCCTTTCGCCGGCCATCTCGATCGAGCAGAAGGCGACCAGCCACAACCCGCGCTCGACCGTGGGCACGGTCACCGAAATCCATGACTACCTGCGCCTGCTGTACGCCCGCGCAGGCACGCCCTTCTGCCCCGACCACAACCTGCCGCTGGCGGCCCAGACCGTCAGCCAGATGGTGGATGCCGTGCTGGCCCTGCCCGAGGACACCAGGCTGATGATCCTGGCGCCGGTGGCGCGCGGCAAGAAGGGCGAGTTCGTCGAGCTGTTTGCCCAGATGCAGGCGCTGGGCTATGTGCGCTTTCGGGTCGATGGCCAGATGTACGAGCACGAGACCCTGCCCGCGCTGGCCAAGAACGAGAAGCACGACATCGACGTGGTCATCGACCGGATCAAGGTACGCGCCGGGCTGCAGCAGCGCCTGGCCGAAAGCATTGAGGCCGCGCTGCGCGTGGGCGGCAACGAAGGCAATGGCCGGGTGCTGGCGCTGGAGATGGACACCGGCAAGGAGCACTTGTTCAGCAGCAAGTTCTCCTGCCCGGTCTGCAGCTATGCGCTGGCCGAGCTGGAGCCGCGCCTGTTCTCCTTCAACTCGCCCCAGGGCGCCTGCCCGTCGTGCGACGGCCTGGGCCTGCATGAGGTGTTCGACGTCGAGCGTGTGGTGGCCTTCCCCACGCTCAGCCTGGCCAGCGGCGCCATCAAGGGCTGGGACCGGCGCAATGGCTACTATTTTGCGATGCTCGAAAGCCTGGGCCGCCACTACCAATTCGACATCGAGCAGCCTTTCGAGAGCCTGCCCGAGGCGGTGCGCCAGGTGGTGCTCTATGGCTCGGGCGACGAAGAAATTGCCTTCAAGTACGAGCTGGCCAGCGGCGAGAACGCCGGCAAGATGGTCACGAAGAAGCACCCGTTTGAAGGCATTCTGCCGAACATGACGCGGCGCTACCGCGAGACCGATTCGAGCATCGTGCGCGACGAGCTGGCGCGCTACCAGAGCGTGCAGCCCTGCCCGGATTGCCACGGCGCGCGCCTGCGCCGCGAGGCGCGCTTTGTGCGCGTGGGCGACGGCGACCAGGCCCGTGCAATCCAGGACATCAGCCAGGTCACCCTGAGCGAGGCCCACGCCTGGTTCACCACGGTGCAGCTGACGGGCGCCAAGGCCGATATTGCCGCCCGGGTGATCCAGGAGATCAGCACGCGGCTGCAGTTCCTCAACGATGTGGGCCTGACCTACCTGAGCCTGGCACGCAGCGCCGAGACCCTCTCGGGCGGCGAGGCGCAGCGCATTCGCCTGGCATCGCAGATCGGCTCTGGCCTGACCGGCGTGATGTATGTGCTCGACGAGCCCTCGATCGGCCTGCACCAGCGCGACAACGACCGCCTGATCGCTACCTTGCAGCACCTGCGCGACATCGGCAACAGCGTGATCGTCGTCGAGCACGACGAGGACATGATGCGCGCAGCCGACCAGATCATCGACATGGGCCCGGGCGCCGGCGTGCACGGCGGCCAGATCATGGCCCAGGGCCGCTATGCCGACATCTGCGCCCACCCGCAGTCGCTCACCGGCCAGTACCTGAGCGGCCAGAAATCGATTGCCGTGCCTGCGCGCCGCACGCCCTGGCTGCCGGTGCTGGCCAGCACCGTGGGTGCGCCCGTGGGCAAGGCCGTGGCGGACAAGAGCGGCTCGCAGTTCCCCACGGTGCGCACCTCGCTGGAGAAAAAGCCCAGCGGCAAGGCCAGCAGCACCAGCAGCGCCAAGGGCCGCAGCGCGCAGGAAGCAGCCCCCGCCCCGGTGGACCCGCATGCGGTGCAAAGCCTGCGCCTGGTGGGCGCCAGCGGCCACAACCTGCGCGATGTGACGGTGGATTTCCCCGTCGGCCTGTTCACCTGCGTGACCGGCGTCTCGGGCTCGGGCAAGTCGACCCTGGTCAACGACACCTTGTATGCCGCAGCGGCCCACAAGATCAACCGCGCCCAGGGCGATGTTGCGCCCTACCGGGAGATCGAAGGCCTGGATTATTTCGACAAGGTCATCAATGTGGACCAAAGCCCGATTGGCCGCACGCCCCGCAGCAACCCGGCCACCTACACCGGCCTGTTCACCCCCATCCGCGAGCTGATGGCCGAGACCAATACCGCCAAGGAGCGCGGCTATGGCCCGGGGCGCTTCAGCTTCAACGTAGCCGGTGGCCGCTGCGAAGCCTGCCAGGGCGATGGCATGGTCAAGGTGGAGATGCATTTTCTGCCCGATGTCTATGTGCCCTGCGACATCTGCCACGGCCAGCGCTACAACCGCGAAACCCTGCAGGTGCAGTGGAAGGGCCGCAATATTGCGCAGATCCTGGAGATGACGGTGGAGGATGCGCACGACTTCTTCCGCGATGTACCCACCATTGCCCGCAAGCTGCAAACCCTGCTGGATGTGGGCCTGAGCTATATCCGCCTGGGCCAGAGCGCCACCACCTTGTCGGGCGGCGAGGCCCAGCGCGTCAAGCTGGCGCAGGAGCTGTCCAAGCGCGACACCGGCCGCACGCTCTACATCCTCGATGAGCCGACCACCGGCCTGCACTTTGCCGATATTGACCTGCTGCTCAAGGTGCTGCACCAGCTGCGCGATGCGGGTAACACGATTGTCGTCATCGAGCACAACCTCGACGTCATCAAGACGGCGGACTGGGTCATCGACATGGGGCCGGAAGGCGGCGCCGGTGGCGGGCAACTGGTGGCCCAGGGCACGCCCGAGCAGGTGGCGGCCAACCCGGCCAGCCATACTGGCCGCTATCTGGCGCCCTACCTGAAGCGCTGAGCCTGTTGGGCGATGCAACCACCACGACCTGGAGCGCCACAGCGATGCCGACCCACCTGATGTTCCGCACCGCAGCCCTTGCCGACCTGCCCGCCATCATCGCCTTGCTGGCCGATGATGCGCTGGGCCGCGAGCGCGAGGTGCTGACCGACCCGCCCGATGCGCGCTATACCGCGGCCTTTGATGCGATCTGCGCCGATGCGAACCAGCGCCTGGTGGTGGCGGAGTTGAACGGGCAGGTGGTCGGCACCCTGCAGCTGTCTTTTGTGCCCGGCTTGTCGCACACGGGCGCCTGGCGTGGCCAGATCGAATCGGTGCGCATTGCGGCAGAACTGCGCGGCGCCGGCGCGGGCCAGCAGATGCTGGAATGGGCGGTGGCGCAGTGCCGGGAGCGGGGCTGCGCGGTGGTGCAGCTGACCACCGACAAAAGCCGGGCCGATGCGCACCGTTTCTATGAAAAGCTGGGCTTTGTGCCCAGCCATCTGGGTTTCAAGCGCAAGCTTTAAGTGCCCGATGGCGTGAGGCGGATCAGCTTGCCATCGGGCCCATCGGTCAGCAGGTAGACCAGGCCATCGGCACCCTGGCGCACATCGCGGATGCGCTCACCGAGGGATTCATAGAGCCGCTTCTCGCCCGTCACCTTGCCGTCCTTGACCGTCAGCTGGGCGACGCTGCGCGACTTGAGGCCACCGACCAACAGGCTGCCTTTCCAGGCCGGGCCATAGCGGTCGCTCGTGACAAAGGCCATGCCCGACGGTGCAATGCTGGGCACCCAGTAGTGCAAGGGCTGCTCCATGCCGGCCTTCTGCGTGCCTTCGCCGATCTTGCCGCCGCCGTATTCCTCGCCATAGGTGATCACCGGCCAGCCATAGTTCTTGCCGGGCTGGGGCCGGTTGATCTCGTCGCCGCCCTGCGGGCCGTGCTCGTGCTGCCACAGGCTGCCATCGGCGGCCACGGCCAGGCCCTGGCTGTTGCGGTGGCCATAGCTGTAGATTTCCGGCAGCGCATCCTGGCGGCCCACATAGGGGTTGTCCTTGGGCACGCTGCCATCCTTGGCGATGCGCACCAGCTTGCCGTGGTGGTTGTTCAGGGTCTGCGCATCGTTGCGCAACGAGAAGCGGTCGCCCAGGCTGAGGAACAGGTTGCCGTCAGGCGTCTCGGCAATGCGGCAGCCAAAGTGGGCATTGCTCTTGGCCTTGGGGCGCTGGCTGAACAGGACCTTGACCTCGTCGAGCTGGCGCTCATCGGCCGCAATGCGCGCCGTGGCCAGCGCCGTGCTGTTGGTGCCGGCCTGGGGCCCGGCTTCGCTGAAGCAGAAATAGATACGGCGGTTGCTGGCGAACTGGCTGTCGGCCACCACATCGAGCAAGCCGCCCTGGCCTGCATCGACCACCTTGGGAACGCCCTGCAGCTCGGACTGCTTGCGGCCATCGGCATCGAGCAGCCAAAGCTTGCCGCCGCGCTCGGTCAGCAAAAAGCGTTTGTCCGGCAACGGCGCAATGGCCCAGGGGTTGAGGTAGCCGCTGCCCACCACCGTGGGTTGGGGCAGCGCGGGCGCCACCGTTTGTGCTTGCGCAGTGCTGGCCGCACAGACGGCCAGCAGCCCGCTGGCGCCCAGCGCCCATGCATGAAAACCCTTGCGTGCCTGTTTCTGTCTCATGTTTGCCCTTTGCGAAGTGTCACTGACCTTACCATGCTGACCATGGATACCCCCAACAGTTCCCCTTCGGCCACCCCCACCCCGTCAGCCTCTGCCGCCGCCCGCCCGGCCGTCTGGGATTTTGTCGTCATCGGCGCCGGCATGGCCGGCAGCGCCACCGCCTGGCACCTGTCCAGCAGCGCCCAGGTGCTGGTGCTGGAGCAGGAATCCCAACCCGGCTACCACACCACCGGCCGCTCGGCCGCGCTGTTCGAAGAGCACTATGGCCCAGCCCAGGTGCAAGCGCTCACGCGGGCCAGCCGCGCGTTTTACGAGCAGC
This sequence comes from Comamonas sediminis, assembly GCF_041107495.1. Lineage (NCBI taxonomy): Bacteria > Pseudomonadati > Pseudomonadota > Betaproteobacteria > Burkholderiales > Comamonadaceae > Comamonas > Comamonas sediminis. Next base: position 60,629 of record NZ_JBGBDC010000005.1, read on the forward strand.
CGCCGGCCGATTTTGCCGAGCAGGCGCTGGTCAGCCCCCGGGGGGTGCTGTATGTGGCGACACCCGAGCAATTGCCCGCACTGCAAGCCGCCTACGACGAGGCGCGCCAGCATTCGCCCGGCGCCCGCTGGCTGGACAAGACCGAACTGAAAGCCTTCTTGCCGGCCTTGAACACCGAGGTGCTCGAAGCCGGTTTTACCGACGACGGCGCCCGCGATATCGATGTGCATGCGCTGCACCAGGGCTTTTTGAAGGGCATGCGCCGGCGCGGCGGCCAGCTGTGGAACGATGCACGGGTGCAGAGCCTGCACTGGGATGCCGGCGCCAGCCGCTGGCAGATCGGCCTGGCCGATGGCCGCCAGCTGCAGGCCCGCCATGTCGTCAATGCCGCCGGTGCCTGGGCCGATGAACTGGGCCAGATGGCTGGTGCCGCTGCGATTGGCCTCACACCCAAGCGCCGCAGCGCCTTCACCTTTGCGGTGCCCGAGGGCATGGACGGCCAGCACTGGCCGGCCGTCATCGATATTGGAGAGCAGTGGTATTTCAAGCCCGATGCCGGCCAACTGCTGGGCTCGCCCGCCAATGCCGATGCCACCCACCCGCATGATGTGCAGCCCGAGATGCTCGACATTGCCGAAGGCATTGACCGCATCATGCAGGCCAGCCACTTCGAGATCCGCCGCCCCGGCCACAGCTGGGCGGGCCTGCGCTCCTTTGTCGCCGATGGCGAGATGGTGATCGGCTGGGATGGCCAGGCGCCGCAGTTTCTGTGGGTGGCCGCGCAGGGCGGCTACGGCATCCAGAGCGCCTACGGCTACGGACTGCTGGCGCGCAACCTCGCCCTGCATGAGCCGCTGGACCCGGCGCTGGCAGGCCAGGGTGTGCAGCCTGAGGCACTGTCGCCCACGCGCAACTTGCGCTGAGAGCCACCAACACAACCCTTGATACGTCGTTACCCAGCCTTGTCGTACGTTGTACTGCCTGCGGCAGGGTGCCTCGTCTCAACCGCAAACCTGCGGTTTGCTGGGCCGTGTTAGAGGCTCTGAATAGCGCAGTGCCAGCACGCAGCCGCGCTTGCTGGCACACTGCTGGAAAACTTTGAATAACATCCGGCGCTGCGCACACCAGCGCCTCCAGCCATGTCTGCTTCCAGCTCCCCCGCCCCGTTCCGCCCCACTGACCTCGCGTTGGCGCTGGTCGTGGTGGTGGTCTGGGGCATCAACTTCGTCATCATGAAATGGGGCCTGCAAAGCCTGACCCCGTTCGAGCTGGGTGCCCTGCGCTACCTGTGCGCAGCCTTTCCGCTGGTGCTGTTCATCAAGCCACCGCGCGTGCACTGGCGCTGGGTGGTGCTGTTTGGCCTGCTGCAAGGCGTAGGCCAGTTCGGCTTTCTGTTCACCGCGCTCAAGGTGGGCATGACGGCGTCGCTCGCCAGCGTGGTGCTGCAGACCCAGGTGTTTCTTACCGCCGTCTGGACCTGGGTGCTGCTGCGCGAGCGGCCCGGCCGCCCGCTGGTGGCGGGCATGGGCATTGCGGCGCTGGGCCTGGCCTGCCTGCTGATCAATGAGCTGCGCAGCAATGGCGCCGGTGGCACCACCTTGGCTGGCCTGCTGCTGGTGCTGTGCGCGGCCACCTCCTGGGCCTGCTCCAACGTGGTGGTGCGCCTGGCGCAAAAGGAAAACGCCCGCTACGACCCGGTGAGCTTTATCGCCTGGAGCAGCCTGATGCCGATCATTCCCTTCATCGGGCTGAGCGCCTGGTTGGACGAGGGCAGCGTCGGCAAGTGGCTGCATGCCGAGACCTGGCAGCAGATCCCCTGGCTGGCCTGGGCCTCCATCGCCTACCTGGGCTGGGTGGCCACCATCGTCGGCTACGGGCTGTGGACCAAGCTGATCCAGCGCTACTCCGCCAACCGCGTGGCGCCCTTCAGCCTCTGCGTGCCCGTGATCGGGCTGACCACCGGCATGCTGGTGCTGGGCGAGACGGTGACGGCCTGGCAATGGGCCGGCGCGGTGTTTGTCGTGCTGGCCCTGGTGGTCGTGGTCTGGGGCGGCCGCTGGCTGCAGGCGGCGCGGCGCTAGCTCAGCGGTCGTCGATCTTCGCAGCCTCGACGATCTGCTGGTACTTGCCCACCTGGGCTTTCAAGAAAGCGCCCATGTCCTGGCCCGGTGCGGCCACCACGTTGCCACTGGCTTCGAGCTTGGCCCGAAAACCTGGCGATTGCAGCGTGTCGGCCAGCGCCCCGCGCAACGCAGCCAGCACGTGGGGTGGCAGCTTGGCCGGGCCCATCAGCGCAAACCAGCTGTTGATATCGACCTTGGCAAACGCCGAAGTCTCGGCTAACGCAGGGATATCGGGCGTCACGGGGGAGCGCCTGGCCTCGGTCGTGCCCAGCGCCACCACCTTGCCGGCACGGATGTGCGGCAGGCCCGAGGACAGCACAAACACGCCAAATTCGAGGCTGCCGCCCAGCAGGTCATTGGTCAGCGGAGCCACGCCTTTGTACGGCACATGGGCCATCGTCACATCGCCGGCCTGCTGCACCATCTCACCGGCGATATGCAGCGCTGTGCCCACGCCCGAGCTGCCATAGCTGTACTTGCCGGGGTTCTGCCGCAGCAGGCTGAGGAACGCCTGCGTGTTCTTGACCCCGCTGGCCTGCGACGCGACCAGCACCATCGGCTGCGTCGCCACCAAGCTGATGGGCGTGAAATCCTGAAACACGCGGTACTTGATGGCCTTGTTGATCAGCGGTGCAATCGCCATCTCGTTGTTGGCCGCCAGCAGCAGGGTGTAGCCATCGGCGGGTGCCCGGGCCACCTTCTGCGCGCCGATCGCACCGCCGGCACCGCCGAGGTTCTCGATCACCACCGGCTGCTTGAGCCGCTGCGCCAGCTCGGTGCCGACCAGGCGGCCCACCGCATCGGTGCTGCCCCCGGGCGGGTAGGCAATCACCAAGGTGATGGGCTTGCTCGGGTAGTGCGCAGCTGCTTGGGCGCCTGCCGCCATGCTGGCCGCCCATGCCATCAGACCGACGGTGGCCGCAAGGCGGGGGCGAGAAAAAAGCGCTGGGAGCATCGGGAATCCTTGTGGCGGGTGGGAGCGTCGTCAGAGGAAAAGCGGCAGGCCGCATTGTGTCTTAGCGCAAGAGGCCCGCGCACTGTCCCGGAAAAGAAGCAGGGTCCGTGCCAGCGTGCAGCACGGACCCTGTTGTCCTGGGCCTGGGGTGTGTTTATTCCACGGCGTTCAGCAGATCGCGGGTCTTGATCGCAGCGGCGCGCGCGGCGCTGGCAAAGTCTTCGCCGCTGCTCGCGTACAGGATGGCGCGCGAGGAGTTGATGATGATCGGGCCGCCGCCAATGCGGGCCGCCTTGACGGTGGCCACCGCATCGCCGCCCTGTGCGCCAACGCCGGGAATCAGCAGCGGCAGGTGCGGGGCGACGGCGCGCACACGCTCGATCTCTTGCGGGCGGGTAGCGCCGACGACCAGGCCGAGCTGGCCATTGGTGTTCCAGGGGCCTTGGGCCAGGCGCGCCACATGCTCGAACATCGGCGGCTGGCCGGGCACGTCGGCCAAGGTCTGGGCCTGCAGGTCGTCACCGCCGGGGTTGGAGGTGCGGCACAGCAGGAAGGCGCCCTTGCCTTCGTACTGCAGATAGGGCGTGATGGAGTCAAAGCCCATGAACGGCGACAAGGTCACCGCATCGGCGCCGTAGCGCTCGAAGGCTTCCTTGGCGTACTGCTCGGCGGTCGAGCCGATATCGCCGCGCTTGGCATCGAGAATCACCGGCACCTGCGGGGCCACGCGGCGCATATGGGCCATCAGCTTTTCCAGCTGGTCCTCGGCGCGGTGCGCGGCAAAATAGGCGATCTGCGGTTTGAAGCTGTTGACCAGGTCATGGGTGGCATCGACGATGGCTGCGCAAAAATCATAGATCTTGCTGGCATCGCCGCGCATCGTGGCGGGAAAGCGGCTGGGTTCCGGATCCAGGCCCACGCACAGCATGGAGTTGTTTTGGGTGGCTGCGGCGCGCAGCTGGTCGATGAAAGGCATGGCCGCTATTGTAAAAGCTGGCCAGGGGCCCCGCTCTGCGCAGGGCTGACTGCGTCACACGGGGATTGCAGGCACAATCGCAGCCCATGCCTACGCTGTCGAGACAACAACTGGTGACCCTGGGCCTGCTGACCCTGGTCTGGGGCCTGAACTGGCCGGTGATGAAAACAGGGGTTCAGCACTTCCCGCCGCTGAGCTTTCGCGCGCTGTCGATGCTGATCGGTCTGCCGTTGCTGGCGCTGGGCCTGGTGGCGCTGAAGGTGCCGTTCCGGCTGGAGCGCCGTTACTGGGGCCCGCTGCTGGTGCTGGGTTTTTTCAACATGGTGATGTGGCACACGCTGATCATCGTGGCCATCCCGCTGTTGCCCAGTGGCCGGGCGGCCATCCTCGGCTACACCATGCCTATTTTTTCAGCAGCGCTGGGCGCACTGTTCTTCAGCGACCGGCTGCCCCCGCGCGCCTGGATGGGTGTGGCCGCTGCCGCTGGCGGCGTGTTGCTGCTGCTGTGGAATGAGATGGACAAGCTCGGCGGCAAGCCCACCGGCGTGGCATTGATGCTGCTGGCGGCGGCCAGCTGGGCGCTGGGCACCCAGCTGCTGCGCCGCACCCGCATCCCGGCCGCTACCTTGACCCTGGCCTTCTGGATGACGGTGATGACCACCGCCTGCCTGTGCCTGCTGGCCACGGTGCTCGAGCGTCCACGCTGGCATGCGCCCGACCCGGTGGCCTGGGGCACCATCCTGTTCAATGCCGTGCTGGTGATCGGCTTTGCCCAGGTGGCCTGGTTCTTTCTGGTGCGCACCTTGCCACCGCTGGCGTCCACGTTGAGCGTGATGCTGATCCCCGTGCTCGGCGTCTTCAGCGGCGCCTGGTGGCTGGGTGAGATCCTGCACTGGCAGGACTGGACCGCGGTGGCCTTGATGGTGCTGGCCATTGCCTCGGTGCTCTGGCCCAGCCGGGCACGCGGCTGAGCCTGCACGAGGCCGTCCTGGGCCGCTGGTATCAGCGGGCTGCAGGTGGCACGGGTTCGGCCAGGCTGTCGTTGTCCATCGTCAGGTAGACCAGCACCAGCAGCAAGGTGATGAAGAAGCGGAAGGCATCGGGCACGCCGTTCCACTCCTTGGACATCCACATGCCAAACCACTCGCCGCCCACCGACATGAAGCCCACCTGCCAGGTGAGAAAGCCCAGGGTGAGCCCCGCAATCGCCCATTTTTTGGCGGCGCGAAAGCCGGCGGCATCGGCATGGCGGGCCCGCAAGAGCTTGCTGCCCCCGATCCAGCACAGCACGGCCGTCAGCGTTTCCAGCGCAATGATGCCGGCATAGCCCAGGCGGTGGAGCCATTGCGCCTCGATGGCGCGGTACATGATGCCGTTGCCGGGGAAGGTGGTGTCCATCAGGAACACATGGTGCACAAAGGCAAAGTTGGTGGCGTAGTCGGTGATATTGCCAAAAGCCACCAAGGTGGCGAAGAAAGCCATGGCCAGCACCATGGCGGACTTGGACAGACGAATCATCATTCGAAGCTCCAGACGTGAGAGAGTGAGAAAGGGATAGGAAAAAGACAGACGGATGCCGTGGCGCCGAACGACAAGGTTCGGCACCTGATCCATCAAAGATGTGCCAACGCAGCGTTGGCGGGGAGGTGTGCAAGAAGCACGCAGGCGCGCAGATCGGGACTGGAAAACCTGAAGCCGGCAGCGGGTCTGGGAAACACACAGGCCGACGGGATCGAATGTCGCGCCAGGAGGGAGGCTGGATTCTGCCAGCCTGTGATGGCGGCTGTCAACGCCGGCCGTTCCGACCATAAAAAAAACGCACTGCCCAAGGGGAGTGCGTTCTTTGTAGCAGCCGGGCGCGGGCCCGGCAGGGGATCAGCGAGGCGCGTTCAGCAGACGGGTCACATCGCGGTCGTTGGGCAAGGCATAGTCGTAGCCCGACAGGATGCGGCTGTCTTCGGTACGCACCAGCTTGAGACTGACGTAGGTGAAGTTGGCCGCCGGCGAGAAGGTGCCGACCAGCACCATCGAGGCGTTCTGGCTGCGGGCGATGTCGCGCATCTCCCGCGACAGCAGCAGCTCGCCGGTGCCTTCGCGCACATACAGATCGGTGCGCAGCTTGACTTCCTTGACGTAGAAGCCCCGGGCAGCCATCTGGTTGGCATAGATCTCGGACAAGGTGCGGCCCAGGGGCGACGAGGCGCCCATGTTGTTCACGTTGACCACGGTGGCCACCAGCACCGGGCCGGTTCCGGTCGACTGCGGCGCGACCGAGGCGGTCAGCTTGTTGATCGCATCCTGGCTGTTGGCCAGGAAGATGCTGGCATCGGCGGACTGGTAGGTAGGCTCGCTGCGCACCGTGCTCACGGGCTGGGCAGGCTCGGTCCAGCTGGCGCAACCCGCCAGCACAGTGGCACAGGCCACAGCAGCAAGGGTGGTCAGTCGCCGCATCATTGGTTCACCACCTTCATGTTGACGGCGCGGTAGGCTTGCGTCTTGGCGAACTGGCCAACCGTGGCGTTGTCGACATAGTAGACGTTGGACTTGCGCGCGACGTACTGGCCCTGGCGCAGCACCGTGGTGGTCAGCAGCACTTCGGAGTAAGCCGGAGCGCCAGCGATGGTGGCGGCCTGGTAGTCGGTGCCGATGGTCGGGCTCACGCCAGCGATGGCCTGGCCGTTGTCGCCTTCATAGGCCCAGTTGCCAGCCTGCTGCAGGTTGTGGTGCACGATCTTGGCGTCGTAGCTCACCTCCAGTTGCTGGCCCGGGGTGGTGTAGACCGATGCGCCATGCTGCACCAGCTTGGTCACGACCAGGTCGTGGAACACGCTGTCAAAGGCGCTGGCGTTCTGTGGCAGGGCCACATACAAGGGCGTCTTGGCGTTCAGACCATTGCGCTCCAGCGTCGCCAGGGTGTCAGCGACCACTTCGCTGGCCATCAGGTCCCAGTGGCCTGCGGCACGCACCTTCATCTGGGTTGGCTGCGCATAGTTGGCGCCGTATGGAACGGGCGCCTCTACCGCGCAACCCGTCAACGCAAGCACGGCGCTTGCCAGCGCCGCCGCTCCGATGGTCTTTTTCAAAGCCATGTTTCCCTCCTCGGAATTAGATAGCCGACGGGCCAACACCCGCCCAGGCTTGCATCCATTGTTGTAGATGTGGTGGTGCCAAGACAAGAGAAACGATCCAAAGTGCGAACAGAGCCATGCATTTTGTTGTTTTTGCTCACACTTTGGAACGGTCATTTGCCCGCCCTGAAAGCTCAGCCTGCGGCGCGCTTTTGCAGAATTTCGAAAGCTGGCAAGGTCTTGCCTTCCAATACTTCCAAAAACGCACCACCTCCGGTGGAGATATAACCAATCTTGTCTTCGATGCCGTACTTGGCGATGGCGGCCAAGGTGTCACCACCGCCGGCAATGCTGAACGCGGGCGACTGGGCAATGGCCTGCGCCAAGGTTTCGGTGCCGTGCGCAAACGCATCGAACTCGAACACGCCCACCGGGCCGTTCCAGACGATGGTGCCGGCCTTCTTGAGCTGCTCGGCCAGGCGGGCGGCCGTCTCCGGGCCGATATCCAGGATCAGGTCGTCATCGGCCACATCGGTGGCGCGCTTGATGGTCGCCTCGGCATCGGCAGCAAAGGTCTTGGCGACGACCACATCGGTCGGAATCGGCACATCGGCACCGCGAGCGGCCATCGCATCGATCACCGCCTTGGCATCGCCGACCAGGTCGGCTTCGGCCAGCGACTTGCCGATGTTCAAGCCCGCAGCCAGCATGAAGGTGTTGGCGATGCCGCCGCCGACGATCAGCTGGTCCACGTTGCTGGACAGCGATTGCAGGATGGTCAGCTTGGTCGACACCTTGGAGCCCGCGACGATGGCCACCAGCGGACGCGCTGGCGCTGCCAGTGCCTTGGTGATGGCATCGATCTCGGCCGACAGCAGCGGGCCGGCGCAGGCGGTCTTCGCGTACTCGGCAATACCGTAGGTCGTGCCTTCGGCGCGGTGGGCCGTGCCAAAGGCGTCATTCACATAGATGTCGCACAGCCGGGCCAGCTTTTGCGCCAGCGCGGGCAGGTTTTTCTTTTCGCCGACATTGGTGCGGCAGTTCTCCAGCATCACGACCTGGCCGGGTGCCACGTTGACGCCATCGACCCAGTCGGCGATCAGCGGCACTTCGCGGCCCAGCAGCTGGCCCAGGCGCTGGGCGACGGGGGCGAGTGAGTCCTCGGGCTTGAAGGCGCCTTCGGTGGGGCGGCCCAGGTGGCTGGTCACCATCACGGCAGCGCCGGCCTTCAGCGCCATCTCGATCGCAGGGACCGACGCACGCACGCGCGTGTCTTCGGTGATCTCGCCCGCGTCGTTGAGCGGCACATTCAGATCGGAGCGGATGAAAACGCGTTGGCCTTGCACCTTGCCTTGGGCACACAGGTCGGAGAAACGAAGGATGTTCATGGGAATGGCTACCAAAGAGTCTAGAAACTGGGGCACAGGCCTTGGGAGCGGCCGAGCATGGCCGCCATTGTAGAGGCCTGCCCAGCCTCTCCCAAGCTGGCGGTCGCGCCGGCGTCTCTTCGCAGGTTTACCAGCCCAGGCCGATATGCAAAGGCAGGTAGACCGCCATGCCCACCACAATCGTGCCCAGGATGCCGCGCTTCTTGAAGTAATAAATGGTCGCGCAGATCACTGCCGGAATGCGGGCATCGAGCAGGGTCTTGGTCAGTTCGCCCTTGACCATCAACAGCTCCGGCGCAATGACGGCCATCAGGGCCGCCAGCGGTGCGTATTTGAGGCCGCGCTTGAGCCAGTCGGGCAACGGCAGCTCGTTCTTCGGGATCATGAAGAACGCACGGGTGACCACGGTGATGACGGTCAGGCCCACAATGGCGGTCAGCTGGTACAGCAGATCCCAGTCGTCCTGGCTCATCGCACATGCTCCTCACGCACGGGCACGGCTGTCGTGCCATCGTCGGGCTGCTCGGGCCCGGGCGACGGCAGCGGCTTGTTCTTGGCGACGACCACGATCTTGGGCTTGCGGCCGCGCTGGTCCACCGCCTCGACCAGGAGGCCGATGGTGACGGCGCAGGCAATTGCTACCAGGATGTTGAGCTTGAGCGGAATGCCGTAGGCCGCAATCGCCGCTGTCGCGGCCACCAGCGCCGCTACCTTGGTGGCGCGGTCGATCAGCATCGAGTACAGCACGCCCAACAGCGCCAGCACGCCGGCAAAGCCCAGGCCCCACTCCAGCGGCACCACATTGGCCAGCAGGATGCCGGCGATCGAGAAGCCCTGCCAGGTGATGAAGTTGAGCGACGAGGCGCCCCAGAAGTAGTACACCTGCTGGGGCTTGGCCACCGGCGCGGTGTAGCGGCGCATGAAGGCCACAAAGATCACATCACCGCTGAAATAGCCAATGCACAGGCGGTGCCACAGCGGCAGGTGCGCAAAATAGCTGCGCCACATGCTCGACAGAATGACAAAGCGCAGGTTCACGCAGGCCGCCGTGAACCAGACCACCCACATCGGCGAGCCCATCGCCATCAGCGGCAGCACCGCCAGTTGGGCGCTGCCGGCATAGACCACCAGGGACATGAAGATGGCCATGGGCGCGGAGATACCCGCCTTGACCATCGCCACGCCAGTGACCAGCGCCCAGGCCGCAATGCCCACGGCCGTGCCCGACATGTCGACCACGCCGGCACGGAAACTGGGGTGGTCGATCGCGCGGCGCCGGTGGTGCAGGCTCATGGAGCTGCCACGGATGGCCTGCCGTCGCCCAGAACCTGGCCGGGTTGCAGCGCATGGCCGCGCAGAAAATCTGCGGCCTGCAAGCGCTTGCCACCGGGCCGCTGCAGTTCGCTGATGCGCAACGCACCTTCGCCGCAGGCCACCACGATGCCTTGGTCATCCGCCACCAGCACCTGGCCGGGGACGGCCTCGGCGGGCGAATGCCGCTCGGGCTGCGCCGCCCAGATCTTGACCACCTCGTCTCCCACGTGGGTAGAGGCTGCCGGGAAGGGGTTGAAGGCGCGCACGCGGCGATCGATCTGTTCCGCTCCCATTGACCAGTCGATCGCGCTTTCGGTCTTCTCGATCTTGTGCGCGTAGGTGATGCCTTCTGCCGGCTGCGGCTCGCGCTGCAGGCGGCCTTCGTGGCTCAAGGCCAGCGCCTGCACCAGCATGCGGCCGCCCAGCGCTGCCAGCTTGTCGTGCAGGCTGGCGGTGGTGTCCCGGGGGGCAATGTCCAGCGCCTCGACCAGGCACATGTCGCCGGTATCCAGACCCGCGTCCATCTGCATGATGGTGACGCCGGTCTGCGCGTCACCGGCCTCGATCGCACGGTGAATGGGTGCGGCACCGCGCCAGCGCGGCAGCAGGCTGGCGTGGATGTTGAGACAGCCCTTGGCAGGCAAGTCCAGCACCCATTGCGGCAGGATCAATCCGTAAGCCGCCACCACCATCACATCGGGCTGGGCGGCCAGCAGCGCTGCGCGCGCGGCGGCCGCTTCTTCGGGGTATTTGCCATCCAAGCGCAGGCTGAGCGGCTGGCTGACGGCAATGCCGTGCGCCAGCGCGCACTGCTTGACTGGGGAGGCCTGCAGCTTCATGCCTCGGCCGGCGGGCCGGTCCGGCTGGGTCAACACCAGCGGCACCTCATGACCGGCGGCCAGCAGCTGCTCCAGCGCCACACGGGCGAATTCCGGCGTGCCGGCGAAAACTACTTTCATGTCTTTTCAGGGGGAGTAAGGGGCAAGCGGCGATCCGCCCAGGCACAGCGGCACTCAGTCACGCTGGCGGGGCTCGGGCAGGGGCTCATCGATGAACATCAGCTTTTGCACCACACCTTGCGGATCGACGTGCACATGCGCGAATCGCTTGATGCCATTGTCCCAGAATCGGTAGGTCCAGACCTGTCCCGTGAAGCTCCAGACCCGGGTGATTTCCATCGGCGGGCCAAAATCCTGCAGCAGCTGCTGCTGCGTGAACTGGCCCAGCGGGATCGCGCCAAAGTTGCCGGCCGTCAGCACCTGGGTGGTCGTCTGCAATTGGCCATCGGCACCAAATTGCAGCTGGTAGGCCTCGCGCCCCATCGGCTGGGTGGTGTAGAGCCAGCGCTCACCGCCGCCATCGAGCTTTTTGACGGTATTGGCAGGCCCCAGCTTGCTCAGCACCTCCTGCTGCGGGGTGCCGGGCTTGAACTGGGTCGGATAGGCGCAGCCAGCCAGGGCCGCGCACAGGATGAGCAAGGCCATCGCGCCCCACGCGCGGCCAGGCAGCCAGCTCCGTGAAGATCGCGTGGTGCCCATATCAGCCCTTGGCGTCGGCCAGTTCGCGCTTTTGCTGCTTGACCAGCTTGGACTTGATGCGGTTGCGCTTGAGCGGCGACAGGTACTCGACAAACACCTTGCCCAGCAGGTGGTCCATCTCATGCTGGATGCAGATGGCCAGCAGACCTTCGGCGTCGATCTCGCGGCTGTTGCCGTGCTCGTCGAGCGCCTTGATCTTGACCGCTACCGAACGCTCCACGCCGTCGTAGATGCCGGGTACCGACAGACAGCCCTCATCGCCGACCTGCTTCTCGTCACTGGCCCAGATGATTTCCGGGTTGATGATGGCCATCGGCTCGTTGCGCTCTTCAGAGACATCGATCACCACCACGCGCTCATGCACGTCGATCTGCGTGGCTGCCAGGCCGATACCGCTGGCGTCGTACATGGTGGCCAGCATGTCCTGGACCAGGGTACGGATGCGGTCATCGACCACGGCCACGGGCTTGGCGACCTTGTGCAGACGGGGATCGGGGTAGCAGAGAATCGGGAGGATAGACATAGTTTTCACTTGTGAATGTCGTTATTTTCGCCACTTTTGCGCTTCAATGCCCGGATGCCTTGCAATAATCATTGATCGATCAAGGGCTTGGCCCGAGAATCAGAGGCAATTACAAACATTGACAGTAGGCCCACTGTGGCCTGCCAGCGACTGAGAGGGAGTCACCCGGCCATGCGAGCATCCACCACGCCCCTGTTCCACCAGCTGCGCAGCAGCGCCATTGCAGCCGCCTGCATGGCCTGCGCCGGCCTGAGTGCCTGGGCCGCCACGCCGGCTGCGCAGCTGCCGGTCACCGCGCAGCAACGCAGCACCGCCCAGCAAGTGGCGGCGCAGGGCATCCCCGAGGCCGAGCTGGCCGCCAATGCACCCGATACCTATGTCGTCAAGCGTGGCGACACCCTGTGGGACATCTCGCGCGTCTACCTGCAGCAACCCTGGCGCTGGCCCGCGCTGTGGGGCATGAACCTGCAGACCATTGCCAACCCGCACCTGATCTACCCCGGCCAGACCCTGTACCTGGAACGCCGCAATGGCATGGCGCGTCTGGTCACGTCGCGCTCGGGCGAGGAGGAAGTCATCCGCATCTCGCCACGCGTGCGCAGCGAAAGCCTGTCCGGCACCGCGCTGCCGGCTGTCAACCAGCGCCTGATCGAGGCCTTCCTGGTGGAGCCCGAGGTGCTGTCCGCCGGCGAGAGCGAAAAAGCCCCGCGCCTGGTCGGTGCCGCGCAAGAGCGCGCGCTGCTGTCGCCCGGCGACCGTGTCTATGGCCGCTCGGCCGACCAGTCGCTGGAGATGGGGCAGGAGCGCCAGTACTACCGCGTGTTCCGCAATGCCGTGCCGATGACCGACCCGGAAACCAATGCCATCCTGGGCTATGAAGCGCAGTACCTCGGCAAGGTGCAACTGATGGCGGGCGAGCGCCAGGAGACGACCCTGGACGCCAAGGGCAATGCGCACACCGATCCGGTGCCCGCATCGCTCGATATCACCGCAGTGAAGGAGGAAATCCGCGTCGGCGACAAGCTGCTGCCGATGCCGCGCATCCAGGTCACCAGCTATGTGCCGCATGCGCCCGATGAGCATCTGCAGGGCAGCGTGATGTCGATCTACGGCAGCAACAGCGTGGCCTATGCATCGCGCAACAATGTGATCGCGATCAACCGTGGCCAGGCCGACGGTGTCGAGCTCGGCCATGTCTTCCGCCTGATGACACGCGGCGCGCGCATCAAGGACAAGACCGACAGCGACCAGACCGTCATCAAGCTGCCCAACGAAGCCAATGGCCTGGCCATGGTCTTCCGCACCTTCGACAAGGTGTCCTACGCGCTGATCCTTGAAGCCAAGGAAGGGGTGAAGGTCGGCGACGCGCTGATCTCGCCCGACTACCGCCCCTGACGCAGTGGACGGCACCGCAGCGCTGGCCCCATGACCGAACAAGAGCTGCACGACTGGATACGCCTGGCAGCAACCCCTGGCCTGGGGAACACCGGCATCCGGCGTCTGCTGGCGCGCTTTGGCCTGCCGGGTGCGGTACTGGCCCAGACTGCGGCACAGTTGGAGAGCTGCATCACACCTGCGCAAGCGCGGGCGCTGCTGAACCCCAGCGCTGAGCTGCAGGCGCTGCAGGCCACCACCTGGAGCTGGCTGGCCAGCGCGCCAGCACCTTTGGTGCGGCATGTGCTGACCCTGGGCGACGCCGGCTACCCGCCCGCGCTGCTTGAAACCGCCGACCCGCCCGTGTTGCTGTACATCACCGGCCATGCCCGCTGGTTCGAGGGGCCAGGTCTCGCATGGCCGCACAAGGCGCTGGCGATGGTCGGCAGCCGCAACCCCACGCCACAGGGCGTGCAGAATGCCTGTGCTTTTGCCCAGACCCTCGTGCGCCAGGGCATCACCGTCATCTCCGGCATGGCGCTGGGCATCGATGCCGCTGCCCATGCCGGTGCGCTGGAAGCTGCAACCGGCCGGCAGCCCGCCACCATCGCCGTGATCGGCACTGGCATTGACCGGGTCTACCCCCGCGCCAACCATGCGCTGGCTGCACAGATTGCCGAGCAGGGCTGGATCGTCAGCGAATACCACCTGGGCACACCCCCGCTGGCGCAGAACTTTCCCAAACGCAACCGCCTGATAGCGGGTCTGGCGAGCGGCACCTTGGTGGTCGAGGCTGCGACCGCCTCGGGATCGCTGGTCACCGCCCGCCTGGCCAGCGAGCAGGGGCGCGAGGTTTTTGCGATCCCCGGCTCCATCCATGCGCCACAGAGCAAAGGCTGCCATGCGCTGATCCGCCAGGGCGCCAAGCTGGTGGAATCGGTGGAAGATATTCTGGAAGAACTGCCTGCGTTGGGCGCTGCGGCCCGGGTGCCAGCCGCAGAACCTGCGCCGGTGGATACCTCTGGCGCAGCGGCCAGCAACGATAGGCATGAAGACCAGGGCTTGCTGCAGGCACTGGGTTTTGACCCGGTCGATCTGGACAGCCTGTGCAGCCGTACCGGCATCGATATCGCCCGCCTGCAGATTCAGCTGCTGGAGCTGGAGCTGCAAGGCCGGGTGGCGCGCCTGCCGGGCGGCTTGTTCCAGCGCCTGGCGGCAGGCTAGACCCGCAGCCGCTTACTGCAACAGCCGTTCGGGGTTGGCCTCGATCTTGGCCAGCGCATCGCGCGCGGCACGGGCCGTGATGCCTTCGGCATCGCGCGGCAGCAGCAGGCCGGCCTGCAGGTAATGGCCCATGCGCCGCATCTGGAAGAGAAAGCAGGAGCCGCTCAGCGCTGCAAACAGGTGCAGCTGCTTGTGCTGGCTGTGCCAGACGTACTGCACCTGCAGCGGACTGGCATTGTGGTCCAGCAGGAACCAGTTGCCCAGCGACAGATTCTTCGCCCACTCCAGTACCTCGGGCTGCACCAGCGCGCCATCGTCGGCAATCACCTGGATGCTGCTGGTGTCGATGCCCAGCATCAGCTCGATGCTCTCGGCGCTGAGCGGATACTCTTCGGTCACCACCTCGTCGAGTGCGTCTTCCAGATGGGCCAGGCGCTCTGCCAGCGCAATGATGCGCTCCTGCGGGATCTCATTGGTCTTGGCCAGGAAGGCCTCGGCCACGATATCCATCAGGCTCTTGATGATTTCGTCCTGGCGCTCGCCGACGATGTTCGACAGGGTCAGGCCCTGGCGCAGCACGGTCTGCAACAGCGGCAGCTGGCGGATCACCCGGGCGCGCTCTTCCTTGCTGGGCTTGGCCGATGCCGACCAGACCAGGTCCAGCGCCGCCTTCTTGAATTTCTGTGTGTTCTCGTGCTCGGCACCGAAGCGGATCGCCGACATCGCCAGCACATCGGACCACTGCTTGAACAGGAACTCCCGCACATCGCTGTCGACCGGCATCTCCAGCAGCATGTCGCGCAGCTGGATGGTGTACTGGATGGCCAGCGTCTCCTTTTGCTCGATCTGCTGGGCCAGGCTGACCAGTTCGCGCGCGGTCGCGGTCTGGCCGGTCAGGTTCTTTTCGAGGAATTTCTGGAATTCCTTGAGCACCAGCTGGAACACGCGGCTGCCGGTGTCCGGGTACTGCTCGATGACCTGCACGACCCGCTTGACCTCGGCCTCCAACGTCGTGCCATTGAGCGCGGCCGCCTCAAAGCCCAGCACGCAAGCGCCCATGCGGTCGATCAGCTGGCGCGCCGGGTGTTCGGTGTCGTTGAAGAACGCCGGCTCGGCCAGCGCCACGCGCAGCACCGGCACCTGCAGGCGCGCAAACCAGATGCGGATACCGGCCGGAATGCGGTCCTCGTTCAGAATGCTCTGGAACATCAAGGCGATGATCTCGATGATCGCCTTTTCCTCGTCGGACGAGGCCACGCTCTTGAGCGCCGAGGACTGCTGGCGCACCGCCAACGCCACCGGTGCCACCACCTGGACGGCGTCCATATCGTCATCGGCCGGCGCGGTATGGAACCAGGCCGACTGGATCGCCGTGGGCGGCGACACCAGTGCGTGCTGCAGCGCCGGCGAGATCACATAGCCACCCGCTGCCCCCAGCGATGCGCGCACCGAGGTGGGGCCACCATTGGAGCGGCTACCGGCAACGCCCTGCAAGAACCCGCGCAGCTGCGCGAGCACGCCCTGGCTCTTTTGGCGCGCTGCGCCGATCGCGGCCCAACCGGCACCGCCTGCCGGCATCAAGCCCGAGGGCATGCTGGCGACACCGGAGACCGCACCCGCTTGTGCTGCCGCCATACCCGCCAACTGCTGGGCAGCAGCGGCAGCCATGGCGGCGGCAGCCGCTGCGGGGCGTTCGGTTTCCGTGCGTTTGATGCGGTAGCTGCGCAGCTCGTCTTCGGTGGCAGCGCCTTGCTCGTCGTAGAAGCGCCGGACCGCCGTGTAGACGCTGATGCCCAGCGGTGCCAGGATTTCCAGCATCGGCGCCCACAGCAGATCCAGTGTCTTGCGGCTGAGGCCTGCCGCCTCCCAGGCCTCGATCAGGCGCAGGCACCAGGTCTCGGGCCGCAGGGCGTCGGCGGGGCCCAGCTCCTGGTCTTCCAGAAACTGGGTCACGCGGCGCACGCTGTTGAGCTCGGCTGCGACCAGCTCCAGCAGCTGGGCTGCCAGGCGCGAGGCGATGATGCGCCCCTCGATGGCTTCGTTGCTGACCAGCTCCAAGCTGGTGATGGTCGGGGGCGCAGCCACCGGCTCGGGGGCCGGCTCGCCAGCCAGCAGGCTCTGGCGCAGCAGCTTGTTGGCGCTGTCCAGCCAGGCTTGCTGGCGGCTGTCAAACTCGGCAATCGCGGCAGACAGCGCCACATGCGAGCGGGAGGGATCGGTGCTGGGCCGCGCGATGATCTGGAGCAGCTCGGCGCGCAAGCGCGCCGCCACCCCGGGCAGACCCGCGCACAAACCACCGACAAATCTCAGCCGCGCTTCACGGGCGAGCTTTTTTTGCCAGCTGCGATGATGCGAAGGTGCAACAGCCACAGAAATCCCATCCCTTTATCGATCTTTATACCGTGGCCCCGGCATTGGGGTCGTTCGGGTCCAGGTCCTTCTGGCTGACCTTGACCAGGTCTTCCCGCTTGACGCCCAGCCACATCGCGATGGCCGCGGCCACGAATACCGACGAGTAGATACCAAAAAGAATACCAATGGTCAGCGCCAATGCAAAGTAATGCAAGCTGGCGCCGCCAAAAAGAAACATCGACAGCACCATCGCCTCGGTCGAAGCGTGGGTGATGATGGTGCGGCTCATCGTCGAGGTGATGGCGTGGTCGATCACTTCGGGCGTGCTGAGCTTGCGGAACTTGCGGAATGCCTCGCGGATCCGGTCAAAAATCACCACCGATTCATTGACCGAGTACCCCAGCACCGCCAGTACACCGGCAAGCACGGCCAGCGAGAACTCCCACTGGAAGAAGGCGAAGAAGCCCAGGATGATCACCACGTCATGCAAGTTGGCAATGGCAGCGGCGACACCGAACTTCCACTCGAAGCGCATCGCCAGGTAGATCACGATGCCCAGCACCACCGCAGCCAGCGCCATCAGGCCGCCGTGCACCAGCTCCTCACCCACAGAGGGGCCCACGAACTCGCTGCGCAGCAAGGTCACGCCGGGGTCGGCCGCCTTCAGCGCGCCCATGACCTTCTCGCCCTGCTGGGCCGTGGTCACGCCTTTTTCAATCGGCAGGCGAATCATCACGCGGTCGGCGCTGCCCACGTTCTGCACCAGGATGTCCTGGTAGCCGAGCGAGGCGACCTGTTCGCGGATCTTGCCCACATCGGCAGGCTGCTCGTAGGCCACCTGCATGACGGTACCGCCGGTGAACTCCACCGACAGGTGCAGGCCACGGGTGGTCAGGAAGAACACCGCCAGCACGAAGGTGATGACCGAAATCGCGTTGAGCACCAACGCGTATTTCATGAAAGGGATGTCTTTTTTGATACGGAAGAATTCCATGGTCTTCCTCCTTAACGTTTAGCAGATGCCACGGAGCGGTGGTCTTCGCCCTCGGGCTTCCAGACCTGGCCGATCGACACGCTCTTGAGCTTCTTGCGGCGGCCATACCAGAGGTTGACCAGGCCACGCGAGAAGAACACGGCCGAGAACATGCTGGTCAAAATGCCGATGCAGTGCACCACGGCAAAGCCGCGCACCGGGCCGGAGCCGAAGGCCAGCAGCGCCAGGCCCACGATCAGGGTGGTGACGTTGGAGTCGAGAATCGTGTGCCAGGCATGTTCATAACCGGCATGGATGGCCGCCTGGGGTGACGCACCGGCGCGCAGTTCTTCGCGCACCCGTTCATTGATCAGCACGTTCGAGTCAATGGCCACACCGATGGCCAGCGCCATGGCGGCAATGCCCGGCAGGGTCAACGTAGCCTGCAGCATCGACAGGATGGCCAGCAGCAGCAACACGTTCACGCCCAGCGCAATGGTCGAGACCACGCCAAAGACCATGTAGTAGATGCACATGAAGACGGCAATCGCGATGAAGCCCCCCACGATGCTCTTGATACCGGCTTCCACGTTCTCTTTACCCATGCTCGGGCCGATCGTGTATTCCTCGATGATTTCCATCGGCGCGGCCAGCGAGCCGGCGCGCAGCAGCAGCGAGGTATCGCTGGCTTCCTTGGTCGACATGCTGCCCGAGATCTGCACGCGGCCGCCACCGATTTCGGAGCGGATCACCGGGGCGGTCACCACTTGGCCCTTGCCCTTTTCAAACAGCAGGATGGCCATGCGCTTGCCAATGTTCTCGCGCGTGACGTCCTTGAAGATGTTCGCGCCCTTGCCATCCAGGGTCAGGTTGACGGTCGCTTCATGGGTCTGGCTGTCAAAGCCGGGCTGCGCGTCGTTCAGGTTCTCGCCGGTCAGGATGACCTGCTTTTTCACGACGATGGACTGGCCATGCGGGTCGCTGTATTTTTCAGAGCCAAACGGCACGGGGCCGGTGCCCATTTCGGCCGCGCGTGCGTCCGAGCTGTCGTCGACCATGCGCACTTCCAAGGTAGCGGTACGGCCCAGGATGTCCTTGGCCTGTGCCGGATCCTGCACACCGGGCAGCTGCACCACGATGCGGTCGGAGCCTTGCTGCTGGATCACCGGCTCGGCCACGCCCAGCTCATTGATACGGTTGTGCAAGGTCGTGATGTTCTGCTTGAGCGCTTGCTCTTGCACGCTGCGCAGCGATTCAGGCTTGATGTTGGCCCGCACCACATAGGCGCCGCCGGTGCTGACCACATTGGCCTGCAGGTCCGGCATGGTGTCCACAATCAGGTTGCGCACCGTCGTGGCGGTGGCCTCGTCTTGCAGGCGCACTTCCAGCGACTGGCCTTCGCGGTTCACACCGCCGTGGCGAATCTTCTTGTCGCGCAGCGCCAGACGCACATCGCTGGTCAGCGCTTCGGTGCGCTTGGTCAGCGCCGCCTGCATGTCCACCTGCAAGGTGAAGTGCACGCCACCGCGCAAGTCCAGACCCAGGTACATGGGCTTGGCATGCAGGGCGGTAAGCCAGGCGGGCGAGCGGGAGATCAGGTTCAGCGCCACCACATAGGAGGGGTCGTTGCTGTCCGGGATCAGCACGCGCTCGAGCACGCCCTTGGCCTTGAGCTGCTCGTCTTCCTTGTCGAAGCGGGCGCGGATCGAACCGTTTTCCAGCGCGATACTCAGCGGCTTGACGTCGGCATCGGCCAGCGCCGATTCCACGCGCTGCTGCAATGCAGAATCCACGGTGACAGTGGCCTTGACCGAGGCGACCTGGACAGCAGGCGCCTCACCAAAAAAGTTGGGCAGGGTGTAAACAACCCCTACCAGAAGCGCGATCACAATGATCGCGTACTTCCAGACCGGATAACGGTTCATGATCGCGCTCTTACCTTACGCAAAATAGAAGGCGCAGCCATGCTGCGCCAATTGCTGTTTCAACGATGGATTACTTCAGCGTACCCTTGGGCAGCACCTGCACCACAGCACCACGCTGCAGTTGCACGACCACGCCCTGGGCCAACTCTACTTGCAGGAACTGTTCGTCCAGGCCCACCACGCGGCCCACCAGGCCCCCATTGGTGGCCACTTCGTCGCCCTTGACCAGCGCATCGATCATGGCACGGGCTTCCTTTTGGCGCTTCATCTGAGGACGGATCATCAGGAAATACAGCACCACAAACATCAGCACCAAGGGCAGCATGCTGGTGAGGGTGGAGGTCATGCCGCCGGAGGCAGCAGCAGCCGGTGCGGTCTGGGCAAAAGCAGAAGAGATAAACAAATGAAGCTCCCAACGTGGATGCAGGCCTTGCCTGGATGACCAAAACCAAGACCCAAAGAGAAGCATTGTATGCGTGCCCCTCTGCGAACACCCAGGCAATACCTTGGATGCCTCTGGTTTTTCCGGTTGTTTTCATGGAATTAAGCAGCTTTCATGCCAGCGCATTGGTAGAAGCCACTATGGCAGATACTGCCGCTTAAGTGGTATTTACGCGCCAAAGTCGCCGCGAGCACCGCCCTGCTCCACGCGCTGTGACAAATTTGTCACGCCCGTTTGCTGCAGCCGCTGACAAAAAAGCCGCCTGGCTTGGCGCACAGGCGGCTCGATCCACTCCCTTTCACCCGTCAACCGGGCTTCATACCTGTGCCGGTTCGGGCTTGGCAGCAGCCGCGGCTGCCGCTGCGTCATCGGCAGGCGCACGCCAGCGTGCCATCAGCTGCTGCCATTTGCTGCGGGCGGCGGCCAGGTGGCGTTCCTTGACATGGCCGTAGCCGCGGATGTCTTCGGGGATGCTGGCGATTTCCACCGCCAGCGCCAGGCGCTCGGCGCTCAGGCGCTGCAGCAGCTCCTCGATGCATGCCCGGTACTCCTGGATCAGTGCGCGCTCGGTGCGGCGCTCTTCGGTGCGGCCAAAGACATCGAGTGCGCCGCCGCGCAGGCCCTTGAGTCCTGCCAGCACACCAAAGGCCTTGCGCATCCAGCCGCCGTAGGCCTTCTTGACCAGCTCGCCCTTGTCATTGCGCTTGGCCGTGGTGGGTGGCGCCAGGTGGTGCACGATCTTGTAGTCGCCCTCGAACATGCTGGCAATCTTCTCGCTGAACTCGGCCGTGGTGTGCAGGCGCGCCACCTCGTACTCGTCCTTGTAGGCCATCAGTTTGAACAGGTAGCGCGCCACCGCTTGCGACAGGCGGGTGCTGCTGCCCAGCCTGGCTTCGGCCGCATGCACCTTGTTCACGAAGGCTTCGTAGTCGGCGGCATAGGCGCTGTCCTGGTAATCGGTCAGGAAAGCCACGCGCTTGGCCACCAGCTCCTGCAACGAGGGCTTCTTGACCAGCTGGATCACCTGCTGGGCGGCAAACATGGCCTGCACCTGGGGCAGGTTGGCGGCGCACTGGCGGCCCCATTCAAACGCAGCCTTGTTGTTGTCCACCTGCACGCCGTTCAGTTCCATCGCCCGCATCAGCGCGGCATGGGACAGCGGCACCCGGCCCTTTTGCCAGGCATAGCCCAGGATCAGCGGGTTGGTATAGATGCTGTCGCCCAGCGCCTGGGTCGCAATGTGCTCGGCATCGAACATGCCCACACCCTCTTGGCCCACGGCCGCCAGGATCGCCGATTCGCAACCCGCCTCGGGGAACTGCCAGTTCGGGTTGTGCACGAAGGCCGCCGTGGGCGCGCCATGGGTGTTGAGCGCCACAAAGGTACGGCCCTGCTGCATGGCAGCCAACGTGGTCTTGTTGGCCGCGACGATGGGGTCGCAGCCGATGACCAGGTCGGCCTTGGCGGTGTCCACCTTGGTGGTGTAGATCGCGTCGGGCGAGTTGGCGATCTGGATATGGCTCCAGGTCGAGCCGCCCTTTTGCGCCAGACCGGCCGCATCCTGCGTGACCACGCCCTTGCCCTCCAGGTGGGCGGCCATGCCCAGTAGCGAGCCAATGGTGATCACACCCGTGCCGCCCACACCCGCCACCACAATGCCCCAGGCCTGGGTGGCCACGGGAAGGACGGGATCGGGCAACGCAGGCAGCTTGGCCATATCGCCCTTTTTCTCCTTCTTGGCCTTTTTGAGCTGGCCGCCTTCGATGGTGACAAAGCTCGGGCAGAAGCCCTTGACGCAGGAGAAGTCCTTGTTGCAGGTGCTTTGGTTGATCTTGCGCTTGCGGCCAAAATCGGTCTCGACCGGCTCCACCGACAGGCAGTTGGACTGCACCGAGCAGTCGCCGCAGCCTTCGCAGACCGCCTCGTTGATGATGACGGTCTTGGCCGGCGTGGCCAGCGTGCCACGTTTGCGGCGGCGGCGCTTTTCGGTCGCGCAGGTCTGGTCGTAGATGATGGCCGTCGTGCCCTTGAGCTCACGGAACTCGCGCTGGATGCGGTCGAGCTCGTCGCGGTGGTGCACGGTCACACCGGCGCCCAGCTGCACGCCGTCATACTTTTCCGGCTCGTCGCTGACGATGACCAGCTTCTTGACCCCTTCGGACAACAGGCTGGTCATGATCTGCAGCACCGAGTGGCCCTCGGGGCGCTCGCCCACGCGCTGGCCACCGGTCATCGCCACCGCGTCGTTGTAGAGCACCTTGTAGGTGATATTCACGCCCGAGGCAATGCTCTGGCGGATGGCCAGCAAACCGCTGTGGAAGTAGGTGCCATCGCCCAGGTTCGAGAAAATATGCTGGTCGGTGGTGAACGGCGCCTGGCCGACCCAGGTCACGCCTTCGCCGCCCATCTGCGTGAAGGTGCTGGTGTTGCGGTCGGGCATCCAGTTGACCATGTAGTGGCAGCCGATGCCGGCCACCGCGCGGCTGCCTTCAGGCACGCGGGTGCTGGTGTTGTGCGGGCAGCCGCTGCAGAACCAGGGCAGGCGGTCCACCGACTCCTGCTTGCTGTCCTTCAGACCCTGTTCACGCGCGGCAATCACCTGCAGGCGCGCATCCATGCGGCGCACGATGTCGTCGGGCACGCCGAGCTTCTTCAGGCGCTTGGCCAGCGCCTGCGCAATCAGCGCCGGGGTCAGGTCGGCCTTCGGGCGAAGCAACCAGTGGTTGCTGGGGTTGGGCACCGACCACTCGCCGCCCGAGTGGTCGCCCTCGATCTCGTCGAACTTGCCCAGCACATGGGGGCGCACATCGGAGCGCCAGTTGTACAGCTCTTCCTTGAGCTGGTACTCGATCATCTGGCGCTTTTCCTCGACCACCAGAATCTCCTGCAGACCCATCGCAAAGTCGCGGGTAATGGAGGCCTCCAGCGGCCAGACGACGTTGACCTTGTGCAGCCGGATGCCCAGCTGGCGGCAGGTGTCATCGTCCAGGCCCAGGTCGATCAGCGCCTGGCGCGTGTCATTGAAGGCCTTGCCGCTGGCGATGATGCCAAAGCGGTCATTCGGCGTGGAGATCACGTTGTAGTTGAGCTTGTTGGCACGGATATACGCCAGTGCCGCATACCACTTGTAGTCCATCAGACGCGCTTCCTGCTCCAGAGGCGCATCGGGCCAGCGAATGTGCAGGCCGCCAGGCGGCATCACAAAGTCATCGGGGGTGATGATGTTGACCCGGTCCGGGTCCACCGAGACGCTGGCCGACGACTCCACAATCTCCTGGATCGTCTTCATGCCCGACCAGACGCCGGAGAAACGGCTCAGCGCAAAGGCATGCAGGCCCATGTCCAGGATGTCCTGGACGCTGGAGGGAAAGAACACCGGCGAGCCCACGGCCTTGAAGATATGGTCACTCTGGTGGGCCGCCGTCGAGGACTTGCTGATGTGGTCATCGCCGGCCAGCGCAATCACGCCGCCGTGCTTGGCCGTGCCGGCCATGTTGGCATGCTTGAACACGTCCACGCTGCGGTCCACGCCCGGGCCCTTGCCGTACCAGATGCCGAAGACACCGTCGAACTTCTTGCTCTGCGGATACAGGTCGAGCTGCTGCGTGCCCCAGACGGCGGTGGCGCCCAGTTCTTCGTTGACGCCGGGCTGGAACTCGATGTTGTTGTCCTTGAGGTGCTTCTTGGCCGCCCACAGCGCCTGGTCGTAGCCGCCCAGAGGCGATCCACGGTAGCCGCTGATGAAGCCTGCGGTGTTGAGACCTTCCAATGCATCGCGCTGGCGCTGCAGCATCGGCAGGCGAACAAGGGCTTGCACCCCGCTCATGAAGGCACGGCCATGGGCCAGTGCGTACTTATCCTCAAGCGTGACGGTTTCCAGCGCTTTGCGGACGGACTCGGGGAGTGAGGCATTCATCGTCTTGTCTCCTGGGGAGAGCCCCCGGTGGCCGCTTGTGGCAGGTCCGGGATTGTGGGGCGTTATAAGAAGCTGGAACCAAGTCCAGCAGGCGGGGCAAAACACCCCAGCCTTCATCGCTGCAGTGTATGACGGGCAGCGAGAATAAAGTATTCTTTTCCTTGCCGGGGTTTACCTAGTATTTGAAAGAATCTTGCTCAATAATGACAATAAATGAACCAAATTGACAAATTCGACTGGGCCATCCTCTACGAGCTGCAAAAAAACGCCCGTTTGACGAATGCCGAACTGGCCCAGCGTGTGGGCCTGTCGGCCGCGCCCTGCTGGCGCCGGGTGCGTGCGCTCGAAGAGGCCGGCTACATCACCGGCTACCACGCAACCCTGGACCGCCACAAGCTCGGCCTCGGTGTGCTGGCCTTTGTGCGCGTCGATGCCGCGCAGAACACCGCCGACATCACCTTGCGCATGGAGGAATCGATCCGCCTGCTGCCCGAGGTCACGTCCTGCCACTACATCAGCGGCGCGGGCACTTTCGAGCTGCAGGTGGTCGCCAAGGACCTGGAGAGCTTCTCCAGCTTTATCCGCAACGTGCTGCTGCACCTGCCCAACGTGAAAGACGTGCACACCACCTTCTCGCTGGGCGAGGTCAAATCCAGCAGCGCCCTGCCGCTGCCGATGACGGCAAACCCCAAGGGCACGCCTTCGCGTTGATCCCCTTTCCTATCCGAGCCGCCACCATGCAAAAGGCCAGCCTGGGCGGCTGGCCTGGGTGGCTACTATTTGCGGAGATCAGCGCTTGGCCACGCCCCTGGGCCACAGCACCCACAGCCGCAGCGGCTGCTTGACCCGGCCGGCAAAATCGCCCGCCTCATGGCCCCAGCCGGCAAAGTAGTCGGCGCGCACGGCACCCAGGATGGCACTGCCCGTGTCCTGCGCCATCACCAGGCGGTTGAGCTGCACGGTGGGCCCGGTGGAAGACAGCCAGACAGGCGTGCCGTAGGGAATGCTGCCCCGGTCCACCGCAATCGATCGGCCCGGGGTCAGCGGCACACCCTGGGCGCCATTGGGGCCAAACTCGGCATCCAGTGGCGACAGCGGCTCTTCCCTGAAGAATACATAGCGCGGGTTGCTCCAGAGCAGCTCATTGACACGGGTCGGGTTGGCGGCAATCCAGGCCTTGATGCCCGGCCAGGTGGCATCGCGCACCAGGCCCTGGTCCAGCAGCCACTTGCCGATGCTCTTGTAGGGGTGGTCATTGGTGGCAGCATAGGCCACGCGGATCAGGCGCACCGAGCCATCGGCTTCCTGGATGCGCACCCGCCCCGAGCCCTGGATGTGCAGCACCATCGCGTCGACCGGGTCGTTGACCCAAGCAATGACCTTGTCCTGCAGCTCGGCCTGCACCTGCGGCAGGGTCTCGATCTGCTGGCGGCTGAACCAGGGCTTGCGCGAGCCCAGCGTGGCCGGCGACCGGTACAACGGGATCGAATAGCCGTTGCCTGGCTGGCGCGTGCCATCGAGCATGGGCTCGAAATAGCTGGTCAGCATGCCGTCGGGGTTGCCGTCAAGCGATTCGACGCGGTAGGGCTGAAAGCGCGACACCATCCAGGCGCGCTGCTCCTCGGTCGAGGCCAGGCTCATGCGCCGCACCTCGGAGCAGAACTGCGCAAACGGCGCGGGCGGGCGGCTGCAGCTCTTGATCCAGGCATTCCAGGCATCGGCCAGGTTGTCCTGCTCCAGACCGGGCACCGACGACCAGTGCACCGGCACCCAGCGGCTCTTGGCCTGCTGGATCGCCGGGGGCAGCGGCTCATTGGCATCGGGTGGCAGCACCTCGATGCTGCCCGATACCGGCGGGCGGGTGGTCGGCGAAGACGGCTGGTCCAAAGGGACTTGGCTGGAGCAGGCGGCCAGAATTCCTACAATCGCAGCCATCGACAGCGTACGTAAGGAGCGGGTACCGATGGGACTGATATTGCTGGAAGCGCTATTGGCGTTGGTCATACTGGTGGCGATCGTCTGGTGGACGATGTTTGCCGGTCGCAAAAAAGGGGAAATCGTAAGCAAAGATGAGCAGCCTCCTCGCGACTAGCTTGCGCAAATCGTAGGACATGGCCGCTCATTGCCGTCATTTTTACCATTTTTGAACTTTGTCTCTGGCATTTGGCAGTTCTACTGCCCACAATTTGCATCCACGGCCGTCCCCATTTCCGGGGATGCCCTTGCATCAGAGGAGTTCAAGCATGCGTAAACAAATTCTAGTCTCTGCCGTTGCCAGCCTGGCCATTCTGAGCGGCTGCGCCAACATGTCCGACACGCAACGCCAGACGGCCACCGGCGCCGGCGTGGGTGCCCTGGGCGGCGCTGCCGTCGGTGCGATTGCTGGCGGCCATGCAGGCTCGGGCGCCGTCATCGGCGCGGGCATCGGCGCACTGGGCACCTACATCTGGTCGCAGCACATGCAAAAGCAAAAGCAGGAGATGGAGCAAGCCACCCAGGGTACCGGTGTGGTGGTGACCCAGACGCCGGACAACCAGCTCAAGCTCGACATCCCCAGCGACATCTCGTTCCAGACCAACCGCTCGGACATCCAGGGCAACTTCGCCCCCATCCTGGACCGCTTTGCCGAAGGCCTGCGCAACAACCCCAACGCCCAGGTGCGCATCATCGGCCACACCGACAGTACCGGCAACGACGGCATCAACGACCCGCTGTCGCTGGCCCGTGCCGAGAGCGCACGCAACTACCTGACGCAGCGCGGCGTGAACGGCGCGCGTATCCAAGTACAGGGCATGGGCTCGCGCCAGCCCGTGGCCAGCAATGACACGCCGGCCGGCCGCGCGCACAACCGCCGCGTCGAGATCTATGTGGGTGAGGTGCAGCAAGGCCGCTAATACCAGGCTGTGCGGAATGCACAAAGGGCGCCAGTGGGACTGGCGCCCTTTTTTGCGGGCCTTGCGCTGGCGGCTGTCTCAGGCCAGGTCGCGCAGCAGGTTGGCCAGCTCCACCGCTGATTTGACCTGCATCTTGTCAAACACCCGGGCGCGGTGCACTTCGACCGTGCGCACGCTGATAGTCAATTCATCGGCAATCAGCTTGTTGGGCAGGCCATCGATCACCAGGCGCATGACCGCCTGCTCGCGGTCTGTCAGCTCGGCCACGCGCTCACGCACGCCTTGCTGCGAGCGCAAGGTTTCCAGGTAAGCGCTCGATGCCTGCAGCGCATGCTCGATGCGGTCGACCAGCACATTGTCGGAGAACGGCTTTTCGCAAAAATCAAAGGCTCCGCGCTTGACGGTGGCCACGGCTGTCGGCACATCCGCATGGCCGGTCAGGAAGATCACCGGCAAGGCGGCAATCACATCCATCTCGACCAGGCGATCAAACAGCGCCAGCCCGCTCATGCCGGGCATGCGCACATCCAACAGAGCGCAGGCCGGGTCCACCTGCGGCGGGCGGCTGCGCAGCATGGCTTCAAAGGCCTCGGCCGACGCAAAGCTCTCGCTCAGCAAACGGCGCGAGCGCAGCATCCAGGCCAGCGCATCGCGCACCTCGGCATCATCATCGACGATATACACGGTCGCATTCACTAGCGGCTGCATCTCTGAACTTTCAATCGTTGCGCCAGGTTGGCAGGGTAAAACTGAAGATGGTCCCACGGGGCTGGTTGGGCAGGTAGCGCAAATGGCTGCCATGCTGCTCCACGACGGTGCGGCACAGGCTCAGCCCCAGCCCCATGCCCTCGTCCTTGGTGGTGAAGAACGGCGTATACAGACGCGCGGCCACCTCCTCGGTGATTCCCTCGCCCACATCGGCCACGACAAACTCCACCCAGGCCCGGCCATCGCCGCTGGGCGCCAGCCGTACCAGCATCTGCAGCACCCGCGGGTGCGTGCCGCCATAGTCCATGGCCTGCATGCCGTTGCGGCTGAGGTTGAGCAGCACCTGCTCGACCATGGTCCGGTCACAGAAGACGGCCGGCAAGCCGGGCGCCAGCTCGGTGGCCACATCGACATAGAGTTTACGCGCCTGCAGCCGCACCAAGGGCAATACCGCATCCATCAGCTCGGAGGCCTGCACAAACTCGCGCGACTGGTCGCGCCGGCGCACGAAGCCGTGCACGCTCTTGATGACCTTGCCCGCGCGCTCGGCCTGGAAGGCCATGCGCTGCACGGCCATGCGTACATCGGGCAGGTGCTCCTGCACCTCATCGGGCGAAGCGCCCTCGGGCAGCAGGTTCATGATGCCCGTCGCATAGCTGGAGATGGCGGCCAGCGGCTGGTTGAGCTCATGGCTCAGCAGCGAGGCCATCTCGCCCACCGTCGCCAGCCGCGCGGTGGCCTGCAGGCGCTCCTGCGAGGCGCGCGAGAGTTCCTCGACCCGGCGCTGCTCGCTCATGTCGACAAAGGCGCTCATCCAGCCGGTATGCAGACCGGCGGCATTGATCAGCGGTGCCTCGAAAATCAGCACCGGAAAGCGCCGGCCATCCTTGTGCATGAAGGTGGACTCATAGCCCTCGCGCGGCGGTGGCAGATGGCCCGACAGGCGGATCTGCTGGCGGCGTGCGTATTCAGGCGCCATCTCGGGCGGCCAATAAGGCGTGGCCTTGCTCGGATCCAGAATCTCCTCGGCCGAGAACCCCACCATCTCGCAAAACGCCGGGTTCACATAGGTGACCTTGCCATGCAGATCGCGCGCGCGCAGCCCCGTTACCAGCGAGTCCTCCATCGCCTTGCGAAAGGCCAGTGCGTCGCCCAGGTCGCGCTCAGCCTTCAAGCGGCGGCGGTTGTCCCGCACCAGCACCACCAGCACGGTGATCAGCGCGATCGACATGCCGGTGACCAGCGCGGTGAGCACGTTTGGGAAGACGTTCGGCGCCGCATGCCAGCTGTCCACCCGCAGCATCAGCGCCACGCCGGGCAGATCGAGCAGCTGGTTGGAGGTGAACACCCGCGTGCCGCGCCGCGGGGTGCTGACGATCGCCAGGCGCGTGCCATCGGTCTCGGTGAAGGACAGCTCATGGTTGCGGCGCAGGCTCTCGTTGACCAGGTCCGACAGCACGTTCTGCAGGATGTAGGTGGCCACGGCAAAGCCGTGCAACTGGTCGCCAGTGATCACCGGCACGCACAGCTCGAGCAGCTCCAGCCCGGTGCCATTGCCCTGCGACAGGAAATAGCTGCCCGCATACGAGGCGGCACCGGTATTGCGGGCACGCAGGCAGGCGGTATGGCTCTCGGTGTTCATGCCGGTGCGGTCAATCGCCGACCATTGCAGGCTCAGATAAGGCGACTCCTCGCTGGCCTCGATCTGCAACTGCGGGTTGCGCCACTCGATATGGGCAAGATCGCGCTGGTTGCGCAGGATGGTCGCGGCCGCCGACTGCCAGGCCATCACATCGCTGTCATAGCGTGGCATGCTGCGCAGGCGGTTGACGTTGTCGTTGAACAGGCTGCGGATGTCGCTGACGGCATCCTGGGCCTCCCGGTCCAGGCGCTGCTGCACTTCGGAGATCTCATAGCGCCCCGCCAGCCAGACCTGGGTGACCAGGGTGCCTGCCACCAGCAGCACCAGTGCCGACCACAATGACCAGCGGCGCCAGCTCTGGTGCCAGCGCTGCGCCAGTGCCTGCGCCCAATGCGCCATCAGCATACGCGGTGCTGCAAGGCCGGCAGTTGCTGGCGCCAGCGCTGCAGCTGCGCCCAATCCAGTTCGGCCAGCACCACGCCAGGCTCGCTGGCCTGCAGCGCCATCACCTCACCCCAAGGGTTGATGGCCATGCTGTGGCCCCAGGTGCGGCGGCCGTTCTCATGCTGGCCGCCCTGGGCTGCTGCCAGCACATAGGCCAGGTTTTCTACGGCCCGCGCGCGCAGCAGCAGCTCCCAGTGGGCCTGGCCGGTGGTGTAGGTAAAGGCGCTGGGCACCAGCATCAGCTGCGCACCGGCCTGCGCATGCAGGCGGTACAGCTCGGGAAAGCGCAGGTCGTAGCAGATGCTCAAACCAATGCGCCAGCGGTGGCCATCGCGGCTGGGCAGGTCAAACTGCACCGGGGTGCTGCCCGGCGCGATGACCCGGTGCTCGTCATAGGACTCGCGCTCGTTGGCATAGCAAAACAAGTGCATCTTGTCGTAGCGCAGCACACAGTCCCCCTGCGGGTTGTAGACGCAGCTGCTGTTGTAGACATGGTCGGCATCGGGCCCCTGCAATGGCAGGGTGCCGCCGACGATCCACAGGCCCAGGCTGCGGGCGCTGTCAGCCAGAAACTGCTGCATCGGGCCTTCGCCAAAAGCCTCGGCCAGTGCCAGCTTGTCGGTATCGCGCTGGCCCATCAGACAGAAGTACTCGGGCAGCACCGCCAGCTCCGCGCCGGCGGCGGCGGCCTGCTGCAGCAACTGCCAGGCCTGTGCGCGGTTGTGCTCCCAGCGCGTGCTGGTCACCATTTGGAGTGCGGCTACTTTCATCGATGCATCCTGCAAGAGAAACTGGCAGCTATTATCCGTAAGCTCCGACCTGGGGCGGCACTTGCGGATATCGAAGGTGACTCAGCGCAGCAGGGGCCGGGCGCTCAATGCGGCGTGCCGATGGCGTTGGGGTCGGCTTCCTGGCGGCGGTTGAGGCGCTTGACCTCGGGCTCCGACCAGGAGCCACTGACCTCGAACTCCTGGGTCACTGCCTGCGTCAACGGCCCCTTGAACAGCGCCTGTGCCAAAAAGGTGCCGATGCCGATGACCGGATTGATGGCCGTGGTCACCAGCGCCATCGTCGTGGTGTTCAACTCGGGAATGACGACCACATGCAGGTCCTGCGTCTCGTCGCGCAGATTGGCACGGCCTTCGAGCAGCACGGCGGCGGTGACGCCCTTCATCTGCAAGTTGGTGGTCGAGGCCACGCCGTCGCTCACCAGCACATCGCCGCGCACAAAGTCAAAGCCAAAACCGGCACTGAACACATCCTTGAAATCCAAGGTCAGGCGGCGCGGCAACGCCTGCAGATTGAGCACGCCCAGCAGCTTGGCGGCACCAGGCTCCACCTTGAGGAACTGGCCCTGGCCCACATCGACATGCAGCTTGCCATCCATGCTGTTGTAGTCGGGGCTCACCGGGCTGCCTGTCCAGCCGATGCGGCCCTGTACCGCGCCCTTGCCCTGGCGCACCACGCCAGCCATGCCCAGGCGGGCCAGCAGCGCGCCGGTGTCCTTCAGGTCCAGCCGCATTTCCAGCTCGGTGCGGCGCCCGCCGGCGCTGCTGCGCTTGGCGCCCCAATCACCGCTGGCCTGCAGGCTGGCGGCATCGTTCGAGAGCACCATGTTTTTCAGCTGCCACCAGGAGCTGTCGGACTGGCGCTGGTTGACCGCCTGCACCTCCAGCCGCCCCACCGAATGCTGGCGCCAGCGCAAGTCCTCGACCACGACATCCAGTGCCGGCAACTGCCCCGGCTCCTGCTCGGGCGCGTCATCGTGGCTGGCACCGGGCTTGCTGTCGGCGCCGTCCTGGCCCACGCGCAACTGGCTCAGGCGCGCACGGATGGTGCCCGGGCCTTTGGCCTCTTGCTCGTATTCCAGCTGGCCATCGAGCAGGCTGGAGCTGACCTGGCTGCGCCAGCGCTGCCCCGTGCGCGAGCCGCTCAGGTGCAGGTTATGGATGTCGATCCCGCGCACCTGCACGGTGCCCAGGCGAATATCCCAATGGTCTGGCAGGAAAGCCTGGTACGCGTCGCTGGCGGGCGGCGAGGCCGCAGCGCCCTCGGCAGCGGGGGCCCGCGCAGGCGGCGCCATGGCCTTGATGCGCTGGGCCAGCGCCTGCCATTCCTGCACATCGACCTGGGGCAGTTGCACTTCCGCAATCACTCCCTTGGCGGGCAAGGTCAGCGCACCGGCGCCCAGGCGCAGCACACCGCTGACGACCTTGTCAGGGATGTTGTCATCGGCACTGATATCCCGCACATAGCGCAGCTGCAGGCGGCCACCCACTTCCAGCTGCATGTTCTGGCGCACCAGCGCGGCGCGCGGGGCATCGGGCACGGTGCTGGCAAACTGGGTCGGCCAGATCTCGTCGGCGGCTTTTTTCAGCGGTGGCGGCAGCGCCAGCGCCATGCCGGCCAGATCGCTGCGCACCTCCACCAGCGGCACGCCCTGGGCCATGCCGATGTCCAGCTGGTAGGCGGCCTGGCCCTGGGCCCACTGCGCCAGCTGCACCACCGGCCCCAGCTCCTTGGCGCGCAGCAGACCGTCCGCCGTAGCGACGCCCTGGGCCCGCACCTTGAGCCGGGGGCCATGGTCCGCACCTGCGGGCATGCCACTGACATCCATGCCGCCGGAAAACTTCACCGGCCCCCCAAAGGCCTGGCCCTGCAGATCCTGCAGCGCAAAGCCGTGCTCGGAAAACTGTACCGCGCCGGTGACCTTCTCCACCACCGGTGAGTCATCATGGAACTGGATGCGGTTGCCCGGCAGCAGTACCTTGCCTTCGACCTTGGACTGCGCCATCTCATGCACCGGCAGGTCCAGCTTGAGCTGCAACTGGGTATCGCCATCAGCCTGGGTCTGCGCCAGCGCATGCTGGGTCAGCGCATCAATGGCACTGCCGCGCACGGTCGAGAGCATGTCCGCCAGCGGCCCACGGGCCTGCGCATTGACCAGCACGCGGGTCTCGTGGAAATTGGGAATCTGCGCGCTGGTCTGGTCGACGACGATGCGCGCGTTGCCGTCCAGAATGCCCTTGGCCTTGTTGACCTGCATGCCGTTGCCTTCAAACACCAGCTCGCCCGAGAGGCGATGGAGTTCGGGCCAGGGCTTGTCGCCCGGGTGCAGGTGCGAGTTGGGCACATAGGCATAGCGCACATCGCGCACCGGCGCGACGATACGGAACAGGCCATGGCGCGAATCGGGAAAAGGCACTTCCCAGAGGTCACCCTGGATCTCGAACTGCACATTGCTGGCCTGGCCGGCCAGCACGGCATCGCGCACATAGTGGCGCGCATCGGGCGGAATATGCAGTGGCAGATATCGGTGCACCTGCGTGCCATCGGCCCGGTCAAGCACGCCCTTGAGTTCCAGAATGCCGGGAAAGCGCGATTGCGAGCCTGACTTCTGCGGGTCTGCCGTGTGCCAGCTCCAGCGCGCATGGCCCGCCGCATGCGGATTGGCGAATTCCAGCCGTTCGGACTGCATCTGGATGCGATCGCCCTGCACCGTCCACTGCAGTTCGGTGTTGGCCGAGGTGATTGGCAGCAACGGCTCTTCAAAGACCGAAGGCAGGTAGAGCGCGCCATCGGCAAAGCGCAGCTTGGCCTGCCCACCGCCAGCGCGCGCCTCAATGGCCAGATCCAGCCCGCGCAGGCCGACGTGCGGCTGCCCGGCGGCCAGCACCAGGCCGCCATGGCGGTCACGCGCTGCATTGGCCTTGGGTGCCGCAGCCGGCATGCCAAAAGCCAGCTGGCCCACATCGGCCTTGACCTGCCAGTCCTGCCAGCGGTCGATATCACCGCGCCAGTGGGCCGATGCACTGCGGATCAGACCGGTCGGCCGGTTGCTCTGCAGCCACTGGCGTGCGTTGTCGGGGATGGGCAGCAGCCGCGCCAGCTGGGCCAGGGAGGCGATATCGAGCGACTGGGCACTGGCCTCGGTCTCGCTGGGCTGCTTGCCCTGCGCATAGACGTGGTTGATGCGGGCGCTGCCGCCGGGCCATTGCTCGCCGTTGGCCGATTCGACCGCCAGGTTCTCCGTCAGCAAGCGAAAGCCGCTGTCATCGGCAGCGCCGCCGATGCGGCCCTGCACCGAGCGCAGCAGCAGCACCGAGCCCTGCGCCGCTTTGTCATCCCCGGCAGCGGTGGCTTGGCGGCGCACGCCCACATCGCGCAAGGCGACATCGGCGGTGCCGTTCGCAAGCTTGCCACGCGTCACATCCAGCCACAGCCTTGCCGAGCCCTGGCCCTGCTGCAGACCCACCGCAGGCGGCAGATAGGGCGCCATCGCCGCAGCATTGAGCTGGAGCGCTTCGAGATAGACCTGACCGCTCCAGTGCTTCCAGTTGCCATCGTGCAGCGCCCACAGCGGCTGGTGCATGCGGCCGCGCAGCTCCAGCGTATCCCCCCAGTCTTCGGGAGGGCGCACGCGCAATTGCCATTCGTGGCGCAGGCCCGGGTTGCGCAGCAGCAGATGCACATCGCTGAAAGTGACGGGGGGCAGGCCGCGCAGCTGGTCATCCCAGACGATGCTGCCGCCTTGCAGCAGCACCTCGCGCTGGCGGAACAACCAGTCGCCAGCACTGCCACTGTTGCTGTCCTGCGAGGTATCGACCAGCACGCCGGCCACGCGCACACTGCCATCGGCAGCGCGTTGCACCGTCAGCTGCGGCGCGTCGATGACGATCTGCTCGGTCCGCAGCCGCAGCAGCGACGGCACCGACAACGCCACCTTGATCGTATCCAGGGTAAACCCTGTGGATCCATCGGGCTGCTCGATGCGCAGCCCTTTGACCGCGATCGCCGGCACCAGGCTGTTATGGCCTTCGGCCTGCAGACGGTCAATGCGCACCGGCACGCCGAGCGCCTGTGACAGCTGAGATTCCACTTGCGGGCGAAAGTCATTGATACGGGGCACAATCCACCAATGCAGCGCCGCCACGGCCAGTGCCAGCAGCAGCGCCAAGCCCAGCAATAAGCCCACAGACCATTGCACCAGCTTGGCAGCGAGCTTAAGCAATCGGGGCGCGCGCACAGTCAATCGAGTCCAATCAGTTAGGGGAAAGCGAAATTATGACCCGCGGCAAGTCCCTCGCTCGCGTCGCATATGTGAGCATTTGAACAGTTCTGCCGCAGGACATTGTCGATAAAGCGCTATGGCACACACGGATATCACGCCCCCGCAGGCCAGCCTGCCTCTGTCTGAGCATTCGCGCTTCATCCAGCGCCTGCACCGCCGCTACGAGGGTTTGCTGGATCTGCTGCCCAGTGGTGCCCCCAGCCATGCAACGATGGCCGCTACCTTGGCGGCGCTGCAGGCCCAGGGGTATGCGCTGGGCGCTGCGCTGCGCATTCTTCGGCAGCTGGTCATGGAGCGTCTGGTGCATCTTGACTGCGACGCGCAGGCTGATCTGCAGACCATCACGCAAGGGGTGACCGAGCTGGCCGAGCTGGCACTGGACGCCGCCTGCACCGCAGCACGCGCAGAGCTTGACGGCCGCCATGGCGCACCGCGCGACGCCGAGGGCAACCCGGTGCAACTGTGGGTGATCGGCATGGGCAAACTGGGCGCGCGCGAGCTCAATGTGTCCAGCGACATCGACCTGATCTATATCTATGAGCAAGAGGGCGAGACCCAGGGCCAGCCCGATGGCCGGGGCAAGATCAGCAACCATGAGTACTTCATCCGCGCGGTCAAGCTGATCTACCAGCTGATTGGAGAGACCACCGAACACGGCTTTGTGTTCCGCGTCGATCTGATGCTGCGGCCCAATGGCAACTCGGGCCCGGCCGCCATCTCGGTGGCAGCGCTGGAGGACTACCTGCAGACCCATGGCCGCGAATGGGAGCGCTTTGCCTGGCTCAAGAGCCGCATCGTGGCACCGCTGGCCGATATCCGCACCCCCAATGTGCAGGCGCTGCGCGGCGCGGTGCTGCCCTTTGTGTTTCGTCGCTACCTGGATTACGCCGTGTTCGACTCGCTGCGCAGCCTGCACCGCCAGATCCGCGAGCATGCGGCCAAGCGCAGCGCGGGCCATCCCGAGCGCGCCAACGACGTCAAGCTCTCGCGTGGCGGCATCCGCGAGATCGAATTCATCGTGCAACTGCTGCAGGTGGTGCGGGGCGGCCAGTTCCCCGAGCTGCGCTGCCGTGCCACCTTGGAGGCATTGCAGCGGCTCGAGCGCGCCAGCCTGATGGCACCCGAGACAGCGCAGGCGCTGGCCGATGCCTATGTTTTCCTGCGCAAGGTGGAGCACCGCATCCAGTACCTGGACGACCAGCAGACCCATGTGCTGCCGACCCGCGATGACGACCTGCGGTGGATGGCGCAGACTCTGGGCTATGACGACGAGTGCCGCTTTTTGCACCAGCTCGATGCCCACCGCGAGCTGGTCGCCCAGGAGTTTGACAAGCTGCTGGGCGGCAACGAGGCCTGCAAGAGCGGCCAGTGCGGCGGCGCCAAGGGCGCAGCGGCCAGCGCCCCGGAGCTGGAAACGGTGCTGCCCAAGCTGCCCGAGGCGGTGCGCGATCGCGTGCTGCAGTGGCAGCGC
The DNA here is from genome assembly GCF_041107495.1 of Comamonas sediminis. Taxonomy (NCBI): domain Bacteria; kingdom Pseudomonadati; phylum Pseudomonadota; class Betaproteobacteria; order Burkholderiales; family Comamonadaceae; genus Comamonas; species Comamonas sediminis. The sequence continues at coordinate 96,950 of NZ_JBGBDC010000005.1, forward strand.
AACCCCCGCTACAGCTACCTGAGCGATGCCGGCCGGGGCCGCCTGGTCTTGCTGCTGCAGCGCACCGCCCAGTGGTTGGGCCAGGGCCAGGTGAGCGAGATCGCCGCAGTGCGGCTGGCCGACTGGATGGAATCACTGCTGCGCCGCGAAAGCTATCTGGCGATGCTGCAGGAACGCCCGGCCGTGCACGAAAAGCTGATGCACATGCTGGGCGCCGCCAAATGGCCTGCCCGCTACATGCTGCAGCATCCCGGCGTGATCGACGAGCTGGCCAGCGATGCGCTGATGCATGAGCGTTTCAGTCCGCAGGAGTTTGAGGCCGATCTGGAGCGGCGCCGCGCCGCGCTGCAATCGACTGCCGAAGATGATGACGAGAACCTGCTGAACCTGCTGCGCCGCGCCCACCATGCAGAGACCTTCCGCACCCTGGCGCGCGACATCGAGCAGCAGATCACCGTCGAGCAGGTGGCCGATGACCTCTCGGCACTGGCTGACGCCGTGCTGCGCGTGACGACCCGCTGGTGCTGGGGCCGGCTCAAGAGCGCCCACCGCGAAGAGCCGCAGTTCGGCATCATCGGCTACGGCAAGCTTGGCGGCAAAGAGCTGGGCTACGGCAGCGATCTGGACATCGTGTTTGTGTTCGATGACGACGACGAACGCGCGCCCGAGGTCTACTCGGCTTTCGTGCGCAAGCTGATCAGCTGGCTCACCGTCAAGACCGGCGAGGGCGATCTGTTCGAGATCGACACCGCGCTGCGCCCCAACGGCAACTCCGGCTTGCTGGTCACCAGCTTTGAGTCCTACGCCAACTACCAGCAGCAGCGCGGCAGCAACACCGCCTGGACCTGGGAGCACCAGGCGATGACCCGCGCCCGCTTTGTGATGGGCAGTGCCGAGCTGGCAGCGCGCTTTGACGCGGTGCGCGAGGCGGTGATCACGGCGCCCCGGGATGCGGTGGCGCTGGGCAGTGAAATCGCGACGATGCGTGAGCGCGTGCGCAGCGCCCACAAGGTGCCGGCGGGCCTGTTCGATGTCAAGCACAGCGTCGGCGGCATGATGGATGTGGAATTTGTCGTGCAGTACCTGGTTTTGCTGCATTCGGCTTGCAATCCCCAATTGCGGCCCAACTTGGGGAACATCAGTCTGCTGCGCCGCGCCGAAAACGCAGGTCTGCTGCCTGCCGGTATGGGTGAGGCGGCGGCCAATGCCTACCGCGCACTGCGGCGTGTGCAGCATCTGGCCCGCTTGAACGAGGCGCCCACCCAGGTGCCGGAGACTGCGTTGCTGGAGGAACAACAGACGGTAAGAACGCTGTGGAAGGCGGTGTTGCAGAGCACATAAACCCTGTAGAAAGGCTGATGGAACTCGGGTTTTCATAAGGGTTTATACTGTGACGCTGCCATTCGCTAGCATTCACTTACGTGCAAGCGCCACCAAAACAATGTACTATCAGGACTCAGGCAGCCATTAATTCGACAAATGATAACAGAAAGAAACAAATTATTTATTTGTTTACAATACATTTAGCATCAGCGCTGGAAACTTAAACCGGCGATCCATCTCTGTACTGAGGGAAAGCGATAGGCATAGTTTTTCATACCGGTTTTAATGTTGCGAAGTCTTTCAGGCCCTAACGGCATGACTGCAAACCTGAAGTGCTTCTCCTCCCTCCCTCTCTATCATTCACTTCGGGACGCTTCGCAACTTTTTTTATACCCAGGCCCAGCCCTCAACGGCTGGGCCTTTTTTTGGCTGCGCGCTGCCAGCCACCGTCCGCAGGCCCGGAGAATATTCAGCAATGGGTTGCCGGACCGCCGCCAAACGGGAGGACGCGGCCCGGGCAAGCCGGCATGCAGAGCCCGGCAGAGCATTGCGCAGAGAAGCGCTGTGGATCAGCCCTGGGGCTGGGTCGCCGCAAAGCTGGGCCGGGCTTCCAGGCGATCGAGCAGCTGGGCCAACTGGGGGTAGCGGCCTGCCCAGTCCAGCTCCGGGAAGCGGAACCGCAACCATGCCAGGCAGCAACCGACGGCGATGTCGGCCAGGCTGATATGTATGCCGTTGCCGGCAAAATAGGTCTTCTCGCCCAAGCCCAGGCTCATCGCGTCCAGCCCGGCCCAGACTTTGCCCAGCTGGCGCTCCACCCAGGCGGGGCTGCGCTGCAGCTCGGTGCGGCCCGCAAAGGCATATTCCATACGGGCCAGCACGGCGGCATCGAGCACGCCATCGGCCATCGCCTCCCAGCTGCGCACTTCAGCGCGCTCGCGGCCCAGGCTGGGAATCAGACGGCCTACGGGGGACAGGGTATCGAGGTACTCGACGATCACGCGCGAATCCACCAGCGCCGAGCCATCGTCGAGCACCAGGCAGGGCACCTTGCCCAGTGGGTTGACCATGGCAATCGTCGCCCTGTCGCCCCAGACATCCACCGTCTCCAGGCGGTAATCGAGTTTTTTCTCAGCCAGTACCACGCGCACCTTGCGCACAAATGGGCTGGTCAGACTTCCTAGCAATTTCATAGCAGTAAAACCCATGCTGGTGGTGTCCGTTCGGTCACCAGGTGACCTCCAGCCGGCAGACGGCGTGGAGGGCCTTGCGGGTATCCGCACCCGCAGATTGTAAATAGGCAAATCCAGACTGTAGATGCGGCAAACGCCCCGCTCCTACAATAGCGGCCCATGAGCCTGTCTTCCCTTACCGCCCTTTCTCCGCTGGATGGCCGCTACGCCTCCAAACTCTCCACCCTGCGCCCGATCATGAGCGAATTCGGCTACATGCATCGCCGCGTACAGGTGGAGATCACCTGGTTCATCGCGCTGTCCGATGCCGGTTTTGCCGAGTTCTCGCCGCTGTCCGAAGGTGCACGCAGCTACCTGCACGGCCTGGTGAACAACTTCAGCGAAGCCGACGCGCAGGCGATCAAGGACATCGAAAAGACCACCAACCACGATGTCAAGGCGGTGGAATACTGGATCAAGAGCAAGTTCGAGGCGCGCCCAGAGCTGCTCAAGGCGGCCGAGTTCGTGCACTTTGCCTGCACCAGTGAAGACATCAACAACACCAGCCATGCGCTGCAGATCCGCGCCGGCCGCGACCAGGTGATCCTGCCTGGCCTGGACCGCGTGGTGCTCAAGCTGCGCGAGATGGCGCACCAGTACGCTGCGGTGCCCATGCTCAGCCGCACCCACGGCCAGACCGCCAGCCCCACGACCGTGGGCAAGGAACTGGCCAACGTGGTGGTGCGCCTGCAAGGCGCGATGGACCGCATTGCCAACGTCAAGCTGCTGGCCAAGATGAACGGCGCGGTGGGCAACTACAACGCCCACCTGTCGGCCTGGCCCGACTTCGACTGGGAAAGCTTCAGCAAGAACGTCGTGGAAAAGCACGAACCTCAGGGCCTGGGCCTGACCTTCCAGCCCTACTCGATCCAGATCGAGCCGCATGACTACATGGCCGAACTGTTTGACGGCATTGCCCGCGCCAACACCATCCTGATCGACCTGTCGCGCGACATCTGGGGCTATGTCTCGGTGGGCTACTTCAAGCAGCGCCTGAAGGCTGGAGAGATCGGCTCGTCCACGATGCCGCACAAGGTCAACCCCATCGACTTCGAAAACGCCGAAGGCAACCTGGGCCTGGCCAATGCACTGCTGCGCCACCTGTCGGAAAAGCTGCCGATCAGCCGCTGGCAGCGTGACCTGACCGACTCCACCGTGCTGCGCAACATCGGCGTGGCCACCGGTTATGCCGCGCTGGCCTACACCTCGCTGATGACCGGCCTGAACAAGCTGGAGCTGAACGAAGAGCGCCTGGCCGAAGACCTGGACAATGCCTGGGAAGTGCTGGCCGAGCCGATCCAGACCGTCATGCGCCGCTATGGCGTGCAAGGCGCTTACGAAAAGCTCAAGGAAGTCACCCGTGGCAAGACGGTGCGCGCCGAAGACCTGCACCAGCTGATCAACAGCCTGGAGATCCCGCAGGCCGACAAGGAACGCCTGCTGGCGATGACCCCGGCCAGCTACATCGGCAAGGCCACCGAGCTGGCCCAGCGCGTTTAAGCCCGTGCGCCCCCAGAGGCCAGGTACACCCTGGCCTCTTGCCTTTTCTCTCACCGCCCGGCGGACCGCAATGCGGCTGCCGGGCGCGCCGGATTCACCCCCGAAGCCCAGGCTTCGTCACCAGACCCTGCCCCATGGCTATCAAATCCACGATCTACAAGGCCAATCTGTCGATTGCCGATATCGACCACAACTACTACGCCGACCACAACCTGACCCTGGCGCGCCACCCCAGCGAAACCGACGAGCGCATGATGGTGCGCCTGGTGGCGCTGGCCCTGAACGCGCACCAGCTGCAGGACCTATGCAACGGCGACGGCACGCTGGGCTTTGGCGCCGGCCTGTCCGACCCGGACAACCCCGATGTGCACCTGACCGATTTCACCGGCGCCAAGCGCATCTGGATCGAAGTGGGCCAGCCCGAAGAAAAGCCGATCACCAAGGCCTGCAACAAGTCGGACCATATGCTGGTCTACTGCTTCAACCATGCGGCCGAGATCTGGTGGAAGGGCCTGGAAGGCAAGCTCGCGCGCCAGGAAAAGCTCGAAGTGTTCCGCCTGCCGACGGAGGTGTCGCAATCGCTGGCCGACCTGGCCGAGCGCAGCATGCAGCTGCAGGCCACCATCCAGGAAGGCCAGCTGACCTTGTCCAGCGACAAGGGCACCGTCTTTGTAGAACCTATCCGCTGGAAATGATGCCGCCTGCGGAACGCGCACGTTCCGCATAGCGGTTGAAGCGCCAGGCCGTGCCCTGCGCGGTGATGCGCCGCCACACCGCCCGCTTTTGCACAGGCGTGTAGGCCAGCCAGTGCTGCACCTCGTCGAAGCTGCGGCCGCAGCCCTTGCAGACCTCATCGCCCTGGCTGGTGGAGCAGATGGCGATGCAGGGCGTGTCCGGTGTGGTCTCCCACCAATCCAGCCAGGCCCGCATCGCGGCATCCCCCAGCTCGCGGGCCTCCACCGCATCCTGGCGCTGGTAGACCATCCGCGCATACACCTCGGCCAGCACAGCAACCTGGGGTGACAGCGACGCACCCGGGCCACTGGGCGCGCGCTGGCGCCAGTGGTTGATGGCCGCTTCCAGATCATTCAGGTGGATGGATTCCATAGCTGCGGGGATGATAGCCCTGCATCAACCAAACCACCAAACGCCAGCCCGCACCCACTTGTTCACAGCTTGTTATCCACAGGTGTGGGCAAACACAAACATGCGGGAATACTCTGTGCGCTGGCCCGGTCTTTGTCACCCCAAAGCGCCGTGTTTGTGTTCCAATACGCGCTGACGAAGGGGAGTAGCTCCCGTCGGTGCGTTGCCTGCGGCAAGCGCAGCGACATGTAATGCGTCGTCAGTACGAAGCCTCACGGCTTCCGGCGCGTTAGGTTCATGGCCCACATGATCTGAGCAAGACCTTTGAAAACCATGGTGCCGCACCACAGGTCTTTCGAAGCTACTGCCCCGGCTGTTGGCCATTTCTAGCGTCAACGCCGAACCACGTCGCCTCCCTGACTTGTAACGACACCCTACTGGCTGGTCTGTGCATGGTGCATGGGCCGCTTTTTCAAAAATTAGGTGCTTACATGGACTTGGATTTTCTGACGCACGCGCCCTTCTGGATTGCACTGGGCCAAATCATCATCATCGACATCCTGCTCGGCGGGGACAACGCGGTGGTGATTGCACTGGCTTGCCGCAAGCTGCCCCCTGACCTGCGCCGCAAAGGCATCATCTTCGGTACCGCTGGCGCGATCATCTTGCGCGTCATCCTGATCGCGTTCGCAATGTTCCTGCTGGCCCTGCCGTTCCTGAAGTTTGTCGGCGCCATCCTGCTGTTCTGGATCGGCATCAAGCTGCTGGTGCCTGAAGACGAAGACCACGGCAACATCCAGGGCAGCGACCGCCTGTTTGCCGCCATCAAGACCATCATCGTGGCCGACCTGGTGATGAGCGTGGACAACGTGATCGCCATTGCCGGCGCCGCACAGAACGCCGGTGACGAGCACCACATGCTGCTCATCATCCTGGGCCTGCTGATCTCAATCCCGATCATCGTCTGGGGCAGCCAGCTGGTCATCAAGCTGATGGAGCGCTTCCCAATGGTCATCACCGCCGGCGGCATGCTGCTGGGCTGGATTGCAGGTGGCATGCTGGTGTCCGACCCCGTGTTTGCCAACCCGGACAAGTGGACCTGGATGTTCAAGATCGACCAGAGCAAGACCCTGCACTATGCTGCCGCTGCCGCTGGCGCACTGATCGTGCTGGTGCTGGGCAAATGGCTGGCCGGCAAAAAAGCCAAGGAACTCCCGGCGGCCAACGTACACTAAGCCTATACCCGCCCTCTATCACCACCGCTGGCAGCCCCACGCTGCCAGCCCCACTTAGGCCACTTGGATGAACGTAAAAATAGTCTTTGTAGATGATGCCGCCTTTGCCCTGCAGCGCTTGAACGAGCGCGCAACCATCAACGACGAGCACTGGGTGCTGGTGGCTTGCGCCCCCAAGATCACCCGCAGGGCCAGCCGCTGGGGCAATCGCAGCACCCTCGAAAAGTGGCGCAACAAGTGGGCCAAGAACCTGTTTGAGGGCCTGATCCCGCAAAGCGCTCAGTTGCAGCGCGCCCGCGTCTCGACCCATATCTCGGAAGTGAGCGTTCAGCAAATGACCGCCCAACTGCATGCCGAGTACCCCGAGGCCGAAGTGCTGGACTGGCGCCGCCCCAAGGCCATCTCCGAGCCGCCATCAGCCGACTTTGTGCCACGCCCTGCCAAGCTGGCAGGTTCGCTGCTGGGCATTCTGGGTATCTGTTTTAGCCTGGTGCTCGACGGCGCGTAAGCCATCAGCCGCACCACCCCACAAAAGCGCCTTCGGGCGCTTTATGCTTTTCAGTTCTCGAACGAGTCGATGTCGAGGTAATACGGCTTGTCCAACTGGTTCTTGTCCAATACCACTGTCCAGAATGCATCCTTGACAATGAGCGGCACATAGACCGCGTCTTCTAATGCCAACTGGTGGTCGGCCAGCAGCTTCTGGATCTTGTCAGCCTGGTTCGGGAAGCGGTCTATCAGACGCTGCACCGGATGCGCCTGTGCCAACACCTTGGGTTCCACCTTCTCATAGGGCACCCATAGATTTGCCTGGGCAGCTTCGGAAATGCCGCCCAATGCCAGCATGGTGGAACTGGTTTGTTCCTGATTGTTTGCGGGCTTGCGCAGCCCCAGCATCTTCGGGCCCCACAGCGGCAAACCATGGGGAATCACCGCAATGGCTTTGCGCATTTCCTGCGGATCGGGCTCATTGGCATGCACCACGCGAAAGCGGTAGTACTCAAACCCCAGAAAGACCGGCCGCGCCTGCAGCACGGTGTAGACGCCATAGCCCAGCGCTGCCAGCTGCACACAGGCAATGGCGGCAACATCCAAGAGGTTGGTGCGCAACGGCTTTTTTTTGTTGAAGACCACCCAGGTCAGCAGCGGTCCCAGAATCAGGTCTACGCCAAAAATCAACTCCATCAGGTCCTGGCCACCTGAGAGCTGGTAGAAAGGCGCCGGGTACCAGACAAAGTAGATCAGGCAGAACACGGCACTGAGAAGCACCAGGCCCACCAAAAAATGAATTCCGGCCGCTTTGAATTTTTCCCTCATTCCTTCACCCATTTATGTGCCATGCGCGTCTGTCTTCTGCACATGACCTGCGCGAAATTATGCAGTAAGCTATGTCCGCATGAAGATCCTGCTCAAATGGCTGCTCTCCGCAGTCGCCCTGCTCTGTGTCGCCTACCTCTACAGTGGCGTGGAAGTCCGCAGCTTTGGCGCGGCGCTGATTGCAGCGCTGCTGATAGGGCTGTGCAATGCGATAGTGCGGCCCGTGCTGATCGTGCTGACCCTGCCCGTCACCATCCTGACCTTGGGTCTGTTCATCTTTGTCATCAACGCGCTGATGTTCTGGGCCGCGTCCGGCATCGCAGGCAGCGGCTTTGTGGTGCACGGATTTTGGGCTGCGCTGATCGGCTCGGTGCTCTACTCCATCATCAGCCTCGTCATCGAATCACTTACGGGCCGCCTGCTCCTTGGCAAGTGATTGCATCTCGCGCAAGCGGGTGTCGATGATCGAGGCCTCGTAGTAGTCGTTGCGGTTGGGGCTGTTGCGTGCCATGTCCTGCCCGGCGCGCAGGCGGTCTACCGCTGCGGGATAGTCATACTGTGCAGCCCGGCTCTCGGCCTCCGCACGGATGGAGCGCAGCGGCTGGTTCTGCTGGCGCAGCACCCATGACAATGCAAGCCAAGCCCCCGCATCCTTGGGCCACTGCACCACCAGGGTCTGCAGGCGGCTGCTGGTCTGGCGCAACACTCCGTCATAGGCCGTCAAACCTGTGGCAGGCAGCTGCGCCAAGGCCTGTGCAGCCAGCACCAGCTCGGGCCGGTCACTGCTCTGGCCTGCATCGTCGCCTACCACGGCCTTGACCTCCGGCAGCAAGACATCGCGGCTGCTGTCCTGGATGCTCAGCGATTTGTCCGAGCCCTGCGTGATCACCGCCTCATTGACCAAGCCAGTCATCGCATTGCTGACGGTCACCGAGGTGCTACCTGCCTTGCTGGCTGGGGGCTTGAGTGGCTGGATCTTGGCCAGCGCCGCCAACGCATCCTGCGGCTGGCGGTTGCGCAATGCCAGATCAGCGCGCAGCAGTTGCGCCTGGCGCATCGCATCGGGATGGGCCTGCACGGTGGCATCCAGCTGGTCCAATGCGGCCAACGCTTCAGCATGGCGCCCCAGCTGGTTTTGGGACATGGCGGCCAGATACCAGACACCTGCCCGCTGCTCCAATGAGCGGTTGGCAAAATCGGCCGCCGTGGTCAATTGCACCCATTGGTGCAATACCTGGGGCTCAGGCTTTGACAGTATGCGGGCCCGGGCCGACATCATCTGCGCCACCATACCCGTGTCCTGCGGTTTGCGTGCAGCACCGGCCGGCAAGCGTGACTGCATATCGGCAATGCGCTCGGTCGTCAGCGGGTGGGTGCGCAGGTAGGGCCAGCTGCCGTTGTCGTTCATGCGGTTGGCTTGCTGCAGCTTTTCAAACATGCTGACAAAACCCGCTTGCGAGTAGCCGGCAGGCGGCATCAGGCTCATGCCGGTGCGGTCCGCCTCGCGCTCCATATCGCGTGAGAAGTTCAGCTGCGACTGGATGGCCGCAGCCGAGCTGCCCACCATCAGCGCCTGGGCTGCAGCCGGGTTCTTGCTCGCGGCCAACGCGCCCAGGATCATGCCGGCAATCATCACCGGCGTCATGCGCGACTGGCGGGCCAGCATGCGCGCAATGTGGCGCTGGGTGATATGGCTCATCTCGTGGGCCAGCACCGAGGCTAGCTCATCACGGCTGCCGACCACACCCACCAGACCCGTCTGCACCCCCATAAAGCCGCCGGGCAACGCAAAGGCGTTCACGGTCGCATCCTGGATCAGCATCACCTGCCAGGCAAAGCGTTCCTGCAGTTCAGACGTCAAGGTGCCGCGCTGGCGCGCCGCCAGCATCAGTTCTTGCCAGATGCCGTTGACGTACTCATACAGAATCGCGTCATCCAGAAACTGCGGATCGCGGTAGATCTCGCGCGCAATGTCATCCCCCAGGCGCCGCTCCTCGCTGGTGGTCATCTCGGCGCCCTCGCCCATCGCCGGCAAACTGGTATCGGCCCGCGCCTGCAGGGGGGCCAGGGCGGCCACTGCCGCCATATGGGCCGCGAGCAATGCACATGCTGTGCGTTTAAAAAACCATGTAGACATCAATAATCCGTGCTGCAACAGAGGCTGAATCTGCATCAAGGCGAGAGCCAGCCCGGGGCGCGCTCCCCGCCATCATGCATGAACGCCAACACGTATGATGAAGCACCACTGCACAAGTTGCACCCTGTATTGCAGCTTGTGACGCATTGAACACGGAAGCACTATGACTGAACTCACCCATTTCGACGCCCAGGGCCAGGCCCATATGGTCGACGTAGGCGCTAAGCCTAACACCCACCGCATAGCGATCGCGGAGGGCTTCATCACCATGCAGGCGACCACCTTGGACATCATTGCTGCGGGCACTGCCAAAAAAGGGGACGTGCTGGGCATTGCCCGCATCGCCGGAATCATGGCGGCGAAGAAGACCAGTGAGCTGATACCGTTGTGCCACCCGATTGCGTTGACGAAAGTGTCAGTGGAGTTCGAGATAGCTTCGGCGCAGCAAGCCATCCGCTGCCACACCCGCGCCGAGACCGTAGGCCCGACCGGCGTCGAGATGGAAGCGCTCACCGCCACACAGATCGCGCTGCTGACGATTTATGACATGTGCAAGGCGGTAGACAAAGCGATGGTCATTGGTGGTGTTCGGTTGCTGGAGAAGCAAGGGGGCAAGTCGGGCACATATGTTGCATAGCCCCGCCGATTGAACTATCAGATCAATATAAATCATTTCACATGTCAAACGCTCCATCCATGGATTTGTGCAAAACGCCTGCACTGGCGGCATTGCAAGAGAAGATCGCAACCCGCCAAGCCACCGTTGGCATTTTTGGACTAGGTTATGTAGGACTTCCACTAGCATTACGCTTCTCGGAAGTAGGCATTAAGGTACTAGGCTTTGACATCGATCAGGTCAAGGTCAATGCGATCAACACCGGAAAGAGCTATATCGAGCGCATTGCCACATCAACAATTGCTCATGCGCAAGCGCAAGGATTCAATGCGACAAGCGAATTTGGACGCGTATCAGAGGTCGACGCATTGATCATCTGTGTGCCAACACCGCTGAACAAACACCGAGAACCCGACCTGAGCTTCATCATCAACACTGTAGAGGCTGCGCTTCCCCATATGCGCGAGGGCCAGCTTTTGAGCTTGGAAAGCACGACGTGGCCTGGCACAACTGAAGAAATTCTCGCGCCACGCTTGTTGTCACGAGGGCTCATACCGGGTCAAAACTGCGCTTTGGTTTTTTCGCCCGAGCGAGAAGATCCAGGAAACCCTCACTACGGGACCAAGGATATTCCGAAAATTATCGGGGGGATGACACCCACCTGTTTGTCACTTGGCATCGGCCTCTATGAATATGCCATTCAAACCATGGTACCAGTCAGCAGTCCAAAAGCTGCTGAAATGACCAAGTTACTGGAAAACATTCATCGCAGCGTGAACATCGGCTTGGTCAATGAAATGAAGATCGTGGCAGACAAGATGGGGATCAACATCCATGAGGTCATAGAAGCTGCAGCGACGAAGCCCTTTGGATTTGTGCCTTATAAGCCCGGACCAGGTCTTGGTGGGCACTGCATCCCCATCGACCCCTATTATCTCACCTGGAAGGCACGCGAGTATGACGTGAACACTCGATTTATTGAGCTGGCAGGTGAAATCAATCACTACATGCCCCATTGGGTTGTCAACAAAATAGCTGATGCCCTTAACAACAAAGGCAAATCTATTAATGGAAGCAAAATTCTCTTACTAGGCTTAGCCTATAAGAAAAATATAGATGATACAAGAGAGTCTCCAGCAGTAGTTATCATAGATCTACTTCAGACAAAAGGAGCCAAAGTAGATTATAGCGATCCTCACATTCCACTTTTCCCGCGAACAAGAAAATACTATTTCGATCTCGAATCAGTGATATTAACAGCGGAAAATATAAAAAATTTCGATTGCATCGTGCTTACAACCGACCACGATAAATTTGACTACGATCTAATTCAAAAAAATAGTCAATTGATAATAGACACCAGAGGCCGCCTAATTCCAAGCGAATCCATCATTGCAGCCTGATCAATGTCTCGCAAACGTATTCTTATTATTACTCGAAATCTGCCCCCATTGATTGGGGGAATGGAGCGACTTAATTGGCACATCGCAGATGAACTATCACGCAAAGCAGATGTTCATATTATTTCCCCGGCAGGTTCGGCTGCTCTCGCTCCCGCAAATGTATCAGTGACAGAAGTCGCACTGAAACCATTATCTCGATTTCTAATGTCATCATGTTTGCAAGCAATGCAAATAGCAAGCTCATGGAAGCCACAATTTGTACTGGCAGGAAGTGGATTAACCGCACCTGCAGCCCTTTTGGCTTCCAAATTTGCTAGAGCAAGGGCATGCGTCTATCTACACGGATTAGATGCAGCAGTACAGCATCCAGTTTATCGAGCTATTTGGCACCCGTCCATCCGAAAAATGGACTGCGTAATCGCTAATAGTTACCCAACCGCCAAGATGGCAAGCGAAATAGGGATAAAGAACGAAGAAATAAAAATCGTTCACCCCGGCGTGACTTTACCTACTCAAGGTCAAACAACTGATTCATTAACGTCATGGCGCAAACGCCATAGCCTAGGATCTGCGAGATTACTAATCTCTATCGGGCGCCTTACTACGCGAAAAGGTTTACAAGAGTTTGTTCAGAAATCCTTGCCAACAATTGTAAAAGCGTGTCCAGATGTGATTTTAGCGGTGATTGGTGATGCTCCGGGGGATGCATTATATGCAAAATTACAATCACGCCGAAGTATTCAAACAGCTGCCGATGCAGCAGGCGTAGGTAAAAATATAAGATTTCTAGGGGTAATTACAGACCCTGGAGATTTGGCATGCGCTTATGAGAATGCATGTTTACACATTTTTCCCGTTCGACAAATCAATGGCGACCCTGAGGGTTTTGGCATGGTCGCTGTTGAAGCGGCAGCACATGGTAGACCAACGCTAGCATTTGCAACAGGTGGCATTATTGATGCCGTCGCACCCGGTCTTTCAGGTGAATTAATTACCCCAGAAGATTATGATGCATTTGCACAAATGGCGATAGAAATTATTTCAATCGGACTAAATCGCTGGGAAAAATCAAGTTACATATTTGCAAAAAAATTTGCTTGGCCTAACTTTGGAAACCAGATATCAGAAGCGTTAAAGATCGACAATGATATATTTTGATTGCTGAGCCGCACCGAAAAATTTAACCATATAAATATTTCAATTTAAAAATGATTTCTCAGCCTGCCGTATGGTTTCCCACAATACGCACTGGAACTGGCACGGATATTTTTACAGAGCGCCTAGTATCAGATTTAAAGGAACAAGGGCTACGAGCTGAGATTACTTGGCTGCCCCTCCATGCGGAGTACGCGCCATGGTCAACCAAAACACCTCAACCACCAAGTTGGGCCAACATATGTCATATTAATACCTGGCTACACAGCAGCCTAGTTCCGAAAAACTTACCAATCATCGCCACAATACATCATTCCATTCATGATCCTGCGCTGCTTCAGTACAAAGGTTGGCTGCGCGCCAACTATCATCGGCATTGGATTGCAGAAAATGAAAAGCGAATAATGCAGCAAGCGCGTGAGGTTACTGCAGTGAGCGACTTCGTCGCCAGAATGGCCAAGCAAACATTATGTGATGTGCCAATGAATGTAATATATAACGGGGTAGACACAAAACTATTTCATCCGCCTACCGACAGAAAAACACGCACCCCATTTCGTTTACTATATATAGGCAGTTGGATAAGCCGAAAGGGGGTTGAAGTACTAACTCCAATCATGAAACAACTAGGGAATGAATTTGAACTTTACTATACGGGACCTAGACTACTGCCGATCGACGAGAAAATTCAATCCAAAAATATGCACAACATAGGGCGACTAAATGGAGAAATTGCCATCACAAAATCAATGCATAATGCCGATGCATTTATTTTTCCGTCCCGCAGCGAGGGCTTTGGTTTAGTGGCGGCCGAGGCTATGGCCTGTGGACTACCTGTTATTGCTACCCGCGGATCCTCTATTCCAGAAATTATAAATGACGGCGAGAATGGCATCCTTTGTTCTCAAGATAATATACAAGAATTTGCCGCAGCAGCTCGCAAACTAGCCCATAACTCGGAATTCTATTCGCAGATCTCAATTGCAGCTCGTCAACGCATAGAATCACATTTCACATCAGATCAGATGGTTAGCAGCTATGTTAAAGCATACAAGAAGATCTTAAATATCATCTAATACGAGGTTGGGTTAGTCTCATGAAATTTCAAAAACGTCTACCTCTTTGCTCGTCTTTGGTCTTTAGGCTTGACCAATAAATAAACAATTCAGTGCAGTTTCAGAACCCTCACCCATGCGGCCATCGAGATTTATAGCACCGCTTGCTTATAAAATTAACTTAATAATATAACAAGCCAATCCAAAGTGTAATAGAATCCAAAAAAAATTGATATTTTTAAGGCACCGATTTATTTAAAATGGTTTTCGCCAAAAAAGACAGCCCGCGTAAATTTTTGAAGTGATGAATTACAAGCGCTCAGGCTTAGCACCCAGCGCCAGTCTTACTGTTTCCCAAAAAACAACAGCCCGAATTAAAAAAGCAATACAAAGAACTTTCAATCTATTAAAAATAGAAATATCTTTATTAGAAATGATCCATAAAATTGCTTGAAAAGGGGAGCGCTGCTTATTCAAAGCAGAAGTTCCAATATGAGTTAAGCCAAGCTCACGTAAGGTACGTCGCCCTGCTGCAACTCGACGTGCCTGCCTAAAAGCACTTCTCAGGGTAGACCTAACCCGAGTAGTTACGATTAAATCGGGCAAATACATCATATGCCCTCCTTGCAGGAGGGCACGCCAACACCATTCTCGATCACCACCCGACAAAAGTCTTTGCTCAAATAAACCAGTTTTATTAAATTGAATTCTTGTGCAGAAAAGATTGGCTGTTGCCGAGAATTTTTTTTCCGTCACATTAGTTTGTTGACCAAATCCTGTTAAATACTGGTACATAGCAACCGCACTAGGATTTTCTTCAATTTGAAAAACTACTTCTCCTCCCAAAATCAAACCATGGTTGCCTGCGCAGATTTTTAGATATCCCAAATATAGCCAATCCGAAGCAGGCACGCAATCTGCATCGGTAAAAGCTAAAATCTTTCCCCTTGAAGCAGTTACACCTGTATTTCTAGCAGAATATGAGCCCGGTGTAGGCTCATACACTATTTTCAATGGAAACGAATATTCTTCATGAATTTCCAAAGCTGGATGGGAAGCATTGTCAACAACAACAACCTCAAATGAAGGAGTACCATTTCTTTGTAGCGATAATGCATGAAGGCAACGCAACAGACTGCCCGCATCGTTAAATACCGGAATAATTACACTCAATTCAGGATAACTTTGAGAGATATTCATACCGAGTCACGCTTTGAACGAAAGAAAATAATAATCATTACAAGCAAACCAATTATTTCAGCGGCCAACCTTGCTGCTATTGCCCCTTCAAGGCCGCATATAGGAACGAGGACAGACGCCGAAACAGCAAATACAATCGTTGAAATGATATCTCCAAAAGAACGATACCATGCTCGATCAGCCGTCGTTAACAACCCCCCAAACAGTTGACGAAAACCATTAACAGGAATCCATAATGAAATGATCGCAAGAATATTCTCTGCACCACTAAATCTAGCACCGAGCAGAGCGCCAACATACGGAGAAACTACAAATATAAAAATGCCACTTATAGCGCCGTAGATAAAAAATATAATTGCATAATTCTGTAGAAATTTTATATGGCGCGAAGAAATCCCATCCCCCAAAGAAAACAGATAATGGCTTTTAGATTGGATAATTGCTCCAAACGGTGTGGCAACTGCAACCACGATACGCATTACAGCTGAATAAATGCCCGCCTGATCAGCCGAAGTCAGTCGATAGACAAATATTTTGTCAGCCTCACTGGAAATATTATTCAATAGATTAGAGCTCGCGTAAACGACGCTATAGCCAGTCCAATACACCCTCTTAATACCCGGAAACAGGGGAGCTGGAAGGAAAAAATAAGCCAATATGAAGGCCCAAGCAAAACAAATGAGCACTGACAGCATTACTACGATGGCAAAACTCTCGACACTCACTGTGTCAAAAACCATCAATAATATAATTGCAGATAAAAATCGAGCGACGGCGGGAAAGATCTGAATTAAAGATCCAAGCCTATAAAGCTCGTTTGCCATAAAGGCATAGCCCACAGCCAAAATGAGTGGCACAAATATAATTTCAGCCACACCTATATAAATCAATACATTACTAAGCCACAACTCAGGGAAAAATTTATTTGCGCAAGCAAGATAGATGCAAAGAACTACAAGACTGCTGATAAAGTGACTTGCAATGCATTCTCCCCATACCTTGGGAAATGCTGCGATGTTGCGGGAGCTTATTCTAACCAATCCAATTCCACTACCTAAGCCAACCAAACAAGCTCCAATTGCAGTCAGTGCAGCCGTTGTGGCCAACTCTCCGTAACCAGCGGGTCCAAGTAGCCTAGCTCCTGCAACTAGGTAAAAGGAGAGCAGGATAACCCTTAATACCTGAATGAAAATAGCGAAAGTTTGATTGCTTCTTAAGGCATTTGCCAGAAAATTACTAAGCAAGGATGTTTTTCTCCCACTTAATTTCACTCATGCACCTGTGTTTGATGAAGCAAACGCAAAAACAGCCGCATAGTGTCGATCCTCAAAATGATCTACGCTTTCCAGAGCGTAATTCTTACAACGTCCTGAACTAGTGAAGAGACGGTGAATATATTGAATTTTCAGACGTGACCGACTAATAGAATAATACTCATCATACCCAATTGATTCCAAAAAATCCTTTACTTGTTGGCCTTCAACAGGATTACGCACTTCAAAACATATTATTGGATGAAAACGAGTCAAACAGTCGATCAAACCATTCAATGCGTCTAGTTCTGAACCCTCGACGTCAATTTTAATAAAAACTATACGTTCATCAGTGGAAATTTCATTGCACAATATATCATCCCCCCGTGCCAGGGTTACGCAAGTGTCTTCACATCCATTGGGATTTAAGGTGTTACCTGAAACCAACTCTAGCATTCCACAATGACCAGGATGGAGCTGCCTCAGGAACCCCTTACCCGCGTTTTCACTCAAAGCAGCTTCTATTATCTTTATATTAGCACCATTTAATAACTTATTTGCATTTAATGCGGCGGCCATCACTGGGTCAGGTTCAAATGCGATCACTTTGGAGAAGACACGAGACATACTCACAGCATGGTTTCCAATATTCGCACCGACATCAAGTGCAACACCGTCGTGTAGCCGATAAGACTTAGCAATCATATCAATTGCTGCCAAGACCTCCGGCTCATATGCGCCTTGTGCACGAACTTTATTACCTATTGCATCATTGTCCAAGGTAAATAACCGAAAATCTCTCTGATCTACATTTAATGCAAACCTACTAAATACAGCGTGCCTTATTTTATTTGCAAAAAATCTATGATAAGGAACAGACATTACTGTTTTAGCGATAGCTTTTAATGTCATGATTATAAATTCTTCTCTTCAATAATCTTAATTTGATTAAAGTAGTCTAAATTCATAAGTTCCAATCTATGTCTTGCAGCTCGCTTTATAGCGAGCTCTCGCCAAATTTCAGGAGTGGCGTCTGCAACCATATTAAATAGAGCCCTATAAAAGCTAGCGGCATCGAACCCTGATGCAATCAATCCAGCATCGCTGATCGTATCAACCAATCCTCCGCTAGGACATCCTAGAACAGGCATTCCACATGCCATTGCTTCTATAGCTACACGCCCAAAGGATTCCTGCGAGTGATCTTTTCCAATTTGGGAAGGCATTAATAAAATATCGGCATTGAACATTGCGTCTGCTACATCTTGATGTGATGCAGGACGAGGCCCCTCCACCACAGAATCCATATTCAACTTCTTAATAAGACTTTGCAACCGCGCCTCCTCGGGTCCTTCGCCCAAGATACAAAGATGCGCATCATAGCCGGGATGGTGCTCACGAAAAAGTGCTAGAGCAAGCAACGCTATATGCGCACCCTTTTGCTCGACCAACCGACCGACAAATAGCAGGCGTAGTGGAACTGGCCACTCTTTCCCACGCTGAGGGCCGCGGAATTTTTGAGTGTTCACACCCATGCATACATCGTGTACTTCCATCGATGTGTTCTGAGAGACGCAATCAGCTAAAAACTTGCTGTGTACTATGGCGTGCGCGCGGCCAAGCACCGATTGAAACGGCCACCACCCATACCGATAAGGCAGTGATGTTGCATCATGACCGTGAAAATTCACAAGTAAGCGTGACTTCCAACTGGGATTGGTTAGCAAAGCAATTATGCCGTTATTCGCAAAATGCGCGTGTACGGCGTTCCATACTCCAAATATGGCCTGCGTGTCTCTCAACCTTGCAGCGTGCCATGCACATCGAATTAAGAGAGCACTGAAAAGACAAGAAGGTCTTTCAAATATTATTGAAATAAAATTGTAAAGTGCGCGCCTTGACCATTTAGGCGTACCATATACCGCAATCCCCTTTTGCAGCGGTTGGAAACTAGCATCATATAACTGTCTAGAAATTAAAGTTACTAGAATTCCTCTTTGCGCGAGACCCTCTATATGATCAACTATAAAAGTTTGAGACACAACAGGAAAAGCATCTACCAACACGAGCACACGAACACTCGAACTGCCCTCTCCAGCTAGTAGATCATCCGTCATTGTCATGATATAAAATAAATAATTTATAGCAGATTTATTCGATATTATTCAATGTTTAGCTCATTCACATCAATCACGATACATCAGCGCTGTTATTTGTTCCGAAATTAAACCCATCAAAAATACTACTACGCTACCTGTATATAACAGCGCGCTCATATTGGTAAATCGGTGGTAATTCCACCACGTCCAACCATACCATACCGACGCCAAAGAAAACAACAATAAAGCTACTGGAGCGAAAATCTTTAGAGGTGAAAACAAGGTGCCAATTTTAAATATGATAATTAAAAATCTAGCACCATCGCGCAAAGGACGGATATGGCTTTTGCCAACACGTTTTTCTGCGTGAATGGGCACATAGGACACCGAATAGCCGGCACGGAAAAATGCCATTGTACTGGTCGTTGGATAGGAAAACCCATTGGGCAATAGATATAAAAATTCTCTAAATTTTTCTGAGCGCACAACTCTAAACCCAGATGTCAAATCTTTAACTCTATGCCCAGTCATCCAACTAGCAAAGAAGTTATAAAAACCATTGGCAATTCCTCGCCCCCAGCTGGCCTGGGATCCCTTTTGCCGAGCCCCGACTACCATATCGTTGCCGCATTCAATTTTAGCCAATAACCTCGATATATCTTCTGCCTTATGCTGCCCATCAGCATCCATGAAGACTATCAGCTCACCAGCGGCCTCTCTAGCTCCAGTTTTTATAGCGGCGCCGTTACCTTTTGAGTATGGATGTGATATAACTTTCGCGGCAGCAGCTTTTGCTACCGCTGCAGTGTTATCGGTGGATCCATCATCTACAACTATTATCTCAACTTTTTCAATATTTTCTTTAATAGTCTCAATGACTTTTCCGATCGAGTCTTCTTCATTCTTGGCAGGGATTACCACACTAACGCTTAACATTATCATTACTTCCATTATTATTTTTCACTGCATTTTGCAGTCGATACCCAAGCTGATTTATCTCAACTTCATAAGCTGACTTTGACATCACTATACCGTTATCGGGTAGCGTGTACAACATTTTTTCGGTTTCATTTAGAAGAATTAGTCCTTCGGCTGCATACCCATTAGCGGCCATAAAATGGACGATTGATAACGCAAAATCCATATCTTTATAAAGATAAATGGCTTTCTTAAGAAATGGGATTGCTTTTACTGGTTCGCGTTCAGAAATCAATAAAAGACCTCGAAGATAGGGAGATATTTTATTGAATGCATCCACAGCTCGATAACTTTTTATCGAGTCCATTTTATCCAATATCAATAATACACTTTTTCTTTCTTTTGAGCTATCGGGGGAATTTACTAAAAATTCCACAATTGCACGAATACCCCCTACAGTTTGAGCATCTAGCCGCTGCTGGGACAGGCCTTCTTGCACTCTCTTAAAATCCTCTTGATGTGCTTGACCCCTCAGAACCTTTTGTAGCAACCATTGCATAGAAATGAGGGAGCTATTAGGAAATTGGACCATGGCAGTTTCTAAAATACCAAACGCTTCGTCATCACGACCTTCATCAAATAGAAATGAGGAAAGCCTATTTTTTGCACGAGGCGAATCAGGAGTATTTACTGCCCAATAGTTTTGTAAAAACTCAGTATCTGACCAGAGAGTTGAGCGTTGCCAAGTAAGCCAGCCCAGTGTAAGAACTATGAGAAATGATACGCTTCCCGCCAAAACTACACTACGCTTTTTTGCCAGCACTATTAGCCCCATGGCAACCGGAAGAAAGAGAAAAGCAGCAGCTACATAGTTACGATGTTCGAAATACAGCTCCAAGCCAATGACTGTAGACTCCATCAAGTGTGCAGCAAGAAAAAAGAGCAATGCTATGGCCGCACACGCCCCTAGTGGGCCCTTGCGTCGAAACCAGAAAGGTAAACCAATGAGAGCTGCAACACCCAGAAAACTCCATAAGGTAGTTATCGGTTTTATCAAACTTGTTGAAAATAAATATCCGTCCTGGAATAAACCTCTACCTTCGATACGTGGAATATATAGCTGATAGAGATATTCCCATATGATTCTTCCCTCTGTCAGTATTCTTTCCATCTGATTGAAAGGCCTTGTGGGCCAGGCATCTGGTGAAAAATTTATACTTCTACCTAAAACCCCTAAAACTGCGAAGGTAGGAAGCCAGAGAAATAAAAGACTCCATTTCCAGTCAGGGTTGTCGGATGCATGATTTGTGTTTTTTGATCTAGGGTGACATAGACCTATTACCCAAGCTAACAAGGGGAGTAATGCACCATTTTCTTTACTGAGAGTTGCTAAAGTCGTGGCGACTATCAATGAGGTAGTCATCCATACATAAGCTACCCTCCTCTCTCCCCCTTTTTTCAGCAGTATGCGCCCGTGCAGATAACCACCCAATCCTGCAAATATAAATAGTGCCGACAATTGTGCCATCCGCTGCACTATATACAGTGTTGTCGAAACCATAAATGGATGTAACATCCAAAATGACATGTTCAAAAGAGCTGCCCATCTCGCATGCTGCTCTGGCACACCATAAAATCTCAAGAGGTTAAGCGTCGCCCAGCACAGCATTGCACCAGCTAGAAGATGTATACATATATTTGTAAGCTTAAATGCATAGGGATCTACCGGCCAAGTTTGGGCATTTAGCAAAAAACTTGCCAAGGATATTGGTCTACCAAGCGGTCCAGAGTGACCTTGAAATACAAATGCTCTAAATGCTTCCCAAGTGGTTACTCCGCCACGGATACCCATCGGAAACAGATTCGGTTCATCATCAAATAAATATCCACCTTTTAGGCCGGGTGTATATAAAATGAAGACTAGCATTAGCATGAGACAAAAAAATATCATCCACACTCTTCTTATGGACCGTGAATTATTTTTTATTAGCTCCATGGCAAACTATTACCTGTAATTGATGGATTTTTTTGAACTAGCTAATCAACAGTTAGTGACTAGTGACTTTAATTATTCAGACTAGCCAAATGTAAAAAAGGACCGGCATTTATGCCGGTCCTTTTTTATAGTTGGATTTTTAAAATATTAAGTACGGCACTCAGCTGGCACATACTTAGATGCAATGGTACCCTTACCAACTGCACTGTTTGTCACCGTGCTGCCTGCGGAAGCACAAACCCAAGTAATAGATCCAGCAGTCGGGATTGTGGAACCAGTTGCCGTACCCGCCAATGCGGTACCAGCATCACGCGAACCATTCAAGGGAGTCATGATCAGAGTTTTACCACCGTCAATAGCGCTTTGGTAGGTAATGATAATTTGTCCGGTGGCTTGAGCGATGGAAACGCTTGCAACATTGCGGGTTGCGGCTGGAGCCGTCCATCCAGAACGGAAAGGTGCACCGTTCGCTGCATTCTCAGAAATTGCAGCCTTAGCCGATCCAGACAGGCTGATACCATCAGTTACCTTCGCCCGCACCGTGTAATCTTGATAAGCAGGCAGAGCCACAGCAGCCAGAATACCGATAATCGCCACAACGATCATCAGTTCGATCAGGGTGAAACCCTTTTGCATAGTACGCAGCATGTTGAATCCTCTCTATGTAACCATTGATTAGGTAGCCTTGTCGAACTGACTTGGCGTGTGATGTAGACAGCAAGTGCTGTGCCAACTTCTGGACGCCTGAAGGGCGCGGCGTGCACTGACAAAAATGCGGCGTTTTGTTAACTTATTGTTGAATACGTTCATAAATGTCAACCTCAGCCTTGTTCTGCCATTTTTGTCATGCCACCGGTAGCGCTGTGCGACAGGATCTGCGAAGAACTAACAAAAAATGGCACCCGCAGGTGCCATTCTCTTTGTGAGCGAAAGTTCAAGCCCTAAGCCAGCCTACCCCCAAAACTCATAAGCCATCCCCGCCAGCTCAATCCGATCCCCCTTGTGCATCGACAACGCCACGCCATTGAGCGCCTGGCCGTTCAACACCACCTCGGCCGAGCCATCAACCTTGGTAGCAACGTATCCCTTGCCGCGCTTGGTCAGTGCAGCGACGGCGATGCCGGGGCGGCCGACCGTGGTGACGACCTTGGACAAAATGATGTCTTCGCTCGCGCCGCT
Organism: Comamonas sediminis; assembly: GCF_041107495.1. Taxonomy (NCBI): domain Bacteria; kingdom Pseudomonadati; phylum Pseudomonadota; class Betaproteobacteria; order Burkholderiales; family Comamonadaceae; genus Comamonas; species Comamonas sediminis. The sequence continues at coordinate 119,654 of NZ_JBGBDC010000005.1, forward strand.
GACGGCGCGCAGGTAGGGGCTGGGGGTATAGGGCTGGCCTTCGGCGGGGGGGAAGTCTGCGGGAACGGTGGGGCTGTCTTCGCCGTCATCGGCATGCGCGGGCTTGGCCGTCAGGCTGCCGGCTTCGCTGGCATGCAGGTAGTGGCTCTCGGGCACCAACGAGTTCATCAAAAAGCGAATGCGGCATTTGCCGATGTCCAGCAGGTCGCCGCTTTGCAGCACCTGGCGGCGCACTTTCAAGCCGTTGACCTTGGTACCGTTGGTGCTGCCCAGGTCTTCGACGACGACGATGCCGATCTTCTTCTCATAGGTGAACGCCACATGCTCGCCGCTGACCGCCATGTCGGTCAGCACGATGTCATTGGTGGAACGGCGCCCCAGGGTGACCCTGGACTCGGTCAGCACGTAGTCCTGTATCACCACACCATCTAACGAAACTATGAGTCTTGGCATATTGATAAACCTCAGCGCGATTATATGCAAATAAGCTATACAAATGACGTTGGCGATACGCTGTTGACAAAGGATCACGATGTGTTGCGGACTCCCGTGATTTAGCTAATGGTTAACCCTATAAATACCCTTGATCGATGCGCCCCCTGAAGCACATCGCCAAGCGCAGCAGCGGTTTATCTTGATGCCTGCAATGGGTTCGCGGGCGTTGCGCTGCTCACGCCGTAGCTGCCGCAGGGGCGCACCGGGGCGGTACACGTGGCCCGTGCAAAACAGAAGCCCTGAAAAGCAAAAAGCGCCCTAAGGCGCTTTAGCGAGAGAGAAATGCAGACCCGGTCAGTGTGCAGGCGCTGTATTGCGCTTTTGCAGCCACAGGCCCAAGCCCACCACCAGCGCGGCGCCAGCAGCGGCAGCCAGGTAGTGCAGTGCAGGATTCGCTTCGACAAAGCCGTGCAGCAGCTTGTCGTTCATGATGGTCTCGCCACCCACCCAGCCGATGAGGCCGGCACCCAGAATCACGATGACCGGGAAGCGCTCCATCAGCTTGATCATCAACGTGGAGCCAAAGATCACCAGCGGGATCGAGATAGCCAAGCCCAGGATCAGCAGCAGCATATTGCCGCCAGCAGCAGCCGCCACGGCAATCACATTGTCCAGGCTCATCACCAGGTCGGCGATCAGGATGGTACGGATGGCAGCCATCATCGTGCCGGTGCCCTTGCCCGCGCCCTCTTCTTCGTCGTGGCTGGTCAGCAGCTGCAGGCCAATCCACAGCAGCAGGCAGCCGCCAACGATCTGCAGGAAGGACAGCTCCAGCAGCTTGGCCGCCACCACGGTCAGCACGATGCGCAGCACCACGGCGGCACCGGAGCCGAACATGATGGCTTTTCTCTGTTGTTCAGGGGGCAGGGAGCGCGCTGCGAGCGCGATGACGACGGCGTTGTCGCCCGAGAGAATGATGTTGATCCAGATGATCTTGACCAGCCCGATCCAGAAGTCGGGATGATTGACGTAATCCATGTTGCGCTCCGTAGTTATGAATAAAGACGCCAGACCTGAACGATCTGGCGTCTTCTTTTTATGGAGTACGCAGTTTAGCGGGGCACGCAGCCCCTGGCATGCGTAATTTTGCTTACTTCAGCAGGCCTTGCAGCAGGCGGCCCATTTCGGATGGGTTGCGGGTGATGGTGAAACCGCACTCTTCCATGATGGCCAGCTTGGCATCTGCCGTGTCGGCGCCGCCGGAGATCAGCGCGCCAGCGTGGCCCATGCGCTTGCCGGGAGGGGCAGTCACACCAGCGATGAAGCCCACCACAGGCTTCTTCATGTTGGCCTTGCACCAGAGCGCGGCTTCCGCTTCGTCTGGACCGCCGATTTCGCCGATCATGATCACCGCGTCGGTGTTCGGGTCGTCGTTGAACGCCTTCATCACGTCGATGTGCTTCAGACCGTTGATGGGGTCACCACCGATACCGACTGCCGACGACTGGCCAATGCCCAGCTCGGTCAGCTGTGCCACCGCTTCATAGGTCAAGGTGCCCGAACGGCTCACCACGCCGATGCGGCCTGGCTTGTGGATGTGACCGGGCATGATGCCGATCTTGATTTCACCGGGGGTAATCAGACCAGGGCAGTTAGGGCCCAGCAGCAAGGTCTTCTTGCCGCCAGCCGCTTCCTTGGCCTTCATCTTGTTGCGCACTTCCAGCATGTCGCGCACTGGGATGCCTTCGGTGATGCAGATGGCCAGATCCAGATCGGCTTCCACCGCTTCCCAGATGGCAGCAGCAGCGCCTGCAGGTGGCACATAGATCACGGACACGGTAGCACCGGTGTCCTTGGCAGCATCCTTGACCGAACCGTAGATGGGGATGTCGAAAATCTTTTCGCCAGCCTTCTTGGGGTTCACGCCAGCGACGAAGCAGTTCTTGCCGTTCGCGTATTCCTGGCACTTTTCAGTGTGGAACTGGCCGGTCTTGCCGGTGATGCCTTGGGTAATGACTTTGGTGTCTTTATTGATATAGATAGACATGTGTGTTCTCCAGGGCTTACTTCACTGCGGCAACGATCTTGGTGGCGGCTTCGGCCATGGTGTCGGCCGAGATGATGGGCAGGCCCGATTCGGCCAGCATCTTCTTGCCCAGCTCTTCGTTGGTACCCTTCATGCGCACGACCAGTGGCACGCTCAGGTTCACCGCCTTGCAAGCGGTGATCACGCCGGTAGCGATGGTGTCGCACTTCATGATGCCGCCGAAGATGTTGACCAGAATGCCCTTGACCTTGGGGTTCTTGAGCATGATCTTGAAGGCTTCGGTGACCTTCTCGGGGGTGGCACCGCCGCCCACGTCCAGGAAGTTGGCAGGCTCGCCGCCGAACAGCTTGATGGTGTCCATCGTGGCCATGGCCAGGCCAGCGCCGTTCACCAGGCAGCCGATGTTGCCGTCCAGGCTGATGTAGGCCAGGTCGAACTTCGAAGCTTCCACTTCAGCAGGATCTTCTTCGTCCAGATCGCGCAGGGCCACCAGTTCTGGGTGACGGAACAGCGCGTTGGGATCGAAGTTGAACTTGGAGTCCAGTGCAATCACGTTGCCCTTGGAGTCACGGTTCAGCGGGTTGATTTCCACCAGCGAAGCGTCCGTGTCCATGTAGCACTTGTACAGCTTTTGGCAGATATCGATGAACTGGGCCACCGAATCAGCAGGCATGCCGATGCCCTTGGCCAGCTCTTCACCATTGGCTTGCGTGAAGCCAGCAATGGGGTCGACCAGCACGGTGATGATCTTTTCAGGGGTGCTGTGCGCCACTTCCTCGATGTCCATGCCGCCTTCGCTCGAAGCGATGAAGGCCACCTTCTGCGTGCCACGGTCGGTCACGGCAGACAGGTAGTATTCCTGCTGGATGTCGGCACCGTCTTCGATGTACAGGCGGCGCACCTTCTGGCCTTCAGGGCCCGTCTGGTGGGTCACCAGCTGCATGCCGAGGATTTGCTCGGACAGCGCCTTCACGTCGTCGATGGTCTTGGCAACCTTCACGCCACCGCCCTTACCGCGGCCACCTGCGTGAATCTGGGCCTTCACCACCCACACGGGGCCGCCCAGCTTCTGTGCTGCTTCCACTGCTTCTTGCACAGTGAAGGCGGGGATACCGCGCGGAACGGGCACGCCGAACTGACGCAAGATTTCCTTGCCTTGGTATTCATGAATTTTCATGATGTCTCTCAGTAAAACAAAATGGGAAAAAACCCGGCGGCCGAGCGCGCAGAACAAAGAACTCGCAAACAAGGCAGAAGGCCTGGCAGTCCGCGAATTTACCATGCTGCACTGCGCCATGGGCGGCAGCGCCTGCAGGAGCCCTAACGCGCTTCCGGGGTTTGGCAGCCGTTGGAATGCTTATAGCTATTATTTGTATAGCTAGCCAGCCAGATTCAGCAGCCATCTCCGTCCAATGCGTCCGTCAGCCACTGCAGTCAACGCATGTCGGAGGCGGGCGCAAAACTTGTCTGTAAAAACCTCGGCAGTGCAGGATTTTTGGCACAACCGCCCAGCGCTGACCCTTTTTGCGCTAGTGCGCACTGCGCTGGATCCCGGCATCTGGCCATCGCAGATGCCACAACGGCATACCCAGCGCAACTCGCGCCCCGGCCTTGCGCACAGGCAAATTTGCCATCGTCCTGCACGTCTTACGCAGCTTTGTATGACAATAAGCACTTTCCCGAACCCAAGTGCCCGCTGCCCGTGCAGGGGGCCAACGCACAGCAGGAGTGATGGCAATGGCAAAAGTGTTTATCGACGGCGAAGCTGGCACCACCGGTCTGCAGATTCGCGAACGCCTGGTGGATATGCCCGGCGTGGAGTTGGTAAGCATTGCCCCCGAGCTGCGCAAGGACCCGGAGGCCAAGCGCGCGCTGATCGCGGGCGTGGATCTGGTCATCCTCTGCCTGCACGACGATGCCGCCAAGGACACCACGGCCATGGTCGATGCCATCGAGCAGGAAACCGGCCGCACGATTCGCATCATCGATGCCTCCACCGCCCACCGCGTCAACGACCAGTGGGTCTATGGCTTCCCCGAGCTGAGCGCCGGCCAGAAAGCCGCCGTGCAAGCGGCCAAGCGCGTCTCCAACCCCGGCTGCTATGCCACCGGCGCCATCGCCATCCTGCGCCCGTTGATCGATGCCGGTCTGGTCCCTGCCGATGCCGCGCTGGCGCTGCCTTCGGTGTCCGGCTACTCCGGTGGCGGCCGCCAGATGATGGAAGCCTACGAGGCCGGTGGTGCCGCGCCCTATGAGGCCTATGCGCTGGGCCTGACGCACAAGCACATCCCCGAAATCCTGAAATACACCGGACTGACCTGCCGCCCGGTGTTCATCCCTGCGGTCGGCAACTTCGCCCAGGGCATGCTGGTGCAACTGCCGCTGCACCTCGATGAACTGCCCGGCAAGCCGCTGCTGAGCGACCTGCACAACGCCCTGGCCGCCCACTACGCCCAAACCAACCAGGACGAACAATGGGTGCAGGTGCTGCCGCCTACTGACGACAACAAGCTGGCCGCCGATACCCTGGCGGGCACCAACAAGCTGGAAATCCGCGTGTTCGGCAACGAGCAGCTGCGCCAGGCCGTGGTCATCGCCCGCCTGGACAACCTGGGCAAGGGCGCCAGCGGCGCAGCGGTGCAAAACCTCAAGTTGATGCTGAGCCTCTGAGTCCGAGACCGCTTCCCCCCACCAAGCCGCTTGCCAGCGGCTTTTTTCATGTGCGCAGCGCGTGCAGCACCATCGGCATTGGCCGACACTGCCCCAGGCCATCCCTGCCTACCATGTGTCCAAACTACAGCCATAACACGATGAGACACACCCCCACACGCCTTATGCGCCGGCTTGGCGCAGTCTGGCCCTGGGCGCTGCTGCTGTGCGCCGCAGCCCAGGCCCAAACCGCCAACCCCCAGCAAGGCGAGCAGATCGCCAACAACGGCTTGCCGCCCAGCGTGGCCTCCTGCGCCAGCTGCCATGGCGCCAAAGGCCAGGGCATGGCCGCCTTCCCGCCGCTGGCCGGCCAGGGCAGCAGCTATCTGCGCAGCCAGTTGGATGCCTTTGCCGATGGCTCGCGCGGCAACCCCATCATGGCGCCCATTGCCAAGGGCTTGACCTCGCAGCAGCGCGCCGATGTTGCCGCTTACTTTGCCAGCCTGCCTTCGGGCATCGCCGCCACAGCCGGCCAGGCCGGTGCCAAAGACAAGGGCGCCTGGCTGGTGGAGCGTGGCCGCATGCAAGAGGGCATCCCCGCCTGCAACAGCTGCCACGGCCCCGGTGGGGCTGGCGTGGGTGCGCATTTCCCCGCCATTGCCAAGCTCAGCGCCAGCTATATGCAAGAGCAGATCGATGCCTGGAAAAAAGGCAGCCGCCCGCCCGGGCCGCTGGGCCTCATGGAAGGCATTGCCAAAAAGCTCAGCAGCGATGATGTCAACGCCATCGCCCAGTACTACGTGGGCGCCTCGGGCGCCGCCAAGCCTTGAGCGGAGAACAGCATGGATTACCAGCGCCCCAACCATGTCGAAACGCCCGAGGAGCAGGCCCGCGTCCAGCACAGCGAGTGGCAGTACCTCAAGATCTTTGTAGTGGTCGTCGTCGCCATCGTGCTGGTGGCCGCCATCAGCTTTGGCATGCAGGTGAACAAGAGCATGGGTGAGCTGGCCGATGAGCGGCCCGCCGCAGCGCCCGCCCAGACCGCGCAAAAACCAGCAGCAGCACCCGCCACCCCCAGCCCGGCACCCGCTACTGCCGCAGCGGATGCACCCAAGCCAGCCCCTGCAGCTGCCACGCCCGCCGCCAGCGCAGCCAAAGCGCCAACTGCAGCCAGCCCTACCGCCTTCGCCCCACCCGCTGCCGATGCGATTCCCGAAGGCCCGATGGGCGATGTGATCCGCCGGGGCGAGCAGATCTTTCTGCACACCAGCACCCAGGCCAAGGCTTTTGTCGGCAATACGCTCAACTGCGTCAACTGCCACCTGGATGCAGGGCGCGCTGCCGACTCCGCGCCGCTGTGGGGCGCCTACACCCAATACCCTGCCTACCGCAGCAAGACCAAGAGCGTCGATACCTTCTCCGAGCGGCTGCGCGGCTGCTTCATGTACAGCATGAACGGCAAGGCCCCGCCCCCTGGTGATGAGGTGCTGGTGGCCCTGGAGGCCTATGCCTATTGGATGTCCAAGGGCGCGCCGGTGGGCGAGAAGCTGCCCGGCGCCAGCTATCCCAAGCTGGCCAAACCCGCCCAGGCGCCTGACTATGCACGCGGCCAGAAGGTGTTCAACGCCCAGTGCGCGCTGTGCCATGGCGATGACGGCCAGGGCCAGCGCAGCGGCGATGTGCAGGTCTTCCCGCCGCTGTGGGGCAAGCAGTCGTACAACTGGGGCGCCGGCATGCATGAGGTGGACAAGGCGGCCGGCTTCATCCAGGCCAATATGCCGCTGGGCAAGGGCCATACGCTCAGCGACCAGGAAGCCTGGGATGTGGCCACCTACATCAACAGCCACGAGCGCCCGCAGGATCCGCGCTTTACCGGCAACATCGCAGACACGCGCAAGCGCTTCCACGACAGCGCGTTCTCGCTCTACGGCCAGACCGTCAACGGCCAGCAACTGGGCCAGGGCACAAAATAAAAAGCTACCAACGCCGATCCGGTGAAGGGCATGCGTTGGCAGCTTTGCTATCGGTCCCACCAGATGCTTGGCGCTATGCCGCCAGGCACCTGCCAGCTATCAGCGCTCCACCGTGCGGTTCCAGCGCTTGTTCCATTCGGGGCGGTCGGCGTTGACCACATCCCAGTCCACAGCCACGGCGTTCTTCAAGATGGCGTTCATCTTGTTCTGCTCTTCGGCCGGCTTGCCTTGCAGCTTGGTCTTGGGGTTCACCGGGTTGTAGCTGCCATTTTCCATCGCCAGCGCCTGGGCTTCAGGGCTCACCAGGTACTCCACCAGCTTTTGCGCCAGATCGGACTCGGGGTTGTTGTTGAGCACGCACATGGCGGTCATCAGCACCACCGCGCCTTCCTTGGGCGCCACATATTCCATCGGAATGCCCTTGGACTTCATCAGCTCGGCCTGCGTCAGCGTGTAGGGGAAGATGGCCGCATCGCCGGCCTGCATCATCTCCACCACCTTGGACGAATTGGGGATGTACTCCACCACGTTCGGGCCGATCGTCGTCGGCCAGGCCTTGAAGGCCGGGTCCACATTCTTCTCGGTGCCGCCCTTCAGGCGGTTGAACATCAGGAAGGCATGCAGGCCAAACGACGATGCCGGCATCGATTGCACGACCACCTTGCCCTTGAGCTTGGGGTCCGCCAGGTCGTTCCAGGAAGTGGGAGCCGCCCAGCCCTTGTCGGCAAACATCTTGGTGTTGTAGGCCAGGCCGGTCAGGCCCATCGACAGGCCAATCGCGCTGTCCTTGATCTTGGCGATGGCCGGAATGTCGCCGTAGCTGGCAGCGGGCTTGAGCTTCTCGCACAGGCCCATGCTGATGGCGCGGTACATCACGCCGTCATCCAGGGTCATGACCTGCATCTGGGCCTTGTCCTTGGAGGCCTGGGCCTTGGCCAGGATGTCGGTCGAGGTGCCCGGCACCACCACCACCTTGACGTTGTTGGCCTTCTCGAATGCGGGGAACACGAACTGCGAGTAGGTGCGCTCCATGTTGCCGCCATTCATGCCGATGTAAATGGTTTTGGTCTGCGCCTGCACCGCGCTGGCCGCAGCCACCACAGAGGCCAACAGGGCGATGGCGCGCACAGGGGTTTTGAGGGTCGTCGTCCAAGAAGACATGTGGATTCCTTTCAGGTAGAACATGCGGGGTCGGTAAATCGGTCTATGCGGAAAGCGTCAATCGGCGTGCTGCTGCGGCCCTCGGCGATCAGCTCGGCCATCACATCGCCCACGCCCGGCCCCAGCTGGAAGCCGCCGCCGGCAAAACCAAAGGCATGGTAGAGGCCGGCCTGGCGGCTGCTGGCACTGATGATGGGCTCGTGGTCGGGCAAGGCGCCCTCATTGCCGCTCCAGGTTCGGATCAACTGGGCGTTCTTCAACTGGGGCAGCAGCTCCACCAGCTGCGGCAGCTGTGCCCAGACGGTAGTGTGGCGGTTGCGGGCGCGGGTGTCGTCCAGCACCAGGCCGGGCCCGCCGCCAAACACCACATTGCCCCGGCGCACCTGGCGGCAGTAGATGCTGCCGCCTTCCACGCCCAGGCTCCAGTGCAAGAAGAACGGCAAGGGCTCGGTCACCCCCATCGCCGGTGGCCGGATGCGCATGGGCACCGGCTCGCCGCACTGCTCGGCAAACTGGCCGGCCCAGGCCCCTGCAGCGTTGACCACCACATTCGCACGGATCTCCATCTCCGGGGTGCGCACCACAAAGCGCTGGCCATTGTGCGCCACTTCCAGCACCGGCGAGTGCTCCAACACCTGGGCACCGGCCCGCACGGCCGCCGTGGCAAAGGCCGGGGACAGCAGGCGCGGATTGGCCTGGCCGTCATCTGGGCAGAAGGAGCCGCCCACCACCTTGGCGCCGCCGACCGGAAAGCGCTTGTGCAGCGCCGCGCCATCGAGCAGCTGCAGGTCTAGCCCGCAGTCGCGCGTCCTCTCGGCATAGCGCACGAGGGACTCCATGTCCGCCTGCGAGCGGGCAATCTTGAAGTGGCCCGAGCGCTCGTACTCGGCCTCGGTGCCGATGAGCTCGGTCAGCCGCCCCCAGTGCTGGTGGGCGCGCTGGGACAGCGGCAGCATCGCCAACGAGCGGCCCTGGCGGCGCACACCGCCAAAGTTGACGCCGCTGGAGCGGGAGCCGCAAAGATCGCGCTCGAGCACCACCACCTGGATGCCGCGCCGGCGCAGGAACAGCGCCGTGCTCGCACCCATGATGCCACCGCCGATCACCACCACCTCGGTGGCCAGTTGCTTAACCATGGGAGGCCTCCTGGTCCTGCGGCAGCACCGTCATGTCCAGCGGCAGCGGCTTGATCGGCGCCTGGCCCCGGATGCGGCCGATCTGCGCCACCGGCACCTTCAAGGTGTCGGCCAGGATCTCGGTTGCCGCCACGCCGCACATGCGGCCCTGGCAGCGGCCCATGCCCACCCGGCACAGCGCCTTGATGCGGTTGATATCGCCCTGCGGCTGGGTCGCCGCAGTGGCGCGCAGCTCGCCAGCGGTGATGTTTTCGCAGCGGCAGACCACCAGCTCGTCAGGTGCACGCGCGGCCCAGTCGTCGGGAAAGGGAAACGCCACCTCCAGCGCCTGGCGGAACTGCTGCGTCTTGTCCAGCTGCTGGCGCAGCCTGGCCTGGCGCGCTGTATCGGTCGCAATGCCCCGGTCCTGCAGCAAAGCCAGCGCAGCCAGCTCGCCGGACATCTCGGCCGCATCGGCGCCCATGATGCCGGCGCCATCGCCGGCCAAATAGACACCGGGCACACTGCTGCGCCGGTCGGCATCGATCTGCGGCACATAGCAGCGGTGCAGCGGTGCAAAGGCGAATTCGCAGCCCAGCAGGTCGGCCAGCTGCGTCTCGGGCCGCAGCGCATAGCCCAGGCCGATGGCGCTGCAGGCAGTGCGCTGCTCGGCGCCCTGTGCATCCTTCCAGACCAGCGCCTGCACCCGGTCGGCGCCTTCGGCGCGCAGCAGCTGCACGCCATGGTGCACCGGCACGTCGTGGAACATCAGCCAGCTCACCAAGTACAGGCCCTTGGCGGCCACTGCCGGCTGGGCCAGCATCGCGGGCGCAGCCTTGTAGCGCTGCACGGCCGGGGCGGTGTCCAGCACCGCCAGCACCCGGCCGCCCGCCTTGGCATATTGGTAGGCCACCAGGTAGAGCAAGGGGCCGGTGCCGGCAAACACCACCGCATCACCGATCGCACAGCCCTGGTACTTGAGGGCCACCTGGGCGCCGCCCAGGGTGTAGACACCGGGCAGGGTCCAGCCCGGCAAAGGCAGCACCCGGTCGGTAGCGCCGGTGGCCACGATCAGATCGCGCCAGCGCAGGCTGTCTGCCGTGCGCTGCGCCGTGTGCAGCAGGTCCAGGCTGTGGCCCTGGGCGTTCCAGACCAGGGTGTCGGGCCGGTAGTCCAGCTGCGGGCGCAGGCGGTCAAAGGTCTGGTGCAGGTCGCTGGCGCGGCCGGCCTCGAAGCCATACAGGTCCTTGGGCTTGCGGCTGAAGCCATCGGGCTGGCGGCGGTAGATCTGGCCACCGGCCTTGGGCGCCTCGTCAATGACAACCGGGCGCAGGCCGTGGGCCAGCAGGGTTTGTGCGGCACGGATGCCGGCAGGCCCGGCGCCCACGATGACGGGCGGGCCGTCTGCGGGCCGGGGGTCGTCCAGGTAGAAATCGCTGGCAATCATGGTTGCACCTGGGTGGCGGTAGCTTGGGCCACGGCCTCTGCCGTCGTGCAGATCTGCATGCCCGGCTGCAGCAAGGTGGAGCAGGCGCGCAGCTTGCGGCCGGCCTGCTCGCCGCCGAGGGTAACCCAGCAGTCCTGGCAGGCGCCCATCATGCAAAAGCCAGCGCGCGGGCTATGGGCAAACTCGTGGCTGCGCAGCTGGGCCGACTGGGTCAGCACCGCCGTCAGCACCGTGTCGCCCTGCAACGCCTGGGCAGGCTGGCCGTTGAGCACAAACTGCAGCGGCTGGCGGCCCTGCTCCTTGAGGCGCTGCAGCTGGCCGGCCGGCAAAAGAGGGATTGCGTGTGCCATCAGTGCTTGCCAATCAGGATGCGGTCCAGACCATAGACCTTGTCGAGCAGCAGCATCAGCCCCAAGGTGATGAACACGATCAGCGCCGATACCGCTGCCATCATCGGGTCCAGCGACTCGGTGGCATACATGTACATGCGCACCGGCAAGGTCACCGTGCTGGGCGAGACCACAAAGATCGACATGGTCAGCTCATCAAAGCTGTTGATGAAGGCCAGCAGCCAGCCGCCGGTGATGCCGGGCAGGATCATCGGCAAGGTGATGCGCTTGAACACCGTGGCATTGCTGGCGCCCAGCGAGTAGGCGGCCTGCTCGGCGCTGCGGTCAAAGCCGATCAGCGCGGCCATCACCAGGCGCATGGTGTAGGGCATCACCACCAGCGCATGCGCAAAGATCAGCCAGCCAAAGCTGCCCTGGCCGCCGACCAGCGAGAACATGCGCAGCATGGCAACACCCAGCACCAGGTGGGGGATGATCAGCGGCGACAGGAACAGCGCCTGCAGCGCGCCACGGCCGGGGATCTCATAGCGCACCAGCGCAATGGCGGCGGGCACAGCCAGCGCGGTGGAGATGGATGCGGCGGCGACGGCCAGGCCCAGGCTGTTCCAGAACGACTGGACAAAGTCGGCATGGTGCAGCACCTGCTCGAACCAGCGCAGCGAGAAGCTGGTGGTCGGCAGGGTCAAGGTTTCAGCCGGGGTGAAGGCCACCAGGCAGACGACGACCAGCGGCGCCAGCATGAAGATGATGACCAGCGCGTTGAAGATGAGGGCAAGGGGTCCGTTTTTTTGCATGTCAGTCACCTCGCCTCTCAGCCCAGGGTCTTCTTATAGCGGCCTTCAACCATGCGGTTCCAGCCCAGCATGATCACCAGATTGGCGGCCAGCAGCACAAAGGCGATGGCCGCGCCCAGCGGCCAGTTCAGCTCGTGCAGGTACTCGTCATAGATCAGGGTGGCAACCATCTTGACCCGGCGCCCGCCCAGCAGGCCGGGAATCGCAAACGAGCTGGCGGCCAGGCCGAACACGATCAGGCTGCCCGACAGAATGCCGGGCAGCACCTGCGGAAACACCACGCGGCGCAGGGTGGTGAAGTGCGAGGCACCGAGCGACAGCGAGGCGCTCTCGACCGACGGATCGAGCTTTTGCAGCGAGGTCCAGACGGGGATCACCATGAAGGGCAGCATCACATGCACCAGCGCAATGACGATGGCCGTCTCGTTGTAGAGCAGCTTGACCGGGCCAATGCCCACGAGGCGGAAGATGTCGTTGATCAGCCCCTCGGGGCCCAGCAGCATGCTCCAGCCAAAGGCCCGCACCACCACCGAAATCAGCAGCGGCGCCAGGATGATCAGCAAGAAGATGGAGCGCCACGGCGCGCGCATCTTGCTCAGGATGTAGGCCTCGGGCGCGCCGATGGCGATGCAGATCAAGGTGACCAGGCCCGAAATCCACAGGGTGCGCCAGAAGATCTCGTAGTAGTAGCTGTCGGTGACGATGTGCACATAGTGCTCGACCGTGAAGCTGCCCGCGACCGGACCGGTGTCCACGTTGTAGGCATTGAAGGACAGGATGGTCGTCAGCAGCAGCGGCACCGCCAGCATCACCGCAAACAGCAGCAGCGCCGGCGCGCTCATGGCCCAGGGGGCCCAGGTGCGGCGCTCGCTCATGCGGCCACCCCGTCACCGGCGATCAGGCGCACATTGCGGTCGGACCAGTCGATACCTACCTGGCTGCCCACCTGGTGGGGTGCCTCGCCATCGTTGGCCGCCGTCACGGTGATGCTGCCCAGCGGGCATTCCACCGTGTAGAGCCAGAGGTTGCCCAGGAAGAAGCGCTCGCGCACGGTGCCCTGGGTGCGGCCGGCCGAGGTGGCCGAGAGCTGGATTTTCTCGGGGCGCAGGCCCAGCAGCAAACGCGTGCCATGGCTGGCGGCTGCAGCCGGCACATCCTGCACCGCCATCTGCACATCGCCCACATGGGCCAGCCACTGGTTGCCCTGGGCATGCACGGTGGCCTGCAGCAGGTTGGCCTTGCCGACAAAGGTGGAGATAAAGGCGTTGTGCGGATGCTCGTACACCGTGTGCGGCGTGTCCACCTGGGTGATGCGGCCAGCCTCCATCACCACCACGCGGTCGCTGATCGACATGGCTTCGCTCTGGTCATGGGTCACCATGATGGTGGTCGTACCCACCTTGCGCTGGATCTCGCGCAGCTCGAACTGCATCTCCTCGCGCAGCTTGGCATCCAGGTTGGACAGCGGTTCATCGAGCAGCAGCACCGGCGGCTTGATGACCAGCGCCCGGGCCAGCGCCACGCGCTGGCGCTGGCCGCCGGAAAGTTCACGCGGGTAGCGGTCGGCATAGGGGCCCAGGTGCACCAGGGCCAGTGCCTCGGTGGCGCGCTCGCTGCGCTCGGGCTGCGCCACCTTGCGCATCTCCAGACCGAACTCGACGTTCTCGCGCACGGTCATGTGCGGAAACAGCGCATAGGTCTGGAACACGATGCCCAGGCCGCGCTCATTGGCCTTGGCGCGGGTGATGTCCTTGCCATCCAGCTCGATGCGGCCTTCGGTCACATCCACAAAGCCGGCAATCATCTGCAGGCTCGTGGTCTTGCCGCAGCCCGAGGGGCCGAGCAAGGAGACGAACTCGCCCTTTTGCACATCCAGGTTGAACTGGCTGACCACCCGGTTGGGGCCGTACTGTTTGGAGACGTTGTGGAGACGCAGAAAACTCATGGAAATCACCTCGGTGGCACAGGGTTGCAGGGCCCGTCGGCCATGTCGCTGGGATGAACGACATTTGCAACTATTTATCTATTTTCGGAATGTGGTTTGAATCCATACACGGTGTAAACACTGATAATGGAAGATAAATTTGATTTATTCCGATAAATGGAATAAAAACGAGTGTCGCAGAATTTTTATTCCGGAAAACCATGAGCACAGACACCTCTGAGGACAACAGCCACCAGCGCGGCACCCTGCATCGCAGCTTCCTGGTGATGCGCGCGCTGGCCGCGCACCAGAACGAAGGTGTGCGGGTCACCCACCTGGCCAAGGAAATCGGCCTGACCCAGGCCACCACCCACCGGCTGCTGCAGGGTCTGATCCAGGAGGGCATGGTCGAGCAGGACCAGGTGCACAAGCTCTATCGGCTGAGCCTGGATCTGTTCTCGCTGGCCGCCCAGGCCGGTGCGGTGAGCGACCTGCGCAGCCTGGCGCGCCCGGTGCTGCTGCGGCTGTGCGCCAGCCTCAATGACACGGTGATCCTGATGGTGCGCTCGGGCTTTGACGCGGTCTGCCTGGACCGCATCGAAGGCCAGTTCCCCATCCGCACCTTTACCGGCGATATCGGCGGCCGTGTGGCGCTGGGTGTGGGCCAGGGCTCGCTGGTCATCCTGGCCAACCTGCCCGAGGCCGAGCGCGAGGAGGTGCTGCGCTTCAACCTGCCGCGCATGCAGCACTACAACGTCTATGACGAGGTCTACATGCGCACCGAGATCGACAAGGCGCACCGCCAGGGCTATACCGCGAAGAACTCCGGCCTGCTCGAAGGCATGGCCGGCCTGGCGGTGCCGGTGTTTGACCGCAATGGCCAGGTGGTGGCCGCGCTGTCGATCGGCACGCACACCGCGCGCCTGAGTGACGAGCGCCTGCCCATCGTGCGCGACATGCTGCTGCGCGAAGCCAAGACCTTGAGCGCGCAGATCAACCCCTTTGACCCGACCTTGCGCCACCCGATGCATGCGATCTCCACCGGGGACCGCACCCGCTCGATGTGAGCCCGGCCCTGCCACCTTCCGTCTTTCTGCACTTCAACGCATCCCACGCCATGGACCCCAGCACCCCCTTGCACCTCATCATCAAAAGCGGCGGCAGCGCCGCCATTCCGGAATGGACGGCGCTGTTTGCCGAGTTGGCGCCCCATGTGGTCGTGCATGACTGGAACACGCCACCCGCCGACCGCAGCCTGGTAGATTTTGCGATGGTCTGGGAGCCCGATACCGGCGTGCTGGCCAGCTTTCCGCAGCTCAAGGCCATCTTCAGCTCGGCGGCC
Source organism: Comamonas sediminis (assembly GCF_041107495.1). Taxonomy (NCBI): domain Bacteria; kingdom Pseudomonadati; phylum Pseudomonadota; class Betaproteobacteria; order Burkholderiales; family Comamonadaceae; genus Comamonas; species Comamonas sediminis. The sequence goes on from NZ_JBGBDC010000005.1 coordinate 134,891, forward strand.
GGCGTGGACCATATCCTGGCCGACGGCGACCTGCCGGCCCACCTGCCCATCGTGCGCATGGTGACGGGCGAATCACAGCAGCGCATGGCCGAGTTCTGCCTGATGGCCACCTTGATGCTGCAAAAGAACATGCCGCGCGCACTGGCCCAGCACCGCCAGCAGCAGTGGATCGAGTTCAACCCGCCCTATGTGGCCAGCGAGCTGCGGGTGGGCATTCTGGGCCTGGGCACCCTGGGCGCTGCAGCCGCGCAGATGCTGCGCGCCGTCGGCTACCCGGTGCAGGGTTGGTCGCAAACGCGCAAGCAGATCGAGGGCGTCACCAGCTACTGCGGCCAGGACGAGCTGGCCGAGTTTCTGCGCAGCAGCCAGGTGCTCATCTGCCTGCTGCCCGATACGCCCTCGACCCGGGGCATCCTCAATGCCGCGCTGTTTGCCCAGCTGCCGGCCGGCGCCCAGCTGGTCAATGCGGGCCGGGGCACCCAGCTCAACAGCGCCGATCTGGTGGCCGCGCTCGACAGCGGCCAATTGGCCGGCGCACTGCTGGACGTGACCGAGCCGGAGCCGCTGCCAGCCGATTCGCCGCTGTGGACGCATCCCCGCGTCATCCTCACGCCGCACATCGCCGCCAGCGCCAGCCGCCGCGCCAAGGCACGCCAGGTGGCCCTGTCGATGGCGCAGTGGCAGGCCGGGCAGGCGCTGGACAACTGCTTTGACCGGGCGCGCGGTTACTGATCCAGGCCGATAAAGGAAGCCGGCCAGGGCGCCTCTAGCCGGGCCGGTGCAGCGCAGCCGCTGGCCGCATATCCGAGCGTTTTGCAGTGCCAAGCCCTCAGCAAAACCAGGGCTGCCCAATAGCCGCTAGGATGCGAGCCGCCCTCGTCTGCATCCCCCTCCTCCCATGTCCACCCCTCCTCTTGTGCCCAGCCAGCGCGCGACGCTGATTGGGCTTTCTGCCGTGCTCTGCTGGTCTGCACTGGTGAGCCTGTTCCGCAGCGTTGCGGAGCACCTGGGGGCGATAGGCGGGGCCGCCTGCGTGTTCTCGCTCAGCGCCTTTCTCGTCACCTGGCGCTTTGGCCTGCCGCGCGCCGCGCAGCTCAAGGCCATGCACCCGGCCTACCTGCTGGGCTGCGGCCTGCTGTTTGTGCTCAACGAAATCGCTTTTTCGCTGTCGCTGGGCTGGGCCAGCCACCGGGGCCAGACCCTGGAGCTGGGCATGATCAACTACCTCTGGCCCAGCCTGACCCTGGTGATGGCCACGGTGATGGGCCTGCAGCGTTTTCGCGCCGGCCTGGTGCCGGGGGTGCTGCTGTCGATGGCGGGCATTGTGCTGGTGGTCAAGGGCGACAACGCGCTGTCGCTGGCCAGCCTCTGGGCCAATGTGCAAAGCAACCCGCTGGCCTATGCGCTGGCCTTGTGTGCAGCCTGCCTCTGGCCCTGCTATTCGGTGGTGTCCAAGCGCTACACCCAGGGCGCCAATGCGCTGCCGGCCTTCCTCTGGGCTGTGGCCGCCGTGCTCTGGATCAAATACGCGCTCAGCCCTGAACCACCGCTGCGCTTTACGCTGCCGGCGCTGCTGCAACTGGGCTTGCTCAGCGGTCTGACAGCCCTGGGTTACAGCTGCTGGGACCACGGCCTGCGCGCCGGCAACCTCACGGTGATGGCCGTGGGCTCCTACTTCACGCCGGTGCTGTCTGCGTTGGTGGGAACCCTCTGGCTGCAGGTGCAGCCATCGTGGAGCTTTTGGCAAGGCGTGCTGCTGGTCACACTGGGCTCGCTGGTCTGCTGGTGGACCACCCGCAGCCCGGCGCCGGCCGACATCAAAAAGCTGGCGGGCTGAGGGCCGCACGCCGTCCAGCACTGCGCGCTCATCACCCGGGCCGGGCAGCATCGCCAGCCCTTGTATACACATGCAAACACCTAGGCGGCACCCCATCGCCAACGGCGGGCGCCGCACTATAGTGGGTGGGTTGCCCGCGTTTTTTCCGAACTGCCCATGGACTACACCCGCCCCAACCATATCCCCACCACCGCCGAGCAAGAGGCCGAAAAGCGCCTGGAGCTGCGCGGCCTGATCGCATTTGCGGCGCTGACCGTCGTGGCCACCATCGCCGCCGCCCTGGTCTTTGGCAGCCACATCGTTTAAAGACACCGCAACCCAACGCCCCACTGCGCCCACCCGCCTGGCACCGCCGTGCGGTAGCGTGGCTGCAGCGCTGCGCTTTTCCGGCTAGGATGCAGGGCGCCTTCCGCTCCCTCTGCACCTGCCCGCGTCCATGTCTTCCTCTCCGATTCCCGCTCCCCAGGCCCCTTCGCAGCGCGCCACCCTGATTGGCCTGTCGGCCGTGCTGTGCTGGTCCACGTCGGTGGGCCTGTTCCGCAGCGTGGCTGAGCACCTGGGCCCCATTGGCGGGGCCGCGGCGGTGTTTACGTTGGGGGCCTTGCTGGTGACGTTGCGCTTTGGCATGCCGCGCCTGGCCCAGCTGCGCGCCATGCACCCGGCCTATCTCTGGGGCTGTGGCCTGCTGTTTGTGCTCTATGAGATCGCACTGTCGCTGTCGCTGGGCTTTGCCAGCAACCGCGGCCAGACCCTGGAGCTGGGGATGATCAACTACCTCTGGCCGAGCCTGACGATCGTGCTGGCGACCGCCTTTGGGCTGCAGCGCTTTCGCGCCGGCCTGGTGCCCGGGGTCTTGCTGGCCATGGCCGGCATTGTGCTGGTGCTCAAGGGGGACAGCGCGCTGTCCATCGCCAGCCTGTGGGCCAATGTGCAAAGCAACCCGCTCGCCTATGGCCTGGCGTTTTCGGCCGCCTGGCTCTGGCCCTGCTACTCGGTCATGGCCAAGCGCTATGCCCATGGCGCCAATGCGCTGCCTGCATTTCTCTGGGCCGTCGGGGCGGTACTGTGGGTCAAGTACGCACTCAGCGCAGAGCCGGCGCTGCAGTTCTCGCTGCCCGCCGCCGCTCAGCTGTGCATGCTCAGCGGCCTCACCGCCCTGGGCTACAGCTGCTGGGACCACGGCCTGCGCGCCGGCAACCTCACGGTGATGGCCGTGGGTTCCTACTTCACCCCTGTGCTGTCGGCGCTGGTCGGCACCGTCTGGCTGCAGGTGCAGCCCTCCTGGAGCTTTTGGCAAGGGGTGGTGCTGGTAACGGCCGGCTCGCTGATCTGCTGGTGGTGTACCCGCAGCAAGTAGAACGAAACAGCGCTGATTGCTCAGCCCTTGCGCGCCGCCTCCAGCGCGGCGATATCGATCTTGGTCATGCCCATCATCGCCTCAAAGACGCGCTTGGCGGCTGCGCGGTCGGGGTCGGACAGTGCAGCGGTCAGCATGCGCGGGGTGATTTGCCAGGAGATGCCCCAGCGGTCCTTGCACCAGCCGCAGGCGCTTTTCTGCCCGCCATGGCCGACGATGGCGTTCCACAGGCGGTCGGTCTCGGCCTGGTCGTCGGTGGCGATCTGGAAGGAAAAGGATTCATTGTGCTGAAAATGCGGGCCGCCGTTGAGCCCTATGCACGGCACACCGGCCACATGGAACGCCACGACCAGCACATCGCCCTGCTTGCCATCGGGGTAATCGCCCGGCGCGCGGTGCACGGCGCCTACCGAGCTGTCGGGAAAAGTCTGGGCGTAGAACTGCGCGGCATCCAGCGCATCACCCCGGTACCAGAGGCATACGGTATTTTTCGCGGTCATCGTCGGTCTCCTGTTTGCACAGACGACCAGCCTAGCGGCTCACGGCCCGCCCGCAAGTAGGACAGCGCTGCACGGCGACGGGCAGCCCGCTGCCGGCGGTCAGGCCTCAGCCGCCGCTGCGCCTTTTCTCGCGCAGCATGAACAGGTACAGGCCCTCGACCTTCTCACGCGCCCAGGGCGTTTTGCGCAAAAACCGCAGGCTGGAGCTGATGCTCGGGTCCAGGCAAAAGCAACGGATCGGTATGCGCTCGCCCAGCTCTTCCCAGCCAAAGTACGCGACCAGCTCGTTCAGGAGGTTCTCCAACGTCAGGCCATGGAGAGGATTGTTGGGCTGTTCGGCATTGCTCATGGCCGCCATTGTCGCCGAGCACGCACCGGCAGCAGGCCTGGCGGGCCTTTTGCGGCGATCCCGGCAGGGCCGTTGAGCGCTCAGGGCCTGGCAATACCGGCACGCGCGATCACGCCCGCCCAGCGCTGTATGTCGCGCTGCAGCAGCGTTGCCAGCTCCGCCGGGGTGCTGCCTTCCGGCACCACGCCCAGACGCTGCAGCCGCTGAGCGACATCGGCCGAGGCCAGCGCTGCATTGGCAGCCGCGCTGAGCCTGGCAATGGTCGCAGGGGCGGTATTGGCGGGTGCCGCCAGTCCATTCCACGAGGTCACATCAAAGCCGCTGGCCGCTGCGTCGCTTTCGCTCACCGTTGGAACGCCAGGCAGGGCCGCTGCACGCCTGCCGCCCATGACCACCAGCGCCCGGAGCAACCGGCCTTCGACATGCGCCAGCACCGGCGCGAGCATGTCTACCGCGGCATCCACCTGCTGGCCCCGCAGCGCATGGAACAGCGCGGCAGAGCTGTTATAAGGCACCAGTTGCACATCCAGACCCAGCGTGCTCTTGAGCAGTTCTGCCGCCAGATGGGGCGTGCTGCCGCTGTACAACGTACCGATGTTGAGCTGCCCTGGCCGGGCCCGGGCCTGTGCCAGCAGCCCCTGGAAAGATAGCAGCGGGCTGGTGTGTGCGACCACCATGGCCAGGTCAAAGCGCCCCAGCAGCGAGATCGGCGCAAAATCGCGGACGGTGCTGTAGGTCAGCGAAGCGAACAAGGACTCGGCCACCGCATTGGCGTTGGACATCAGCAGCAGTACCTGGCCATCCGGCGCGGCGCGGGCCACCTGCTCGGCCGCCAGCACCCCACCGGCACCAGGCCGGTTGTCCACCACGATGGGCGGGCCGCCGAGCATCTCGCTCAGGGTCCGCGACACGATACGCACCATCAGATCGGCAACACCGCCGGGGCCAAACGGCACCACCAGGCGGATCGGACGTGAAGGCAGCCGCGGCTGCGCAGCGCTTGTATACGGTAGCGCGCCCAGCGCCAGCAGCGCGGCGCTGCACTGTCGTCTTTGCATCATGGGTCTCCTGAGGAGACCGACTATGGGCCAACGCCGCGCTGTGAGGCAGTGCCACACGCCACTAACAGCTATAACAAACCGGCATAGCGCCGGGCTAGTCCCCGTCCCCGCCGCGCAGCACCTTACGCACCACATCGCCGCCAAAGCCCCGGCTCGCCAGAAAGCGCATCTGCCGGGCGCGCTCCTGCGGGCTGTCGGGCGGTGTGCCAAAACGGCGTTGCCAGACCTCGCGGGCCCGCTGCAACTCGGTGCTGCGCAAGCGCTCCCGGGCATCTGCTATCAGCTCGGCATCCACGCCCTTGTGGCGCAGCTCCTGCAGCACCCGGCTGGCGCCATAGCGGGCGGCCTTGGTGTGGATCACGCTGTCGACGAAGCGCTCGGCGCTGATGAAACCCTTGGCTTCGAGCTCGTCGAGGATGGCCGCCAGGTCCTCGTCCTCTTCCACATGGGGGGCAAGCTTGCCCTGCAGTTCAGCGCGCGAATGCTCGCGCTGCGCCAGATAGCGCAGCGCACGGCCTTTGAGGGAGAGTTTGCTAAAAGACATTCGTCCTCATTGCTATAAAACAAATAGCTGCTTGCGCACAGCATCTGTGCACAAGCAGCTATCTCAGCGTTCTCGCTTCAGAAGCGGTCAGCCCTCGGTGCCGTTGGCCGCAGGGCCATCGACCACGCCGTCTTCAGCGGGGCGCAGGCTGATGTTCAGGCTCTCGCGCACCTTGTTCTCGATCTCGATCGCCAGGTCGGCGTTTTCACGCAGGAACTCGCGCGAGTTGTCACGGCCCTGGCCGATCTTCTCGCCGTTGTAGGCATACCAGGCACCGCTTTTCTCGATGATGCGGGCATTGACACCCATGTCCAGGATTTCGCCTTCGCGCGAGATGCCTTCGCCAAACAGAATGTCGAACTCGGCCGTCTTGAACGGAGGCGATACCTTGTTCTTGACCACCTTGACCTTGGTTTCGTTGCCGATGGCTTCATCGCCGCGCTTGATGGTGCCGGTACGGCGGATATCGAGACGCACCGAGGCGTAGAACTTCAGCGCGTTACCGCCGGTGGTGGTTTCTGGGCTGCCGAACATCACGCCGATCTTCATGCGGATCTGGTTGATGAAGATGACCATGCAGTTGGTCTTCTTGATCGTGGCGGTGAGCTTGCGCAGCGCCTGGCTCATCAGGCGGGCCTGCAAGCCGGGCAGCTGGTCGCCCATTTCGCCTTCGATTTCGGCCTTCGGGGTCAGGGCCGCCACCGAGTCGACAACGATCAGGTCCACCGCGCCGGAGCGCACCAGGCTGTCAACGATCTCGAGCGCCTGCTCACCGGTGTCGGGCTGGCTGATCAGGATATCGCCCAGGTTCACGCCCAGCTTTTGGGCATAGCCGGTATCGAGTGCGTGTTCTGCATCGATGAAGGCGCAGGTGCCGCCCAGTTTCTGCATCTCGGCAATCACCTGCAGGGTCAAGGTGGTCTTGCCCGAGGATTCAGGGCCGTAGATCTCGATGACGCGGCCGCGCGGCAGGCCGCCAACGCCCAGCGCAATGTCCAGGCCGAGCGAGCCGGTGGACACCACCTGGATGTCCGAGACGGCCTCGCCTTCGCCGAGTTTCATGATGGTGCCCTTGCCGAACTGCTTTTCGATCTGGGCCAGTGCGGCGGCCAGCGCCTTGGCTTTTTCGCTGTTGGCTTCGGGCTTGGTTGCGGTGGCGTTCATGGATTTCTCCTTGCGTTTGATAGTCATGTCTTGGGTCTGGGATCCTGCTGTTTGCATATACAGCCTGGATGCTTGAACAGTAGTTTAGGGGATGGGTATATTTTATAAAAGCATTTTTTTAGTCAGTTTGCTTGACTAAATGCAGCATACTGAAAACGCCGCACAACACCCTCGGGAGGGCCCATCATGCCGACACTTCTGCCCCATTTGCCTGATGACAGCTGGCGCCTGACCCACATGGGCCGGCTGCTGGGCCATGCGATGCGCCGCTTCGACGCCCGCGTGCTGCACTTGATGGTGCGGGATGACGCCGTGCCGCTGGCGCTGTCGCATCTGGCCGAGCGCGACCAGGTCAGCGCCGCCCATATCCATATCACCCGGCACCTGTCCTTGGCAGGCGACCGTCTGGTCGACCTGGCCGAGCGCGCGGGCATGAGCAAGCAGGCGATGGCCCAGCTGGTGGACCAGTGCGAAGCCTGGAACCTGGTGACCCGCGAGCGCGACCCCCGCGATGCACGCGCCCGCATCGTGCGCTTTACCGAGACGGGCCTGCTGTGGCTGCAGGCATTCGAGCGGGCGGTCACCCAGGCCGAGGCGGAGTTCCGCGCTGAAGTGGGCGAGCAGGTCGCTACCGTGGTCAAACTCGGGCTGGAAGTGTATGGGGCCGACAGCTGAGCGGCTGCATGTGCTGCATTCAGCCGCGCTTGCGTTCGAACTTGTAGAACAGGTTGGGCTCGGAGACGATGTAGATATTGCCGCCATTGTCCATGGCCAGCCCCTCGGGCTGCGGGATGCGGTTGGCCAGCCCGGCCATATCGGCCCACAGCGGCATCACGCTGAGCAGCTCTCCGGCACGGCTGTATTCGTAGAGCACCGAAGACTCTTCCCCGAGCAGCAACAGGTTGCCGCTGCGCGGGTCGACCTCGACGGCAGCCAGGTCGGTGCTGGGCATGTCCTCCACGGCCGGCACGTCCCAGACGCTGACCTTCAGATCGACCGGGCCCGGCTTGAGCCTGGACAGCGGCGCCTCCATCATCAGCACCTGCATCGGCCATTTCTCGGTCACCGCCACCAGTTGCTGGCGCTTGGCATCCCAGCCCAGGCCCTCCAGTGCAAAATTCTTGATGGCGATATCGCCCAGCTGCACATAGGGGCTGTTGTCCAGCGATACGTCCGTCACGCCCTTGCCAAACTGCACCCAGTGGATGCGGTTGTTGCGCTCATCGGCAATCGCGAACCAGTCTCCCTGGATATGGGCGATGCCTTCGGTATCCCTGGCGCCGTGCAGCGGGGCCAGGCGCAGCAGCGCGCCATCGGTCGTCAGCTCGGCAATCTGGGGCGGCCGGTTGGTCACCGCAAACAAGGTCTTGGTTTCCGGGTTGTAGGTCAGGCCCGAGAGGTTGTCGGCAATGCCGCTGACCGCCTTGGCATCGATGCTGGCCAGGTAGTGCGGCAAGTGGGCCGCCGGCGCCGACGGGGGTGGCGATTGCCAGGCATGGGCATGGCCGGGCATCGCGACGATGTGGTGCCATTGCAGGTACAGCGCCGTCAGCACGACCAGGGCCGCCACCACCACCCAGCGGCGTTGCCGTACCGAAGACTGCGATCCTTTGCGCACTGTTGAACCTGCTTTCATCACGATGGGTTGCCAAACGCCGCCCCCAGCCACGGGCCTGCTGCCCTTGCGACGCCGTCAAGACGAGGCGTTATCCTACGTGAGCGACGCGGCGCTTTGGTGACGTCTGCGGGTGTTTTACGTCTCTGCAACAAAAATGACGGCGCTCACCAGCGGCATGCCCCCGCGCTGGCGCCTTCTGGCAGTGATCTATCCCAGTGCCGCCATCAGGGTCATGGCCTGTCCTAGAATCATTGGCACAGCACGTATCACCACTACAACAGCGATAGGAGACCGCATGCGAATACTGATTGCCGAAGACGACCAGGTGCTGGCCGATGGCCTGCTGCGCAGTCTCCGCAACTCCGGCGCCGTGGTCGACCATGTCGCCAGCGGCACCGAAGCCGATGCGGCGCTGATGGCCAACAATGCGTTTGACCTGCTGATCCTCGACCTGAGCCTGCCCCGCATGCATGGTCTGGAGGTGCTGAAAAAGCTGCGCGCCCGGGGCTCGGCCATTCCCGTGCTGATCCTCACCGCCGCCGAGAGCGTCGATGACCGGGTCCAGGGCCTGGATCTGGGCGCCGACGACTACATGGCCAAGCCGTTTGCGCTGTCCGAGCTGGAAGCGCGGGTGCGTGCCCTCACGCGCCGGGGCGTGGGCATGAGCACCAGCCTGATCCAGCACGGCCCGCTGGCCTACGACCAGGCCGGGCGGGTGGCCACCTTCGACGGCCGCATGCTGGAGTTGTCGGCGCGCGAGCTGGGCCTGCTGGAAGTGCTGCTGCAGCGCTCGGGCCGCCTGGTCAGCAAGGACCAGCTGGTCGAGCGCCTCTGCGAATGGGGCGAAGAGGTCAGCACCAATGCGATCGAGGTCTATATCCACCGCCTGCGCAAGAAGATAGAGAAGGGCCCCATCCGCATAGCCACCGTGCGCGGCCTGGGTTACTGCCTGGAAAAAATCCACCCGCCCGCAGCACACTGAGCATCCACCACCGGGTGACTGCGGGGCGATGGCCGCCCCCGGCCCCCATCACGCAAGGACAGCCTTGGCCCTGTTTCGCAGCGAGCAGCGATCTTTGTTCGGTGAGATCCTTGACTGGATGCTCACACCGCTGCTGCTTTTGTGGCCGGTATCGCTGGCATTGACCTGGCTGGTGGCCCAGGACCTGGCCAACAAGCCTTTCGACCGCGCGCTGGAATACAACGCCCATGCACTGGCGCAGCTCGTCGGCGTGCAGGGCGGCAAGACCTATTTCAACCTGCCCCAGCCAGCCAGCGAGATCCTGCGGGCCGACGATGCCGACACGGTCTACTACCAGGTCACGACGCCGGCGGGCATGTTTCTCGCCGGTGAATCGGCGCTGCCGATGCCTGCCAAGGACCTCGAGCGCAGCATCGGCGTCGTGCAGTTGCGCGATGGCGAGTTGCGCGGCATGGATGTGCGCATCGCCTGGATCTGGGTGCAGCTGTCGCTGCCCGAGCCGAATCTGGCGCTGATCCAGGTGGCGGAGACGCGCGAGAAACGCAGCGTGCTGGCCACCGAAATCATCAAGGGCGTGATGCTGCCGCAGTTCGTCATCCTGCCGCTGGCGGTGCTGCTCGTATGGCTGGCGCTGGCACGCGGCATCAAGCCGCTGCACCTGTTGGAAGAGCGCATCCGCGCGCGCAAGTCCGAAGACCTCTCGCCCATCCACCACAAGGATGTGCCACTGGAAGTGGTGCCGCTGGTCGACTCGGTCAATGGCCTGCTGGAGCGCCTCAACCACTCGCTGGCGACGCAAAAGCGCTTTCTCGCCGATGCCGCGCACCAGCTCAAGACACCGCTGGCCGGCCTGCGCATGCAGGCCGAGATGGCCCAGCGCGCCGATGCCAAGGAGGACGACCTCAAGCTGTCTTTGCAGCAGATCGGGCGTTCGAGCATGCGCGCCACCCACACCGTCAACCAGCTGCTGTCACTGGCCCGCGCCGAAGGCCCCAGCGCGCTGCTGCAGCGCACGCCCTGCAACCTGGCCGAGATTGTGCTCGATGCCATGCATGACGGCATCGACCGGGCGCTGGCCAAGCACATCGACATGGGCTACGACGGCATGCAGGTGGATGACCGCGAGGTCTGGGTCAACGGCAATGCCACCTTGCTGGGCGAGCTGGTGCGCAACCTGCTGGACAATGCCATCAACTACACGCCCTCCAGCGCCGGCGCGCCGGGCATCATCAATGTGCGGCTGATGGCCGACCCCTTTGGCCACGTGATCGTGCTGCAGGTGGAAAACTCCGGCCCCGGCATTCCCGAAGAAGAGCGCGAACGTATTTTTCAGCCCTTCTACCGCGTGCTGGGCAGCGAGGTCGATGGCTCGGGGCTGGGCCTGCCCATCGTGCAGGAAATCGCGCGCCAGCATGGCGCCACCGTGGGCCTGGAAGATGCCCACCCGCGCCAGGCCCAGCGCGGCGTGGTGTTCAGCGTCTGCTTTCCGACCACACGGGCCCCGCAGCCCCAGGTCTAGGAGCAGCTGCGCAGGTCCTTGCCGTCCATCACATGCCAGCTTTGCACACGCTTCTTGGTCGCCGCATCGAGCTTGGGCAGGCGCACGGTGTAGCTGACGGTCTCGGGGCGCTCGACCACCACCTTGGCGCCGCTCACGCCTTTTTTGCCGATAGTGGCCAAATGGCGCTCGGCCGCCTCCTCGCTGGAAAAGCGCCCCAGCGAGATGCCTGGCTCCAGGCTGGCAATGCGGGCGCGGTCCGTGCTGATATCGAGCGCGCGCAGCTCGTCGCGCCGCGTATCCAGCGCCTCCTGGCTGCTGAACTTGCCCACATAGACCATCCAGCGGCCGGCGCTGGTGCTGCTGTCCAGGCGCCAGCTGCCTTCGGGCAGCTTGGCCAGTTGCAGGCGCAGCGCCTCGACCTGCTTGGCATCAAAGCTGCCGGCGACCAGGCATTCCTTTTTCTCCGGCTTTTCCGCCTTCTCCAGTTTTTCCGGCTTTTCAGTCGGCTTTTCGGCTGGTTTGGCAGCCAGCTTGTCCGCATCGGCGGAGGTTTTGTCGGCAGGGTCTGCGGGCTGCTCGGCAGCGGCCGGGGCAGCCGGCTCCGCCACCGGTGCCGGGGCGGGCTCGGCAGGCACGGTACGCGCCGGCTGCTGCTGGGCTTGCTGGGCCTCTTGCGGGGTCAGAATGCGCAGCGCATCGGGCTTGACCTGCTGCTGCACCCGCTCGGGCTCGGACGGGTCCTCCGGGCCCCAGCCCAGGCTGCGCAGCATGCCTTGCGAGAACGCGTAGTAGCCGGCGTTGGCCAGCAGCAGCAGCACGATGGCAAAACGAATCATCTCCGCTCCTGTCTCTTCATTCTCTGGTCCTGCAGCGCACTCAGGCCGCGCCGGCCTTGGGCCGCACGCTGACTTCCGAGCTGGTCACATCCACCACACCCGCAGCGGTCTGCACGCGCAACGCGCCATCGGCGCCTACACCCATGGCCAGGCCGGCCGTACCGTCACTCAGGCCGACCTCGCGGCAAGCCAGCGCATCGCGCTCCGCATAGGCCGCCTGCAGCGGCGCAAAGCCCTGCTGCGCAAAAGCCAGGATCGCAGCGACCAGCGGCGGCACCACGGCCTGCAGCGCCTGCGGCGCGTCCCAGCGGCTGTCGAGCATCTGCAGGCTGCCCGGGATGGTCGACAGGCCTTCGGCCTGCGGCGCCCGCACATTGATGCCGATGCCAATCACCACATAGCGCTCGGCCTGCTGCTGGCCATCGCCCCCATGCGTGCGGGCCGAAACAAAGCTCGCGGTCTCGACCAGGATGCCGGCCAGCTTGTGGTCGCCGGTCAGCCACAGGTCGTTGGGCCACTTGAGGCCGATGGTAGGCGTGCTGGAGCCGGGCTCGGGCAGCTGAGGCTGCAGGCTTTGCGCCACCGACACGCCAACAGCCAGCGACAGGCCCGACCAGTCGGCCGGCGCCAGCGGCAGGCCCAGCGACATCAGCAGCGAATCACCGGCCTCGCTGCGCCAGGGCTTGCCCATGCGGCCACGGCCTGCGGTCTGCTGCTCGGCCACCAGCAAGATGGGCTCCTGGCGGCCCGCACGGGCGCGGCGCATCAGCTCGGTGTTGGTCGAGTCGATGCTGGGCAGCACCTCGATCGTGAAGCCCGGCAGCTGCGGCTCGACCGCTTCCCAGATGGCTTCGGCCGGCCAGCGGATGGGCATGTTCGGTGTGTCGCTCATGCGCCCGCCTTGGCCGTCTTCTGGCCCTTGGTCTTGTCCGCCTTGGCTTTCTGGCCGCTCTTTTTCTTGTCCTTGACTTTGCTCAGTGCCTTATCTGCTGCCTTGGCCTTGGGCTTTTCCGCTTTGGCAGGCTTGGCGGTCTTTGCGCCATCGGCGGCCGCCTTGGCCTTGCGCTTTTTGGGCAGCACCGGCTCGGGCAAATCCGACGCGGGCACCTTGGGCTTCCAGCCGCGCTTGGGCGCCAGCATCGTGCCCCGGCATTCGGCCGCGCCGCAGTGGCAGGCGTAGTCGGCCTTGAGTTGGGCGGTGTAGCGCTCTTCGATGATCAGGCCATAGTCATAACCCAGTTCCTCGCCGGCGTTGATATTGCGCAGCGCGCTGATGAAGATGCGGTCATCCACCTCTTCGGCAAAGCAGTTGGGGTCGCAGCTGTGGTTGATCCAGCGGGCCGAGTTGCCGCCATCACCGCCGTCGATGACGCGGTCGCCATCGATCTGGAAAAAGAAAGTGTGGTTGGGGTGGTCCGGGTCGTGCGGGTGGCGGCGCTGGCTTTCTTCGTAGCTGATGACCTTGCCCGCATATTCGACAATGACTTCACCTTCTGCGATATCCTGCAACGCAAAAACGCCCCTGCCGTGCACGCCCGAACGCCGTACCTGGATACGGCGACCTGTTGAAAAATGGGGAACATGGTTCGGCATGGGATTTTTTCTGCTACTTTAAAAATAAGCACATGCGCATGTGCGCACACGTACACATGCAGGCGCCCGCGCACATGCGCGTAAAGCGTGCATTGTAAGAGCGTGCTCAGAGAGCCAGCAACCCACAGTGCTGGCAGACCCCAGTTTGATGAGAGTGAACCCATGTCCAAGACCCTGGTCATTGCAGAAAAGCCGTCCGTTGCACAGGACATCGTCCGTGCACTGACGCCGGTGGCAGGCCAATTTGCCAAACACGACGACTACTTTGAAGCCGAGAACTTCATCGTGACGAGCGCGGTGGGTCACCTTGTGGAGATCCAGGCCCCCGAAGAATTCGATGTCAAACGCGGCAAATGGAGCTTTGCCCATCTGCCGGTCATCCCGCCCTACTTTGAACTCAAGCCGGTCGACAAGACCAAGACGCGCCTGAATGCCGTCGTCAAGCTGGCCAAGCGCAAGGATGTCACGGCGCTGATCAACGCCTGTGACGCGGGCCGCGAGGGTGAGCTGATCTTCCGCCTGATCGAGCAATATGCCGGGGGTGCCAAGGGTGGCCTGGGCAAGCCGATCCAGCGCCTGTGGTTGCAGTCGATGACGCCGCAAGCCATCCGCGACGGCTTCAACAAGCTGCGCTCGGACAACCAGATGCTGGGCCTGGCCGATGCCGCCCGCAGCCGCTCCGAAGCAGACTGGCTCGTCGGCATCAACGGCACGCGGGCGATGACCGCGTTCAACTCGCGCGATGGTGGTTTCTTCCTGACCACCGTGGGCCGCGTGCAGACGCCCACGTTGTCGCTGGTGGTCGAGCGCGAGGAAAAGATCCGCAAGTTCGTCAGCCGCAACTACTGGGAAATCCACGCCGAGTTCAACGCCCAGGCGGGCGCCTACCCGGCCAAGTGGTTCAACCCGGGCTGGAAGAAGAGCGACGACGCCGAGGCCAAGGCCGACCGCGTCTGGACCCAGCAAGAGGCCCAAGCCATTGCAGATGCCGTGCGCCGCAAGCCCGCCACGGTGACCGAAGAGTCCAAGCCCACCACCCAGGCATCGCCGCTGCTGTTTGACCTGACCAGCCTGCAGCGTGAGGCCAACAGCAAGTTCGGCTTCTCGGCCAAGACCACGTTGGCACTGGCCCAGGCGCTGTACGAACGCCACAAGGCGCTGACCTACCCGCGTACCGATTCGCGCGCGCTGCCCGAAGACTACCTGCCGGTCGCCCGCCAGACCTTCGAGATGCTGGCCCACAGCAATATGCAGCAGCTCGCGCCGTTTGCGCAGCAGGCCATTGGCGCCAACTACATCCGCGCGAACAAGCGCATCTTCGACAACAGCAAGGTGTCGGACCACTTTGCCATCATTCCGACCACGCAGGCGCCCGGCGCGCTGAGCGAGGCCGAGCACAAGCTCTACACCTTGGTGGTGCGCCGCTTCATGGCGGTGTTCTTCCCCAGCGCCGAGTACCAGGTCACCACCCGTATTAGTCAAGTCGATGAGCACCACTTCAAGACCGAAGGCAAGGTGCTGGTCAAGCCCGGCTGGCTGGCCATCTACGGCAAGGAAGCGGCCCACGAAGTGGAAGACGCCAAGGAAGGCGACAAGGGCCAGAACCTGGTGCCGGTGCAGCCTGGCGAGAAGCCGGTGGCCGACCCGGTCGACCCCAAGGGCCTGAAGACCAAGCCGCCCGCCCGCTACTCGGAAGCGACCCTGCTGGGCGCGATGGAGAGCGCCGGCAAGCAGATCGACGACGACGAACTGCGCGAAGCCATGCAGGAAAAAGGCCTGGGCACGCCTGCGACGCGCGCAGCCATCATTGAAGGTCTGCTGACCGAGAAATACATGCTGCGCGAAGGCCGCGAGCTGATCCCCACGGCCAAGGCCTTCCAGCTGATGACCTTGCTGCGCGGCCTGCAGGTGGAAGAGCTCTCGCGCGCCGACCTGACTGGCGAGTGGGAGTATAAGCTCGCACAGATGGAAAAGGGCCAGCTCTCGCGCGAAGCCTTCATGGCCGAGATCCAGTCGATGACCGAGCGCCTGGTGAAGAAGGCCAAGGAATACGACCGCGACACCATCCCGGGCGACTACGCCACCTTGTCCGCGCCCTGCCCGAACTGCGGCGGCGTCGTCAAGGAAAACTACCGCCGCTATGCCTGCACCGGCGTGGGCGGCAATGGCGAGGGCTGCGGCTTCTCGTTCACCAAATCGCCTGCGGGCCGCACCTTCGAGACCGCCGAGGCCGACCAGCTGCTGCGCGACCGCAAGCTGGGCCCGCTCGACGGCTTCCGCTCCAAGGCCGGCTGGCCGTTTGCTGCCGAAGTGGCCATCGTGCGCGACGAGGACAACAACAACTTCAAGTTCGAGTTCCTGTTCGAAGACAACAAGTCCGATGAAGAATCGGGCGAGCTGGTGGATTTTGGCAACCAGAACGCCTTGGGCGCCTGCCCCAAATGCGGCGCTCCGGTGTTCGAGCACGGCGCCAACTATGTCTGCAGCAAAGCCGTGCCCACGGCCCAGCAGCCCACGCCCAGTTGCGACTTCAAGAGCGGCCAGATCATCTTGCAGCAGCCGATCGAGCGCGACCAGATGGCCAAGCTGCTGGCGACCGGCAAGACCGACCTGCTCGACAAGTTCGTCTCCAACCGCACACGCCGCAGCTTCAAGGCCTTCCTGGCCTGGGACAAGGAGGCCGGCAAGGTGAACTTCGAGTTCGAGCCGCGCGACAGCAAGTTCCCGCCGCGCAAGGGCGCGGCCGCCAAGACGGCGGCCAAGACTGCCACGAAGACCGCAAGCAAGACCGCTGCCAAGGCCACAAAGACGGCGGCCAAAACCGCTACCAAGTCGGCCACCAAGACCGCCGCCAAAACGCCCCGCAAGGTTGCCGCGACGCTGACCCCCAGCCCCGCACTG
Organism: Comamonas sediminis; assembly: GCF_041107495.1. Taxonomy (NCBI): domain Bacteria; kingdom Pseudomonadati; phylum Pseudomonadota; class Betaproteobacteria; order Burkholderiales; family Comamonadaceae; genus Comamonas; species Comamonas sediminis. The sequence continues at coordinate 151,134 of NZ_JBGBDC010000005.1, forward strand.
GCAGCGGTGATCGGCAGCGAGGCCACCTCGCGCCCCGAGGTCATCAAAAAGCTGTGGGACTACATCAAGGCCAATGGTCTGCAGGATGCCAAGGACAAGCGCGCGATCAACGCCGACGCCAAGCTGCAGCCGCTGTTTGGCAAGGACCAGATCAGCATGTTCGAGATCGCCGGCATTGTTGGCAAGCATGTGAGCTGAGCGCCGGGATGCAGCACCACCGCACCGCCCGCCGGGCCTGCCATACGTGCTGAGCATGGCCAAGGGCGAGCCGCTGCAGTTGCTCGCGCTGGCCTTGGGCATCTACCTGCTGCTGGAGGCCAGCTTTCATGGCATGGCCTGGCTGCTCGCCCGCATCATTGACCGGGAGGCGCGCCGCCAAGGCCAACCGGCCGAGCCCAGCCCTGCGCATTGGCGGGCCATCTTCTACCGCTTGTTTGCAGTGCTTGCGGTGCTGATGCTGAGCCACTGGTTCAGCCTCGGCTTGAATGGCCCGCATGCGCAGCCCTGGCAGCAGTGGTTGCTCGGCGCGGTCCTCATCGCCACCGTGCTGTCGGTGGTGATGCTCTGCGATGCCTCCATCATCCAGAAGCTCAAGAAGGACAGCCATCCGCATTTCAGCAATATGCAGGAGATGGAGTTGCTCTACATCCTGCGCCACCTGCCCGCGCACCGGCAGTGGTATTTCAGCGCGGCCTACCTGCCGCTGGCCCGGCGCCTGAACAGGGGCATCAGCCTGCTGGCTTTCCTGCTGCTGTACCTGGATGTGCGCTTCTACCAAGAAGGCTGATACAGTGCCTGGAATGCCCCAACGCCCTTTACCACCGCCATGTACCTGCGCCCTGCCTACCGCCGGCTGATCTGGCTGGCCCTGGTGGCTGCCTGCGCTGCTGCGCTATACGCTTGGCGTGGCCCGGCGATCATTGGCGACGCCGAGCAGGCCGCCAGCGCCCTGTGGCGCAAGGCCTCGGCCCCTCCACCCCCCAGCGACGAAGCGCTGCAACGCGGCCAGGCACGGCGTGCGGCACCCGACGGCGGCACCGGCCACACACGCCCCGCTGCCGTGCCGCGCAAATGCCAGCTGAACGGCCAGACAATCTATACCGACGGCCCCTGCCCGGCAGGCAGCCAGGAGCAGCTCGTGCCGGAGAACCTGTCCGTCATCCCGCGCTGAAACGGCCCGCCGCAATACCGCAGCGCCCCACCGGTGCGCAGCATCTGCGCGATACTGCCTGCGCAATGCAGCGTGGTGCTGCATGGCATCGATAAAGGACATGCGTGCAATCAGCGGACAGGCAATGGTTTGACGAGGCGTACTACCAGCGCTTTTATTTCGACAAGAAAACCAGCGTGGTCGACCCTGCCCATGCCGCGCGCCTGGGCGCCTTTGTCTGCAGCTATCTGCAGTATGTGCGCGTGCCGGTGCAGCGTGTGCTGGATGTCGGCTGCGGCATCGGCCTGTGGCGCGATGCGATTGCGCAGCATTTTCCGCAGGCCAGCTACCACGGCGTGGAGTACAGCGACTACCTGTGCCAGCGCTACGGCTGGGAGCGGGGCTCGGTCGTGGACTATGCGCCGGCCGATGGCCAGCCCTTTGACCTGGTGATCTGCCAAGGCGTGCTGCCGTATCTGAGCCCCGCCGACCTGAAGCTGGCGCTGGCGAATCTGGCGCGGCTGAGCCGGGGCGCGCTCTATGTGGAAGCCGTTGCCCGCGAAGACTATGAGCGCGACATCATCGACGACGAGCTGACCGACCCGCGCCTGTACCGCCACCGCGCCGAGCTCTACCGCCGCGGTCTGGCCCAGGGCTTTACCGAGCTGGGCGGCGGCGTCTGGCTGAGCCAACGCGCCGATGTGCCGCTGTTTGCGCTCGAAGCGGTGCAGAACTGAGCGGCACATCGCGCGGCGCTAAACCCGCTGCGCTGCTGGGTTGGGCAGGGCGACGACAATAGCGCCCGTGTCTTCTTCCCCATCTTCTGCCGCTGCCAGCACCGCTGGCGCCGTTGTCCCCCATGCCGTCTCACGCCTGCGCGCTGAACGGCTGCAGCGCAGCACCCGCCCTTTTCTGGCGCGGGGCGGCCCCAAGGGCGAGCGCTGCGAAGGCTGCCGCCTGCGCCCGAGCCACTGCCTCTGCGCGCTGCGGCCCACGCAGGCCACAACGGCAGGCATGTGCCTGCTGATGCACGATGCCGAGCCGCTCAAGCCCAGCAACACCGGCTGGCTGATCGCCGACGTGGTGGCGCAGACCTGGGCCTTTGGCTGGTCGCGCACGGAGATGGATGCCGGGCTGGAGGCCGTGCTGGCCGATCCGCAATGGCAGCCCTATGTCGTCTTTCCGCAGGAGTTTGTGCATGAGCCCGGCCGCGCCGTGCAGCAACTGGCACCCTCCGCGCAGCAGGGCACGGATCGCAGGCCGCTGTTCATCCTGCTGGACGCCACCTGGCCCGAGGCACGCAAGATGTTCCGCAAGAGCCCCTACCTGGACCGCCTTCCGGTGCTCAGCCTGCACCCCGAGCAGATCTCGCGCTACCAGCTGCGGCGCTCGCGCCGCGACGACCATTTCTGCACCGCCGAGGTCGCTGCTCTGTGCCTGGATCTCGCCGGCGACCAGCGGGCAGCGCAGACCCTGGAAACCTACCTGGACATCTACACCCACCACTACCTGCAGGCCAAGCACCAGCTGCCGCCCGACTGGCACAGCGCGGCCCACCAGCAGCTCCAGCGCCTGCAAAACGGGCTGTGACAGCGCTGTCACTGTCGTATAAAACAAGCTAATCTGGTTGCTATGGCAGCCAGCATCTCGGGTCAACCCTGACAGGGTTTGCCGTTGGGTTCTCCCGCCCCGCAAAATCCCATATCTGCCGGAATCCTCCTACGTGAGCGCCTCTCCGGCATGGAGACGGCACACTCCAGCCGCTAGGGGTGATTACACAGTGCCAAAAAAATTAGATCGTATTTCAGAACAATCTATTCCGATTTAGGCTATTTATCGGCGGCGGCGCACTGCATACACTGACTACATCGATCAACGAGAACCACACAAGGTGCACCGCACCACCCGTTGAGCGAACCAGCCCCTCATGGTGAGTCGCTGGAGTTCTCCAGGAGTTAAAAATGAACGCACGTATTTTCTCGATCGCCGGTGTAGCTGCTCTGATGTTGGGTGCCGGTGTTGCCCAGGCCAACCCCTTTGAAGGCGACCGCTCGATTGCGCCCCCCGTGGCTGCCACCAGCGCCGTGAGCCGCGCCGATGTGCAAGCACAGTTCGTCGAAGCCCAAAAGAACGGCACCTTGCTGTTCAAGGGTGACCAGCTGCAGGCCAATGCCTTTGAAAAGGGCAGCAGCAACCTGTCCCGCGCCGAAGTGGTGAAAGCCGCCCACGACGCCCGCGTTGCCGGCACCTTGCCTGAAGGCGAAAGCTTCGGCGAATAAGCCCAGGCAACCGCGCTGAGAGTGGGCCGCAGGCCGCTCTCGCATCCAACCCCCGAATTCCGAATCAACAACCTATTTTTTGGACGCCGCCGCTCCCATAGCGCAAATCAGCGATTTGCCAGCAGCGCGGGTCCGTGGAGAGAAACCATGTTTGCACGCAATATGTCCGCTTTGATGATGGCCGCTGGCCTGGTGTTTGCCGGTGCTGCCAGCGCCGCCACGACGGCCCCTGTGGGCAATGGCTCGGACTACCCCGCCTACCCTGCCGCCCAAAGCACCCTGACCCGCGCCGAAGTGCAGGCCAAGGTGACCGAAGCCCAGCGCAATGGCTCGATGGCCGTGATCGGTGACCGCATGAACACCTTCCGTGCGGAAAGCGCCCCCTCCACGTTGAGCCGCGCCCAGGTGCAACAGCAAGCCCATGACGCCCTGGTTGCTGGCACCTTGCCTGAAGGCGAGTCCTTCGGCGAATAAGTGAAAAATCGCTCTGCAACGCAGACGCTTGCAGAGCGGTCAGATTCCAGGCTCTCTGTAGAAGCTGAGGCCTGGAGAAGCATGACAGCGGGCATCGCCCGCCACACAACGAAAACGCATTTAGTGCGTAGCCCGGCCAGACCTTGTCCCATTGTGTCTGGGCCGTGCTCTTGGTAGCCACTGCCGGTTCGCCGGCAGTGGTCTTTTTACGTCTCGCTCCGCGACCACCAGCCTCGGCACGTGGTTGCCTGGCCGGCCGCACCTCACCTTGTCGTACGCCCGTACGGTCTGCGGCTCGATGCCTGGTCGGGGACGCCTAGTCGGGGAGGCCTAGTAGGGGACGCTAGTAGGGGCGCCTCATTGGGGACGCCCAGCTTCAACCGCAAACCTGCGGTTTGCTGGGCTGCGCTCACGGCTTTCAATCCAATGCAAAACCGGTTTCGGTGATCTGCAGCTGGCCGTTCTCGCCTTTCTGCAACCAGCCTTGCTCACAGGCATAGTCCAGTGCAGGTTGCTGCTCGGCGGCGCCGACGCCATGGCGTTCCAGCACGTTGCCCAATGACTCCGCGTCCAGACCATCGCCTGCGCGCAGCAGTTCCTCATTGACCATCAGGTAGAGCAGGTGCTTGGCATTCTTGCGTGTTGCTTCGGTATCGGTCATCCCTGTCGTTCTCCATCGGCATAAAAAAACCGCAACTCGGTTGCGGCTCGGGTGGTGGTCCTTATTGGGCCTTTTTCATCCAGTCGGACAGCTCATCGGCATGTTCCTGTTCCTGCTCCAGGATCTGCTCGATCAGGCGGCGCGTGGTGTGGTCCTTGTCGCCGATCAGATCGACCATCTGGGTGTAGGCCTCGATGGCGACACGCTCGGCCACCAGGTTGGAGCGGATCATCGAATGCAGGTCCATGTCGTCGTTGTAGTCGGCATGGCTGCGGCCGCTCAGGCTGTCAGGATTGAAGTCCGGCTCGCCGCCCAGTTGCACGATACGCGTGGCAATGCGGTCGGCATGGGCCTGCTCTTCTTGCGCATGCACCAGAAACTCCTCTGCAATCGCAGGCGATTCCAGACCGGTGGCGGTGAAGTGGTGGCGCTTGTAGCGCAGCACGCAGACCAGCTCGGTGGCGAGAGAATCGTTGAGCAGGCGAATGATGTCCTCGCGGAAAGGCGTGTCATCCGGCAGCACGGCGCCTTCTTCCAGGCTGTTCTTGGCGGCGTCGAGACGCTTGGTATCAAGCGCCAGCGGGGTGCGGGTTTTGTCTAGCATCGCGGCTTCCTTTGGGGGTGGCTGTTATTGAACACTACCCTGACAAGGTACGCGCCCACACCGTCCGCGTCTGTGAGACAAGGTCTACAGTGCTTGCGCAAAAAGTTCAGAAGCCGGCGCCGGGCTGGGCCAGATAGGCCTGCTCCTGGGCGGTGCTGCTGCGGCCCAGGACCGCATTGCGGTGTGGAAAACGCCCAAACCGGGCGATGACGTCCTGGTGGCGCAGCGCATAGTCCCAGGTGCCCTGCAGGTAGGTCTGCAGCTCGGCAGGTTCGGGGTGGCTGTCCCGCAATCGGGTGAACAGATCCACGCTGCGCTGCTGCAATACCGCATCCTCGGCATGCTCGAGTGGCAGATAAACAAATACCCGCACCACTGCCGGCAGTTGCTGGTCCAGGCCGCTGTCGCACAAGCCCAGGGCCAGCTGCAGCGCCTGCGGATCCCCGGCAAAGGATTGCGGCGTGCCCCGGTAGATATTGCGCGTGAACTGGTCGAGCAAGAGGATGCGGGCCAGCGTGTCACAGACGCCATCGGTCCAGCCAGGCAGCTCGCCGCTCAACGCCGCCTGCACGGTCGTGCCAAAGCGTTCGCGAATGCGCGCATCGAATGCATCGGACTTGCTGAACCATTGCTGCTTGTGCTGCAAGGCCTCGCCGTTGCTGGGGCGGGTGCTGCCCAACCAGAATTGCAGTACCTCGTCGGATGAGGCGATGGGTGCTGAGGGGGACGCTGAGGTCATGGCAAGGCCTGTGTAAATCAAACCCCGCTTTTTTACCATGCAGGAGTGCCTTGCAAGAACCACAAAGCCGGGCAAGGCCCGGCTTTGTGGGGAGAGACGGCCGCTTATGCGGTGCGCGAGCCCGCTGGCTGCGCCACCGTTTTGCTGCTGCCGGAGCGGTCACGCAGGCCCAGTGCCCAGCGCTCGATCGTGTAGAAGGACAGCGCAGCAAAGGCAGCCGAGATCGGCAGGCCCAAAATCACCACCCACTGCCAGTCGGTATGGGCGCGCAGCAGGCGCACCACAGGGTAGTGCCACAGGTAGATACCGTAGGACATCTTGCCGACCCAGACCAGCGCCGGCAGGCTCAGCATGTCAAACAACACACCCTTTTGCTTGCTCACCGCAACAATGATGGCGGCGGCGACCAGTTCGACTAGCGCAAAACCCCAGAGCAGCGCACCGGCGTCGTCCCAGCCGTAGCCAATCACCGCAAAGGGCAGCACCGGCAGCAGCCACAGCAAGTATTTCTGGCGGGCATGCAGGGCATCCATCCACTCGGGGCGGTGCACGGCGACAGCGGCCAGCGCGCTGCCCAGCAGCATGCCGGTGGCGCGGGTGTCGAAGCGGAAGAAGATTTCATAGAAGTGCTGGCCCTGGGCCACCCAGTAGGCGCGCCAGACAAACATCAGCACCACCAGCAGCAGCACCGGGCGCCACAGCTGCTTGCGCGCGGTATGCGCCAGCAGCAGCACCAGGAGCGGTGGCCAGATCAGGTAGAAGTGCTCTTCCACCGACAGCGACCACATGTGCAGCAGGGTGTCCGGGCTGTCAAAGAAGGCGATGCCGTAGTCGGCCAGGTACAGCGCCGAGACCACCACATCCTGGTTTACATCATCGAGGCCCGGCCAGATCAGCGGCGCAAACAGCCAGTAGGCAGCCAGGAACAGCAGCAGCGCCGGGCCCAGGCGCAGGAAGCGGCGCTTGTAAAAGCGCCAGAAGTCGAGGCGGCCCGATTGCTGGTGCTCCTTGAGCAGCAGCGAGGTGATCAGGAAACCGCTGAGCACAAAGAACAGATCCACGCCAAAGAAAGCGCCATCAAACATCGGCGCATGGGCGTGCGACAGAAACACCAGGACGATTGCCACTGCGCGCATACCGTCCAGCGCAGGGTTGTATTTCATACGGAATCCAGACAAAACCAATGATCTCCATCTAACCGCAGCAGGCCCCATGGCCGTTGCTGCGCTCCCAGACTGGGTGTCGTTTCTTTGCGCTGCCGGGGCCAGGCCCGAAGGCCGCCCCCAGCAGTGCTTGCTGGGAATTAAACATCTGTGCTTAACGCGCCAAGCGGCACGAAAGCTGACCCATCGGGCTTTGCGGTTCCCGCGTTGCCACTGGTTTACAGGGCGTGCAGGGAAGACCAACCATGCGCCAAAGCGCGACGGTTGAGAACCCGAGCCTATCGAGTAAGTTCCGGCGTGGATGCTTTATTTTGTGACCAATGCAGTGCAATTGCATGCATCTTGCAGTCACCTTGCAGCGCTGCGTCCTTGGACGCAGCACGCGGGCTCCTCGCCTTCCATCCCCTCTGCCTTGCCTGGCTCCCGGGGTCTGCGCCCGGGGCCTCTGCCTGCGCTGCACGACATGCAGCGCCTGCGTGGTGATGATCGCTTGCAGGCAGGTCAGCGCCGTGTAGGAAAAAACGAAAGGCGCCCGTCAGCACCCGGGCGCGAATTGTGCCAGCAAGCCAATCGCTGCGCCGGCAAAGGGCTTGAGCAGGCTGACAAAAAATAACATTGCAAAGCAGCAGCGGCGGGTCCATCCCTGTGAAAAACAGTCCCTGCTGCCAGGGTGACAGCTTGCGTGCTTCCCCTCGTGCAAGCGGGCCCCGCTTTGCGTACGCTCGGCAAAAGCTTTCTCATCTGCCATGACCACCTCTGCTTCCTCCCCCCTGCCCCAGATCCAGCACTACGAACAATGGCTCAGCCAGCAGCATGGCCTGCAGTTTGAGGACTACGAGGCCCTGCACGCCTGGTCCGTGGCGCATCTGGCCGATTTCTGGCGCAGCATCTGGGACTATTACCAGCTCGAATCCCCGACGCCGATCACCGAGGTACTGAGCGCCGATCCAATGCCCGATGCGCGCTGGTTCAGCGGTGCCCAGGTCAGCCTGCCGCGCCAGCTGCTGCGCCATGCGGCAGCAGCCCATCAAGCCGGGGTGCCGGCGATCGTCAGCGACAACGAGCTGGGCCAGGTGCGCGAGATGGCCTGGCCCGAGCTGCAGCGCCAGGTGGCCTCGGTGGCGGTGGCGCTGCGCAGCCTGGGCATTGGCCGGGGCGACCGGGTGGCCGCCTACATGCCCAATATCCCCGAGACGGTGGTCGCGATGCTGGCCTGCGTCAGCCTCGGCGCGGTCTGGAGCGTCTGCGCCCCCGACATGGGCGTGGCTGCCGTGGTGGACCGCTTCAAGCAGATCGAGCCCAAGGCCTTGATCGCCGTCGATGGCGTGTACTACGGCGGCAAGCCGCTGGACCGCAGTGCCGTGGTGCAGTCCTTGCTGGCCGAGCTGCCCACGGTGCAGCACTGCCTGACCGTGCAGACCCCTTATGCCGCCGCCCCGGTGGGCAGCCACCACTGGGACTGGGCCACCACCGGCCAGGATGCGCAGGCTGTGGCCGGCTTCGAGCCCGAATGGCTGCCCTTTGACCACCCGATCTGGATCGTCTACTCCAGCGGCACCACCGGCCTGCCCAAACCCATCGTGCACGGCACCGGCGGCATCCTGCTGGCCTTGCATGTGGCGGGCCTGCACAACGACCTGGGCGCCAGCTACAGCGACAGCCATGCCGGCGAGCGCTTTCTCTGGTACAGCTCCACCGGCTGGGTGATGTGGAACATCCAGGTCAGCGGCCTGCTGTTTGGCACCACGATCACCATCTTCGACGGGCATCCGGCAGGCAGCAGCAGCCAGCCCGACTGGGGGGTGCTGTGGCGTTTTGCGGCCCGGCATCGCACCACCATCTTTGGCGCAGGGGCCGCCTATTACAGCAACTGCATGAAAGCCGGTCTGGACGTGGGCGCCATCGCAGGCCTGCAACAGGTGCGCACGTTGGGCAGCACCGGCTCGCCGCTCGCCCCCGAAGTGCAGCGCTGGGGCAGCGCCCAGCTGGCGGCTGCGGGGGCTGCCGAGGTGTTCTGGTGCAATATCTCGGGCGGCACCGATTTCTGCGGCGCCTTCATCGGCGGCAACCGCAGCCTGCCCCAGGCACCTGGGCGCATGCAGTGCCGCTGGCTGGGCCATGCGGTCGAGGCCTGGAACGAGCAGGGCCAGCCCGTGCGCGACGAGGTGGGCGAGCTGGTGTGTACCCGGCCCATTCCGTCGATGCCGCTGTACTTCTGGAACGACCCGGGTAAGCAGCGCTACCTGGACAGCTATTTCGACCACTGGCCCGGCATCTGGCGCCACGGCGACTGGATTCAGATCAACAGCGACGGCAGCTGCGTGATCTATGGCCGCAGCGATGCCACCATCAACCGCCAGGGCCTGCGCATGGGCACCAGCGAAATCTACAACGCGATCGAGGCGCTGCCCGAGGTGCAGGATTCGATGGTCATCGACCTGGAGTACCTGGGCCGCGACAGCTATATGCCGCTGTTTGTCGTGCTGCGCGAGGGCCTGGTGCTGGATGCCGCCCTCCAGGACCGCATCGCGCAGGCGATACGCACCGCGCTGTCACCCCGCTTTGTCCCCGACACCATCGTGCAGGTGGCCGAAGTGCCGCGCACCCTCACTGGCAAAAAGCTGGAGCTGCCGATCAAGAAGTTGCTCCTGGGCCAGCCTGCGGGCAAGGTGCTGAACCCCCAGACCATGGCCAACCCCGGCTGCCTGCCCTGGTACGAGGCCTATGCCGCCCGGCATCTGGCGCAGCACAGCGCGCAGACCGCCACCTAGCCGGCACGGGGGCAGAGGCAGGTGCTGCCAAGCAGCCTTGCAACGGACGATGGCGGCGGCCTGGTGCAATAATGCAGATCCTTCTCGATGCACACGCTGCATCCGGCCTGGGTGCCTGAACCCTCGCGTTCCGCACCCACAGGCCTTTTCCGACACCGAACCCTATGAACGACCGCAGGCCCACGGCCTGCGTGTCTGTAACGCGTATGTCTTCAGCCATCTCCCTGCGCCTGGTTTTCATCCTGGGCCTGCTATCGGCCATTGGCCCTTTTGCCATCGACATGTACCTGCCGGCGCTGCCGCAGATTGGCGCCAGCCTGCAAGCGCCCGTTGGGGCCGTGCAAGCCAGCCTGACGGCCTTCTTCCTGGCGCTGGGCGTGGGCCAGCCGCTGTTTGGCACCCTCGCCGACATGTGGGGCCGCAAGAAGCCGCTCTACCTGGGCCTGGCCATTTTTGTGCTGGCCAGTGTCGGCTGCGCGCTGGCGCAGGATATTCACACCCTGGTGGTGCTGCGCTTTATCCAGGGCCTGGGCGCTGCAGCGGGCATGGCCATTCCGCGTGCAGTGGTGCGTGACCTGCACACCGGCCATGAAGCCGCCCGCATGATGTCGCTGCTGATGCTGGTGTTCAGCGTCTCGCCGATCCTCGCGCCGCTGGCCGGCAGCGGGGTGATTGCGGTCGGCGGCTGGCGCATGGTGTTCTGGGTGGTGGCCGCTGCCGCCCTCATCGGCATGGCCGCAATGGCGCGTGGCCTGCCCGAGACCCGCGCGGCCAGCCATGGGGTGGACAGCAGCCTCGGCGGCGTGCTCAAAGCCTATGGCCTGCTGCTGCGTGACTGGTACTACCTGGGGCTGGTGTTCATCGGCGCCTGCGCGATGGCCGGCTTCTTCGTCTACCTGGCGGGTTCGCCCTTTGTGCTGATCAACCACTATGGCCTCAGCACCACGCAGTACAGCATGGCCTTTGCGTTCAATGCGATTGCGTTCATTGGTGCGGCGCAGTTCACCGGCATGCTGGGCAAACGCTTTGGGCTGGTGCCCGTTGTCAAACTGGCCGCCACCGCCAGCGGCGTGGTGATGTGCTGCCTGCTGGCCTATTACCTGATGGGCGGCGACCAGCTCGCCGTGTTGATTGGCCTGTACTTTGTTGCCAGCGGCTTGATGGGCCTGGTGATCCCGACGACCTCGGTGCTGGCGCTGGAGGCGCATGGCCAGATCGCCGGCACAGCGTCGGCCTTGCTGGGCACCTTGCAGATGCTGACCGGTGCGGTGGCGATGCAGATTGTGGGCGTGTTCTCCAGCGGCAAACCGCTGCCGATGGTGGTGGGCATGGCCACCGGCGCGCTGTGTGGCGTGCTGCTGACCTGGATCACCTTGGGCGGGCGGCGCGGCGCAAAGGTCTGACACCCGCCAACGAAAAACGCCCCGCAGCTGCGGGGCGTTTTTACGGGGGCGGATTAAACCTTGGGCTGGCGGTAGGCCAGGCAGAGCTTGTTGCCATCGGGATCGCGCAGGTAGGCCAGGTACAGGGCTGCAGGGCCTTCGCCGCGCCAGCCCGGTGGGTCTTCACAGGCCACGCCGCCATGGGCCACGCCCACCGCATGCGCCTTGTCGACCTGCTCGGTGCTGCTGGCGGCAAAGCCGGTGGTGCTGCCATTGCCGATGCTGGCTGCCTCGCCATTGATGGGGGTGCTGACGCTGAAGGTGCCGCCATTGCCGCGCCAGAAATAGCGGTTCTTGTTGGCAGCACCCGGGGGCACGCCCAGCTCGGCGAGGAAGGCATCGTAGAACTGGCGTGATTTCTCCAGATCGCTGGTGCCGAGCATGATGTGGCTGAACATGAAAGTCTCCTTGCAGGGGTGGGAAAAGAAGGGGGTCGGTCGGGCAGCCGCCACTATAGCGGCGCTGCCAAGCGGCTGAAAACGCACGCTTGTCGCGCAGTATCCACCATCATCGCTGCCGGTTTGCAGCCAACACACAACAGTGCCGGGCTGTGCCTGCGCCACTGCTTAGCCCCTCGCTCTGGTCACCTGTCGCCGGCCTGCCAACTACCCAGCCCGCACAGTCGCTATAGTCGCCCCCGGGCCTGCTGGGGTGCGTTGTGCGTGCCGGGTTCGGCCGGGCAATCCACACATGAATTTACAAAATACCTTCGGCCCGCAGGCCGCCTCGCACCTGCGTTTGATCGGCATGGCCTTGCTCTGGGGCGCCTCCTGGCCCAGCGGCCGCATCGTCGCCCAGCACATGCCGCCGCTGGCGGCGTCAGGCCTGCGTTTTGTGCTCGCCGCTGTGGTGCTGCTGGTCTGGCTGTATGCCGCAGGCGGCATGGCCGGGCTCCGGCAATGGTCGCCCAAGCGCTGGCTGGGCATGGCGGCCGCTGCGGCCACCGGGGTGTTTGGCTACGCGGCCTGCTTTTTGAGCGGCCTGCAGTACCTGCCCGCCAGCAAGGCGGCGCTGGTCATCACGCTCAACCCGGTGCTGACCTTGCTGCTGGCGGTATGGATTTTCAAGGAACGCATCAATCGCACGATCGCCTTGGGCATGGTGCTGGCCGCCCTCGGTGCCGTGCTGGTCATCTCGCATGGCGATCCGGCCCAGCTGCTGGCCGGCGGCCTGGGCAAGGGCGAGCTGCTGATCCTGGGCTGCGTGGCTTGCTGGGTCAGCTACACCTTGCTGGGCCGGGCGATTCTGGCCGGGGTCGATGCGCTGTCCACCACTGCGGTCACCGCCACCATGGGCGCCGTCATGCTGCTGGCCGCCAGTCTGGTGGTGGAAGGGACGCAGGGCATGGCCCAGGCCTTCGATGCCGGCCTACCCGCCTGGGGCGCGCTGCTGTTCCTGGCCTGGGGCTCCACGGCGCTGGCCTATGCCTGGTACTTTGATGGTGTCAAGGCACTGGGCGCTGGCGCGGCATCGGGCTATATCACCCTGGTGCCGGTGATTGGCGTGGCCTGCTCGGCGCTGTTGCTGGGCGAGCAGATCGATGCATCGATGCTGGCCGGCGGTGCGATGGCCATTGCCGGCACCGTGGTGATGAACTGGGGCCGGCGCACGCCACGTGCTGCCGTGGCCGCAGCCGGAGCGCGCTAAAGGTCTATCTCGCCTCAGACCGCCAGCGGGTTCTCGTCCAGCTGCGGCGGCAGCTCTGCCCAGGGCTCGTTGATGAACTGCTGGGCCGCATAGTCCATGAAGGCCTGCACGCGCGCGGGCCGGCTGCGGCCCGGCGGGGTGACGATGTTGAGCGACAGCACATCCGCCTCCCAGCCCGGCATGGCCGTCTGCAGGCTGCCATCGCGCAGCTCCTGCCACACCAGAAACGAGGGCTGCAAGGCCAGGCCCATGCCGGCCAGCAGCGCCGGTTGCAGCGCCTCGGCATTGTTCACCTGCATCTGTATTGGCATCACCTGCGTGTACTCGCCATGCCTTGCATGGCGAAAGCGCCAGCTGGTGCCATAGCGCGCCAGGCTGTACTGCAGGCCCTTGTGCTTGGCCAGATCACGGGGGTGCACCGGGCGGCCATAGCGCTCGAAGTAGGCGGGTGACCCCACCAGCAAGATGCGCACCTTGCACAAGGTGCGCGCAATCAGGCTCGAATCGCTCAGGTTGGCAATGCGCAGCGCCAGGTCGAAGCGGTCGCGGATCAGGTCCACCTGCTCGTCGGCAAAGTGCAGGTTCAGCTCCACATCCGGGTGCATCGCCATGAACCGGGGCAGGATCGGCGACAGCCGCGCGATGCCGAACGACATCGGCGCGGCAATGCGGATCTGGCCGCGCAGGCTGGTGGATCGGTCGGTGATGTCGGCCTCCACCGCCTCGCCCTCCTGCAGGATGCGCGTGGCCCGCTCCAGCGCGCTGCTGCCAGCATCGGTCAGCGCCATGCGGCGCGAGGTGCGGTGGAACAGGCTGGTCTTCATGCGGCCCTCCAGCCGCGTGATGGCCTTCGATACCGTTGCCTGCGACAGCGCCAGCTCGGCAGCGGTGCGCGCGAACGATCCGGTCTCGGCCACCTTGGCAAAAATGGCCCAGGCTTCCAGGTCAGGCAGTTTGCTCATGGATTCATCGCTTTCTCGATCACATCAAATATGGAATGAATGCTTTTCTATATTTTCTATTTTAATCATAGTCAACGCGGCCTACACTTTCTTCATCGACGACAAACACCTGGAGAAAGACATGATTGAACGACGCAGCTTTGACAGCCTGGGCGGTGCCAACCACGGTTGGCTCGATGCCAAGCACCACTTCTCTTTTGCCGACTACCGTGACGCCCAGCGCGTGAACTGGGGTGCTCTGCGGGTCTGGAACGATGACACCATCGCGCCGCAAACCGGCTTCCCACCGCACGGCCATGCCGACATGGAAATCATCACCTATGTCCGTGAAGGTGCCATCACCCACGAAGACAGCCTGGGCAACCGGGGCCGCACCGAAGCCGGTGATGTGCAGGTGATGAGCGCCGGCAGCGGCGTGCGCCACTCGGAATACAACCTGGAGCCCACGACGACCCGCATCTTCCAGATCTGGATCCTGCCCGACCGCCAGGGCGACAAGCCCAGTTGGGGAGCCAAGCCCTTCCCCAAGGGTGACCGCAGCGGCAAGTTCGTGACCCTGGCCAGCGGCATGGATGGCGACAGCGACGCGCTGCCCATCCGAGCCAATGCCCGGGTGCTGGGTGCCACGATCAAGGCGGGTGAGAGCCTGGACTACGGTTTTGCGCATGCCGACCGCTATGGCTACCTGGTCCTTGCCAAGGGCAGTGCCTCAGTCAATGGTGTGGCGCTGTCCAGCCGCGATGGTGCCGCCATCCATGGCGAAACCACGATCCGCATCACTGCCACCGAAGACACCGAAATCGTGCTGGTGGATGCACCGGCTCTGAACTAAGTCAGCCTAGATTCCTTTTTTAAACACACGCCGTCCCCGTTTTCACTTTTCCAGGAGCACGCACCATGACCAACAAACGATTCCTCGAAGTCCTGACCCCCGCCAACAGCCAGATGATCTTCATCGACCAGCAGCCCCAGATGGCGTTCGGCGTGCAGTCCATCGACCGCCAGACCCTGAAGAACAATGTGGTGGGCCTGGCCAAGGCGGCCAAGGTGTTCGGCGTGCCGACCACCATCACCACGGTCGAGACGCACAGCTTCTCCGGCCACACCTACCCCGAGCTGCTGAACGTCTTCCCCGGCAACCCCATCCTGGAGCGCACCTCGATGAACTCCTGGGACGACCAGAATGTGCGTGATGCGCTGGCTGCCAACGTCGCCAAGGGCCACAAGAAGATCATCGTCTCCGGCCTGTGGACCGAGGTCTGCAACACCACCTTTGCACTGAGCGCCATGCACGACGCCGGCTACGAGATCTACATGGTGGCCGACGCCTCGGGCGGCACCTCGCTCGAAGCGCACAACCAGGCCATGCAGCGCATGGTGCAGGCCGGTGTGGTGCCCGTCACCTGGCAGCAGGTGCTGCTGGAATGGCAGCGTGACTGGGCCAAGCGCGAGACCTATGACGCGGTGATGGACATCGTGCGCGAACACTCCGGTGCCTACGGCATGGGCGTGGACTATGCCTACACGATGGTGCACAAGGCGCCCGAGCGTGCACAGCACGGCAACACCATCGGCCCCAAGCCTGCTGTTTAATTGCTTCCAGGTGGGGGTTGGCGTCTTCGCACGCAGGCCCAGACTCCCACCGCCGCCACCCCTCACCACCCACCCAGCACGCCACTGCCATGACCACCTCCAGCCCCGACACCATCTTTCACAACGGCCGCTTCACCACGTTGAACAAGGCCCAACCCACGGCCAGCGCCGTGGCCATCCGCGATGGCAAGTTTGTCGCCGTGGGCAGTGATGCCGAGGTGCTGGCGCTGGCCGGCAGCGGCACCCGCAAGGTCGACCTGCAAGGCCGCAGTGCGCTGCCCGGCCTGTTTGACAACCACACCCATGTGATCCGGGGCGGTCTGAACTTCAACATGGAGCTGCGCTGGGACGGCGTGCGCTCACTCGCCGATGCGCTGGAGATGCTGCGCCAGCAGGTGGCGATCACGCCGGCACCGCAGTGGGTACGCGTGGTGGGCGGTTTTACCGAGCACCAGTTTGTCGAAAAGCGCCTGCCGACCCTGGCCGAGATCAATGCGATTGCGCCGGACACCCCCGTGTTCCTGCTGCACCTGTATGACCGCGCCCTGCTCAACGCCGCTGCGCTGCGCGCCGTGGGCTACCACCGCGACACGCCCCAGCCACCGGGCGGCGAGATTGTGCGCGACAGCCAGGGCAACCCGCAGGGCCTGCTGCTGGCCAAGCCCAATGCCACCATCCTCTATTCCACCTTGGCCAAGGGCCCCAAGCTGCCCTTCGAGTACCAGGTCAACTCCACGCGCCACTTCATGCGCGAGCTCAACCGCCTGGGCGTGACCGGTGTCATCGACGCCGGCGGCGGCTCGCAAAACTACCCCGATGACTACCAGGTCATCGATGAGCTCAACAAACAAGGCCAGATCACCGTGCGCCTGGCCTACAACCTGTTCACGCAAAAGCCCAAGGAAGAGAAGGACGACTTTCTGCAGTGGACGCAGTCGGTCAAGTACAAGCAGGGCAACGACTACTTCCGCCACAACGGCGCTGGCGAGATGCTGGTGTACTCGGCGGCCGACTTTGAAGACTTTCGCCAGCCCCGCCCCGACATGCCCCCGCAGATGGAGACCGAGCTCGAAGACGTGGTGCGCGTGCTGGTGCAGAACCAATGGCCCTGGCGCCTGCATGCCACCTATGACGAGACCATCAGCCGTGCGCTCGATGTCTTCGAAAAGGTGCACCAGGAAACGCCCATCGACGGCCTGAACTGGTTCTTTGACCATGCCGAAACCATCTCCGACCGCTCGATCGACCGCATTGCCGCGCTCGGCGGCGGCATTGCCGTGCAGCACCGCATGGCCTACCAGGGCGAGTACTTTGCCGAGCGCTATGGCCACCAGGCGATGGAAGCCACGCCGCCTGTGAAGAAGATGCTGGAAAAAGGCGTCAAGGTCTCCGCCGGTACCGATGCCACCCGCGTGGCCTCGTACAACCCCTGGGTGTCGCTGTCCTGGATGGTGACCGGCAAGACCGTCGGCGGCATGCAGATGTACCCCGAGCGCAACCTGCTCGACCGCGAAACCGCGCTGCGCATGTGGACCGAGAACGTGGCCTGGTTCTCCAACGAGGAAGGTGCGCGTGGCCGCATCCAGGTGGGCCAGTTTGCCGACCTGATCGTGCCGAGCAAGGACTATTTCCAGGTGCCCGAGGATGAAATCTCCTTCCTCACCTCGGACCTGACCGTGGTCGGTGGCCGGGTGGTGTACGGCGCAGGCAGCTTTGCCCACCATGACGACAACCCGCTGCCCCCTGCGATGCCCGACTGGTCGCCCGTGCGCCGCTTTGGTGGCTATGGCGCCTGGGGCGAGCCCGAAGGTGCCGGCAAACACTCGCTGAACCCCGCCCGCTACCGCAGCCTGGCTGCTGGTTGCGGCTGTGGCAGCCACTGCGGCATGCACGGCCACCAGCATGCCGATGCCTGGGCCTCCAAGGTGCCGGCCTCTGACATGCAAGGCTTTTTTGGCGCACTGGGCTGCTCCTGCTGGATGTCCTGAGCGACCTACCCTCGTTTTTAAATTCTGCTGATCCGAGACCCGCCATGAACCACTCCCACCCCGACCATCCCCCGGCGCAGCCCGCTGCCCCGGCCCCGCCTGCCGGCGGCAGCTTTGCCCCCTTGCAGCAAAAGCTGTTTGCCGTGCTATGGATCGCCACCGTCGTCGGCAACACCGGCAGCTTTGTGCGCGATGTGGCCAGCGCCTGGCTGATGACCGACCTGTCGCCATCGCCAACGGCAGTCGCGCTGGTGCAGGCGGCAGCCTCGGCCCCGGCCTTTTTGCTGGCCATCCCGGCAGGCGTGCTGTCCGATATCCTGGACCGCCGCAAGTTTCTGATTGCCATCCAGGTGCTGCTGGCCTGCGTCAGCATCACCTTGATGACCCTGTCGGCGATGGGCATGCAGACCGTGGGCTCGCTCGTGGCACTGACCTTTCTGGGTGGCATTGGCGCCGCGCTGATGGGCCCGACCTGGCAGGCCATCGTGCCCGAGCTGGTTGCCAAGCGCGACCTCAAGTCAGCGGTGGCACTCAACTCGCTGGGCATCAACATTGCCCGCGCCATTGGCCCGGCTTTGGGTGGTGTGGTGCTGGCCGGCCTGGGTGCCTCGGTCACCTACGGGGTGGATGTGATCAGCTACGCCTTTGTGATTGCGGCGCTGCTGTGGTGGCCGCGCCCCAAGGCCGAGCAGGACGACCTGAGCGAGCGCTTTGCAGGCGCCTTCCGTGCCGGCCTGCGCTATGCCCGCTCCAGCCGCGAGCTGCATGTGGTGCTGCTGCGTGCCTTCCTGTTCTTTGCACTGGCCAGCTCGGTCTGGGCGCTGCTGCCCCTGGTGGCCCGCCAGCTGCTGGACGGTGGTGCCGGCTTCTACGGTGTGCTGCTGGGCGCCGTTGGTGTCGGTGCCATTGGCGGTGCCTTCCTGCTGCCCAAGCTGCGCGCCCGCCTGTCGTCCGATGGCCTGCTGCTGATGTCGGCCCTGGTGTCGGCTGCCGTGATGGCCTTCCTGGCGGTGTCGCCGCCCCAATGGGCTGCCGTGCTGGCGCTGCTGCTGCTGGGCCAGTCCTGGATCACCGCGCTCACCACGCTCAACGGTGCCGCCCAGGCCATCCTGCCCAACTGGGTGCGGGGCCGTGCGCTGGCCGTCTACCTGACCGTGTTCAACGGCGCGATGACTTTCGGCAGCCTGAGCTGGGGCTTTACCGCCAAGGCCCTGGGAGTGCCCAACACCTTGCTGGCGGGTGCTGCTGGCCTGGTCGTGATGGGGCTGATCGCCCACCGCATCAAGCTGCCCGAAGGCGAGGCCGACCTGGTGCCGTCCAACCACTGGCCCGAACCGCTGACCGCCCACCCGGTCGACAAGGACCGGGGCCCGGTGATGATCCAGATCCGCTACCACGTGGCCAAGGACAACCACGCCCCCTTCCTCAAGGCCCTCGCCCGCCTGTCTGCCGCCCGCCGCCGCGATGGCGCCTATGCCTGGGGCATTGTGCAGGACACCGCTTCCGAGGACCACTTCATGGAGTGGTTCCAGGTGGAATCCTGGGCCGAGCACCTGCGCCAGCACAAGCGGGTGACCCATAGCGATGCCGATGTGCAAAGCGAAGTGGCGCAGTACCACCAAGGCAGCGAACCCCCGGTGGTCCAGCATTTCCTGTCGGTGAACCACCCCGCCCAAGGCCATGCCTGACCATTGAACCTGGCCACCCAGGCTGCCCACCGGCCGCCTGGGTGCTGCGTTTGAAAGGGGCCTGCACGCCCGCCGCTGCCGCCGGGCGTGCAGCCGCCTCAAAGCCGATCAGCCGCGCTCAAAAGCCTGCGCACATTGCCAGCCCAGCGCTGCCAGCGGGCCGGCCTTGGCACCGGTGGCCACGGCATCGGCAGCAGCGGCCGTGCCATCGGCAGCGCGCTGCGCAATGCCGTAGAGGATGGCGGCCATGCGGAACAGGTTGAAGGCCAGGTAGTACTCCCACAAGGGGCCCGGGTCGCGGCCCGTGCGCTCGGCATACAGCGCCAGGTATTGGCGCTCGTCAGGGATGCCCAAGGCCGCCAGATCACAACCCCCCATGCCGCGCCACAGCGCAGGCGGCACGCGCCAGGCCATGCCGTGGTAGGCCAGGTCGGCCAGCGGATCGCCCAGGGTAGACAGCTCCCAGTCCAGCACGCCGATGATCTGCGGCTCGCTGCGGTGCCAGACGAGGTTGTCCAGCCGGTAGTCGCCATGCACCAGCGTGGTCTCCTCGGCCTGCGGCAGATGCAGGGGCAGCCAGTCCATCAGCTGCTGCATCGCAGGGTCTACCGGCACGCGCAGCTGCTGGGTCTGCTGGCTCCAGCGCCTGGTCTGGCGCGCCACATAGCCGCCCGGGCGGCCATAGCTGCCCAGGCCCAGCGCAGCCGGGTCCAGCTGGTGCAGCGCGGCAATCACGCGGTTCATCTCGCCATACAGCGCGCCGCGCTCGGCGGGCTGCATGCCGGGCAAGGCCGGGTCCACCAGCACCCGGCCGTCCAGAAAATCCATCAGGTAAAACGGCGTGCCCAGCAGCCCGGCATCGTCGCAGTAGGCCAGCATGCGGGGCACGGGTACGGCTGTGCCGGCCAAGGCCTGCATCACCTGGTGCTCGCGGTCGATCGCATGTGCACCGGCCACCAGGCTGCCCGCGGGCTGCTTGCGCAGCACCATCTGCCGGCCGCCCACCTGCAGCTTGTAGGTGGGGTTGGACTGGCCGCCCGCCAGCACGCTGACGGCAACCGGCTCCCCATTCGACAGGCCCAGGCCGTGCAGATAGGGCTGCAGCCGCTGCGCCAGCGCCTGCGGGCTGTGGCTGGCAGCGCTCACAGCGGGCGCGGCGCTGCGGGCACCGCCTGGATGGTCGCGGGCACGCCGCGCTCGGCCTGCGCATCCTTCTCGGCCGCCTGCACCAGCTTGCGCGCCATGCTGAAGCGGTGCACTTCGCTGGGGCCGTCGTAGATGCGGAAAGCGCGCATGTCCATGAAGATGCGCATCACCGGGGTCTCCATGGTCACGCCCTGGCCGCCCAGGATCTGCACGCAGCGGTCCACCACGCGCCATTCGGCCTCGGAGCAGACCACCTTGGCGCGGCTCGATTCATAGCTGCCCTGCTCGCCCTGGTCCAGCAGCCAGGCGGTGTGCCAGATATGCAGGCGCGCGGTGTGCAGGTCCATGTCGTTGTCGGCCAGCATAAAACCGACGCCCTCGTGCGATGACAGCGGCTTGCCAAAGGCCGTGCGGCGGCGGGCATAGGCCAGCGCCACATCCTGCGCGCGCCGGGCCTGGCCCAGCCAGCGCATGCAGTGCGTCAGCCGCGCGGGCGCCAGGCGCACCTGGGCATAGCGAAAGCCCTTGCCGACCTCGCCCAGAATGGCGCTGGCGGGCACACGCAACTTGTCAAAACGCAGCACGCCGTGGCCGCCGGTAAAGCAGGCATCCATCGCATCCATCGAGCGCTCCAGCGTGATGCCGGGCTGGTCCATATCGCTCAGAAACATCGTCGCGCCACCGTCTTCGGTGCGGGCCATGATGATCGCGTAGTCCGCCCCTTCGGCGCCGGTGATGAACCATTTCTGCCCGCTGATCAGGTAGTCATCGCCATCGCGCACCGCCACCGTGGCCAGCGCGGCCGGGTCGGAGCCGGCACCCGGCGCGGGCTCGGTCATCGCAAAGCAGGAACGCAGCTGGCCCGCGACCTGCGGGCGCAGCCAGCGCGCCTGCTGGGCCGGGGTGGCCACCGCCTCCATCAGGTGGATATTGCCTTCATCGGGCGCATGGATGTTCAGCGCCGTCGGGCCCAGCCAGGAGTAGCCGGCCTCTTCAAACACCACCGCCTTCTCGACATGGGTGAGGCCCAGCCCGCCCAGCTCGCGCGACGCATGGGGCGTGAGCAGGCCGGCCGCGCGGGCGCGCCCGACCAGCTCGCGGCGCAGCGCCTCATCGGGGCCATGGCGGCTTTGCCGGGCATCGTTCTCTAGCGGTATCACCTGCTCGGCGATAAAGGCGCGGGTCTTGTCGCGCAGCGCCAGCAGTTCGGGGGACAGGGAAAAATCCATGGTGCGGTCTTCGGGTAAGGGGGCCTGCAAATGGTGCCATGCGCCGCGTGCCAGGCCGTCACAGTTGAGACAGAGCGGCCCGGCACTGCACACCAGCGCCTGCCCAAGACGCCCTGGCGTCGTACCCCGGACTTGGAGATGGGCTATAAACAAAGGATGCCCATCCAAGCCGAATCTGCAGCTCTTACCCCCGTGGCCACCGCTGAGGCCTATACCCGCCACCTGCCGCTGGCGGGCACCACCAATTTCCGCGATCTGGGCGGCTACCAGGGCCTGGACGGCCGCACGGTGCGCTGGCGCAAGCTGTTCCGCTCCGACCACCTGGCCTTGCTCAGCCCCGAATCCCAACTGCAGCTGCTGCGCGAGCTGGGCGTGGCCCGCTCGGCCGATTTTCGTGGCCAGCGCGAGCAGACGGTGGACCACTATGCGATCGACGGCCTCCAGCACCACTCGCTGGCCATCGAGCCGACCCTGGTGCAGCGCGCCTTCAGCCTGATGCAGCAGGGCCAGCGCCTGACCCCCGCCCACACGGTGGAGCTGATGCAGGACACCTACCGCAGCTTCATCCACGACCATGCGGCCCCGTTTGCGCAGTTCTTCGAGATGCTGCTTGACAGCGATGCGCCCATCGTCTTCCACTGCACCGCCGGCAAGGACCGCACCGGCTGGGCCGCCACCTTGCTGCTGACCACCCTGGGCGTGCCCCAGGATGTTGTGTTGCAGGACTACCTGCTGACCAACGACTACTACCACCGCCCGGCCGAAGCCGTGGCCGCTGCCGCCCACATCCCCGAGGACGTGCTGCAGGTGCTGTGGCGGGTGCAGGAGCCCTTCCTGACCGCCGCGATCCAGCCGGTGCTGCAAGACTACGGCAGCATCCCCAACTATGTGGAAAAGGTGCTGGGCGTGGATGCAAAAGCCCAGCAAAAGCTCGCGCAGATGTATCTGGAATAATCGGTTGTTCCTTCGACCCACGGCCATCCCGCTGGCCGCCCGCCGATGAACAATCTTCCCTCCTCCCCGCGCCCGCCGGGCGCCTTCCGTTGGACAGCTCGCCAGATCGCACTGGCCAGCCTGCTGGTGCTGGCCGTTGTGCTGTGCTGGCTGCCGGCTTTTCAGACCATGGCCGACCGCTATGTGGATGACGGCCTGCAACGCTCCCTGCTCAGCTTTGCCACCGCCCGTGCGCTGCACAGCGTCGTCTCGGTGCTGCAGGGCACCGAGCTGGCGGTGCAGCCCATGGGCGTGGGCCTGACCTTGACCCTGGGCCAGGTGCTGGCCCCCATCAGCGACCTGGTCGCCCAGTTTGCCGACTGGATGCTCTGGGCCAGCATTGCGTTTGGGCTGCAAAAGCTGCTGCTGTCGATGGGGGGCAGCTATGGTGTGACGGGGCTGCTCAGCCTCATCGCACTGGCCTGGCTGCTGCTGCGCTGGCGCCAGCAGGCGGTGCCGACCTGGCTCAGCCGCTTGCTGGTGGTGCTGCTGTTCACCCGGCTGGTGATGCCCGTCACCATCATCGGCAGCGAGGCGCTGTTCCAGCACTTCATCGCGCAGACCTACCAGGAAAACCAGATCGCCACCGAAGGTGCGGTGGGCCAGCTGCAGCAGTTTGATGTGCGCGCCCCGGCCAAGGCGCCAGCTGCGGACGCAGCCACGCCGACCCCGCCGGCCAGCCCCGCCGTGGCGCCGTCATCCAGCCTCTGGGAGCGCTTCAAACTATGGGGGCAGCAGGCCCAGCAATCGGCCAGCCAGGCGGCATCGGGGGTGCAGGATCTCGTGCGCAACCCGGGCGATGCGCTGCGCGACAAGCTCGGCGAGCTGCAGCAGCAGCTCGACCAGCAGGTGGAACGGCTCGTGACCTTGATGGTGGTGTTTGCGCTGCAGACCCTGGTAATACCGCTGGTGCTGGTCTGGGCGCTGCTGCAGCTGTGCAAGGGCTTGCTGGCGGGGCCACGCCAGCCAGTTGCCAAATCGTAGGAGCAGGCTCGCTTACAGCGCGGCGTGCCATTGCGCAATCGCTGCGCCCACCTTGGCCATCACCTCGTCGCTTTGCGCGGTCGTGCGCTCGCCGCCGGTCAGGTAGGCGGTGATGATCAGGCCTTCCGACGCCGCATGGGGCCAGGCGATCAGGCAGTCGTTGGCGGTGCTGTGGGCACCGGCACCGGTCTTGCCGCCCACGCGCCACTCCGATGGCAGGCCCGCGCGCACGCGCTTGTCGCCGGTGCGGCTGTCGCTCAGCCATTGCTGCAGCATCGCGCGGCCATAGCCCTTGAGCACATCGCCCAGCAGCAGTGCCTGCAGGGTGGCCTGCATCGCACGCGGCGTCGTGGTGTCGCGCGGGTCGCCGGGCTCTGCCGTGTTGAGCAGGGGCTCGATGCGGTCCAGGCGTGTCGCCTTGTCGCCCAGGGTGCGCAGCCAGGCCGTCAAGGCTTCGGGCCCGCCGCTGGCGCGCAGCAGCAGGTTGGCGGCGACGTTGTCGCTCAGCACCACAATCGCCTCGCTCAGCTCCAGCAGGCTGATGCCGCCAGGCTGGTCCTTGTACTTTTCCGTCACCGGCGCATAGGGCACCATGTCGGCCGAGGTCACCAGCACCTGCTGGCCCAGGTCGAGCGCACCGGTCTGCCCCAGGTACAGCACATGGGCGGCCAGCAGGGTCTTGAAAGTGCTGCACATCGGAAAGCGTTCATCGCTGCGGTAGCCGGCCTCGCCACCGGTCTCGGCATCGAACGCATAAACGCCCAGGCGGCCACCGCTCTGGGCTTCAATCAGGGTCAGCGCCTTGTGCAAGGCACGGTCGGCACGGGGATGGGCAGACTGGCGGGATGCGCATCCGGCCAGGCCAAAAACGGAGCCGCTACCCATGACCAGGGTGGCGGCTACAAAGTGGCGTCGTTGCATGGTTTTGCTCGGTAGAGGTGGTTGTCATCCCGGAGGATGGATAGCTACCGAGCATACCCCGGCCCAGGGCCTGGCGACACGATATGGCGCAAGCTTTGCGGCGCCCGGGCAACAGGCCCGGAACGCGCTCAGGCCTTTTCGATCTTCAGAGCGACCTCGTCGAGCAGCGCAGCGATCTTGTCGATCTGCTCGGCCGACAGCGCCGTCTCGCCGTCACCGGCCATCTTCAGGCGCAGGGCCATCTTGAAGTTCTCGATCGCACGCACCAGCTGCGGCGGGCGCTGGCGGGCATCGCGGTCCTTGCCACGGGCCAGGCGCGTCAGCAGCAGCTGCAGTGCATCGGCTTGCTCGGCCAGGGCCTGCTCGCCTTCGGCGGTGATGGTGTAGCGCTTGCGGCCGCCTTCGGATTCGCTGGCCGTTGCGTGGCCCATGTCCACCAGGTAGCTCAAGGTGGGGTAGATGGTGCCGGGGCTGGGCTGGTAGTCGCCGCCGACCAGCTCGCCCACGGCGCGGATCACGTCGTAGCCATGGCTGGGTTGCTGGCCAATCAAATGCAGCGCCAGCAGCTTGAGGCCGCCGGCCTCGAACATGCGCTCGCGCTTGTGCGCTAGGTGGCGCGCAGCGTCCGGCCCGTGGCCATGGCCGTGCGGGCCGTGGCCGGGTCCATCGCCATGGTGGCGCGGCCCGCGGCCAGGGCCGCCCTCGTCGCCCATATGGCGTCCACGGGGGCTGTGCAGGTGATGGTGGTGCTGAAAGTGGTGATGGGGATGTGGCATCTGTGTTCCTTTACTAAGATGCATCTAAGATATATCTTTCAACCAAAGATTTCAAGCGGGTTTTTGTAAAGATATATCTTTATCCTTGGCAACTTCATGCTCCACGTCGATGTGCAGAAGTCCTGACATTGATATATGTGCTCAGTGGTTTACATTTACACACAACGAAATGAGAGCGAAGGAGATGGGATGGCCGTGCTGATACCTGCACTGAGCAGCTGCGCTGGAAGGATGACCGGAGGAGAAAAGCGCTTGGCCGAGCGTTTGCAGCAAAAGCTGGATGCCGACTACCTGCTCTGGTGGGATGTGCCTATCGGGCCCAGGCAGACCCGGCCAGACTTCGTGCTCGTGCACCCCCGTCGAGGCGCGCTGATTTTGGAGACCAAGGACTGGCATCTCAGCACGATTCGCAAGGCCACCCGGGAGTACTTCGAGATTTTGGCCAGTGACAGCCCACAGCCCAAGGTGGTGATGAGCCCGCTGCAACAGGCGCGCCACTGCGCCATCCAGGTCGTCAACGCCTTGGAGCGCGATGCTCAATTGGTACAGACCGATGGCGACTACCAAGGAAAATTGGCTTTTCCCTGGGGCCATGGTGTCGTGCTCACCCGCATCAGCAGAAAGCAATTTGAACAAGCGGGGCTGGATGCGGCCATTCCGAGCCATCTGGTGATCTGCCAGGACGAGATGCAGGAAGATGCTGATCCGGAGGCCTTCCAGCAGCGGTTGTGGGCGATGTTTCCCTACCGGTTCAAGCAGACCATCACAGCCAGCCAGCTGGACCGTATCCGGTGGCAGCTTTTCCCGGAGGTGCGCGTTCCCCAGCAGCAGCATTTGTTTGGCGGCGATGCTGGCGACCCTGCAGAAGATCTGCCGGACATCATGCGCGTAATGGACATACAGCAGGAACAGCTGGCGCGCAGCCTGGGCGACGGCCACCGCGTCATCCACGGCGTAGCGGGCTCGGGCAAGACCATGATCCTAGGCTACCGCGCCGAACATCTGTCTCAGACCCAGGGCCCAGGCAGCAAGCCCATTCTGGTGCTCTGCTACAACGAGCCTCTGGGCATCAAGCTGGCGGCCAGCATCGAAGCCAAGGGCTTGCAAGACCGTGTGCATGTACGCCATTTTCACAAGTGGTGTCGCGACCAGCTCGTCGCCTACAACCAGCTCCCAGAAGGCAGCAATAACTGGCCTCCAAGCAAGGCCATGCGGGAGTTTGAGCAGTGCCTCATCCAGGGCGTAGAAAGCAAATCGATACCCACAGGTCAGTACCATGCCATCCTGATCGATGAAGGCCATGATTTCGCACCCGAATGGCTCAAACTCGTCACCCAGATGGTGGACCCGAGTACCAATAGCCTGCTGCTGCTCTACGACGATGCTCAGAGCATCTACGACCGGGGACAAAAGCGCAATTTCAGCCTGAAGAGCGTGGGAATCCAGGCAGCCGGCCGAACCACCATCCTCAAGATCAACTACCGCAACACCAGGCAGATACTGCAGCTGGCACACCGTGTAGCCGGTGACATGCTTGTGCAGGAAGATGCCAAGGATGACGACGGCATACCATTGCTCAAGCCTTTGAGCTGTGGCCGCGAAGGTCCTGACCCGGTCATCATCGACATGCCCAGCTTGGCCCAAAGGGCTGCACGCGTCGCGGAACTCCTAGCGGATCAACATGCACAAGGCATGGCCTGGGGAGAGATGGCCGTACTCTGCCGCCACAAGGACGAGCTCTTGGTTTGCGCCGACGCGCTGCGCCACCGGAATCTGCCTCACCGCGTGCGTGAGCGCTCCGGGCAGTTCAAGCCTGAAGAAAACGCCATCAAACTGATGACCATGCATGTCAGCAAGGGCCTTGAATGGCCGGTGGTAGCGGTGGTCACCAGCGATGTAGAGCGCAAGGCCAAGGACGTGCATAAGGACGCTGCGCTGGAAGCCCGGTTGGTCTACGTTGCGTCGACTCGCGCAACGCAACACCTGATTTGTTGACGCTGACAAGCGGCTCGGAAGGGATATATCGACGCCTTCATGCCAGAGATATATAAAACATATACAATCCGCATATGTTTTATAGAGGATCGCCATGGGCATCGTCAAAATTTCCGACCCGATGCATGAGAACCTGCGGGTCGCGGGCGCGGCGCTGAGCCGTTCTATCAATGCGCAGGCCGAGCACTGGATGCGGGTGGGCATGCTCGCCGAGATGTACCCCGATCTGGATCACCGCGCAATCTGCCAGGTGCTGGTGCAGGCGGAGCTGGACGGCGGCCTGGATATCCATTCGCTGGTGGCCAAGGCAAGGATGGCGGCATGACGCAGCGCATCACGCCTGTGCATACCGCCAGCGAGCTGGCCAGTGCGCGCCAGGCCGCGCAGCTGGCGGCCGAGGTGCTGGAGATGATTGCACCCCATGTGGTGCCGGGGGTCAGCACCGCGGCGCTGGATGCCATTTGCCACGACTACATCGTGAACGTGCAAAAGGCGGTGCCGGCCAATCTGGGCTACCAGGGCTACCCCAAGACCATCCTCACCTCGGTGAACCATGTTGTCTGCCATGGCATTCCGTCCGAGGACCGGGTGCTGAAAAAGGGCGACATCGTCAACATCGATGTCGCCGTCATCAAGGATGGCTGGTTTGGCGACACCAGCCGCATGTACTTTGTCGGCACGCCCAGCATTCTGGCCAAGCGCCTGGTCGAGACCACCTACGAGGCGCTGCGTGCCGGCATTGCCCAGGTGCGGCCGGGCGCCACCCTGGGCGATATCGGCCATGCGATCGAGACGGTGGCCAAGGGCGCGGGCTTTGGTGTGGTGCGCGAGTTCTGCGGCCATGGCATTGGCCAGACCTACCACGATGCCCCGAATGTGCTGCACTACGGCAACCCGGGCGAGGGCCTGGTGCTGGAGGCCGGCATGCTGTTCACGATCGAGCCCATGCTCAATGCCGGCAAGCGCCAGGTCAAGACCTTGGCCGATGGCTGGACCGTCGTGACCCAGGACCATTCGCTGTCGGCACAGTGGGAGCACATGGTGGCGGTGACGCCTGATGGCCATGAGGTGCTGACCACCTGGCCGAACGGCACCGGCAGCTACGCACCGGTCTGAGCCTCAGTTCGCTTGGTCGGCCCCGTCAGCAGGCCGTGGATCGATATCGACCACCAGCCGCTCCGGCTCGACCAGCGCATCGAGGTGCTTGCAGGCCCATTTGCTGTGGCCATCGATGCCGGCCACCGTGTGGCCGTCGGCGATCACATCGCCGTGCTCGACCAGGTAGACGCTGGTATTGAACACAAAGCGCGAGACTTCAGCAGGGTCCAGCTCGGAGAACAGCAACTGCACATCAGGCACGCCAAAGGTGGCGCCGCCCAGGCTGTCCATCAGCATCTCGCCGGGGCGGTTGCTGATGTTGAAAAAGCGCACATTGACGACGCCGTAGTAGACAAAGCCGTCGGCATGGGCCTGCAGGTAGCGCTGCGGGTTCAGCAGGCAGCCGGCATTGGTCTGGCTGATCGCCGTGACGCCCCCGTTCTCGATCAGCACATGCATGACCGCTTGCAGAATCTCCAGCCGCTCGGGCACTGAAAGACCTCTACCCATGAACTCGCTCACCAGCACGCAGTGCTGGCACTGGGCCAATGCGCTTTCTTTCTCGGGCCAGTCCCAGGTCTGCTCCAGCGCGCTGGCGTAGTCGGTGGGGTCCATAGCCTCGCCTGCGCGGATGATCGCGATCTCGCTGGGCACCCCTTTTTTGTCGCTGTAGTCCACGCAGTAGTCGCGCAACGCCAGCAAGATGGTGTCGCCGTCTGCGACCAGATCTACCGCGCCCAGGCGCTCTGCCAGCGCGGCGCGCAGGGTTTCGCCATCCAGCATCGCCGGCTGGGCGTACAGCGCTTCAAAGGCCCACATATCGGGGGCCATGCGGGGCTCGGGATGGGGTTGTTCCATTGGCGTGCCTGGGCAGTGAAAAGGGTCGCATTTTGCCATGCCAACACGACGCCTATAGCACCTGGGCTTTTGCCTTCAAGCCTATGATAGGCATTCACAATGATAGAAACCAAACTAGGAGGAATCAAAATGGATAGCAACGATTTGGAGTATGTCGGCTTTTGGCCGCGCGTAGGGGCAGCGCTGATCGACTCGTTAGTGCTTCTGGTGCTCTTGATACCGGCGCTCTACCTCGTGTACGGTGGGGACTACTTCCTGGACGAGGGGCTGATAAAAGGCCCTGCCGATGTGCTGATCAGCTGGGTGCTGCCAGCAGTCGCCTATATCTGGCTGTGGCACAAGCTGCGGGCTACGCCAGGCAAGATGCTGGTGGGTGCCGAGGTGGTGGACGCCACTACTGGCGAAACCATAAGCCTTAAGCAAGCGGTCATCCGCTACCTGGGCTACTTCCTGTCAACCGCGCCGCTGTGCCTGGGCCTCATCTGGGTCGCATTCGACACCCGCAAACAGGGCTGGCACGACAAAATTGCCGGCACGGTGGTGGTGCGCCGCAAGGGCGGACGCACCGCACAGGTAGCCTTCAAAGGGCAGCAGCCCGAATAAGACTGGCACCTCCTCAGTGCCAGCCTTGGCGCCTTAATCCAGATGGGTCAGCAGGTGCAGCCAGAAGCGTGCCCGCATCTCCAGGGTGGATACCAGGATGTGCTCGTACACCGTATGGGCGCCGTCGCCATCGGCTCCCAGGCCGTCCAGCGATGGCACGCCCATGGCCGAGGTGAAGTTGGCATCGCTGCCGCCACCGGTAGGGGGCGCTTCTTCCAGCGCAAAGCCGGCCTCGCGGGCCGATTGCTGGGCCTTGGCCAGCAGCGCTTCGGCGCGCGCGTCCTTGACCATTGGCGGGCGGTTCACCTCCACATCGATATCCAGCGCCAGGCCTTCGCCGACAGGGCGCAGTGCGCGCATCTTGCCCACCAGCTCATCGGCAGCCTGCAGATCGGGCAGGCGGAAATCGACCACGCACTTGCAGAAGGCGGGCACGGTGTTGGTGGTGGTGCCGCCTTCGATGGTGCCCACGCTCACGGTCACGCCACGCTGGTAGTCGGTCATCGCTTCCAGCGCCAGGATCTGGTGCGCCATTTCGCGGATCGCGCTGCGGCCCTTGTCATGGGCGACGCCGGCATGCGATGCCAGGCCCTTGACGCCCAGGCGCAGCATGCCGGTGCCCTTGCGCGCGGTCACGCAGCGGCCGCCATTGGCACGGGCAGGCTCGGCCACCAGGCAGTAGCGGGCATGGCGGGCAAAGGCCTCGATGTGCTTGCGTGATGCGTGGCTGCCGGTTTCCTCGTCGGGCACGATCAGCAGGTCCACCGGCAGCGGGGTGCTGCCCGGCGTGGCCACCGCGCTCAGTGCGGTCAGTGCCAGGTAGATGCCCGCCTTCATGTCGTAGCCGCCGGGGCCGTAGAGGCGGTCGCCTTCGATGCGGATGGGGTTGTCTGCCAGCATGCCGATGGGGTGCACGGTGTCCGCGTGGCCCAGAATCAGCAGGCCTTCACGGGTATCGCCCTCGGCGCGGTTGGTGATGTGCAGCACGGGCAGCACCGGGCCGGGCGCATGCTTGCCCTCGGCCTGGGTCTCGATCACCGTGGCACGCAGGCCCGCCGCTGCGGCCTGGGCGCGCATCATCTCGACCATGCGGGCGATCGATGCGGGGTTGTTCGATGGCGATTCGCAGCGCATCCATTCCGAGATGCCGTCCACCAGTTGTTGCGTTGTTGCTTGCATCCTTGTTCCTTGGGTCTTGTCGAAAAGTGATCGGTGGGAGTCAGGCGGTCACGCGGCCGGCCCAGGGGGCCAGCCAGTCCGCATCGGGCATGCGCCCTTCAAACCAGAGATGGGCGCAGACATGGCTCATGGCCTCGCCATCGTGGCCGATGCCTGCGACCTCATGCAGCTGCCAGGCCAGCGGCATGCCCAGCCGTGCTGAAGCCTGCAGGCCGGCTGCGTAGTAGTGGCGGGCACGGGCAAAGCGGTGCGGGCCCTGGCGCAGCGCGGCGGGCTCGGCCGGCAGGTTGGGGTCCTGGGTGTCGGTGTCGCGGTCGCCCGCCAAAATGACCAGCGGGGTGCGCAGCAGCCGGGCCAGCGCCCCATCGGCCAGGCCAATGCCGGCCAGGCCTTGCGGAAAGTCCTGCTGGGCATCGGGCAAGGTGTACCAGCCCGGGTTGCCCGCCGCCACGCCGGCAAAACCGTCGGCGCCCAGGGTGCTGACCAGGCGGTGCACAAACTGGCCGCCGGCCGAATGGCCAAACAGGTAGAGCGGCTGCTGCTGCACCACCCCGGCATCGCGCAGCTGCCGGACCAGATTCATCACCGCCTGGTAGGCCCAGTAGTCACGCGGCTGCAGGTCGCCCTCTTCGCTCCAGACGCTGCCGTTGTTGTAGCTCTCCACCCCCGGCCAGTGCGCGTTGCCAAAGGTCGGCGCGATGATCTGCAGGCCATAGCGGTCCGCAGCGGGCATCCAGAAGTCGCGGTAGTCGTCGCCATTGCGCAGCACGCCGTGCTGCACCAGCACCACCGGCGCATCGGCGGCCACGCCTTCGGGGCGGTAGCAGTTCAGGGTGATCGGCAGGTAGAGCGCGCCGTCACCGGCTTGCCAGTCGATGGCAAAACGGCCGTGCTGCCGGGTAAAACGTTGCCAGTCCATGCGGTGGTGTTCCTTGTAGCCGTCCAGGCGGTCAGTCCAACAAATGGCAGGCGGTCACATGGCCGGCTGCCGTCTCGCGCAGGCGTGGCACCTCCTGCTTGCAGCGCTCCATCGCATGCGGGCAGCGCGGGTGGAAGGTGCAGCCCGAGGGCGGGTTCAGCGGCGAAGGGATCTCGCCCTTGATAGGGGTGAACACGCGCCTGCGCCGGCCCACATCGGGCACCTCGGCCAGCAGCGCCTGGGTGTAGGGGTGCTGGGCCTGGCCAAAGATCTCGGCGGTGGGCGCCATCTCGACGATCTTGCCCAGGTACATGATGGCCACCTTGTCGGAGATGTGGCGCACCACGCCCAGGTCATGGCTGATGAACAGGTAGGTCAGGCCGCGCTGGGCGCGCAGGTCCATGAACAGGTTGATCACCTGCGCCTGGATGGACACATCGAGTGCGGCCACCGGCTCGTCACAGACCAGGAACTCCGGCGTCACCATCAGCGCGCGGGCAATGCCGATGCGCTGGCGCTGGCCGCCCGATATCTGGTGCGGCAGGCGGGCGCGGTACTCGCTGGCCAGGCCCACTTCGGCCAGCGCGGCATCGACCTTTGCGGGCACCTCGGCCGCAGGGGCCAGCTTGTGCACATGCAGTGCCTCGCCCAGAATCTGGTGCAGCTTCTGGCGCGGGTTGAGCGAGGCCTGCGGGTCCTGAAACACCATTTGCACGCCCAGGGTGTAGGCCAGCTTGTCCTGGCCGCCCAGCTGGCTCACATCCTGGCCCTGGTAAAGCAGCTTGCCTTCGGTCGCAGGGTGCAGGCCGGCCACAACGCGGCCCAAGGTGGACTTGCCGCAACCGGATTCGCCCACCAGGCCCAGCACCTCGCCCTTGGCGATCTGCAGGTTGACGCCGTTGACGGCATGCACGGTGCGCGTCTGCGCGGGCTGCCGGGCGACGGCGCCGACGATTTTCTGCAGCAGGTCGGGCGCGCTGACAAAGCGCTTGTGCACATCGCGCAGTTCAATCACAGGGGGGGTCATCGCGGTCATGCGGCAGGTGCCTCCAGCGGTACAAAGCAGCGGAATGCGCGGCCGGGAATGGTAGTGACGGGGGGCTGCTCATCAACGCAACGCGGGATGGCGCGGCTGCAGCGCGGCGCAAAGGCACAGCCGGGCACGCGGCCCGACAGGCTGGGCGCCATGCCGTTGATCTGCGTCAGGCGCTCGCCTGGCGTGGCCTGGGCGGGCAGCGAATTGAGCAGGCCCTGGGTGTAGGGGTGGCGCGGGGCATCCAGCACCTCGGCAACGGTGCCGGTCTCGACAATGCGGCCGCCATACATCACGGCCACCCGGTCGGCCAGCTCGGCGATCACGCCCAGGTCGTGGGTGATCCAGATCAGCGCTGTGCCCTGGGCCTGGCAGATCTGCTGCATGCGGTAGAGGATCTGGCCCTGGATGGTCACATCCAGCGCCGTCGTGGGCTCGTCGCAGATGATCAGGTCGGGGCGGTTGAGCATCGCAATGGCAATCGCCACGCGCTGGCGCATGCCGCCCGAGAACTCATGCGGGTAGCTGCGCAGGCGCTTCTCCGGCGCGGGGATGCCGACCATCGCCAGCGCCTCCACGCAGCGCTGCAGCGCCTGCGCCTTGGGCAGCTTCTGGTGCGCGTCGATGGCCTCAAGCATCTGCTCTTCGATGCGCAGCACCGGGTTGAGCGTCATCAGCGGATCCTGGA
This sequence comes from Comamonas sediminis, assembly GCF_041107495.1. NCBI lineage: Bacteria > Pseudomonadati > Pseudomonadota > Betaproteobacteria > Burkholderiales > Comamonadaceae > Comamonas > Comamonas sediminis. The sequence continues at coordinate 184,717 of NZ_JBGBDC010000005.1, forward strand.
AGATCATCGCGATGCGGTCGCCGCGCAGCTTGCGCATGGACTCGGCCGACAGCGCGCGCAGGTCCTGGCCCTTGAACAGCACCTTGCCCTGGGTGACTTCGCCGGGCGCATCGATCATGCCGAAGATGGAGAAGCCGGTGACCGACTTGCCCGAGCCGGATTCACCGACCAGGCCCAGGATTTCACCCGCCTCCAGGCGGATATCGATGTCGCTGACGGCGGGCCATGCGCCCTCTTCGGTGTGGAACACCGTCTGCAGATCTTGTACTTCAAGCAAAGGGATAGTCATTACTTCCTCGGGTCCAGAGCTTCACGCAGGCGGTCGCCGATCAGGTTGATCGACAGGATCAGGGCCAGCAGCGCCAGGCCGGGGAACATGCTGATCCAGTAGTCACCCGACATCAGGTACTGAAAGCCGTTGGCAATCAGCAGACCCAGCGAGGGCTCGGTGATCGGCACCCCCACGCCCAGGAAGGACAGGGTGGCTTCGAGCACGATGGCATTGGCAATCTGGATGGTGGCAAACACCATCACCGGGCCCATGCAGTTGGGCAGCAGGTGGCGCGTCATGATGCGCCAGCCGGGGAAGCCCAGGTTCTTGGCCGCCTCGATGTATTCCTTCTTGCGCTCCTGCAGGGCACGGCCGCGCATGATGCGCGCGTAATGCGCCCACTGCACCATCACGATGGCGATCACCACCTTGTCCACGCCCCGGCCCAGAATGGCCAGCAGCACCAGCGCCACCAGGATGGTGGGAAAGCCGAGGATGAAGTCGACGATGCGCATCAGCACCGTATCGACCCAGCCGCCAAAATAGGCGGCGACCAGGCCCACCAGGCTGCCGATGATGGTGGCGAGCACCACGGCGCTCAGGCCCACCAACAGGCTGATGCGCAGGCCATGCAGAATGGCCGAGAGCATGTCGCGGCCCTGGTCGTCGGTACCCAGCCAGTAGGTCATGCCCGAAGCGGCTTCGGACATCGGCTTGAGGCGGCCGTCCATCAGGTCGAGCGCGCCCAGGTCATAGGGGTTTTGCGGCGACAGAAACGGCGCCAGCAGCACCACGGCCAGCAGCAGCACGAGGGCAATCACCGCACCCTTGACGGAGGGCTTGCTGCGCAGTTTCTTCAGGATGGCACGCCGCTGGGGCGTGTCTTGCAGGGGCTGGGCCCGCTTGCTGGGATCGATGGTCATCAGGGATTTGTCGGGCTGCATCATGGGGCCTCCTGCAGCTGTACGCGCGGATCCAGCACGGCATAGGCCAGGTCCACCAGGAGGTTGATCATCACGAAGATGAAGGTGACCAGCATCACATAGGCCACCACCACCGGGCGGTCGAGCTTGTAGATGCTGTCAATCAAAAGCTTGCCCATGCCGGGCCAGGCGAAGACGGTCTCGGTGATGGTCGAGTAGGCAATCAGGGTGCCGAACTCCATGCCGATCACGGTGACCACGGGGATCAGGATGTTGCGCAGGATGTGGCGGGTCAGGATGCGGCGCTCGCTGATGCCCTTGGCGCGCGCGAACTTCACATACTCCTGGGTCTTGGCCTCCATCACGCCGGTGGCGGTGAGCCGCAGCACCAGCGCGATATTGCCCAGCGCCAGGTTGATGGCTGGCAGCATCACATGGCTCCAGCCATCGGCGGTGAACAGCGACAGCGGCACGCCCAGCACATTCACCGTGTCACCCCGGCCCGACGACGGCAGCCATTGCAGCCAGACGGCGAACATCAATATCAGCATCATGCCCTGCCAGAAGTTGGGCAGCGAAAAGCCCAGCACCGAGCCGCCCATCAGGCTGCGGCCCAGCGGCTTGTCGTTGAAGAGGCCGGCCACCAGGCCCAGCGGAATGCCGATCAGGCAGGTCAGGCCAATGGCCACCACGACCAGCTCGAAGGTGGCCGGAAAGCGCTGCACGATCAGCTCGATCGCAGGAATGCCATGCACAAACGAGGTGCCCAGGTCACCCTGGAAGGCGCGCGTCAGAAAACTCCAGTACTGCAGCCAGACCGGCAGGTCCAGGCCCAGGCGCTGGATCATCGCCTGGCGGTCTGCATCGCTGGCCTCGGCGCTCACCAGCAGCTCGATGGGGTCGCCCACCGCGTAGACCGCCATGAACACCACCAGCGAGACCGCCAGCAGCACCAGAAAACTTTGCACCATGCGGCGCAGGATATAGACGATCACATTACGTCCTCAAAATTAGAATGCCATGCGCTGTCACCTGCATGGTTGTCGCCCTCTGTGGAGTCTTTTCATCGGGGGGCGTACAAAATCACAAAGCCCGCATGGCCCCACCACTGGAGCTGGATGCGGGCCATGCCAGGGACCGGGCCTTGCGTTGCGCCCGGTGTGGCATCAGCTTGCTATTTCGGTTTGACCGACATGGCCAGCGTGTACTGGTCGCGTCGGCCTTCGTAGCTCAACCCTTTCTTGAATGCCCAGATGCTGCTCTCGAAGTGCAGCGGAATCAGCGGTACGTTGGCCAGCGCAATCTGCGTGGCCTGCTGGTAGGCGGCCTTGCGTGCGTTCGCGTCCATCTGCGACATCGCCGGTACAAACACCTGGTCAAACGCGGGCAGGCTAAAGCCGCCGTAGTTGCTGGTGCCCAGGCCCTTGTCCTTGTCGGTGGTGGCCACCCAGTACTGGAACAGGCCCGAGGCCTCACCGTTCTCCGAGGGCCAGCCGCCGATCGCGAAACTGAACTCACGCTTGGCGCGCTTGGGGAAATAGATGGCTGCCGCCTGCGCATCCACCGTGGTCTTGATGCCGATCCGCGTCAGGTACTGGGCCACCGCCTGCGCGATCTGGCCGTCGTTGATGTAGCGGTCATTGGTGGTGGTCAGGGTCAGCTCAAAGCCTTGCGGGTAGCCGGCCTCGGCCAGCAGCTTCTTGGCGCCTTCGGGATCGAACTTGATCTCGGTCGGCTGGTCGAGGCTGCCGAACATGCCGGTGGGCATGTACTGGTTGGCGACGGTGGCCATGCCATCCATCAGCCGCTGCACGATCGCCTTGCGGTCAATGGCCATGTTGATGGCCTGGCGCACACGCAGGTCCTGCAGCGGGTTCTTGCCATCGGCAGCCTTGGCAAACGGGCTTTGCGCGCGGCCCGCGTCCGGCTGGAAGAAGACCAGCCGGGTCGAGGGCGTGGCGACAAAGTCGAGCTTGCTGTTGTCCTTGATGCGCGGCAGGTCGCGCGCAGCGGGGCTTTCGATGATGTCGTAGTCGCCGGACATCAGGCCTGTCAGGCGCGGGCCGGCATTGGGCACAGGCACCATCTTCACCGTCTTCCAGTGCGGTTTGCTGCCCCAGTAGCCTTCATTGCGCTCCAACTCGATGCCAGTGCCCTTGACATAGGACTTGAGCTTGTACGGGCCCGTGCCGATGGATAGCTTGCCGGTGTTGAAATCAGCCACCGTGGGCCAGGGCGAGGTGACGCCGCAGCCCTCCTTGGGCGCAAAGCGCAGCTTGTCGAACTTGGCGATGCCGCTCCAGATGATGGGCAGCGAACGCGCCAGCTCATTGGGCATCGTCGGGATGGGCCGCTCGCTCTTGATGATGACGGTGTAGTCATCGGGCGTCTGCACATCGCTGAAGCTCTGGGCCGGCTCCATGTAGGAGCGCGAAACATTGGTCTCGTTGTTCAGCACGCGGCACAGGGTGAACAGCACATCCTTGGAGGTGAAGGGCTCGCCATTGGAGAACTTCACACCCTGGCGCAGTTTCAGCTCCCAGGTGTTGTCATCGATGGCGCGCCAGGACTGGGCCAGGCCCGGGACCAGCTCCATCTGCGCATTGCGGTTGATCAGCGACTCGAAGACATGGGCCGAGAACGCGTCGTTGGTGGTGACCTTGTGGTAATGCGGGTCAGCGGCGGTGGGCTCGGAGGCGAGGCCGATGGTCAGCGACTGGGCGGCAGCCATGCCCGCAGGCAGGGCCAACGCAGCCAGGCTGGCCAGCGACAAGGGTGTGCGGCGCGAGATCTTCTTGATAGACACAGGTCGTTCCTCCTTGGTTAAAAGCCTCGTAGGGCAATGCAAGTGCCGTGCCACTACCTATTCCTCATCGCCCACGCCGGGGTGCAACACCCCGGCTGCCGCAAGCGCCTTGCTTACTTGGCGGGCTTGACCGACGTCGCCAGCGTGTACTGGTCGCGGCGGCCTTCGTAGCTCAGCTCTTTCTTGAAAGCCCAGATGCTGCTTTCAAAGTGCAGCGGGATCAGCGGCACGTTGTCCAGTGCGATCTGCGTGGCTTGCTCCAGCATGGCCTTGCGCTTGGCAGAGTCCACCGTCTTGGCCGCCGGGATGTAGACCTTGTCGAAATCGGCATTGCTGAACGCGCCGTAGTTGCTGGTGCCCAGGCCCTTGGGCGAATCGGTGCTGGCGACCCACAGCTGGAACAGGCCCGAGGCTTCGCCGTTCTCCGAAGGCCAGCCACCCATCGGGAAGCTGAACTCACGCTTGGCGCGCTTGGGGAAGTAGATCGAGGCGGTCATCGCATCGACCTTGGTCTTGATGCCGATGCGGGTCAGGTACTGCGCGACGGCTTGCGAGATCTGCGCATCGTTCATGTAGCGGTCGTTCGTCGACGACAGGGTCATCTCGAAGCCATTGGGATAGCCGGCTTCGGCCAGCAGCTTCTTGGCGCCTTCGGGGTCGAACTTGATCTCGGGGGCCTTCACGCTGCCAAACATGCCATCGGGCATGTACTGGTAGGCGGGGGTGGCCATGCCGTCCATCAGGCGCTGCACGATGGCCTTGCGGTCGATCGCCATGTTGATGGCCTTGCGCACGCGCAGGTCCTGCAGCGGGTTCTTGCCATCGGGGGCGGTCACAAAGGGCGACTTGTCGCGGCCGATGTCGGGCTGGAAGAACACCAGGCGGGTGGATGGCGTGGCAACAAAGGCCAGCTTCTTGTCTTCCTTGATGCGGGCCAGGTCGCGGGCGGCCGGGTTCTCGATCAGGTCGTAGTCACCGGACATCAGACCCGTCAGGCGCGGGCCGGCATTGGGCACGGCCACCATCTTCACGGTCTGCCAGGCAGGCTTGGCGCCCCAGTAGCCGTCATTGCGCTCCAGGGTGATGGCATTGCCCTTCACATAGGACTTGAGCTTGAACGGGCCGGTGCCGATGGCCATCTTGCCGCTGTTGAAGTCGGCCACCGTGGGCCAGGGGCCCTTGTAGCCGCAGCCTTCCTTGGGCGCGAACCTGAGCTTGTCGTGCTTGATGATGCTGCTGGAGATGATGGGCAGGTTGCGTGCAAATTCGGCCGGGATCAGCGGCACCGGCTCGGCGGTCTTGACGATCACCGTCAGGTCATCGGGGGTCTGCACATCGGTGATCAGCTTGGTCGTATCCATGTACGACTGCGAGACATTGGTCTCGTTGTTCAACGTGCGGCAGATGGTGAACAGCACGTCCTGCGACGTGAAAGGCGCGCCGTTGGAGAACTTCACATCCTTGCGCAGCTTGAACTCCCAGGTCAGGTCGTCCAGGTTCTTCCATGAAGTGGCCAGCGACGGCACCAGCTCCATGCTCGCGGTACGGCCCACCAGCGAGTCATAGACATGCGCCGAGAACGAGTCGTTCGTCGTCATCTTGTGGTAGTGGGGATCGGCCGCTGTCGGCTCGGAGGCCAGGGCGATGGTCAGGTGTTGGGCGTGGGCTGCGCCAATGAGCGAGGCACCCACCAGCGCCAGGGCGCGCTTGTTCAATGCGAAATTCATGTCTGTCCTTGGGATCTTGGCTAGCACTGCCCGCAGGCAGCGCTTTCGAGCCGGAAGGCAGGACGATGGCGCACCCGCGTGCGCCATCGTCCGCAGCCGGAAAGCCTGCGAATTCTCACACGAAAATTACATCGACTCACGCGCACGCAGACTGCGAAAAGTGGGCATTTACCCCAATAAAACAAGGAGATGGGAATTAATCAAAGCTTATTGTTCGTGCAACACACAATGTTATGCAAGCTGCGCAACAATGCGATCCCTGTGGGTGGGAAAATCCAGCACAGCGCCCGGCCTCCGATAGGTACGATGCGCTCCACCCGACCTCTGCCAATACGCTTTCCACTCCCTATGCGCCGCCGCCTTTTTCTGGCCTCCAGCCTGCTCGCCGCCAGCCTGCTGGCCGCCTGCTCCTTGCTTGCCCCTCCGAGCTACACGCTGTCTGCCGCCGAGCTGCAGACGATTGTGGCCAAGTCCTTCCCCCGCTCCTATCCGTTGCTCGGCCTGTTGCAGCTTGATGTGCAGGCGCCCAGCCTGCAGCTGCTGCCCGAGACCAACCGCATCCAGGCGACGATGCGCGCCGAGATGTCGGGCAAGGTGCTGCCCCACCGGCTCGATGGCACGATGGTGCTGGACTTTGCACTGCGCTACTCGCCCGCCGACCACAGCCTGCGCGCCACCCAGGTGCAGGTCCAGTCGCTGCAGATGAACGGCCTGCCCGAGGCCATGGAAGCGATGCTGCATGCCTATGCGCCGCGCGCAGCCGAGCATGCGATGGAGGATGTGGTCGTGCACACCTTGCGCCAGGAAGACCTCGACCGGCTGGACAAGGCGGCCGATCTGCCTGCCACCTTCCAGGTCACCGCCGAAGGCCTGCGCATCGAATTTGTGAAGCCCCAGGACGCGAAGTAGGCCGACAGGTCCGCGCACAATCTGCTTTATGCTGCTGGCAGGGCGCACACCTGCCAACCGCCTGCCTATCGTCTGGAGATTTCCCCATGAGCACCCTTGCCGATTTCAGTATCACCCGCAAATGGCCGGCCACCCGGCCCGATCTGCTGCAGCTGTATTCGCTGCCCACGCCCAATGGCGTCAAAGTCTCCATCTTGCTCGAAGAGCTGGGCATGCCCTATGAAGTGCACAAGATCAGCTTCGAGAGCAGTGACCAGACCTCGCCCGAGTTTGTCGGCACCTTCCCGAACAACAAGATTCCGGCCATCATCGACCCCAACGGCCCGGGCGGCCAGGCGATTGCACTGTTCGAGTCCGGCGCCATCATGATTTACCTGGCCGAGAAGACCGGCATGTTCCTGCCGCAGGACCCGGTGCTGCGCTACGAGACGCTGCAGTGGCTGATGTTCCAGATGGGCGGCATCGGCCCGATGTTTGGCCAGGTCGGGTTCTTCAACATCTTTGCCGGCAAGGATTTTGAGGACAAGCGCCCGCTGACCCGCTATGTGGACGAATCCAAGCGCCTGCTGACCGTGCTGAACAAGCACCTGGCGGGCAAGGAATGGGTGGCCGGCGATACCTACACGATTGCCGATATGGCCATCTTCCCCTGGATCCGCAACATGATCGTGCGCTACAACGCCGAGGCCCTGATCGGCTGGGGCCAGTACCCCGAAGTCAGCCGCGTGCTCAGCCACTGGCTGCAGCGTCCGGCCGTGCAGCGCGGTTTGCTGATCCCCTGATCTGCTTTGTTCTTAGCAAAAAATGCCAGCCCGAGGGCTGGCATTTTGCTTTGCAGGCGGTTGCTTAGACGGCTGCGCTCACGATGATTTCGACCAGCAATTCGGGACGCGCCAGCTTGGCTTCGCAGGTCGCGCGGGTGGGCATGTTGGCCTTGTCGGCCCATTCGCCCCAGACCTGGTTCATGCCGGCGAAGTCCTTGTCGATGTCCTTGAGCCAGATCTGCACGGTCAGCAGGCGCGACTTGCTGGTGCCGGCTTGCTGCAGGTAGCCGTCGATCTTGGCCAGCACGTCGCGGGTCTGGGCGCCAATATCGCCCGAGATATCGCCAGCGGTCACGCCCGCCACATAGACCACGCCGCCGTGCACAACGATGCGGCTGAGGCGTTCATTGCTGTCGATACGTTGGATGTCGTTGCTCATCATTTACTCCCTGAGATAAAAATACGACCGCCGCGCCGCTAGGCTGCGGTAAAGCGGTCCACACGAAACGCCGAAATCGGCAAGGTGCTGGTGCCCTGGGTCACCAGCTCGGCCACAATGCAGCCGGTAATCGGACTGAGCTCAAAGCCATGGGCAGAGAAGCCAAAGGCGTGCACGAGGTTATCAGCCCCGGCACTCGGGCTGATGACCGGAATCTCGTCGGGCATGAAGCCCTCGATACCGGTCCAGGCCCGTGCAATGCTCACATCGCGCAGATGCGGGAACAGGTCGATCACCGTCTGCGCGCTCTTGGGCATGCGGTTGAGGTCGACCATCGCATGGCGCTGGCTGGCATCGGCCTCGCAGCGCAGGCCGCCACCAATCACCACCGTGCCATTGTCGAACTGCTTGAACGACAGCGGCCGGCCCATCGCGCCCAGCACCGGCTTGACGAAAGGGGCCACACGCTGGGTCACCATCAGCATCAGGCCGCCCGCCACCATCGGTACCGGGTCGCCCACCTGCGCGGCAAAATCGGCCGCCCAGGCGCCCGCTGTGTTGACCAGCCAGGGCGCATGGAACGCGCCCTGCGCGGTGCTGGCCTGCCACATGCCGCTTTGGTGGTCCACCCGCAGCACCGGCGCCTGCTCGACGATCTGCACGCCCCGTTTTTCTGCCGCCAGGCGGTAGGCCGTGGCCACCTTGTAAGGCAGCGCATAGCCATCGCGGTCGGCCCAGATGCCGCCCACCACATGGGGCGAGATGCTGGGCACCAGCTCGCGCACCTGCTGCTGGTCCACCCATTGCTCGTGGAAGAAGCCCAGGCCGTTGAGCATGGCCACGCGTGCCTTGGCCTTGATGGCATCGGCCTCGTTCTCGGCCACCTGCAGCTGGCCCGAGGGCACAAAGCCGCCATCGCTGCCGATGATGTCGGCCAGGCCATGCCAGAGCTGCTCACGCGCGGCCAAGGCCAGCGGAATCTCGGCCGCATGGCGGCCCAGGGTGCGCACGCCACCGGCATTGACGCCGGAGGCATGGCGGCCGCAGTACTCGGCCTCCAGCAGGCGCACGCGCAAACCTGCCTTGGCCAGCTGGAAGGCGCTGGAGAGGCCTTGCAGGCCGCCCCCAATCACCAGCACATCGCTGCTGCCCGATGCCGGGCTGGCTATGCCGCCCATGTCACACGCCTGCGGCCAGCTGGGCCAGCGACAACGACTTGAGCGGCGGACGGATGCGGTAGTAGCCCACGTCCTGCGGTGAGAGCTTCGCTTCCCTGGCGATGATTTCGGTCACCGTCAAACCGCATTGGCGGCCCTGGCAGGGGCCCATGCCGCAGCGGCTGAAGGACTTGGTCTGGTTCGGGCCCACACAGCCCAGCTGCACCTGCTCGCGGATCGCGCCGGCGGTCACCTCTTCGCAGCGGCAGACCACGACCTCGTCGGCCGGGATGCGGAACTCGTCCTTGGGGCGGTACTGCTGGTTCAGGAAGGGGCGGATGCGCAGGTGCTGCGCAATCTGCGCGCGCTGCTGGGCACCGTCTTCGCTCGCACCAAAGCCCAGGCTGTTGGCCACGGCTATGCCGGCCAACGCACCCTGCAGCTCGGCCACCAGCGCGCCGCCAATGCCGGCGCCGTCACCGGCGATATAGATGCCGGGCAGGCTGGTCTGGCCCCAGCCATCGAGCACGGGCACCCAGCACAGCTGTTCATCGTCCCAGCGGTGCTCGGCCCGCAAGGACCAGGACACCTGGGTGTTGGGCACCACGCCCTGGTGCAGCAGCACCAGCTCGCAGTCGATCTGCTGGGCGCGGCCGGCGCTGGTAAAGCCCACCTGCCGCACCGCGTCATCCCCGTCGATGCGCAAGCCACCCACATCCTTGAAGAAGGGAATGCCGGCCGACTTGATCTCGCGCAGCAGGCCCAGGCCCTTGCGCACATAGCCCCAGCCGGCCAGCAAGGATGTGGCATGGCGGATCGCCAAACGCCAGTCGGTGCCCGCCGAGGTGTCGAGCACCGCGCGGATGTCCACACCGGCGCGCAGGTACTGCGCCGCCAGCAGATAGAGCAAGGGGCCGCAGCCGGCCAGCACCACCGGCACCTGGGGCACGACGGCGGCGTTCTTCAGCAGGATCTGGCCGGCACCGGCGGTCATCACACCGGGCAGGGTCCAGCCCGGCACCGGGAAGGGCCGCTCCATCGCACCGGTGGCGATCACCAGCGACCGGGTCTCGATGCGGATGGTGCGGTCATTGCGCAGCACATGCACGGTCTTGTCGGGGTCGATCTGCCAGACCGAGGCGCCGGCCCAGTGCGCCAGGCCACTGGCGCGGACCTGCCCGGCCAGCGATTTGCCGTAGACATAGTCCGCACCCAGGATGCGCTCGCGCTGGCCATCGGTCTCGGTGATGCTGCGGTAGATCTGGCCGCCCACCTGGGGTTGCTCGTCGAGCAGCAGCACATCCAGGCCGCGCCGCTGGGCCGCCAGCGCGGCGGCCATGCCGGCAGGGCCGGCGCCGATCACGACCAGGTCGCGCACCTGGCTGGGCGCGTCGTTCAAAGGGATAGCGGGGTTAGACATGCTTGGCCTCCTGCGCGTCCAGCAGGCTGGGCGCCGCCTGCATGGTGGTCACTTCCATGCCGTCTGCGGGGGTGATCAGGCAGGCCTGCTGGTTGGGCCGGCCATTGACGTCGACCATGCACTCAAAGCACACGCCCATCATGCAGTACGGCGCGCGGGCGCCCTGGCCCACCGGCGAGACGCGCACCGCGGTGATGCCGGCCGCCAACAGGCCAGCGGCCAGGCTGGCGGCCGGCGACATGCGCACCACGGTGCCGTTGACCAGCACCGACACCGTGCCAGCGGCCCCGGCCTGGTGGCCAGGGAGGTATTTGAAAAGGGCTTTAGATGCCATAGGGTTTCACTTCCGTTTCCGGCGTAAATCGGGTTGCCGGGAATGCCTCGATGGCGGCCGGCCGCAGGCCCGTGGCCACCCAGGGGGCGATGCAAAAGACGTGTTGGGCCGCCAGGGTGACGCCGCTGTGGCAGGTCACGGCAAACGCGCCCGGGTGGCTCTCGGACTCCTGGTACATCGGGAAGCCATCGGGCGACATCACCCGCAGCGCAGCCCAGGTACGCACCACGCGGGCGTTGGCCAGCGCCGGGAAGCACTTGACCGCGCGCGCCGCAATCCTGGCGTTCACCGGCACGCGCACCATGTCGTCAAAGCCCAGCTCTTCCATCGAGTCGCCGATCTGCACCGTACCCTCATCGGTCTGGCGCACATAGTTGGTGGGGTGCGGCAAAAAGGGCTGCACCCGCTCGGTGATGAAGACCTGGCCCTTGTTGGGCCGCACCGGCACGAACATGCCCACCATCGCCGACAGCTGTTGCGTGGCATGGCCGGCGGCAATCACGATGCGCGGCGCCTGCCAGACATGCGCGCCCGCGCTGACATGGAAGATGCCGCCTTCCTGCCGGATCGCACTGACCTGCATGCGGTTGTGGATGCGTGCGCCGTTGGCGATGTTGGCACTGTAGAGCGCGCGCAGCAGCTTCAAGGGGTTGCAGTGGCCGTCCATCGCCGAGTAGGTGGCGCCCGCGACCTCCGGGCCCAGGCCCGGCAGGTGCTGCGCGGCCTCGTCGCGGCTCAGCACCGTCGTGCGGTAGCCGGGGTCGCCCACCTCGGACTCCAGCCACTGGAGCTTGGCCACGCGCTGGGACATCTCTTCCTCGCTCAGGCAGATGTGCAGGCCGCCGGGCTGCATCAGCTCGACGTCGATGCCGGTCTGCGCCTGCAGTTCATCGCGCAGCGCAGGCCACTGGCGGGCCGAGCCAAAGCTCCAGCGGGCGTAGTCCGCCATGCCGTGGCCCTTGCCCTGCACCCAGACCAGGCCGAAATTGCCGCGCGAAGGGCGAATCGTGTCGTCCGCACCATCGAGGACCGTGACCGACAGACCCTGGCGCAGCAGCCCGTAAGCCACGGAACTGCCCACCAGGCCTCCGCCGATCACAATGACATCGCTGCTATGTGTGTTGTTGTTCATTGTTGTCTCTCAACCTTTGCCAATCAGGACCTTCTCCAGGCCGACCAGCTTGTCCAGGATGACCATCAGTACCAGCGTGCCGACGATCAGCACGGTGGAGACCGAGGTCACCAGCGGGTCGATGGTCTGCGCGATGTGGTTGTACATGGCCACCGGCAAGGTCATCGTGCCGGGGGTGGCCACGAACACCGTCATGGTCAGCTCGTCAAAGCTCTGGATGAAGGACAGCATCCAGCCGCCGGCGATACCGGCCATCAGCATCGGCACGGTGATGCGCATGAAGACGGTGCTGCGCGATGCGCCCAGCGACAGGCCGGCATGCTCGATCTCGCGGTTCATGCCGGTGGCCGCAGCCAGCACCATGCGCAACGCATAGGGCATGATGCAGATCACATGGGTGAACATGAGCCAGAAGAACGAGCCCGACAGCCCGGCGATGTTGAAAAAGCGCAGGAAAGCCGCACCCAGCACGACGTGGGGGATCATCAGCGGCGACATGAAGAAGGCCATCAGCACCTCGCGGCCGGCAAAGCGGTAGCGGGTAATGGCCAGCGCAGCGGGCACCGCCAGCGCGATGGCGATCGATGCCGACGCCAGGCCCAGCTTGGCCGAGAACCAGAAGGCCGACTTGATCTCGGTCGCGTCGAGGATGGCGCGGAACCAGCGCAAGGACAGGCCATCGGTGGGGAAGGAGATGAAGCCCTTGTCGGTAAAGGCCACCGCCACCACGACGGCCAGCGGCGCCAGGATGAAGGTGATGAACAGCGCGTGGTAGACCAGCGCCAGAGGACTGTTTTTTTGCATGGCTCAACCCTCGAAGACAGCTTTGAAGCGGCGCTCGATCCAGCGATTGCAGCCCACGATGATGACGACATTGGCGACCAGCAGCACCACGGCAATGGCAGCGCCCAGCGGCCAGTTCAGGGTGTTGAGGAACTCGTCGTAGGCGGCCGTGGCCACCACCTTGAGGCGGCGCCCGCCCAGCAGTGCCGGCGTGGCAAAGGCCGATGCCGACAGCGCGAAGACGATGATGCTGCCCGAGAGGATGCCCGGCAGCAGCTGGGGCAGCACCACACGGCGGAACACGGTGCGCGGGCTGGCACCCAGCGAGAGGCCGGCGTTCTCGACCTGGGGGTCGAGCTTTTGCAGCGAGGCCCAGACGGAGATCACCATGAAGGGCACCATCACATGCACCATCGCAATGGTCACGCCGGTCATCGTGAAGGCCAGGCGCAGTGGCTCATCGATGATGTGGAACAGCATCAGCCCCTTGTTGATCAGGCCGTTGTTGCCCATCAGGATGGACCAGCCCAGGGTACGCACCACCACCGAGATCAGCAGCGGTGCCAGGATGATCAGCAGAAACACACCACGCCAGCGGCCGCGCATGCGGGAGATGATGAGGGTCTCGGGCACCCCCAGCACCACGCAGAGCACGGTGACGATGGCCGACATCAGCGCGGTGCGGCCAAAGATCTCCAGGTAGTAGCTGTCGCTGAAGATCTCCAGGTAGTTCTTCAGCGAATAGACCTTCTGGATGCCTTCCATGCCATTGAAGACATTCAGTGACAGAATGGCCGTCAACGCCAGCGGCGCCAGCAGCATGGTCACAAAGACCAGCAGGCCGGGCCCGGACATGGCCCAGGGTTTCCAGCGGTTCTTGCTATCCACGGCTGGCCTCCTGCTGGGTCAGCACGCGCACATCGTCGGGCGACCAGTTCAGGCCCACCTCATCGCCCTCATGCAACGCAGCGCGGCGCGCATTGGGCAGACTGATGTGGATGTCGCCCAGCGCGGTGCTGACATTGACCACCCACTGGCTGCCCAGGAACAGCAAGGTCTTGATCGTGCCGGGCAGGCCGCCTTCGCCAGCCGGGGCCACCGCGATGCGCTCGGGCCGCAGGTAGACCACGACCGGGCCGCTGTCCACCGGGCTGGGCGCGCCCAGCACCATGTCGGCAATCTTCACGGTCTCGCGGCTTTGGGCCTGGCCTTCGAAGCGGTTGGTCTTGCCCAGGAACACCGAGGCAAAGTCGCAGCTCGGCTTGTCGTAGATGTTCTGCGGCGTATCGACCTGGGCGATCTGGCCGTTGTGCATCACCGCAATGCGGTCGCTCATCGTCATCGCTTCGACCTGGTCATGCGTCACCAGGATGGTGGTGATGCCCAGCTGGCGCTGGATGGCGCGCATCTCGACGTGCATTTCCTGGCGCAGCTTGGCGTCCAGGTTGGACATGGGTTCGTCCAGCAGCAGCACCTCGGGCTGGATCGCCAGGGCGCGGGCAATGGCCACGCGCTGGCGCTGGCCGCCGGAGAGTTCACGCGGGTAACGGGCACCGAGGCCATGCAGGCGCACCAGCGCCAGCGCGTCCTGGATGCGCTTTTGCATCACGTCGCGGCTGAGCTTGCGCATCTCCAGCCCGAAGGAGATGTTCTGCTCCACCGTCATGTGGGGGAAGAGCGCATAGCTCTGGAACACCACGCCCATGCCGCGCTGCTCGGGTCGCAGCTGGGTGATGTCCTTGCCGTCGAGCACGATGCGGCCCTGGCTGGGGTCCAGAAAGCCGGCAATCATCTGCAAGGTGGTCGTCTTGCCGCAGCCCGAAGGGCCGAGCAGCGATACAAACTCCCCGCGATGGACGTCCAGGTGGAAGTCCTTAACGGCAACAAAATCCCCGAACCTCTTGGCGAGGCCCTCGATACGTAGAAAACTCATGTGAAACTCCGGGGCCTGCAGCCCGCGTGGGGCGGCGCGGCAGGCCTGTGTATGACTGCTGGCGGGTGAACGCCTATCCCTGGCGTCCTGAGTGGGGCCAGGGATGAAGGTTTAACGCTCTACCGTACGGTTCCAGCGGTTGGTCCACTCCGAGCGCTTGACGTTGACGATCTTGTAGTCCACGGTCTTCAACTGGGCGATCTGTTCCGGGCCATAAGGCACTTGCTTGGCGACCTTGTCGTCGAGCTTGACCTTGCTGTTCATGGGGCCCCAGGCCTGGGTCTCGGCCAGCGCGGTTTGCGCCTCCGGGGTGTAGAGGAACTGCACGAACTTCTGCGCGCCCGCCTTGGGCTGCTTCTTGGCCACAGGGCAGACGGAGGTGAACAGCGCAAACGCGCCTTCCTTGGGGTAGACGAACTTCACCGGAAAGCCGGTATCGGCCAGCGCCTTGACACGGCCGCTGCCCCAGACGCCGATGACGGCATCGCCGTTCTGGAACAGCTCGGTCATCTTGCCCGGCGATGGTTCCCAGGCCAGCACATTCGGGCCCACCTCCTTGATCAGCGCCTGGAAGCCGGGGTCGATGTTGTTGGCGCCGCCACCGTTCATTTCGGCAAACATCAGCAGGGTCTGCAGACCGTAGCCGTTGTTGATCGGCGGGATCACGGTCTTGCTCTTGAACTTCTTGTCCTTGAGGTCGTTCCACGAGCTGGGAGCGGCCCAGCCGGCCTTCTTGAAGGCCTCTTCGTTGTAGAACAGGCCCGTGGCGATGACGCCCAGGTTCAGCGACTTGTTGCCCGCCGTCTTGGCCATCGGGTAGAGGTCGTTGTAGACCGGTGCGGCCTCGATGTCGCCGCAGAAACCGAACTGCACCGCCTGCTCCATCGGGCCGTCGTCCATCAGCGCCACATCGTATTGCGGGTTGTTCTTTTCGGCCTGCAGTTTGGCGAGGGTGTCGGTGGAGTTGCCGGGCACATAGATGACCTTGTTGCCGGTCAGCTTCTCATAGGCCGGAATGATCTTTTGCTTGAAGGCGGTCTCGGTAGAGCCGCCATAACCACCGACATAAATGTCTTCAGCATGGGCGATGCCAGCGGTGGCAGCAAAGGCTGCGGCCAGGGAGAGAGCCAGACGGGATGCAGTCATCGAAATTACCTCCAGAAAGTAGATGGGAACCAAGTGGAATTCAATCTGTCTGGTAGCCAATGATAGGCATCTGCAGGCAAAATTGAATCGGTGGATTCCTGCTTCAATGCCTTAATGGGATGGAAATTTCTCAATCGATAAGTCATTGAAATAACGACAAAATTAGTAATTTTGTAGACTATTCGATTGCATTAGGCCATTAACTCATGTCTTTACAACATGGATAAGAAGATCACACTGCGCCATCTGGAGGCGTTTCGCGCGCTGATGCTGCGCCGCTCGGTCACCGCAGCGGCCCAGTCGCTGGAAGTGACCCAGCCCGTGGTGACACGGCTGATCGCCGAATTCGAGGCGCGCATCGGCATGCCGCTGTTCGAGCGGGTCAAGAGCCGGCTGCAGCCGACGTCGGCTGCGACCTTGCTGCTGGAAGACGTGCACCAGGCCTTGATGGGCATCGAGCGCATCCGCAACATCTCCGAGAACGTGCGTTTTCGGCGTCTGCAGCGGCTGGAGGTGACAGCCGCCCCCGCCATGGCGACCTCGTTCCTGCCCAGCGCCATTGCCAAGTTCAGCGCCCAGTTCCCCGAGACCCTGGTCACCTTGCACATGCAGGCCTCGCCGGCCGCACTGGACATGGTGCAGGCCGAGCGCTGCGACATCGGCTTTGTGATGCTCTCGCCCGACCACACCCGCTTCAAGGGGCTGGAGACCCTGGTGATCGGCAAGCTGGTGGTCGCCGTGCCCGCCGGCCACAAGCTGGCCCGCAGAAGCAGCCTGTCACCGGTCGACTTTGTCGATGAACCCCTGGTGTCGCTGCCGACGATGATGGAGACGCGTACCAAGCTCGACAGCCTGTTCCTCGTCAACCGCGTGCAGCGCCGCGTGAACATCGAGACCCAGATCTCGTACGCCGCCATCAAGCTGGTCGAGGCTGGCGCCGGGCTGGCGATCATCGACCCGCTGACCGCCTGCAGCTACCACGGGCCCGATGTGAAGTTTGTGCTGTTCGAGCCCGCCGTGCCCTGCGAGTACTCGATGGTGGTCTCCAACCGCCATGCCTCTACCCTGGTGCTCAAGCCCTTCATCGACCTGGCCAAGGCAGAAATCAAACGCATGCTGCCCAAACGCTGGATTCTTTGAGAAGCGCGGGTTACTCCGGCGTAATACCTGCCGCCTTGATCACCTGCCCCCATTTGGTGGTCTCGGTCGCCTGGAACTGCGCCAGCTCGGTCTGGCTGGTGGTCCAGGGATCCGAGCCCGACATCTCGAAGAAGGACTTGGCAGCGGCGCTGCCCACCGCCTGGCCCAGCAATTGGTTGAGCCTGGCGCTGACGGCAGCGGGCACGTTGGCGGGCGCATAGGCGGCAAACCAGTAGCCCATGTCATAGCCCTTCACACCGGCCTCGGCAATCGTCGGCACATCGGGCAGCTGGGCGCTGCGCTTTTGCGTCGAGTAGCCCAGCGCGCGCAGCTTGCCGGCCTTGATCTGCGGCACGCCGGTGGAGACGTCGGTGATCATCAGGTTGATCTGGCCGCCCAGCAGGTCGGTGATGGCCAGCGGATTGCTCTTGTAGGGCACATGCAGGATGTCCACATCGGCCAGCTGCTTGAGCATCTCGCCGGCCACCCGGCTGGACGAGCTGCCGCTGCCAAAGCTGAGCTTGCCCGGGTTGGCCTTGGCATAGGCCAGCAGCTCGCCCACCGATTGGTAAGGCGCATTGGCCGGCACCACCAGCACCTGACCGCCCTTGCCCAGACCGGTGATCGGCGTGAAGTCCTTGACCGGGTCATAGGACAGCTTGCGGTAGAGGTGGATATTGGCCGCATGCGTGGTGTTGGTGGTGATCAGCACCGTGTAGCCATCGGCCGGGGCCTTGGCCACCGCCTGCGCCGCAATCATGCCGCTGGCGCCGGCCTTGTTTTCGACAATCACCGGCTGGTGCGTCTGCTCGGTCACCGCCTGGCCCAGCGCACGGGCCAACTGGTCGGTGGCGCTGCCGGCCGCAAAGGGTACGACAAAGGTGATGGGCTTGGACGGGAAGCTCGTTTGCGCGAAGGCCAGCGGGCTGATGGCCAGGGCCGAGGCACAGGCCAGCAGGTGGCGGCGGGTGGAAAATTTCATCTTTTTGTCTCCGGTTGGTTTCTTATTCCGTGGGGGCTGGGAGGGCCGCATCGGCCGGCCCCACCAGATGGGCCTGCAAATGCAGCGGCAGCACGATGGGCATTTGCAGCACGCGAAAGCACAGGGTCTTGCCATGGCTGTCGAGGTTCAGCGCGTCGTTGACGCCGCCGTCCAGCACCTCGTCGAGCACCAGGTTCATCGCCTGCAGCTGGGGCAGCAGATAGCGCTGCACCTGGCGGGGCTGGCGGTCGGCAAACAGCGCGGCAACCGCCGCTTCGGTGACTTGTGCGCAGATGGCATCCCAGAGCGCGGGGTGCCAGGCGATCACGCTGATGTTGGAGCGGTTGCCCTTGTCGCCGGTGCGCCCATGGGCCAGGCGGTAGAGCGGGACGGTGATGTGGTCGTTCATGCGGTGGCCTCCTCTTGCGCAGCCCAGACAAAGCCCGTGGCAATCAGTGCCTGGGGCACCAGGCAGGAGACCATGCCCAGGCGCTGGCGCATATGGCTGCGCACGCCACCACCACCGGCGGGCCCGCAGCAGTACAGCGCATTGATCTCGCGCGGCAGGCGGGCTGCGGTGGCCTTGTCGGCATGCTGCCAGGCCATGCGCAGGCGCACATCGGGCGATGCGGCCGACAGGTCGACGCCGGCCAGCCAGTCGCTGGCATCGTTGCCCCAGACGCTGGTGACACCGATCAGGTCGCTGCGCAGCGGCGCAATGCCCTGCAGGCGCTGGGCGACGGTCTGCGCGGCCAGCCGCGCACGCTCGGCCGCACGCGGGCCGGCGTAGGAAATCTCGGCCTCGGCAAACCAGCCCGAGGCATAGCAGGCGTTGACCTTGAGCGCCTCCGGGCGCGGATGGCCGACGACGCCCTCCAGCCGCACGCGGTTCTCGCCCTCGGCCCACACCTGGGCCTGGCTGATGTCGGCCACCACATCGGGGGTCAGGTAGCAGCGCGGGTCGTGGATCTCATAGAGCAGCTGCTCCTTGACGGTGGCGGTGGTGATGCAGCCGCCGGTGCCCTCGGGCTTGAAGATGCTGCAGTGGCCGCTGTCGTCGATCTCGGCGATCGGGTAGCCCAGCTGGTCCATGCCGGGCACGTCCTTGTAGCCGGGGTCGGCAAAATAGCCGCCGCTGACCTGGGTGCCGCATTCCAGCAGGTGCCCAGCCATCGTCGCGCGGGCCAGGCGGTCCCAGTCGTCCCAGGCCCAGCCAAAATGCGCCATTGCCGGGCCCAGCACCAGTGAAGGATCGGCCACGCGGCCACAGACCACAATATCGGCGCCCGCCTGCAAGGCCTCGGCAATTGGCCGCGCGCCAATATAGGCATTGGCGCTGACCAGCGGCTGCTCTGGCATCTGCGCACCCAGGGCCTGGGCCAACATGGGCCGGTGGGCCGGGCCGCTCAGGTCATCGCCCTGCACCACGGCAATACGGGGGGCGCGCAGGCCCAGGCTGCGGGCCAGCGCGGCAATGGCGCGGGCAGCGCCCTGCGGGTTGGCGGCGCCAAAATTGCTGACGATACGGATGCGGTGCGCCAGGCAATCGGCCAGCACCGGGCGCAGCAGCTCCAGCAGCAGCGGCTCGTAGCCGGCATCGGGGTCATCGCGCCGGGCGAGCTGGGCCAGCGCCAAGGTGCGCTCGGCCAGGGTTTCAAAAATCAGAAACGCGGGCTGCTGCAACGCGATCAGCGCCTGCACCACCGGCGCTGCCGCATCCACCCGATCGCCTGAAAAACCAGCCGCGCAGCCAATCAGCATCGGCGCACTCGGTGTCTTGTCTGTCTGCATAGCATCTCCTGCAGGCCACTATAGAAAATAGGCTCTATGTTGTGAAATCGATAATTGAGATTGATTAATCTGCAACGCAAATGAATCTTTCCCACCGCGATATCCAGGCCTTTCTGGCGCTGGCCAGCCAGAAGAACTTCACCCGCGCAGCCAGCCTGTGCCACCTGTCCCAACCGGCGTTCAGCGCGCTCATCCGCGCGCTGGAGGCCACGGTGGGCCTGCGCCTGTTCGAGCGCAGCACCCGGCATGTGCTGCTGACGCCCGAGGGCGAGCAGTTCCTGCTGTCGGCCCAGCGGCTGGCCGCCGAATTCGCTGCCTGCGAACAAGCCATGCGTGATACCGCCCAGCTCGCCCAGGGCCGGGTGAGTGTGGCGCTGCTGCCGTCGCTGGCGGCGGGCTGGCTGCCCCCGGTGCTGCGCAGCTTTGCGGGCCAGCACCCAGGCGTGCAACTGCAGGTGCTTGATGTGCTGTCCGAGCCCTGCATTGCCGCCGTGGCCAATGGCGATGCAGACTTTGCACTGGCCGCCATCCGTGCGGACACGCCCGATCTGCGCGCCGAGCCCTTTTGCAGCGACCGCTTTCACCTGGTCTGCCCGGTGGACCACCCGTTGGCTGCGCGGGACGAGGTCCAGCTGTCCGACCTGGCCGCCTGGCCCTTTGTTCACCTGGCCCGCCACAGCAGCGTGCGCCAGTACCTGGATGCCGCCTTCTTCCCCCAGACCATGCAGACCCTGGTGGAGGTGGAGCAGCTGGCCACCGTGATGGGCCTGGTCAAGGCCGGCCTGGGGATCAGCGTGGTGCCGGCCCTGACCTTGTTTCACTTTGTGCAGCCTGGCCTGGTCACCCGGCCCCTGGATCTGCCCGGCAGGGACCGCCAGATCTACATGGTGCGCAGGCGCGAGCCCAGCCTGTCGCTGGTGGCGCAGGCGCTGTACCAATTAATGCAACAAAAACGCCCAGATTTCTCCCATATTGGCTGATGCGCTCTACACTGCAGCGCTGATGCCTTTGACCAGCCCGCCCCTGACAACGCCCGTCGGCGCCCCTCCTCTGCCCTATCTGGCGCTGCGCACCCGGGTCTGGTCGCTGCTGGCCTGGGCGGCGCTGTTTGCGCTGCTGGCCTGCGCCATGCGCATGCTGCTGAGCTACCCGCTGTGCGTCAACGACGAGCGCAACTGGATTGGCATCGCCCAGCAGCTCGACCAGGGCGTTGCCTGGCCGGTCTCCGGGCCTGCGTTTGTGAACACGCTGCGCCAGGCGGCATGGGTGACCAATTCCAGCCATGCGCAAGTGATGCCCTGGATGGGGGTCTGCGGCGTGTTTATCGTCGTCGGCGGCCTGAGCTGGGGCTACTACCGCCTGGGACTCAAAAGCTTGGTGCCGGTGTTTGCCACGTTGGCGCTGTCAAGCTACTTCTGGGCACCGCTGATGGAGGCACGCCCGCAGCAATGGGGGCAGCTGGCGGTGTTTCTGGGCACCATTTCGGCCTGGCGCTGGCTGCAGCACCGGGGCGGCCTGGCCTTTTTCCTGGCGCTGCCGGGGGTGGCCTTCACCCATATCCTGAGCCATGCGGTGCTGGTGTTTCTCTGCCTGGTGCTGGTGGCAGCCCATGGCATGGCGCAGCGCCGCTGGAGCCTGCGCCACCTGACCGTTGGCGTGCTGTGCACCGCCAGCTTTGCCGTCTATGCCTGGCCCGGCGGGCCGTATACCGATATGCTGCGCGACCTGCGCCAGGCCCATTTCCAGCACTGGCCGCTGAGCCTGCCGGCCTCCCTGGCGATGCTGGTGGCCGTGGCGGCAGCGGCCTGGGCCAGCCGCCGCTGGTGGCACGGCGACATCCATTGGCCCACGGCCGCAGTGGCAGGCCTGCTGCGCCACCAGCGCGCTGCGGGATGGTCGCTGTGCATCGCTGCGCTGCTGATGCTGACGATGCAGGCCTATCTGCTGCCGCCTGCGGCCTGGGCGCCCTATGGCGGCTCCTGGCTGCGGTTTGTGCTGTTCCAGTCCGGCAATCTGCTGTTTGCCGGGTTCTTGCTGGTGGGCGCCGGCCGCTGGCTGGGCGGCTTTCACCACCACCGCATCGATCCGGGCATGGCGCGTTTCCTGGTCTGTGTGCTGGCGGGCATTGCGCTGCTGGGCCTGCTGGCCGTTGCCGCCTCGTGGTGGCTGCTGGACACCAACTGGATGCTGCGCGTGCTGAACTACGGCATCTTCTTTGCCGCAGCACCCGCTGCGCTGGGCATGGAGCATGTCACCCGCCTTTGGCCGCGCTGGCGCCGGGGCTTGCTGCTGGGCGCGGGCATGGCCGCCAGTGTGCTGGCCGTCGTGCGCCCGCCGATGCTGCTGGGCTGCTGAGCCAGCAGCGCCCAGGCACCCCTAACGCACAAACAAATGCCGGCCGACCAGCGCATGGCGTGCGCGGGCCCAGGCGGCCACTTCCTCACCGCGCAGCAGCAAGGCGGTGCGCCCCAACTGCAGGTGGCGGATACCGCGCCGCGCCAGCCAGCGCTGCCAGATGCCCGCTGGTGCTGCCTGGGGCGGCTCACTGCCCGTCTCGCCCAGCAGATCGGCAGCCGCCCGGATGGACAGCGCACTGAGCACCTGCTCGCGGGCCAGCCGCTGGATCAGTGCCACCACATCGGACCAACCCAGCTCGGCCAGTGACACATACGCTAGGCCGCCCAGCGCTTGCGGATCCGGGCTGCGCTCGCCGCTGGCATCGACGCAGAGCAGCAGGCTCCCGGGATGGGCAGCCTGCCACCGCTGCAGCAACGGCCATTGCGCGGCCTGCTGCACCACGGCCACCTGCAGGGGCCGGGCTGCTGCCGCTGGCGGGCGCAGAATGGGCAGCCCCTCCGTGGCAGGCCGGATGCTGGCGTAGACCTCGGCAATGCGGCGCTCGCACTGGCCGATCGTGAAATAGGCGTCCGCCGCCTGCTGCGCCGCCAGGCCCCGCTCGGCCAGCAGCGCCTTGGCGGCCAGCGCCTGGCGGATCGCTTCTTTCCAGGCCTGGACCTGGTCGGGCGCATAGCACTGCCCGCTGCCCGACTGCCCCACGACCCAGGACATGCCCGAGCCATCGAGGTCGGAGGCAATGCAGGGCTTGCCATGCTGCATGGCTTCGATCAGCACCAGGCCAAAGGCCTCGGTGCGCTCGCGCGACGCGAGCGCGAAGATATCGCAGCTGTTGAACAGCGCATGCTTTTGCGCCTCGCTCACCTGGCCGAGCAGCAGGACGTTGGCGCAGCCCTGCTGCGCACGCTCGCGCGCAATCAGCGCTTCGAGCTCCTTGCGCTGCTCGCCTTCACCGGCAATGATCAGCTGCACATCGGCAAAGCCGGCCACCGCCGAGATCAGGGTGTCAAAGCCCTTGTAGTAAGTCAGCCGGCCCACCGACAGCACGCGCAGCCGCGCATCGCCCCAGAGCTGCAGTTGCGGCGCCTCGGCCTGGGCCTGCTCCAGCACCTCCTGGTGCAGCGGCTTCAAGCCCAGCGGAATGGCCAGTGTTTTGAACAACCAGCGCTGCAGTGGAACGCTGGCGGCCATATACGGTGGCGACGTGGCCAGGATGGCCGCGCTTTGCCGCAACAGCTTGGTCTCGAACGGCCGGTAGATCTGGTAGCACAGCTGCAGCACGCGGTCCCATTGGGAGATCAGCACATCCGAGTGCCAGTGCGTCACCCAGGCAACGCGGCGCGCGGCCGGCATGATGAGGGCCCAGAATGCCGCGTTATTGGGCATGTGCAGATGCAGTACCTCGGGTTTGAAGGCGCGTATCGCCCGGTGCAACGCCAGCGGAAAGCCCAACGCAATCGGCGCGAACACCAGGGTGATCTGCACCGGCACGCGGATGAGCCAGGGCGGGTCATCGGGCAAGGGGTCGCCATGCACCACCGCGCGGGCATCGATGCCGTTGGCACGCTGCTGCTCGATCAGATCGGCCAGAAACGATTCCATGCCGCCCCGGTAAGGCGGATAGAACTTGCCCACATGCAGCACCCGCTGCGGCGCCTGCTCGGGCGGTGCATGCAAGGGCTCGGCGCCAGGCCGGCGCCACCAATTGCGCCCCATGTTATTGGCCGCCTTGCAGTTGCTGCAGCAGCCGCTGGTAGACCGGATTGGCCGGGTCCATGGCGCTGGCGCGTTGCAGGTTGGCAATGGCCTGGGCCCGGTCGCCCTGCTCGCGGTAGGCCAGGGCCTTGCCGTAGTAGGCCGGCGGGTTGGGCTGGCGTGCCAGCGATGCATCAAAGATCTGCAGGGCCTGCGCAAAATCGCGCTTGCCGATGAATGCGATGCCCAGGCCCACTTCCAGGCGGGTGTTGCCCGGCGACATCTGCAGCAGGCGCTGGTAATTGGCAATGGCCACATCGTAGTGGCCCGAGGGAATGGCCACCTCGGCCTGCTCGAGCAGAATCTTGGGCAACAGCACCGCTTCGGGCTGCATGCTCAGCGCCTTGGCGTAAGCCTGGAACGCCGGCTCCATCTGCTGGGTCATCTTGTAGGCGGTCGCCTGGTGGTAGGCCAGCGCTGCATTGTCAAAGCCCTGCTTCTGGGCGCTGTCGAATGCAGTGATGGCCTCTGGGTAGCGCTTGAGCAGCTCCAGCGCCATGCCCCGGTTGAACTGCGCAGAGCCCAGTGGCTCCTGCAGCGCAACGGCCTTCTCGAAATCCTGCAGCGCCTGCTCGTAGTTCAGGTTCTCCAGCAGGTAGGCGCCCCGGTTGATGAACGGGCGCCAGCGGCCAAAGGCATTGAATGGCGCCTGCAGGTCCACCTTCTGGGCCGCATCGCTCCAGGCGCTGTATTCGGTCTTGAGGCTGAGGCTGCGCTCTGCGGCCAGCGCCGTCAGCACCAGACCGGCCGCGCAGGCCAGCGCCACCATCAGCTTGCGCGGAAAGAGCAGCAGCACCAGTGCCAGCAGGGCCGGCAGCAGCATCGCCCAGATGTAGCTGCGGTACAGCACAAACGGGTCTTGCAACCAGCTGGTAACAAACTCGGTGCTGAACAACAGTGCCGTACACAGCAGCACCAGGCCCACCAGGCCCCAGGCATCGCGCTTGCGCAGCAGCAGCACCGCGCTGCCAATCACCAGCGCCACGTAGCCCAAGCCCCCCAGCAGATGGGGCAGGCTGCCAAAGCCCAGCGGGAAGACCGGGCGCAGATCCAGCGCCATCCATTGCACATTGGGCAGCAGCCACAGCAGGCCATACTCGAAGAACAGCTTGCCCTGGTTGAGCAGGCTCAGCGGGTAGATCGACGCGGTGATCCCCGGGTAGAGCTGCTCGAGCTGGCGCACATAGGCCCAGGAGGTGTCATCGGTGGCCACGGCGCCGACAAAGGCGCCCAGCTGCGTCCACAGCAGCGCGGTCAGCACGCCGATGAGCACCACGATCGCCGCGCCAATCGCCAGCAGCTTTTTCCAGGACGGCCGTTTGACAAACACATAGAGCGGCAAGGCCAGAGCCGGCAGCACCACCGCATGCTCCTTGCTGACCAGTGCGCAGAGCAGGAAGACCACCGCCAGCGCTGCCCATTGCAGGCCTGCACCGGCCAACGCGCGGATATAGGCCCAGCAGGCCAGCGCGGAAAACAAGGTCATCATCACCATGCTGCGCTGGACCAGATAACCTACTGCATAGACGCCCACGGGATGCACCGCAAACAGCGCGACGGCGGCAAAAATAGCGATGCGGATATGGGTGTCAAAACCCGGCTCGGCCCGCGCTTCATCGGAAAACGCGGTGTGCCTGAACAGTTCGGTCACCAGCAGCCAAATGGCATAGCAGGTGGCCAGGTGCAGCACGATATTGAAGGCACGCTGCACGGCCATACTCTCGCCGAACAGCGACTGTATCCAGACAAAGCTGCCATAGGACAGCATCCGCACCTTGGGCTCGATCAGGCTGCCATAACGGCCAAAAATGGTGCCGTCCGACAGCCGTCCGTCGTCAAATACCAGGCTGTTGTGCAGGCCCAGGCCATAAATCGTGAGGACGGCGGCCAGGAGCGCCAGCACGCCCAAAGACCAGAAAATTTTTGATTTTTGCATCGGCTAGTTGGCTCAGTAGTGCCCCAGCCTTGCGTTTGCAGGGACCGGGCAGCACCTGCGGCAGGTGCGCGAGCCATTCTAGAGGAGTATTAAGCCTCTGTATAAGCCAGGCCGGGCGCTGAGCCAACAGTCCGCTCCGCACAGCGCTGGATCATCAGGGGCGCGGCATTTATTGCAAATCTTTGTGCCCATATGCACAAAAACCCGGTTTGGGCCCTTTTTTCGGATGCAGGCGGCAGGTCTCTGGCCGTTTTTCATAAACGGTGCAGCGCCGCGCCACCGGGTCGAGAAACTGGCAATCGCCACTGGCGCGGCGCGCCATCGTGAAGATATTGTGCTTGGGGTTGTAATGGTCGATCAGCCGGGCCTTGAGCAGGCGCTTGGCGATCAGCTTGTGCGCGATGTTGTCGACCTCGAAGGCATCGACCAGGCCCAGGCGCACCAGGTCGGGCAGCTGCACCTCCAGCGGCATCGTGCAGCAGTTGGCTGCGCAGCTGTCGCAGAGCCCGGCCTTGTACTTGGTCCAGGTCTCCAGGCGGTCAACATCAACGATTCGGATCGGGGCTTTCATGGCGGGGCGCTGCGCGAGCGGCCCGGCAGGAGCGGCCGCTCATTTTTGAAGGCCGCCAGTATCGCGCCAAAGCGATGTCTGGGGCGCGCGCTGGGGCATGGTGACCTGGCAGGCGCTCAGCCCTGCTTCAGCCACACCGCGCCATCGCGCTCTTCCACCGCCACCGCGTCGAGGCTGGCACCCCGGCAGGGGCCGCCGACGCATTTGCCGGTATCGGGCTGGTAGATGGCCCCATGGTAGGGGCACAGAATGAACTGGCGGCCACTCTCCAGAATGTCGCCATCAAAGTCCATGGGCACGCTGGCGTGCTGGCACTCGTTGATCCAGCCGTGCAGCTGGCCCTGCCAGCGGATCACAAAGGCCTTCTGGCCATTGGGCAGCTGGAAGAAAAAGGGCTTGCCATTGTCCTGCAGGTCGGCGCTGGCACCCAGCGGTTCAGTGCCGTCAAACAAGATGGTGGGGGCGGTGGGCTCGGTCATGGCGGGCGCGCTGTCGTGGTTGTGGTCGTCAAAAAGAAAAGGCAGCCGCTGCGTGCCCGGGTGCACGCAGCAGCTGCCCGGCGGGCTGGTGGCCGTTATACGCTGGCCGCCGTGGTGGGCATGCTGGCAATCACCTGGGCCACGGCGGCGGTGAGCTTCTTGGCATACGGCACATGCAGGAACTCATTGGGTCCGTGCGCATTGCTCTTGGGGCCCAGCACGCCGCAGACCATCATCTGCGCCTTGGGGAAGCCGGCACTGAGCATACCCATCAGCGGGATCGAGCCGCCCTGGCCGATAAAGCCGCAGTCCGCGCCAAAGTGCGCGCGGCTCGATTGGTTGAGCGCGTTCAGGAACCAGTCGCTGGTGTTGGGGGCATTCCAGCCGTTGGCGCCGCTGGCGCCTTCCCAGGTGACCTTGGCCTGGTAGGGCGCGTTGTCTTCGAGCAGGGTCTTGAGCTCCTGCATGCACTGCGTGGCATCGACCAGCGGGGGCAGGCGCAGGCTCAGCTTGAAGGCGGTGTAGGGGCGCAGCACATTGCCGGCATCCTGCAGCGCGGGCAGGCCCTCGGCACCGGTGACGGACAGGGTCGGCTCCCAGGTGCGCTTGAGCAGCGCCTGCGTCGGGTCGGTGGTGGTGGGCAGCGCAAACAGGCTGGAGCCATTGCAGTCGAAATGCGCCCAGGGGAAGCGCTTGTACAGCTCGTCGCCCAGAATGCCGGCCGTGGCCTGCGCCTGGGCCAGGCGCTCTGCCGGCACCGCGCAGTGAAAGCTCTCGGGCAGCAGGCGGCCCGTCTTGCTGTCTTCCAGGCGGTCGAGCACCTGGCGCATGATGCGGAAGGACGATGGCACGACGCCCGAGGCATCGCCCGAGTGCACGCCTTCGGTGAGGATCTCGACCTTCAGGGTGCCCGCGACCATGCCGCGCAGGCTGGTGGTCAGCCACAGCTGGTCGTAGTTGCCGGCGCCGCTGTCCAGGCAGATCACCAGGCCCACATCGCCCAGGCGGGGCTTGAGCATGTCGATGTAGACCGGCAGATCGCCCGAGCCGCTTTCCTCGCAGGTCTCGATCAGGCCGACGATGCGCGGATGCGGCACATTCTGGCGCTTGAGTTCCTGGATGGCGGCCACGCTGGCGTAGGTGGCATAGCCGTCATCGGCGCCGCCCCGGCCATAGAGCTTGCCGTCTTCGTATTTGGGGGTCCAGGGGCCCAGGTCATTGCGCCAGCCGGAGAACTCGGGTTGCTTGTCCAGGTGGCCGTACATCAGCACCGTCTGCTCGCTCTGGGCCTGGGTCGCAGGCACCTCGAAGAACAGCACCGGCGTGCGGCCCGGCACGCGCACCACTTCCAGTTTCAGCCCTTCGACCTTCTGCGCCTCGATCCAGCTGGCGGCATTGCGCACCACGGTGTCGATGAAACCATGCTGCTCCCAGTTGCCATCAAAGCCCGGCGACTTGGCGGGGATGGCGATGTAGTCGGTCAGCTGGCGAAGAATATCGCGGTCCCACTGCTGGCTGATATGGCTGAGGGCAGCATCGGCTTGCAGCTGGGCGGCGTCGAGGCGGGCGTTCATGGGCGAATCTCCTGGAGGTGCTGCCACGAAAAGGGCAGCCGCAGGCATAAGCGTACCAGCGCAGGCGCCACCCGGCTATCGCCTGCGGCAAAGCCCTGCTGCCGTTGTACAGCGCAGAGTCCGCCGCGTGGCGCGCCGTGGGCTCAGGCGTGCTCGAAGTGGAACACCGCCGTGCCGGCACGGGCATTGGGCAGCCAGCGCCGCACCTCGCCGTTCTGCAGGCCAAAGCTGTCCAGAATGTGCAGCTTGTTCTTGAGCGCCAGCACCTCGAAATCCTTGAAGGTGCCGACGCGGATGTTGGGCGTGTCGTACCACTGGTAGGGCAGGCGCTTGGTCACCGGCATGCGGCCTTGCAGGATCGACAGGCGGTTGGGCCAGTGCGCAAAGTTGGGGAAGGCGACCACGCCTTGCTTGCCGATGCGCGCAGTCTCGCGCAGCATCACCTCGGCATTGCGCAGATGCTGCAAGGTGTCGATCTGCAGCACCACATCAAAGCTGTTGTCCTCGAAGATGGCCAGGCCGTCTTCCAGGTTCAGCTGCAGCACGTTCACGCCCCGGCGCACGCAGGCCAGCACATTGGCGTCGTCAAACTCGATGCCATAGCCGCTGCATTCGCGCTCGCGCTGCAGGTAGGCCAGCAGGCTGCCATCGCCGCAGCCCAGGTCCAGCACGCGGGCGCCCTTGGGTACCAGGTTGGCAATGGCCTGGAAGGTGGAAGAAGACTCGGTCATGCGGCCTCCTGGCTGCGGGGCAGGCCGGCGCTCAGTTCGCGGGCCATGTTTTCAAAATAGGAGCGCATCACGCCCATGTAGCGGGCATCGTCGAGCAAGAAGGCATCGTGGCCATGGGGCGCGTCGATCTCGGCGTAGCTGACGGTGCGGCGGTTGTCGAGCAAGGCCTTGACGATCTCGCGGCTGCGCGCTGGCGAGAAGCGCCAGTCGGTGCTGAAGCTCACCAGCATGAAGCGCGCCTTGGCGCCGGCCAGCGCCTGGGTCAGGTCGCCGCCAAACGGCTTGGCCGGGTCGAAGTAGTCGAGCGCACGGGTGATCAGCAAATAGGTATTGGCATCAAAGTAGTCGCTGAACTTGTCGCCCTGGTAGCGCAGATAGCTCTCGATCTGGAACTCCACATCCTGGGTGCTGTATTTCAAGTCCAGGCCTTCGCGCAGCTGGCGGCCGAACTTCTGGTTCATCACGTCATCGCTCAGGTAGGTGATGTGGCCGATCATGCGCGCAATGCGCAGGCCGCGCTTGGGAACCACGCCTTCTCTGTAGAAGTGGCCGCCGTGGAAGTCCGGGTCGGTCACGATGGCGCGGCGCGCCACCTCGTTGAACGCAATGTTCTCGGCCGACAGACAGGGGGCGCTGGCCACCACCACCGCATGGCGCATGCGGTCGGGGTACTGCAGGGTCCAGGACAGCGCCTGCATGCCGCCCAGGCTGCCACCCAGCACGGCGGCCAGCTGGCGGATGCCCAGCCGGTCCAGCAGCAGCGCCTGGGCATTGACCCAGTCCTCCACCGTCACGACCGGGAAATCGGCGCCGTAGACCGCGCCGGTGTCCGGATTCAGGTGCATGGGCCCGGTCGAGCCAAAGCAGGAGCCCAGGTTGTTGACGCCGATGACAAAGAAATGGTTGGTATCGACCGGCTTGCCCGGGCCGATCATGTTGTCCCACCAGCCCTCACTCTTGGCCTGGCCCTCGTAATGGCCGGCCACATGGTGCGAGGCATTGAGTGCATGGCAGACCAGGATGGCGTTGGAGCGGTCGGCGTTGAGCTGGCCGTAGGTCTCGTAGGCCAGATGGTAGTCGCGGATGGAGGCGCCACTTTGAAGAGGGAGCGCCTCCGGGAAATGCATTGATTGGGGTGTCGCAACGAATGACATAAAAAACCCGGCAACGCTAAAAACGAGGCCGGGTCGATGGAATGCAGTCGCCTACCGAGTCTTTAGCTGGATTTATAAAGCGCCCGCAAGCTGAAGCAAATCGGCGCCGTGAGATTTGAGTGTACTGCAAATCGGCCGCGCATGGGCTGCGTCAACTGCCGCCCAGGTAGATCCGGTTGGAGCTTTTGACTTCCTCCATCACCGCGTAGGTACGGGTCTCGCGCACGCCGGGCAACTGCCACAAGACCTCACCGGCAAAGTGGCGGTAGTGGTTCATGTCGGCCACACGGATCTTCACCAGGTAGTCAAAGCCGCCTGCCACCATGTGGCACTCCATGATCTCGGGCCGCACCTGCACCGCCGCCTTGAACTCGTCAAACACATTCGGGGTGGTGCGGTCCAGCAGCACCTCGATGAAGACCAGCATCGCCGCGCCCAGCTTTTGCGGATTCAGCCGGGCCTCGTAGCCGGTGATGTAGCCCTCCTTGGTCAGGCGCTGCACCCGGGCCAGCACGGCAGTGGCCGACAGCGATACCGCCTCGGCCAGCTTCAGGTTGGAGATGCGGCCGTCCCGCTGCAGCACGGCCAGAATGCGCAGATCGATGCGGTCGAGGTCGTCCGGCGGGTCGATGATGGCGGTCATGGGCAGAATTTTTCACTAAGAATGGGCCACATTATGGAGAGAAATTCAAACCACAAACGATCACACTGGCGGCATTCACTATCTACTCTGAACACGAGCCCGCCATGACTGCCAACGCCGTTGTTGACAACCAGCCCTCCACTACCTCGCCATTTTCGGCCACGGGCAGCAGCCCATCTGGCGCCAGTGCTCCTGTTTTTAATGAGCTGGTGTCGGCCTTGCAGCCCGCCTCGGCACTGCGCGCGGCCATCACTGCCGCCTACCGCAAGCCCGAGACCGAAGCGCTGCAAGCACTGCTGCCCCAGGCCACGCCACCCGCCGCCATCGCCCAGGCCGGCGATGCGCTGGCGCTGCAACTGGCCCGCACGCTGCGCGAGCGCAAGGCCGACAGCGGCCGCTCCGGCCTGGTGCAAGGCCTGCTGCAGGAGTTTGCACTGTCGTCGCAAGAAGGCATTGCGCTGATGTGCCTGGCCGAGGCGCTGCTGCGCATCCCCGATACGGCCACCCGCGATGTGCTGATCCGCGACAAGATCGCCCACGGCCAGTGGAAGGCCCATGTGGGCAAGAGCCCGTCGATGTTCGTCAATGCCGCTGCCTGGGGCCTGGTGCTGACCGGCAAGCTGGTGGCCACGCATAGCGAGGGCTCGCTGGGCCAGTCGCTCACCCGCCTGATCGGCCGGGGCGGCGAGCCGCTGATCCGCAAGGGCGTGGACATGGCCATGCGCATGATGGGCGAGCAGTTCGTCACCGGCGAGACGATTGGCGAAGCGCTGAAGAACGCCGAGCGCCTGGAGGCCAAGGGCTTCCGCTACTCCTACGACATGCTGGGCGAAGCGGCGATGACCAGCGATGACGCCAAGCGCTACCTGCGCGACTACGAAAACGCGATCCATGCGATCGGCAAGGCCAGCAATGGCCGGGGCGTCTACGAAGGCCCGGGCATCTCGATCAAGCTGTCGGCCCTGCACCCGCGCTACAGCCGCGCCCAGTACGACCGCGTGATGGCCGAGCTCTACCCGGTGGTGCTGCAGCTGGCCGTGCTGGCCAAAAGCTACAACATCGGCCTCAATATCGACGCCGAAGAAGCCGACCGCCTGGAGCTGTCGCTGGACCTGCTGGAAAAACTCTGCTTTGCGCCCGAGCTGGCCGGTTTTGCCGGCATCGGCTTTGTCGTGCAGGCCTACCAAAAGCGCTGCCCCTATGTGCTGGACTTCATCATCGACCTGGCCCGCCGCAGCCAGCACCGCCTGATGGTGCGCCTGGTCAAGGGCGCCTACTGGGACAGCGAGATCAAGCGCGCCCAGATCGACGGTCTCGAAGGCTACCCGGTCTACACCCGCAAGGCCTATACCGATGTGTCCTACCTGGCCTGCGCGCGCCAGTTGCTGGCCGCGCCCGATGCGGTCTACCCCCAGTTCGCCACGCACAATGCCCACACCCTGGCCACCATCTACCACCTGGCCGACCCGGCCCGCTACCAGCCCGGCCAGTACGAGTTCCAGTGCCTGCACGGCATGGGCGAGCCGCTGTACGAGCAAGTCGTGGGCCGCAATGCCAGCGAGAACCTGGGCCGCCCCTGCCGCATCTATGCCCCCGTGGGCACGCATGAAACCCTGCTGGCCTACCTGGTGCGCCGCCTGCTCGAGAACGGCGCCAACACCAGCTTTGTGAACCGCATCGCCGACCAGGACATCCCCCTGGCCAAGCTGGTGGAAAACCCCGTGACCACCGCCCAGCAATGGGCGCAGAGCGAAGGCCAGCTGGGCCTGCCCAACCCGCACATTGCCCAGCCGCGCGCGCTGTATGGCGCAAGCCGCAGCAATTCGGCCGGGCTGGACCTGTCCAACGACAACCGCCTGCGCGCGCTGCAGCACGACCTGCAGGCCAGCGCACAGATGGCCTGGCATGCCCAGCCCCTCCTGGCAGACGGCGCCCCCGCCTCTACCCAACCGAGCGAGCCCGTGCTGAACCCGGCCGACCACAGCGACCAGGTCGGCACGGTCACGCAGGCATCGGCCGATCAGGTGGAGTTTGCGCTGGCCGCCGCCCAGGCCGCCGCCGCCCGCTGGCAGGCCACCCCGGCGGCCCAGCGCGCCGATTGCCTGGCCAAGGCCGGTGACCTGCTCGAAGCCCATATGCCCACCTTGATGGGCGTGCTGGTGCGCGAGGCGGGCAAGACCTGCTCCAACGCGATTGCCGAAGTGCGCGAGGCGGTGGACTTTCTGCGCTTCTACGCCGCCCAGGTGCGCAGCTGGGGCCAGGCGGATTACCAGGCCCTGGGCCCGGTGGTCTGCATCAGCCCCTGGAACTTCCCGCTGGCCATCTTCAGCGGCCAGATTGCTGCTGCGCTGGCCGCCGGCAACACGGTGCTGGCCAAACCGGCCGAGCAGACCCCGCTGATCGCCGCCGCTGCCGTGCAGGCGCTGTGGCAGGCGGGCGTGCCGCACGATGTGCTGCAGCTGCTGCCGGGCACCGGCGAGACCGTCGGCGCGCGCCTGGTGGGCGACAGCCGCGTGCAGGCCGTGATGTTCACCGGCTCGACCGAAGTGGCCCGCATTCTGCAAAAGACCCTGGCCCAGCGCCTCGATGCCCAAGGCCAGCCCGTGACCCTGGTGGCCGAGACCGGCGGCCAGAACGCGATGATCGTGGACTCCTCCGCGCTGGCCGAGCAGGTGGTGGTCGATGTGCTGTCCTCGGCCTTTGACTCGGCCGGCCAGCGCTGCTCGGCGCTGCGCGTGCTCTGCGTGCAGGAAGAGGCCGCCGACCGCCTGCTGCACATGCTGCGCGGCGCGATGCAGGAGCTCCAGGTCGGCAACCCCTGCCAGCTCAAGACCGATGTCGGCCCCGTCATCGATGCCGAAGCCAAGGGCGTCATCGACCAGCACATTGCCCGCATGCAGGCCGCCGGCCACCAGGTCTGGCAAAACGGCGGCGCCAGCGCGCAGGGCACCTTTGTGCCGCCGACGGTGATCGCCATCCGCCAGCTGTCCGAGCTCAAGCGCGAGGTCTTCGGCCCGGTGCTGCATGTGCTGCGCTACCGCCGCGAGCACCTGCCCCAGCTGCTGGCCGACATCAATGCCACCGGCTACGCCCTCACCCTGGGCCTGCACACCCGCATTGACGAGACCATCAGCCAGGTGGTCACTGCTGCGCATGCCGGCAATATCTATGTGAACCGCAACATCGTCGGCGCCGTCGTCGGTGTGCAGCCCTTTGGCGGCGAAGGCCTGTCAGGCACGGGACCCAAGGCCGGCGGCCCGCTGTACATGCTGCGCCTGCTCAGCCGCATGCCGGCCACGGCCACGGTCGATGCGCTGGCCCACCTGCCCCGCATGGCGGGCAATGAGGCGCCCGCGCCCGCCACTGGCCAGCGCGGCCATGCCCATGGCCTGGAGCAGGCCGATGCCGCCCCTGCCGCTGCGCTGGATGCGCTGCAAAGCTGGGCCAGCCAGCAAGGCCAGGGCGAGCTGGCAGCGCTGTGCCAGCGCTATGCCGCCCATACCGGCAATGGCTTTGCGGCCGAGCTGCCCGGCCCGACCGGTGAGCGCAATCTGTATGTGCTGAGCGGCCGCGAGCGCGTGGGCTGCGTGGCCAGCACCACAAGCCTGCTGCTGGCCCAGCTCGCCGCCGTACTGGCGGCTGGCTCCACCGCCGTGTGGCCCGCCAACAGCCAGTACGCCAGCCTGCTGGCACAGCTGCCCGCATCGGTGCGTGCCTCGGTGCAACTGTCGGCGCACAGCGCGCAGGCCTTCCTGCAGTCCGAAGCCTTCGATGCGCTGATCGCCGATGCCGCCAGCGGCTGGCTGCCCATCGGCAGCAGCCTGGCGGGCCGCCCCGGCGCCATTGTGCCGATCACCGCCCAGGCCGCCGATGGCAGCGTGCCACTGTTCCGCCTGCTGGCCGAGCATGCGATCAGCATCAACACCGCAGCAGCGGGCGGCAATGCGAGCCTGATGACCTTGGACTGAGGCTGAGGCTTGGGGCGCCGCCCCATCCAAAAAGGGCTGGAGATCGCAAGATCCCCAGCCCTTTTATTTAGTTAGTGCGTTGCCGGTGTTGCTAGCGCTGCCAGCGCTGTCAGTCCATCGTGGTGAACAGCGCAGCCACGCCCAGCACCAGGAAGATCACTGCGCAGACGCGGTGGATCCAGCGGATCGGCAGCTTCTTGGTGATCTTGTCGCCAAACCAGACCACCGGCGCATTGGCCAGCATCATGCCGATCGTGGTGCCGGCGACCACCCAGTAATAGGAAGCCGGATACTTGGCGGCCAGCCCCACGGTGGCCAGTTGGGTCTTGTCGCCCATCTCGGCCAGGAAGAACAGCAGCACCGTGGTGCCGAACACGCCCCAGCGGCCGCTGCTCTTGCCGGCTTCGTCCTCGTCGATCTTGTCGGGAATCAGCATCCAGCCGGCCATCAGGATGAAGGACACGCCCAGAATCCAGCGCAGCACATCGGGGCCGAGCATCGTGGTGATCCAGGCACCGACGGCACCGGCCAGTGCATGGTTGACCAGCGTCGAGACAAAGATGCCCAGCACAATGGGCCAGGGTTTGCGGTATTTGGCAGCGAGGACGAGCGAGAGCAGCTGTGTCTTGTCGCCCATTTCGGCAAGGGCAACGACAGCGGTTGAGAGGAGAAAGGCTTCCATGAGTGGGGATCGTTATTGCAGCCGGATATAGCAAGACAGCATTGACCGCATCGCGACTCCGGCATTGGATCGCAACGTGGTCAATGGTCTCGCCCAGCATCCTCATCACAAGGTGCCGTGTACGCCATAGGCCGCGAAGGCCCAAGTTTGTTGACGCACACTCCGCGGCGCATTGCACGCCCGGCAGGCTACTCCCCAAAGACCGGCGCATCATACGCCCAAAAGCGATGCTGCGCCGCAACACCCACTGCCGCCAGGGAAAATACCAAGCCCCGCTTGCGGGAACTGTCAACACAGCGTAAGGCGATTCACCCATAATGGTGAAGCTCAATGTGCCCCCGGGTACACTAGAGCGCGCGGTGATCCGTCTTGGAAGTTGTCACAGGTTTGTTGATTGCATCAGGCTCCATCGCTTTTTTTACTTTTTTCGGAGTCCTCAAATGGGCAACAAACTTTACGTGGGCAACCTGCCCTACTCTTTCCGTGACAGCGATCTGGAAAGCACTTTCAGCCAGTTCGGTACCGTCTCCAGCGCCAAGGTCATGATGGAACGTGACACCGGCCGCTCCAAGGGCTTCGGCTTTGTGGAAATGGGTTCGGACGCTGAAGCACAAGCTGCTATCGAAGGCGTGAACGGCCAAGGCTACGGCGGCCGTAACCTGGTTGTGAACGAAGCCCGTCCCATGGAAGCCCGTCCTCCACGCAGCGGTGGTTTCGGTGGTGGCAACCGTGGCGGCTTCGGCGGCGGTGACCGCGGTGGCTTCGGCGGCGGTGACCGTGGCGGCTTCGGCGGCGGCGATCGCGGTGGCTTCGGCGGCGGTGGCCGTGGTGGCTACGGTGGCGGCAGCTACTAAACACCTCACCTCCAAAACCTCTTAAGGGTTTTGACGGTTAGATGACGGGTTTTCCCGAAAAAAAGGCCTCTTTGAGGCCTTTTTTGCATCTGGTTGCAGCTTCCGCGCCACAACTGAGGGGCGGAACTATGCCATTGTCGGTTTTTATGCCAGAAAATAAAGGATGGAGTATTCCTCCATCGGGCTACTGCGATGAATGACCGGTGTTCTACAGGGCGCTATCGCATTATTTAAGAGTTATCAGGAGTCCCTCAAATGGGCAACAAGCTTTACGTCGGTAATTTGCCATACCAGGTTCGCGACAACGATCTGGAACAGGCCTTTGGTCAGTTTGGCAGCGTAACCAGCGCCAAGGTGATGATGGAACGCGACACGGGTCGCTCCAAGGGTTTCGGTTTTGTAGAAATGGGCAGCGATGACGAAGCCCAAGCAGCGGTCAACGGTCTGAACGGTCAGCCTCTGGGCGGCCGCAATCTGGTCGTGAACGAAGCGCGTCCGATGGAGCCCCGTCCTCCCCGCAGCGGCGGTGGTGGCTTTGGCGGCCCACGCGGTGGTGGCTTCGGTGGCGGCGGTAACCGCGGCGGCTTCGGTGGCGGCGGTGGCGGCGGTGGTGGCTACGGCGGCGGTGGTGGCGGTGGCTACGGCGGCGGCGGTGGTGGTGGATACGGCGGCGGCGGTGACCGTGGCGGCTACGGCGGCGGTGGCGGTGGTTATGGCGACCGTGGCGGTCGCGATGGCGGCGGCGGCCGTGGCGGCAATGACCGTGGCTTTGGTGGCGGTGATCGCGGCGGCGACCGCGATGGCGGCTTCCGCAGCCCCTACGGCAATGGTTCGCGCAACCGCGGCGGCAACCAAGGCTACGACAACAACGACGATTATTGATGTCTGCAGGCACACCCTGGCGGTGCGCCTCCAGCAACGACAAAGCCCCGACAGGGGCTTTTTTCATGGCCGGCGCAGACCTGCGTCAATCCCGGCCTGGCGGCAGCTCTTGCACCCGTTCGCGGTGGCGGTGCTTGCGCGGGCGGTTGGCCAGCGCGCGGTCATACAGCGCATTGGGCAGGCAGCGCAACAGCTTGGCCACCCAGCCCATCTGCCAGGGGATGACGGCATAGCTGCGCGCCTTGGCAATCACCGCGAAGGCCTTGTCGGCGAAGGCCTCGGGTTGCATCAGGAACGGCATGCCGTAGCGGTTATGGCTGGTGAGCGGCGTGGCCACAAAGCCCGGGCTGATCGTGACCACCTGCACACCGCTGCGCTGCAGCTCCACCCGCAGGCTCTCGCAGTAGCTGATGACCGCCGCCTTGCTGGCGCAGTAGGCGCCGTGGCCGGGCAGGCCGCGTATGCCGGCCACACTGGCAATACCCACCAATTTGCCACTGCCGCGCGCCTGCATGGGCCGCACAAAGGCGTGGAAGGTCGCGGCCATGCCGATCACGTTGGTGGCATAGGTCTGGGCCATGACGTCCAGGTCCTCGCGCTCTGCCGTGTCGATGCCGTAACTCACCCCGGCATTGGCCACCACCACATCGGGCAGGCCCTGCTGCTGCAGGCATTGTGCGCAGGCAGCAATGATCTGGTCCTGATTGGCCACGTCGGCGCCATAGATGGCATAGCGGCTGCTGTCCATGCCTTGTGCCTGCGCCCATGCCTGCATCACTGTGCTGCGGCGGGCCACCAGCGCCAGCCGGTAGCCGGCCTGGTAGTAGCGCCAGGCCAGCGCCTGGCCGATGCCGCTGGAGGCGCCGGTGATCAGCACCAACGGTGCGTCGCTCAGGGGGGTGGCCATGGGCGCTCAGCGTGCGGGCTGCAGTACACCCTTGACCCGGCCCTTGAGCTCGGCCACCTGGGTGAGGTTGTTGAAGACCATGGAATCGGCCGTGAAGCGGTCCTTGCCCCGGATGATCTCGACTGGCTTGTTCGAGCTCACACGCTCTTCATTGACAAAGGCGTGCAGGAATTCGCCCCGGAACTCCATCTGCGGCACACCCGGCTTGTTGCTGCTGCGCACCACCTTGGCATTGCCGAACAGCTGCACTTCCGAGCCATCGGCATTGGACAGCGCGCGGTCGGCCGTCGCCACCGTCGTGGATCCATCCTGCCGCAACGAGCGCATCGTGGCCGTATCGATCTCCAGCGTGTCGGTGTCGATGAAGTGGCGCATCTTGTTGCCCAGGATCTCGCTGGTCAGCACGCCGGTGCCGTCAAAGTTGCGCACCGAAAAATCGCTCATGTAGTAATCCACCTCGTGGCCGGGCACCACCGCCTCACGCACGCTCTGCGGCTTGGGGGCATTGCGCACCAGCCACCAGGTGCCCAGCGCCAGCAGACCCATCAGGATCACCGGCAGGTAGATGGACGACAGGTCCATGAGGCGTCGCACACGAGATTTCATTGTCCGTACCGATCGAGCAGGTTGACATAGGCACCGCTGGCGGCCAGCACGGCATCGCACAGCTCGCGCGCGGCGCCTGCGCCGCCGTGGCGGGTGGTCACCCAGTGTGCCACGCCCAGCACTTCGGGGTGGGCATTGGCGGGGGCGCAGGCCAGCTGGCAGCGGCGCAATACCGGCAGATCCGGCCAGTCATCGCCAATGGCAGCGGCCTGGTGCCAGTCCAGGCCCAGCGCCTCCAGCATGGCCTGGGCGGCGGGCAGCTTGTCCTCGGTCCCATAGCGCACATGCGCGATGCCCAATGCCGCCAGGCGGTGGCGCAGCGGGGCCGAGTCACGCCCGGTGATGACCGCCGGCACGATGCCGGCTTCGCGCAGCATCTTGAGGCCATGGCCGTCGAGCGTGTGGAAGCGCTTGAGCGTTTCACCCTGCTCGCTGATGTACAGGCCGCCATCGGTGAGCACGCCATCCACATCGAAAAACACGATCTTGATGCCCTGGGCACGCAGCAGCAACCCGGCGGGCCACTGCTGGGCGGGGGTGATGGGGGGCAAGGTCAGGGTGCTGGCCATCAGATCACCTTGGCCCGCATCAGATCGCCCACATGCACGATGCCCACCAGGCGCCGGGCCGCATCGGTGACCAGCACGCTGGTGATGCGGTGGGCCTCCATCATCGCGGCGGCATCGGCCGCCAGCGCGTCAGCCGATATCTGGCGCGGCGCCGCATGCATCACCTCGGCCGCAGTCAGGCCACGCAAATCGGCACCGGCCTCAATACGGCGGCGCAGGTCGCCATCGGTGAAGACGCCCTGCAGCAGCCCGTTCGCATCGACGATGGCAGCCGCGCCCATGCCCTTGGCGCTCATCTCTCGCATCAGATCGCTGAAGCTGGCGCTGGGCAACACGGTAGGCAGTTCATCGCCGCTGCGCATCACGTCAGCCACATGGGTGAGCAGGCGGCGGCCCAGCGCGCCACCGGGGTGGGAGCGGGCAAAGTCCTCGGCCTTGAAGCCGCGCGCATCCAGCAGCGCGACGGCCAGCGCATCGCCCATCGCCATTTGCGCCGTGGTGCTGGCCGTGGGGGCCAGGTTCAGCGGGCAGGCTTCCTTGTCCACCTGGGTGTTGAGCACCCAGTCGGCATGGCGGGCCATCGAGGACTGCAGGTTGCCCGTCATCGCCACGATGGGCACGCCCAGGCGCTTGAGCACCGGCAGCAGCACCGAAATCTCGCCACTCTCACCGCTGTTGGAGATGGCCAGCACCAGGTCCTGGCCGGTCACCATGCCCAGGTCGCCATGGCTGGCCTCGCCCGGGTGCACAAAGAATGCGGGCGTACCGGTCGATGCCAAGGTCGCGGCAATCTTGCGTCCGACATGCCCGCTCTTGCCCATGCCGGTGACCACCACACGTCCGGGAATCTCCAGCATGCGCTGCA
The DNA here is from genome assembly GCF_041107495.1 of Comamonas sediminis. NCBI lineage: Bacteria > Pseudomonadati > Pseudomonadota > Betaproteobacteria > Burkholderiales > Comamonadaceae > Comamonas > Comamonas sediminis. The sequence continues at coordinate 224,905 of NZ_JBGBDC010000005.1, forward strand.
CGACCTGGACAAAGTTGTCGTCCAGGCGCTGTGTCAGCGCGGCAATGGCCTCGGCCTCGATCGCGAAGGTGGACGCCGCCAGGCGCAGAATCTGCGCCGCTTCGAGGGGGCGCTTGGGCTGTAGGGTGCTCATGGAGGCCGATTTTATCGGAGCGCCCGCGCCCCGGCGGACGCAGGTCATTGCCAAACATGCTTAACAAAGCACCGCCGCTGGACTGCAGCAACCCCACATGCACTACCATGGCGGGTCCTCTCCCCTTCTCCGGCCCCACCATGCACGCTCCCGACGTCAACGCCTTTTTGCGTCACCACATTCGCACTGTCCCCGACTGGCCAGCGCCGGGCGTGCAGTTCCGGGACATCACCCCGCTGCTGCAGAACCCGCAGGTCTTCCATGTGCTGATCGACGCCTTTGTGCACCGCTACATGTCGCGCGACATGCGCCCCGATGTGGTGGCAGGACTCGACGCGCGGGGCTTCATCCTCGGCGCCGTCATTGCCTACCAGCTCAAGGTGGGCTTTGTGCCGATCCGCAAAAAAGGCAAGCTGCCCTTCACCACGGTGGAGGAGACCTATGAGCTGGAGTACGGCAGCGCCACGGTGGAGCTGCATGCCGATGCGGTCAAGCCCGGCGACAAGGTGCTGCTGGTCGATGACCTGATTGCCACCGGCGGCACGATGATGGCCGGCAAGAACCTGCTGGAGAAACTCGGCGCCCAGGTGATGGAGGGCGCTGCCATTGTCGACCTGCCCGAGCTGGGCGGCTCCAAGCGGCTGACCGACGCAGGCCTGCCGCTGTTCACCTTGGTGGATTTCGCGGGCCACTGAGCCTCCGCTGCAGCGGCGTGGACGCTCAATGCAGATCGCCGTACTGGGTATTGCTCAGGCCGCCAAAACTGGTGTCGGCGGTGGGCGCAGGCGCGCCGCCCCGGCGGGCCGCTTCCCGTGCGATCTGGGTCGGGTCAGTGGCACGGCGTGCGGGCGGGACAATCGGCGCCGGCCGTGGCGCGGTGCTGGTCGCGGCGCGCTGGCTGGCCGGTGCCCCCTCCAGCGCCGGCACCGGGTTCATCGCGGCGTCGAGCAAGGCCTTCTTGAAGGCGGCAATCTCTGCCTCATCGACCGGGTCCATGCCCAGCGGCACCGGTGCCATCGGCGCCTGGGACGGCGCGGCGCCAGCGCTGGCGACACGGGGTGCCTTGCTGCTGACGGCACCGAGCTGGGCGTTGAGGCGCCAGTACACCGAGGTGATGACGATCTCGAAACGGGTCTTGGCCGAATAGGCGATCAAGGCTTCGATCTGGGTGAGCTTGTCCGGCGAGGCGCAGTGCTGCTGCGCCAGGTCCACCATCACAATGAACTGCGTCGCGCGCTTGTCCAGCGCCAGCACCTTGAATTTGTAAGCTGCCGACAGAATGCCCGAGCGCACCATGGACTCGCGCACCGCCGAATACACCATTTCCCGCCGGGCCGAACGCTCACCGGGCCGCGGCGCGGCGCTGTCGTGCGGGGACGCCGCAGCCATGGACTTGGCGCCCACCAACGGGCTCTGGGCGGCCAGCATATCGTGCTGGCTGTGGCCCAACGGCTCGGCGAACATTGTTTGCGGCCCAAAGGCAGCCACGGCCGGTTTTTTTTCTGGTCGACTGAACCATTTGGCAAATATAGACATGCCACTCCCTACCCTGATCAGAATGCAAAACGGTCACCCGTTTCACCATGCAACAGGCATTTGTAATTGTAGGGATGGAGTATTGCATACACTTGTCAGAAAAGCGCGTGCCATTTGACACATGCCAAGCTTTTATGTTGCGGCAACGCGGCGTTTGCGGTTGCCCAGGCGCTTGGCCAGCACCGATCCGGCGGCCATCGCCAGCGCGACGGCCACGGTGGGCTGGCGGTTGCACAGCTCGGTAAAGCGGATGCTGGACAGCCCCCAGAGGCGGCAACCGGCCACCGCCTGCACGGTGGCATTGCGCGGCTGGTGCGAGAAGAACGCGCCTTCCCCGACAATGGAGCCCGCGCCGACGATGGCCAGGCGAATGCGCTGTTTTTCGTCCTCGAAATGCACGCTCAAGCTGCCGCTTTCGACGAAGAACAAGGTGCGCTCCTGCGTGCCTTGCTGAAACAACACCTGGGATGCCGCCAGCTGGGTCTGCGTCAGATATGGGGCCAGGATCTCCCACTGCGCTGCCGTCAGCGGGTTGATCATGCTTTCCTCGTCCTGGCAGTTGTTGATGGCGGTCACCAGGGGCTTGATGTCATTGGCGCTACTGAACATGAAAACCTCCTCCTCAATCCTGGCGGTGATCCACCAGTGATCTGTCGAAACTCATAACCCAAGAAATCTAACCGAGCAGCCGCACAATTGGAGGGCGGGCCGGGGAATATTTGTAAGAAGTATCCCGCAGCCCACATTTCTGGTCCAGCACTGCACCCCCGTTTCTCTTCCCGACATTTGAATCCATGCAAGCATTACTTGAGGCCATCGCCACCATGCCCGCAAGCCAGCAGGCGCAACGCCTGTTCCATGGCCGAGGCGGCCTGTTTCCGGGCTGCGAACACCTGTCGCTGGACCTGTACCCGCCGGCCGTGGTGCTGACCAGCTTTGCGCCGCTGGCCGACGAGGCGCTGCACAGCGTGGGCGAGGCGCTGCAGCAGCGCTGGCAGCAGCTCTACCCAGGTGAGCCGCTCACCTGGGTCTACCAATGCCGGGCGCTGGGCGCGGCCGAGACCCGCCTGGTCCAGGGCAGCCTGCCCGAGCCCCATACCGTGCAGGAGGACGATGCCCGCTACCAGGTGCATGTGCTGCGCGGGCAGAACCATGGCCTGTTTCTGGACATGGCCGAGGGTAGGCGCTGGGTGCGCCAGTTCATAGCGCGCCAGCCGGAACCCGAGCGCTGCAAGGTGCTCAACCTGTTTGCCTATACCTGCGCGTTCTCGGTCGCAGCACTGCAGGCGGGCGCCGGCCAGGTGGTCAATATCGACATGAGCAAGGCTGCGCTGGCCAGCGGCCAGCAGAACCACCGCCTCAACCAGCTGGCCGGCGGCCAGTTCTGGGGCCATGACATTTTCAGCAGCTGGGGCAAGATCACCCGCACCGGGCCTTACCAGCTGGTGATCATGGACCCGCCCAGCTACCAAAAGGGCAGCTTTGTGGCTACCAAGGACTACGCGCGCCTGATCAAGCGCCTGCCCGACCTGCTGGCACCGGGCGGCTTTGCGCTGCTCTGCCTGAACGCCCCCGAGCTGCCGCTGGCCTTCTTGCAAGACCAGATGGCCGAACTGGCGCCGGCGCTGGAGTTCATCGAGCAGGTGGCCAACCCGGCGATCTTTGCCGATGTCTCGCCCGACCGGGCGCTCAAGGTGCTGGCCTACCGCATGCCCAGCTAAGGCTGGGCCGGTTACTGGTTGCTGGGCTTAGTCAACAACCACCAGCTTGCCGCGCATAGGCTCCGCATGGGTGGGGAAGGAGCAGAAATAGGTGTAGTCCTCGCCCTGGCTCAGGCGCTCGACCGGGAAACTCACCGAGGCATGCTCACCGCCAGACAGCATCTGGGTGGCAGCCAGCACGCGGGCATCGCCCCGGCTGAGCCAGGCGCGCTCAGGGCCGGAGCGTTGGCCTTCGCGGATCACCGCCTCGGTGTCCTTGCTGCGCGTCAGCACCCAGTTGTGGCCCGCTTCCTGCCAAGGCTTTTTGCCGGTGTGCAGCAGGTGCACGGTGAACTGCACGCAGCGCTTGCTCACGCGCAGCTCGGTCAGGTCAAACTTTTTGCCGGGCTGGCCTTGTACATGGGCTTCACAGACTGGCGCCGATGCGGATGCGGCGGGCTGCGCGAAGGCGGCGCTGCTGGCGCCCAGGGTGGCGGCGCAAAGGGCGAGGTGGTGCAGAGAGATCTTCATGGTTGGTCGCTTGGGTCGTTGAGAAAGAGGGAATCGGCGCTGAGGCGGTGCATGCGCAGCCCTTCAGGCCAGCAGGCCGTCCACCATCACCTGCGGAATGCCGCGCGAGCAGGGCTCGACACGGGCCTGCACGCCATAGACACGGGCCAGCAGCTCGGGGTTGATCGCATCGCTGGGCAGGCCATCGGCCTGCAGCTCGCCGTTCTGCAGCACCAGCACGCGGTCGGCATGGCGCAGCGCCAGGCCCAGGTCATGCAGCACCACCAGGGTGACCATGCCGCTGCGCCGGGTCTGTTCGCCCACCAGCGCCATCACATGGAACTGGTGGTTCAGGTCCAGCGCCGACAGCGGCTCATCGAGCATCAGCACCTGGGGCTGGCGGACCAGCGCCTGCGCCAGGCCGGCCAGCTGCGCCTGGCCGCCCGATAGCTCATCGAGGTGGCGCATCGCCAGGTGGTCAATGCCCAGTTGCTGCAGCACAGCAGCGCATTGCACGACCGCATCCTGGGCTGGCTCGGCGCCCGCATGCAGGCTGTGGGGCGAGGCCTTGCGCGCGGCCATCAGCGATTCGATCACGCGCAGGTGCACCGCCGCCGGCAAGGCCTGGGGCTGGTAGACCACGCGCCGGGCGCGCTCGGCCAGGCTGGCCTTGTCCAGCGGCTGCCCTTGCAAGCGCACCTGACCGCTGGCACGGGTCAGCCCCGCCAGCGCCCGCAAAAAGGTCGATTTGCCGCTGCCATTGGGGCCCAGCACCACGGTGACGGTGCCTGGCTGCAGATCGGCCACCGACAACGAAGGAATGACGACGCGCCGGCCATAGGCCACATGCAGTCCGCTGATCTGCAAACCGCCGCCGCTCATGCCCGCCCCCGGGTGCGCAGCACAATGGCCAGAAAGAAGGGAATGCCCACCAGCGAGGTGACAATGCCCACCGGCACGATGACGCCCGGCACCAGCGCCTTGGATGCCACCGAGGCCAAGGACAGCACCAGCGCGCCAGTCAAGGCCGAGGCCGGCAGGTAAAAGCGGTGGTCATCGCCCACCAGCCGGCGCGCAATATGCGGTGCGACCAGGCCAATAAAGCCGATGCTGCCGACAAAGGCCACCGACAGGGCCGCCAGCACGCTGATGCGCAGCAGCGCACCCAGGCGCAGGCGCCGCACATCCACACCAAAGCTGGCCGCGCGGTCCTCCCCCAGGCGCAGCGCCGTCAGCCGCCAGGCATTGCGCATGGACAGCGGCAGCACCACCGCCAAGGCCAATGCCAGCGCACCCAGCTTGGGCCAGGTCGCCCGCGAGAGGCTGCCCATGGTCCAGAACACCAGACCCTGCAAGGCCTCGGCCGTGGCCACAAACTGCAGCAAGGACACCAGCGCATTGAAGCTGAACACCAGCGCAATGCCAAACAGCACCACGCCGGTGGCGCTCATGCCACCCCAGCGGGCCACCAGATCGAGCAGCAAGGCCGAGGCCATCGCAAACACAAAGGCATTGGCCGGCACCGCCCAGGATGCAGGCACGCCCGGCAGGTTCCAGTCCAGCACAATCGCCAGCGCTGCGCCAAAGGCGGCGGCCGACGACAGCCCCAAGGTAAAAGGGCTGGCCAGCGGGTTGGCCAGCACGGTCTGCATCTCGGCACCCGCCAGGCCCAGCGCCAGGCCGACGGCCACCGCCATCAAGGCATAGGGCAGGCGGATATCCCAGACAATCACCCGCAGCGCCGGCGGCGCGGCATCGGGCGTGTACAGGGTCTGCAGCAGCTGCCGCAGCGCCAGGCCCGATGGGCCGGTGGTGAAGTCAAACAGCAGGGCCGCGACAATGGCACCAGCCAGCAGCGCCAGCACCAGCAGGCGCCAGCCCGTCAAGCGACGGTAGGCCTTGGCGTGCTGGCCAGCCTGCCCTGCATCTACGCCCAGCGCAGCCGAAGTGGCTGCCAGCGGCGGCAGGGACACGCTCATGGCTTGGCCTTCAAGGGGGCGATATCGCCCCAGTACGCGCCTTGCATCGGCAGCGCCTGCAAGAAGCGCCGGTTGATCTCGGTCATCGTCGCCTGCGGGTCCACATCGGCAAAGCGCTCGGGGTAGAACCACTTGGCCATGGCCTCGATCGCCAAAATATTGGTGGGCGCATCGTAGAAGTTGTGCCACAGGCCATGGGCGCGGCCCGAGCGCACGGCGCTCAGCATCTCAAAACCGGGGCGCTGGGCCAGCTCGCGCAGGCTGCTGCCCAGCTGCGCGGCGCTCACTCCTTCGCCCGCCCGCACCATGGGGCGGCTGCCTTGGGGCCGGCTGCCGGTGGCGATGTAGATGGCCGGGTCCTGGGCGATCAGTGCTTCCTGGTTCAGGTCGCCGATCGCGCCGGGGATCTTGCCTGCCGCGATGTTGATGCCGCCAGCGGCGTCAATGAACTCCCCGACGTTGCCCTTGCCCGCCGTGTGGCAGCAGCCATCCCAGACACCGGCCAGCAGCTCGGCAAACACCAGCGGGCGCTGCTGCGCAGGGATGTCCTTGACCCGGGACTGCACCCGCAGCAAATGCGCCTCGTAGAAATCGGCATAGGCATTGGCCTGCGCCTCGCGGTGCACTGCCTGGCCGAGGATGCGGATGCTCTTGGCGGTATTGCGCACCGGCTGGGCGCGAAAGTCGATGAACACCACGGGCACGCCCGACTTCTCCAGTGCCTGCACCAGGCTGCTTTGGCGGCCCGGGCCATGACCGCCCAGGCCGAAGATGGCGATATCGGGCTGGGTCGACACCGATTTCTCGTAGCTGACGCTGTCCTCCGAGCTGCGGCCAATCAGCGGAATCTGGGTGATCTGCGGAAAGCGCTGCTGGTAGGCCGCCCAGCCATTGGGATCGGCAAAGGCCAGCTCGCCTTGCCAGCCCACAATGCGCTTCAAGGGCTCAGCGCCCTCCATCAGCGCCAGCGCGTACAGAAAACGGCCCTCGCCCAGCAGAATATGGTCCACCTTGGCGGGGATCTGCACGGTGCGGCCGACGATATCCACCACCGTGCTGCCCTGCGCGGCCGGGGCATTAGCTGCAGCTTGCGCCGGAGCTGCCATGGTCAGACCCGTGGCCAGGCCCAGCCCCAGCGCCACACCCAGGGCGCGCAAGCGCATGCCCGCTTGTGCGGCAGTACGAAAAAGGTCCGGCATGCGGACCAGGGATGCGCCTGCAGCTTGCAGTGCCGGGGAGAGCTTCGATGCGGTCATGGTCACAACAAACTAGAATGAAAATCGTTCTTATTGATCAGTGAGCCGCCACTCTAATCAGCGCCGCAGCGGCCCAGCCGCCACCGCCCGCCTGATTTGCAATGCCATGTTTTCGCCCTGCCCTCCAACACAATCCATTACTTATCCGGAGAAAACCGTGACCTCGCCCCCCGCCAGCCTGCCCGGCAAGGCCCGCATCCTGGTGGTCGATGACGACCCCGAGATCCGCGAGCTGCTCTGCGACTACCTGCGTGCCCAGGGCATGCAGGCGGCTGCCGTGGCCGATGGCCAGGGCATGTGGGACTGGCTGGCCCGCCACAGCGCAGACCTGGTGGTGCTGGACCTGATGCTGCCCGGCGTCGATGGCCTGGCGCTGTGCCGCAGCCTGCGCGAGCGCACCCCCATCGCCGTGGTGATGCTGACGGCACGTGGCGCGCTGATGGACCGCATCCTGGGGCTGGAGATGGGGGCCGACGACTACCTGCCCAAGCCCTTTGACCCGCGCGAGCTGCTGGCCCGCATCACCGGCGTGCTGCGGCGCACGCGCCAGGTGCCGGCATCGATGCACGAGCCCGAGCACCTGGCCACCCTGCGCTTTGCCGGCTGGACCTTGAACATGCAAAGCCGCAGCCTGCATGACCCCAAGGGCCTGCTGATCAGCCTGGCCCAGTCGGACTACCGCGTGCTCTGCGCGCTGGCGCAAAACCCGCAGCGCACCCTGAGCCGCGACTACCTGGCCGAATACACCTTTGGCCGCGAGCGCCAGGCGCTGGACCGCGCCGTCGATGTCTGCATCAGCCGCCTGCGCCAGCACCTGGAGCCCCAGCCACGCCAGGCCCAGCTGCTGCGCACCGTGCGCAATGCCGGCTATGTGCTGGCCTGCGAGGTCGAGACGCTGGCGTGAGCACCGCCCCCGACACCCCCGACACCCCCGCCACGCAGCGCACCGGCCGCTGGCTTCCCAGTTGGTTGTCGTGGTTGGCGCGGCTGTGGCCGCAAACCCTGTCCGGCCGCATTGCCGCCATCCTGGTCATCGGCATGCTGGCCGCCCAGGCAATGACCGGCACCATCTGGTGGGAAATGCGCCGAAGCCAGCTGCTGGATGTGCCCTTGCGCCTGGTGGCGGCACGCAGCGCCGATACGCTGGCCCTGCTGCAAGCCAGCCCGCCCGAGCAGCGTGCCGCGCTGCTGGCGCAGTGGCAAGGCAGCCGCTACCAGTTGCATCTGGTCGATGCACCCGATGGCACGCAGACATCCCCCTACCCCGAAGCCCAGACCTTGATGGCCCAGGTGGTGCGCGAGCGCCTGGGCCAGCCCGTGCCGCTGCAATTGCAGCAGTTGGCGCTGCTGGGCGAGCGCAGCACCGACGGCCACCGCAGCCCCGTACTGCTGGCCGATAAACCCGAAGCCCATGTACGCCTGCTGCTGCAACTGCAGGACGGCCCCTGGCTGCAGATCGATGCGCAGGAAGGGGAAATCGGCCAGCCGGTGCAGCCCTTGCAGGCGCTGGCCGACTATGTGCTGCGCGTCTACCTGCTGCGCAGCCTGGTGATTGTGGCCGTGGCCCTGGTGGCAGTGCGCCTGGCCATGCGCCCCCTGCAGCGCCTGGCCGCCGCCGCCGAGGCACTGGGCCGCAACCTGCATAGCCCGCCGATAGATGCGCGGGGCCCGCGCGAAGTGCAGCAGGCTGCGCAGGCCTTCAATGCCATGCAGCAAAAAATCAACGAAGGCCTGGCCGAGCGCACCCGCTTCCTGGCCGCCGTATCGCATGACCTGCGCTCCCCCATCACCCGGCTGCGCCTGCGCGCTGAAATGCTGGAGCCGGATGCGCTGCGCGCCAAGTTCCGCAAGGACCTGGAAGAGATGGAGCACATGGTCGCCTCCACCCTCGACACGCTCACCGGCGCCCACGCCAGCGGCCCGCGCCAGACCATGGACATCCATGCGCTGGTGCATGGCGTGGCACAAGACATGCACGAGTCCAGCGGCCTGCCGGTCCCCGTCAGTGGGCAGGCGCTGCAACCCTACACCGGCTACGCCCAAAGCCTGCGTCGGGGCCTGCAGAACCTGGTGGAAAACGCACTGCGCTATGCCGGCGATGCGCAGCTCCACGTCGACGACGATGGCCAACAACTGCGCATCCACGTGCGCGACCACGGCCCGGGTATCCCCGCCGCGCAGATGGCGAGGGTGCTGGAGCCCTTCTACCGCATGGAGCACTCCCGCAATGCCGATTCCGGGGGGGTGGGGCTGGGGCTGTCGATTGCGCAGACGGTGGCGCAGGCCCATGGTGGCGAGCTGTTGTTGCGCGCGGCGGATGGAGGCGGGTTGGAGGCGGTGCTGGTGTTGCCTCGGGGGGATGCTGCCGCTATGAACGACAGCAGTTCTTACACGTAGCCCGGTGACCGTCTTCCGAAAGCTCAGCAGAACCCAATACGTTGGGCGTGGCCTCATGCTGAACTATCCGGAATTTCCGGATAGTTCTAAGCTTCCCTAGATGTGAACTGGCGCTGCGCACGCGCCAGAACTTCGCGATCACTTCCCAATACAAAAGCTCGAAAAAATCACCCCCAGCAAATCATCCGACGTGAATTCGCCGGTGATGGCATTCAACGCATGCTGGGCCAGGCGCAGCTCTTCGGCCAGCAGGTCGAGCGCAGGGCTGTCCACATGCAGCTGGGCATAGGCGATGTCCAGGTGCTCTTCGACCTGTTGCAGCGCCTGCACATGGCGGGCGCGGGCGATGTAGGTGCCTTCGGCGGCGGGCTGCCAGCCGGCCATGGCCAGCAGCTGCTGGCGCAGGGTGTCGAGGCCATCGCCGGTTTTGGCCGACAGCACCAGCGGGGCCTGGCCGCCCGCCGGGGCAGCGGCAGCAGCAGTGCCAAACTGCGCGGCGGCCTCGGCGCTTTGGCGGCGGGCCTCGTCGGCGGTCATGGCATCGGCCTTGTTCCAGACCTGCAGCACCGGTACGGTGGCGGGCAGTTGCTGCTGCAAGGTGGCGGCGATCTGGCGGTCGGCCTCGGCGTAGTCGGGCGCGGCCATGCGGGTCAGGTCGTGCAGGAACAGCACGGCATCGGCGGCAGCGATTTCTTCCCACGCGCGGGCAATGCCGATGCGCTCGACCTCGTCGCTGCTCTCGCGCAGGCCGGCCGTGTCGATCACATGCAGGGGCACACCTTCGATCTGGATGGTCTGCGCGACCTTGTCACGCGTGGTGCCGGCAATGGGGGTGACGATGGCCAGCTCGGCGCCGGCCAGCGCGTTGAGCAGCGAGCTTTTGCCGGCATTGGGCTGCCCGGCGATCACCACCTTGATGCCCTCGCGCAGCAAGGCGCCCTGGCGGGTGCGCTGCATGACGGCCTGCACGGTGGCGCGCAGCTGGTCCAGCTGGCCATAGGCATCGGCCTTTTGCAGAAAGTCGATTTCCTCTTCGGGGAAATCCAAGGTGGCCTCGACCAGCATGCGCAGGTGCACCAGCGCATCGCGCAGGCGGTGCACCTCTTGCGAGAAGGCGCCGGTCAAGGAGCGGCTGGCGCTGCGTGCCGCCGCCTCGGTGCTGGCATCGATCAGATCGGCAATCGCCTCGGCCTGGGCCAGGTCGATCTTGTCGTTCAGAAATGCGCGCTCGGTGAACTCCCCTGGCTCGGCCAGGCGCAGGCCGGGCAGCAGCGGCTTGCCGCTATCGGCCTCTGCCTGCGCGGCTTCCAGGCAGCGGGCCAGCAGCAGCTGCAGCACCACGGGGCCGCCATGGGCCTGCAGCTCCAGCACGTCCTCCCCGGTGTAGCTGTGCGGCGCGGGAAAGTACAAGGCCAGACCCTGGTCGATGGCCTGGCCGTCCGCCGCCTTGAAAGGCAGGTAGCTGGCCTCGCGCGGCTTCAGGGCCTTGCCGCAAAGGCGCTCGACCAGCGGCGCAATCGCCTTGCCCGACACGCGCACAATGCCCACTGCTCCGCGCCCGGGGGCAGTGGCAATGGCAACAATCGGATCGTGGTGGCGGGCAAGCATGGGCAGGTCTCTGGCGCTAGTGGGGCAAGGCCCACATTATCGGGCGGCTGCGCCAGCCGCCTGCACCGCAGGCTATTGACCGGCCCGGTGCCCGCCCAGGTGCCCCCCTGAAACGCCCATGAAAAAAGCCTGCTTACGCAGGCTTTGGGGTAGTCGGATCCAGCAGCGGCTGCTTACTTGACCGTGGTCCAGGCGGGGATGGGGCGTGCATCGGCGCGGTAGACTGTCTCGATGCCCTTGCGCATGGCCCAGGGGAAGATCTGGTGGTGCACGGGGATCGTGTAGAAGTTGTCCTTGGCCATCTTCAACGCGTCGTTCATCAAGGCATCGCGCTTGGCCGTGTCGGTTTCGGTCTTCAGCGCGTCGATCTTGGCGTCCAGCTCCTTGTCGGCAATGCGGCCGCCGTTGTAGACGCCGCCGCCCGCGGCGCCCTTGCTGTGGATCAGCGCGTCCAGCGAGTAGAGCGCATCAAAGGTCGCCACGCCCCAGCCGAACAGGTAGGCGTTCGGGTCGGAGTTCATCACGCGGGTCACGAACTGGGCCATCGGCGTGGCCTGCAGGCTGGTCTTGATGCCAATGCGGGTCCACATTGCGGTGACGGCCTGGCAGATCGCCTCGTCGTTCACATAGCGGTCATTCGGGCATTCGAGCTTGAGGTTGAAGCCATTGGGGTAGCCCGCTTCAGCCAGCAGCTTCTTGGCGCCTTCGACGTCGTACTTGGCAGCACGCTCTTCGAGCTCCTTGCTCCAGCCATGCACCATTGGCGCGACCATGGTGCCTGCGGTGATCGACATGCCGCGCATCGTGCGCTTGTGCAGGCCTTCGGTGTCGATCGCCATGTACATGGCCTTGCGCACGCGCACATCCTTCATCGGGTTCTTGCCCGGGGTGCCAGCGCCTGGCAGCTCGTCGCGGAACACGTCCAGACCCAGGTAGATGGTGCGGTTCTCGGTGCCTTCGAGCAGCTTCAGCTCGGCGGTCTTCTTGATGCGCTCCTGGTCCTGCGGTGGCGGGTCGACCATGAAGTCCACCTGGTTGGAGATCAGCGCCGCAGTGCGGGTCGCGGCCGACTTGATGGGCGTGAAGACGATCTCATCCACGTTGCCGGTGGGCTTGTCCCACCAGGCGGCGTTCTTCTTCAGGGTCAGCTTCACATCGGGCTGCCAGCTGACGGCGATGAAGGAGCCCGTGCCGTTGGTGTTGCGGCTGGAGTAGCTTTCTTCCTTGCCGGCATAGTCCTGGGTCTTGACGGCATTGTTCTTCTCCGCCCAGGCCTTGTTCATGATGCGCGCCTCGGTCAGCTCACGCAGCAGGATCGGGTTGGGGCCCTTGAGGATCAGGTCCACGGTGAAGTCATCGACCTTCTTGACCTCCTTGATGCTCTGCGTGGCGCTCATCATGTTCGATGGCGGGGTCATGATGCGGGTCAGCGAGAAGACCACGTCATCGGCGGTGAAGGGCGCGCCGTCATGGAATTTGACGCCCTTGCGCAGCTCGAAGCGCCACTGGGTGGGGCTCACCTCGGTCCACTTGGTGGCCAGCGCGGGCTCCAGCTGGAAATCCTTGCCATAGCGCACCAGGGGCTCATAGACCTGCTGCAGGAACGCATGGGTGGTCTGGTGGTTCTGTGCGTGCGGATCCAGGGTCAGGATGTCGTTGGCACCTGCCCAGCGCAAGGTGGCCGCCTGGGCTGCGCCTGCACAGAGCAACACTGCCAGCGCCAGCGCGCTAGGTCGAAAAACCGATACTTTCGCCATACCTGAACCCCTATTTTGTTGAACACACTTTCAAACAGTTGATGCTAACGAAAAAACGGTCGCAAATGCGACCGTTTGGGAGGAGTATCCGGGAATGCCCGCCTAGGCAATCCCTGCATTGACAAATGCCGGCTACTTGAACTTTGGCAGATTGAACTGCGGTGGCACACCCATGCGGGTATTGATGATCCACTGCTGGGCAATCGACAGCAAGTTGTTGGTCAGCCAGTACAGCACCAGACCGGCCGGGAAGAAGAAGAACATCACGCTGAACATCAGCGGCATGATCCACATCATCTTGGCTTGCATCGGATCGGGTGGTGCGGGGTTCAGCGCCGTCTGCAGCAGCGACGACAGGGTCATCAGCACCGGCAGGATGAAGAACGGATCGGGCACCGACAGGTCATGGATCCAGCCGATCCAGGGCGCGTTGCGGATTTCCACCGACGACAGCAGCACCCAGTACAGCGCGATGAACACGGGGATCTGGATCACGATCGGGAAGCAGCCGCCCATGGGGTTGACCTTCTCTTCGCGGTAGATGCGCATCATCTCCTGCTGCATCTGCTGGGGCTTGTCCTTGAGGCGCTCACGCATCTCCATGATGCGGGGATTGATCGCCTTCATCTTGGCCATCGATGCATAGGCCTTGGCATTGAGCCAGTAGAACGCAATCTTCAGCAGCAGCACCAGCGCGACGATCGACCAGCCCCAGTTGCCGATGAAGCCGTGCAGCTTGTCGAGCAGCCAGTACAGCGGCTTGGCCAGAATCGTCACCCAGCCGTAGTCCTTGACCAGTTCCAGACCGGGAGCGATGGCTTCCAGCGTCTTTTCGATCTGCGGGCCCACGAACAGGCGCGCATCGATGGCCTTGCTCTGGCCGGGTGCAATCTCGCCCAGGTGGGTGATCTCGCCGACCGAGTACAGGTTGGTGCCGGCCTTGCGCACATAGATGTCGCGCTGCGTGCCTTGGGGCAGCAGCCAGGCGCTGGCAAAGTAGTGCTGCACCATGGCCACGTAGCCGTTGTCGGCTGCCTTGTCCACGCTGTCGGTCTTGCCGTTTTCGATGTCCTTGAAGTCGACCTTGTGGTACTTCTTGGCTTCGGTGTAGACGGCAGGGCCGGTAAACGTGGAATAGAACGAGGATTCACCGGCAGGCTTGTTGCCGTCGCGCGTCAGCTGCAGGTACAGCTGCGGGTTGACCGCCGCAGAGCCGGTGTTGACCACCTCTTGCTTCAGGCCAATGGCGTAGTCACCGCGCTTGAGCGTCCAGGTCTTGACCAGCTTGACGCCGCCCAGATCGGGCGACTCGAACACCACGTTCAGCTCGTTCTGGCCCTCGGCCAGCTCGCGCGGACCGGGCTTGAGGGTCATCGCCGTCTTGTGGGTCGGGAAGTTGCCACCGATCAGACCGGTCTGTGCCACGTAGACGCGGTTGGCGCTTTCGTCGAGCAGCTTCACGGGCTTGGTCTTGTCGTCCTGGTCCGCGTACTTGAGCAGCTCGGCACCCACCAGCGATGCGCCTTCGCTGTCAAAGGTCAGGCGCAGCAGGTCGGAGGCCACGGTCAGCTTCTCGCGTGCAGCAGCGGGGGCTGCTGCATCGGCGCCTGCCGTGCCGGGCACGTTGCTGGCGTTCGCAGTTGCCGCAGGGCTGGTAGCGCTGGCAGCGGGCAGACCGTTGTCGGTGCTGACTGCGTCTGCAGGCGCCTGGGCCGTCACCTCAGGTGTGGGGAAGAATGTGGGTTTGCGACCATTGTGGATTTGCCACTTGTCCCAGAGCAGGACCAGGGAGAAACCAAATATCACCCACAAGATGGTGCGGCGAATATCGTTCATGAAGACTTCTCAGAGGGGGAAGAGGATGAATCGGCGGGAGTCACCAGACGACTGAACCAGCGCGGATGCGCGGGGACCGGGTCATGGCCGCCCTCGCACCAGGGATGGCAGCGCACCAGGCGGCGCACCGTCAAATAGCTGCCCATGGCAGCACCGTGCTGTTCCAGCGCCTGCAATGAATAGGCAGAGCACGTGGGCTCGAACCGGCAGGCAGAACCTAGCCAAGGGCTCAGCAGCAGCCGGTAGCCGCGCACCAAACCCATGAGCAAGCGTTGCATCATACGCTAAGCGCCTTGGCGCCCTCGTTGCGCTCGGCTTTGGCGGGCAGGCTGTTCTTGTGTGCCCGGGCAAACAGCTGCATCAGCTCGGCCCGCACCGCCTGCTTGAGCACGTCGGAGCTGGGGCTGATGAATTGCTTGCGGTCAAACGTGCTGCGCAGGCGCACCACGTGGGCGGCCACCGGCAACTGCGCTTCATGCAGCGCAGCGACGGCATAGATCTGCCGCTTGATGGCATTGCGCGTGACCGCGCGGCGTGCCCAGCGCTTGGGCACCATGGCGCCCAGCCAGGTCGCCTCAAACGCAAAAAGAGCCGGTGGCACAACCTTGGCAGGTTGGTCACCAGGCCCTGATGGGGCAGCATCGCTGCCCGAGGCGTCAGCAGACAAAACCAGCCTGTGCAGCGCAAAGTGCGCAGTACGGGCGATGGTTCCGCCTGCCATGGCGGCTTGGAACTGAGGGCGAGTCTTAAGGCGATGCATAAGTGTCATCCACTGGTGCACTACCTGGCACCCGAGAGGTGCCTGTCACCCTGCTGGCCTTACAGGCCCAGACGCTTGCGGCCCTTGGCGCGGCGTGCGTTGATAACAGCGCGGCCACCCTTGGTCTTCATGCGGACGAGGAAACCGTGGGTACGGGCGCGGCGGACTTTGGAAGGTTGGTAAGTACGTTTCATGATGCAATTCCTAGAGAGGCTTGGTTCCGGTTTGTTGGCTGCTTGCGCCCAAATGAATGAACACAAAGGCAACCAAGCTCAAGCCCTGCTCAAGCGCAACACCGGTGAAATAGTGCGGACCACCCCCATGGCAATGGCGCAAGCCAGGCTGCCAGCGCGGCGGACACGCGCGTAAAATTCGCCCTGACATGCAGGGAAACCGCAAATTATCGCAGTGTTTACTGTCCTTGGCAATTACTTGGCTTTGTCCTCGGTTTTTTCTGTAATATGCGCAGACTTTTGCCAAGTCGGCGGCGAGACCATCGAGGAAACCCGAGCATGGGGCATGTGCAGACCCGTCCGCCGTGTGGATAACTTTTGCACAAGCTACAATAGGCAGCCGATCAACCTTCCCCCTTATCCACAACAACAACAGCGTGGGGGACGAATATTTCCGTGGGATAACAATGGATGAAGCCAGCCTGGGCCAAGGTTTGTGGCGCGCAGTTGTAGAGCAACTCGCCCAAGAAATGCCCGAGCAACAGTTCAACACCTGGATCAAGCCGCTGACCGCTGTCGTGTCGGACGACTTGTCCAAGGTCACGCTCTATGTGGCCAACCGTTTCAAGCTCGACTGGATCCGCGCCCAATACACCGGCCGCCTGGCCGCCATGCTGGAAGAAACCTACGGACAACCGGTGGCCATCGAGTTGGCCATTGCGCAGCGCGATGCCGCCGTGCGCACCGTCGTGCGCCCGCCGCTGCGCAGCGGAGGCGCACTCGCGGCCTCCGCGCAAGGCAGCGGCACCTCGTCCGGCCTGGGCCTGGGCCCCTCGTACGGGCCGGCCAGCCGCAACCCTGCCCAAGCCGCCGCCAGTGCTGCCGAGCAGTACCGCAACAGCATCCAGATCAGCGACGGCAGCGCTGCCCCAGCAAGCCAGGGCAGCGCCGAGGGCGATACCGGCAACGCCAGCGGCAATTTCCGCAACCGGCTCAATCCGGTGCTCACCTTTGACACGCTGGTCGAAGGTACCGCCAACCGCATGGCGCGCTCGGCGGCCATGCATGTGGCAGCCTCGCCCGGCCATCTGTACAACCCCTTGTTCATCTACGGCGGCGTCGGTCTGGGTAAGACCCACCTGGTGCATGCGGTGGGCAACAAGCTGCTGGCCGACAACCCGGACGCCAAAGTTCTCTACATCCATGCCGAGCAGTTCGTCTCGGATGTGGTCAAGTCCTACCAGCGCCGCACCTTTGACGAGTTCAAGGAGCGCTACCACTCGCTCGATCTGCTGCTGATCGACGATGTGCAGTTCTTCGCCAACAAGGACCGCACGCAGGAAGAATTCTTCAACGCCTTCGAAGCGCTGCTGGCCAAGAAGAGCCACATCGTGATGACGTCCGACACCTATCCCAAGGGTCTGGCCAACATCCACGAACGCCTGGTCTCGCGCTTTGACTCCGGCCTGACGGTGGCCATCGAGCCGCCCGAGCTGGAGATGCGCGTCGCGATTCTGATCAACAAGTCGAGGGTCGAAGGCACCGAGATGCCCGAGGAAGTAGCCTTCTTCGTCGCCAAGAACGTGCGCTCCAATGTGCGCGAACTCGAAGGCGCGCTGCGCAAGATCCTCGCCTACTCGCGCTTCAACCAGAAGGAGATCTCCATCCAGCTGGCGCGCGAGGCGCTGCGCGATCTGCTGTCGATCCAGAACCGCCAGATCAGCGTGGAGAACATCCAGAAGACCGTCGCGGACTACTACAAGATCAAGGTCGCCGACATGTACAGCAAGAAGCGCCCGGCCAGCATTGCCCGCCCGCGCCAGATTGCGATGTACCTGGCCAAGGAGCTGACCCAGAAGAGCCTGCCCGAGATTGGCGAGCTGTTTGGCGGCCGCGACCACACCACCGTGCTGCACGCCGTGCGCAAGATCGGTGGCGAGCGCCAGCAACTGACCGAGCTGAACCAGCAATTGCACGTGCTGGAGCAGACCCTCAAGGGCTAGCCGATGGAATTTTTTGTTTTCGCCAATTGCCTGCGCGCCGCAGGCACAATGGCAAATGGGACAGGTGCAGAGGGGGCTCCGTGCACAGCTGCCGTCCACAACAACACCGCAATTTGACAAGAGGTTGAAATGATTGTTCTGAAGGCCACACAAGACAAAGTCATCGCAGTACTGCAGTCGGTCGCCGGTATTGTCGAGCGGCGCCACACTTTGCCGATTCTGGCCAATGTGCTGATCCGCAAGACCGGCAATGCGCTGCAGCTGACCACCAGCGATCTGGAAATCCAGATCCGCACGACGGCCGAGCTGGGCGGTGACATGGGTGACTTCACCACCACCGTGGGTGCCCGCAAGCTGATCGACATTCTGAAGACCATGCCCAGCGACCAGACCGTGAGCCTGGAGACGCAGCAGTCCAAGATGATCCTCAAGGGTGGCAAGAGCCGCTTCACCCTGCAGACCCTGCCTGCGGAAGACTTCCCGCTGGTGCAGGAGGCGCCCTCCTTCGGCCCCGTGTTCAGCGTGCCGCAAAAGGTGCTCAAGGACCTGATGAGCCAGGTCTCGTTCGCGATGGCCGTGCAGGACATCCGCTACTACCTCAACGGCATCCTGTTCGTGGCCGAAGGCAACACCCTGAGCCTGGTGGCCACCGATGGCCACCGCCTGGCCTTTGCCAGCGCCACCCTGGATGTGGAAGTGCCCAAGCAGGAAGTGATTCTGCCGCGCAAGACCGTGCTGGAACTCCAGCGCCTCCTGTCTGATGCCAGCGGCGACAACCAGCCCGTCATCGAGATGCAGTTCGCCAGCAACCAGGCGCGCTTCACCTTTGCCGGCATGGAATTCGTCACCAAGCTGGTCGAGGGCAAGTTCCCCGACTACAACCGCGTCATCCCGCGCAACCACCCCAACAGCATCACGTTGGGCCGCGCGCCGCTGCTCGCCAGCATGCAGCGCACGGCCATCATGACCAGCGACAAGTTCAAGGGCGTGCGCCTGACCATCGAGCCCGGCACCTTGCGCATCGCGGCCAACAATGCCGAGCAGGAAGAGGCGGTGGATGAGCTGGACATCGACTACGGCGGCCCGGCTGTCGAAGTCGGCTTCAACGTCACCTACCTGATCGATGTGCTCTCCAACATGGGCCAAGACATGGTGCGCATCGACTTTGCCGACAACAACAACTCGGCGCTGATCACCAACCCGGAAAACGACACCTTCAAGTACGTGGTCATGCCAATGCGCATGTAAGCGACGGACACGACCCGCGCGCCGGCTCGCAGATGCAGGCCGGCGCAGGACCGAGATTTATTTGATTCAAAGACATGGCAGGGCGCCGCGCCCTGCCAGTGCAGTACCAAGGCAGCTTCATGACCGCAGAAAACCAGCCGGAACAAACCCCCAGCACGCCAGGCCCCGATGCCAGCGGCTATGGCGAAGGCGCCATCCAGATCCTGGAAGGGCTGGAGGCTGTGCGCAAACGCCCGGGCATGTACATCGGCGATACCTCGGACGGCACCGGCCTGCACCACCTCGTGTTCGAAGTGGTGGACAACTCCATCGACGAGGCCCTGGCCGGCTATTGCGACGACATCCTGGTGACCATCCATGCCGACGGCTCGCTGTCGGTGGTGGACAACGGCCGCGGCATTCCCACCGGCGTGAAGATGGATGACAAGCACGAGCCCAAGCGCTCGGCCGCTGAAATCGCACTGACCGAGCTGCATGCGGGCGGCAAGTTCAACCAGAACAGCTACAAGGTCTCGGGCGGTCTGCACGGCGTGGGCGTTTCCTGCGTGAACGCGCTGTCCGTCAAGCTCAAGCTCATCGTGCGCCGCGAAGGCCAGGTGCACCAGATCGACTTCTCGCGCGGCTTTGTGCAAAACCGTTTGATCGAAGTCGTCGGGGGCGTGGAAATCTCGCCCATGCGCATCGTCGGCGCGACCGAGAAGCGCGGCACCGAAGTGCACTTCCTGCCCGACCAGGAGATCTTCAAGGAAAACTACGAGTTCCGCTACGAAGTGCTGGCCAAGCGCCTGCGCGAGCTGTCCTTCCTGAACAACGGCGTGCGCATCCGCCTCAAGGACGAGCGCGACGGCAAGGAAGACGACTTCTCTGGCGCCGGCGGCGTGCAGGGCTTTGTCGAGTTCATCAACGGCACCAAGAAAGTGCTGCACCCCACCGTGTTCCACGCCGAAGGCAGCCGCCCGGCAGAAACCTATGGCGGCATCCCCGGCACCGAGATCGGTGTCGAAGTGGCCATGCAGTGGAACGACGGCTACAACGAGCAGGTGCTGTGCTTCACCAACAACATCCCCCAGCGCGATGGCGGCACCCATTTGACCGGCCTGCGCGCGGCGATGACCCGCGTCATCGGCAAGTACATTGCCGACAACGAGCTGGCCAAGAAGGCCAAGGTTGAAGTCACCGGCGACGACATGCGCGAAGGCCTGTGCGCGGTGCTCAGCGTCAAGGTGCCTGAGCCCAAGTTCAGCAGCCAGACCAAGGACAAGCTGGTCTCCAGCGAAGTGCGCGCGCCTGTCGAAGACATCGTCGGCAAGCTGCTGACCGAGTACCTCGAAGAAAAGCCCAACGACGCCAAGATCATCTGCAACAAGATCGTTGAAGCTGCCCGCGCCCGCGAAGCCGCCCGCAAGGCCCGTGAAATGACGCGCCGCAAAGGCGTGCTCGACGGCATGGGCCTGCCCGGCAAGCTGGCTGACTGCCAGGAAAAAGACCCGGCGCTGTCTGAAATCTACATCGTCGAGGGTGACTCTGCAGGGGGCTCGGCCAAGCAAGGCCGCGACCGCAAGTTCCAGGCCATCCTGCCGCTGCGCGGCAAGATCCTGAACGTCGAAAAAGCCCGCTACGAGAAACTGCTCTCCAGCAGCGAAATCGTCACCCTGATCACCGCGCTGGGCACCGGCATCGGCAAGGTCAGCGAAGACTCGGGCAAGAGCAGCAGCGATGACTACAACCTCGCCAAGCTGCGCTACCACCGCATCATCATCATGACCGATGCGGACGTCGACGGCGCCCACATCCGCACCCTGCTGCTGACCTTCTTCTACCGCCAGATGCCTGACCTGGTCGAAGCCGGCCACATCTACATTGCGCAGCCGCCGCTGTACAAGGTCAAAAACGGCAAGGAAGAGCTGTACCTGAAGGACGGCCCCGCGCTGAACCAGTTCCTGCTGCGCGTGGCGCTGCAAGGCGCCAGCGTCAGCACCGGCGGCGCCAACCCGCGCAACATCGATGGGGAAGAGCTCAGCCGCCTGGCGGCCATGCACCTGGCAGCCGAAACCGTCATCGAACGCCTGTCGTCCTACCTCGACGCAGAAGCGCTGCGCGCCATCGCCGACGGCGTGCAGATCCGCCTCGACACGCTGGACGATGCCATGGTCTGCGCCCCTGTGCTGGAAGCCAAGCTGCGCGAGCTGACCACCACCGGCGTGCCCGCCGAGGTGACCGGTGAGCTCGATCCGCATACCGAAAAGCCGATCCTGCGCATCAGCCGCCACCACCACGGCAACATCAAGAGCTCCATCCTGACCCAGGAGTTCGTCGAAGGCCAGGACTACGCCGCATTGGCCGCCGAAGCCCAGAACTTCCACGGCCTGCTCGCCGAAGGCGCCAAGGTCACCCGCGGCGAAGGCGAAAAAGCCAAGATGGAGAAGGTCACCGACTTCCGCCAGGCCATGCAATGGCTCATCAGCGAAGCCGAACGCACCACCGCGCGCCAGCGCTACAAGGGCCTGGGTGAGATGAACCCCGAGCAGCTCTGGGAAACCACGATGGACCCCGAGGTCCGCAGCCTGCTGCAAGTCAAGGTCGGCGACGCCATCGAAGCCGACCGCGTCTTCACGATGCTGATGGGCGACGAGGTGGAACCACGCCGTGACTTTATCGAGACCAATGCGCTGCGGGCGGGGAATATTGATGTGTGATGGCCTGTGGGCCGTCAAAGACTGAGGCGCCGTTTTAGCACCCTCTCTTTTGACTGTTGCTTAGCTTCAGCCTAATGCCTCCCTACAGACAGCCGCGAAAGCGGCTGTTTTTACGTCTGCTGGCGCACTTCCGCTTCAGGCATGCAGTCGTACTCTGCCTGCGGTTAGCACGCTCGTTTTCCACCAACGTGGTTGACTATGCCGCCATAAATCCTATTGCACTAGGATTTCAAGCAAGTAACGCGTGACTGCATCCCAAAATCCTAGTCTGCCAGGCATTGTTGAATCCATGGTGGGAGATTTTTAAAAATGCCTCGTTAACTAGGAACAGTGAAGCACGAAATCAAGTCCTCATCAGACCTCGGCCATGCCATCCGAGCCGTGCGCAAAGCCTCAGGTATTCAGCTGGATGACCTCTCGGGCATCGTCGGCGTCAGCAAACAAACGACGTCCAATCCGGAATATGACAAGGACACCGTGTCCTTGGGAACGGTTCTGCGCCACCTGGAGGAGCTCGGTATCCGCTTGTATGCCGACATCTGTGACCCGAAGGCCATGCAGCAGCTGCTCAAGCTCTCCAGCGGCGACCCGGATGCGGTTGAGCGCATTACGGCAGCGCTGGACAAGCCTCCCACCCAGATTCAGCCTTCAGGGTTTTACTTGGCCATGGAGGACTTGGCAAAGACAGCGGCGCCAGCAACCACCGAGCCGGCGCCACAGCCCAAGCCCCGCAATGGCTGAGCATCCCTTCAACCGCGCGCTCGTGGTGTACAGCAATGGCGGCCCAGTGTGGTTGAAGCCGGGGACGCGCTGGGCTTGGCTGCAGGCATGGCGGGCCGCATTCTGGATGAGACGCGTGGCCCTATCGACAAGGCCGCCGCAGAGTTGTTGCGCGACGATGCACCGCACATCCAGAGCAACCCACCACACCTGCGTGTTGCCCTGGCCATGCGCCATATCGTGATGGCAGAGATGCTGGAGCGGCGGAGGTAGTCCGAGAATTGCCTTCCGCCGCAATGGGTGTATGCGCCCGCCCCCTGCGCATGCGCTTGGCGGTTCACAGAAGCTCTGGGGGGTAATAGGCGCCTGATGCATCCACCGCACCTGATTTTGCATGCCATGACTACAGGAGCCAGCCGCAAAACCCGCACTGCTACACTGCTGCCGACCCCACTCCCCGCCCCAGAGCCTTGGCCCAAGCACCCCAAAACCGCGCCGCGCTGCGCAAGCGCAAGTCCAGCTGGGCGTCGCTGCGCATGCCCCAACGCATTACGGCGACCTTGCAGAAAAAGCACTGGCTGCGCCTGCATGGCCTGTGCATGGGGCTGCTGGTCATGCTGGTCATGTGGGCCGTCACGGCAGCGCTGCTCCATTCCGGGGTCCACTCGATGGCAATGCGCTATGCCATCAGCTTGGGGGTCGGGTATGGGGTCTATTTGCTGGCGCTGCGGCTGTGGGCCGCCTACCTGGTGCGCAATGCCTATGCGCGCAAGCGCGATGACTCCTGGGTGGATGGCGTGGACCCTACACCGGGCCTGCAGTTTGGCGAGCGCACACCAGATTGGGAGGCCGGAGGGGGTGGTGATTTTGGGGGCGGGGGCGCATCGGGTGATTGGGTCGATATAGAGGTATCGTCGGCAGCATCCAACGCTTCAGAGGCCTCCAGCTCCTGGACTGACGCCGTGGATGTGGTGGATGTCGGCGGTGACGAAGCCGCCATCATCATCGCGCCAATCCTGGCGGTGTTTGCCGGTTTGCTGCTCGCCTTCTTTGGCTTTGGCGCGCTGCTGTGGCTGTACTTTGGCGTCGATGTGCTGCTGTCCGTCGCGGTGGAACTGGCCTTTTCGATGATGACCGCCCGCGCGCTGGTGCAGGTGGAGCGCGCAGGCTGGCTCGCCTCTGCCGTGCGACTGACCTGGAAGCCGCTGCTCGGCGCCCTGGTCTGCGCCGTGGCTCTAGGCGCGTTGGCCGACTGGTGGGTGCCCGATGCCACCACCTTGCGCGAAGTGATCGCCCATATCCGGGGCACGCGATAACTACCTTGGCCTACCCAGCGCTGCCCCATAGCCGGTTTATGCTGGGCCCTTGCTGGCCGCCACGGCTTCCCTCTCATTCATGACAAGGACTGTTCATGCCCATCGTCGTTACTGCCCAGGACACCATCTAGATCGGCGCCGCCGAGCCCATCCAAGGCAACGCCCCTGAAGGCAGCTATGCCGCAGTATTCGAAGACGATGGCGACACTGCCTACTTCTACGCGCTGGATTTTGCGAATGCCGAGCAACCCATTCAGAACGCGCTGCACATCTACAACGTGGCCGATGTCTCGGACAAGCACCTGCCGTCCGAGGTGACGATGGGCTGGTCCACCGATGGCAGCAAGGTCGTCCTGCTGATCAATGGCTACCCGCATGCGGTGTTTGATTTTGCGGCCAAGCACGGCTATTGCCGCACCGCCTTCCCGCCGCCCGATGCAGATTCCGGCTGGAGCGGCCATGAATGGTCCGACGATGCCGTCGAGCTGTTTGCGACGGAGAGCTGATACGACAAGGAACACAGCCCTGCCGATCGCAAGGCTGCAGCCTTCCCTTATTCTTGGGGTTTTGTTCAGCCAAAGGCCCGCATGCCCTACACCGTCCAACACGAAGAAGCCGATTCCAAAGGCGCGTTCTTTATCAACCGCGATGCCGCGCGCGTGGCCGAGATGACCTACAGCCGCACCAATGCCACGATGATCATCATCGACCACACGGAAGTGGACGATTCGCTGCGCGGCGAAGGCGCCGGCCGCCAGCTGCTCAATGCGCTGGTCGCCTGGGCCCGTGAGACGCACACCAAGGTGCTGCCACTGTGCCCTTTTGCCAAGGCCCAGTTCGCCAAGGATGCGTCGCTGCGGGATGTGCTGTCCTGAATGCGCACTGTATGGCAGGCTGACGCCATGGCAGCTTGCGTGGAGCCGGGGACTCCCGGCTTCAACACATGGCTGCCGCTGCGGCGCTTTTAACTGCGGCCCTACTCAGAAAAATTTGCTTTTCGGAACTCCAACTCATAGCTCGGCATTCCCACACCGCCGCCAGCCGCTGACTGCTCCAACTTCAAAATAGGCACACTTTCGCGCTTGGCAAATTCTTCAAAAATAAGCGCCAGCATATAAAAAATATGCTTTGGCGCAGCAAGGTACGCCGTCTGCGGCTTCAGTTCTTTGCCTATTGTCTTCCCATTGACCTGGACTGAACAGGGCCAAGCCTCCTCTATAAGGCCAGCTACCGGTAAATTTAAAAATGGCTCTGCTGTATTTTTACCAAATACCAATTCAGCAGCAAATCCGGAAAAGGGCAAAATGGCTGAAAATTCATTCAGCGTAATTTTTGAAAAATCACATTGCACATCACTATCATTCCAGCATCGCAGTGAGATATACCTAACATCTGCTGCCGCCCCATTTGGAATTCTCAAAATAAAGTATTCTCGTTGGGAGTGGGATATGCTTTTGAAAAGTTCAGCCACTTCCAAAAAGTCGGAATGGGTCACTACCAGGCCTGGCACGGCAATGTACCCATTGACAATCCGGTGCTGCCGCCTTATTTCAATGACTGGATCGCTGGTTTTCATAAACATCATCAGTTAGAGAACGCTTCTCCAGCGTATACCTTGATATCAACGCGGATTTGCTTCTTCACATGGTCTTTGTCCGCAGGGTTGGGGCCAAAAGAAAAGGTAGGGCCTGCACATACCCCAGCAGGCGGCCGCGCAGAGATCCATGCGGCAGCCTGAGAAAAGTAAACCACTCGGCTGCTCAGCTCAGCAGGCGTCAGCAAATTCTGCACCCCTTCCAGCATATTCAAGCCTTGGACGACGGTGAACGGCATAGGTTGCGCCCAAGCCAAAGACTTGGTGTTTCCATTTCCGGGGATATCAAGGCCCTGCGCTTGAATAGTTCCTCGATGGCATTTATTGTCATTCGGACAACTATTTTTCCCGGCATAGGCTGATCCAGAGAAAACAAGCGCCGTGACACCAAACGCAGCCATGACCTGTGCCACAGCGCTACCGCCGCCGACGACAATTCCACCCAGCACGCCGGCAACCAGATACCCCAGCGCGATCAGCATGGCAATCATCGCCAAGATGATCAGTGTGGTGACGATAAGCTCAATGGCCCTGGCTAGAGGTTCCGACTTGGTCTCGCACGTCATTCCTTCGCCACCATTGGCGCCAGTCCCAATTATATATGCGCCACTCCCAGTTTGTGGATCTATCGCCACATAGGCTTCGGCATCCCAATAGGTAGAACTAACTTTGTTCTGAGGCGCGTAAACAATATATCCATAAGAAGCGTAATTGGCTATCTGCTGCTTCAACGTAGTATTCAGCCCAGATGACGACAGAAACGTGGACAAATTATCACTCGTGATGGAATAAATTTTCTGACCATTTTTATTGGCTTGCGATAAAACTTGAGCAGCCGCCACGCCCAACCCGGAAGGCCACTGAAACACTTCATCAATGACGGACCCTTCCAATGAAGAGTTCTTCATCCCCATCATCATGTTCATATTAACAAAGGCTTGGTTGCTGAAAACCCCTTTGTTCTTTGAAATGGCATGGGTGATCCGAGGAATATCGATAGAATAAGCTTTATAGGCACCTATTCTGGGCACACCCCAGGAATAAGTCACCTCCAGGGGATTGGAAAACATCCCCACCGAAGGAAGCCTTAGATACGCAAACCCATTCAATTTAGCAAGCACTTTATCGGATACATCGGCCCTGAGAAAATACCCCAGATTCAAATGATGAAGATTCTCAGTGAATGTATTGGGGTTGGTACTGTGGTATCGGGCTTTGACAATTTTTTCCGTAACACCTACGGAGCTAACGCCAAAAACAATGGCATCACCGACAGCCGAATCTACTGAGAAATTCTTCTGCCCACTTCCCAAGGTGGGTGAATAGATATCAAATCCCCACCACTGCTCACTGCCCATCCGCCGCGATCCAGACGTAAACAATTCCTGGTCATTGAGCAGGAGTTTTGTCTTTTGATTGACAAGGTATACCGGCAGGCTTTCAGCATTTTGCGCCGCATAAGTTTGCAACAACTCTGCATCCGCTGCCGATGCGGGAACACCAATGGAGCTTATCTTGTTAGACCCAATATTCGACAGCAGTATTTTTTGGGTATAGCTGGCTTCACCAAAAGACTTGTCCATCGCACTTTCGAACAATTTGATGGACACGGACCACTTTTGTGAATCTGGAATCTGAGCCACTGCGGAAGACTCTGTGACAACCACATAAGGCAGCTGTCCCGAGAGTGTCGCAGGTGCGGATTCCTTGATGATTTTTTTACCCATGATCGAATCCTCACTGAGGTCACTCAGATTGGCTTTGATATGGGCTTGAATCTTCGCGCTGTTGTCATCCAAAAAATTTTGCAGCGATGCGAAATCTGCTTTTGCCACCCAGCCTTCGGCGTTATTAGCCTCTGATCCATTGCCAGCCAGCGCCAAGGCTTCTGCCTGACTTATTCCAGAAAAATCTTTAAAATCAACGCCAGCACCATAGTTGTATTGTTTATAACTCGCATCCAATGGAATCCATGCATTGATATAAGCATTGGTATTGTTATGCTGGGGAGGCGAGACATCCGTGCCCCCCTGAACCGAGCCTTTGCTGGCTGCATAATTAATATATGCAGAAACCCATACATGCTCCATTTTAATCTTCTGAATCACTCCCGAAGACACCACGCCAACATTTGCGATACCGCCTTGGCCCAGCATGTTTTGGGCTGAGGAGGCATCATCGAAATTTCCAATGAGGTTTTTTGCTCGGTCTACCGGTAATTCGATGGTGCCAAACTGGTAACGAGCGGGAATACCGCTTGCTCTCAAAAGCGCGATGGTCAAGCTTGCAATATCTAAAGAATTACCTTTTCCGGACTGCAAAACGGAATCCGCATTCTGCATACTGCCCCAGGAGGGAAGCCATTCAATGTGGTTCTTGACCCAGTTCTGAATCGCGACCGGATCTTTTTGGAGTTCTACCGCCTTGGCTTTGATGGCATCGGTCAAAATGACTTCCTCCGTTTCGGCCAAATCGGCGTTGGAGAGCGCCTCCTCAGCGGATGGAAGGGTTGTAAATTGCACGCCACCCACATTCGTGACTTGGGTCACTTTCGCCAAACCAGGGGCACCGATGCCAAGCCGTAGATTCCACTCCTGGCGTGTTTGTGCAGGCGCTTTTTTGTACGGTTGAGACGCGTGCCACGGCAAGTCTTTGCTGGTGTTTACGGCCGGGTGATGGGCGTTTTCGGCAAGAAACGCGCCCAGCGTCTGCAGATCACTGCGGTTCACCGCTACCGCAGATTTAGACGCCAGGCCGCCGTTGTTGCCCACCAGGCGTGCAGCCAGCGCATCCAGCCTTTGCACCCGCTGTTCAAACTCGGCAACCGCCGCGTCATGGCGGGCCAACATCTCTGCGCTCAGGCCTTTATGCACCAGCTCGGCACGCATGTTTTGCAGGTCTTCGCGCGCAGTACCGCTCTCGTCCTGGATGGCGGCGAGGGTGTCGCGCAGCGATGCAGGTGTCGTCTTGGCGTTGTAGATGGGCGCTGGACCTGCCTTTTTTTGCTGGGGCAGCACCAGCGACTGCTGCACCAACAAATCCTGGGTTTGCTCGCTGGCTTGTTGGATCAGGTATTGCAAGCGCTGGGGGCCGGCTTGGTCATTTTTCTGAGCCTGGTAATTCGCGGCCTTGAGCTTGGCATCCCAGTCGTGCAGGCGCTGCATTTGGCTTTGCGCCAAGGGGCTGTAGGTTTGTTCGGCTTTTTCCTGGGCGATGGCACTGAGCGGTTGCAGCGCCAAGGCGATGTGGGCCGCAGCCACCACATGGGCCACCGGCCGCATTATTTTTTTGAAGCCGCGCATCACCGCCTCGGTTGCCTCGTCACCCGCTGCGGCTGCCATCTGGCTGTTTGCATTAACGATCGCCATGTCGTTCTCTCTCTCGTTTTTGTCGTTGTCATGTGCGGGCCCATGCGCTGGCGCATGGGCCCGTTGTGGTGGTGCTTAGCGGCCCGCTTGCCGGCGTCGCAGGCCCGCAGCGGCCAAGCAGGCCAGTGCGGCACTCAGCAGCAGCAATCCAACAGGGCCATTGGCTGGCACCTTCTTGGCATTGCCGGGGTCTGTTCCGGTGCCATTGCCATTACCTCCGTTGCCAATCTTCAAGCTTGCCGTGGCCACCGCTTCCTCGCAGCCCGCTGCGCCCAAGCTGGCAATCACCAGCACGTTGGCGGGCGCGCCTTGCGGCACGGTCCAGCGGTAGTTCTGGCTCCACTGGCCAGAAGCTGCTACCGACACGTTGGCGCTGGCCTCTTCCATCAGCAGCGCGCCGCTGTCGGGGTTGACCACACGCAGGGTGACTGCGCCGTTGGCCAGCGCAGCACCGGGGTTGTCCAGCTTGAAGCCCAGCGCAACGCTGTCGCCGATGTTGGCCGTGCTCGGCGTGGCCGTGATGGCGCCGGCCGCACCGGGCACACAGGCGGCTGCCGCCTTGACCTGGAAGCCCGTCGTGCTTTCAGACAGCAGGTTGCCTGCGCTGTCGTACAGCCTCAGCTGCGCCTGGTAGGTACCCGCGCCCAGCTGTCCGGCCGGCAAGGTGTAGCCAAACTCGCGCGATCCGGCTGGTACCAGTTGCGTGATGGCCTCCACCTGCTGGAACGAGGTGGCGGCCTTGGCCACCAGCACGCGCTTGCTGCTTGCCAACTGCAGCACCACCGTTTCTGCGCGCAGGTTTTGCTGCACCACGTTCGATGAGGTGTTGCCCGCACGTGAGGTGATCTGCGTGGCCTGGCCCACCAGGTACTCGGCCTTGTCGGTGCTGATCTTGGTGGCATTGCTAGGGCCCGGGCCGCCCACCACCTTGAAGGGAGCCGTGGCGCTGCCATAGACCACCCCATCTGCGGTGACCAGCTCCGCCAGCAGCACATAGTCGCCCGCCAGCACGCCCGATACCGGCCAGTTGCTGCTGACCTGCGCTGTGTGCCCCGCCGCCACGCTCACGGCGGCTGGCAGCGGCAGGGTCGCCACCGGGTCACCCTGGACATCGAGCACGCTAAAGCGCACTTGTGCATCGCGCGCAGCCACGCCGCCATTGCTGACCGGGCCGGAGAAGACTGCGCTCTCCTGGCTGGTGTACACCGGCTTGTCCGTCAACGCCTGGATGCTGATGTTGGCATTGGCGGCAATGCGCGGCACCACAATGGGCGACACCACCTCGCCCACTACAAAGCTGTTCTGGAACTTCAGGCTGGCGATCCGCGCAGCAGGGCGCACTTCTTCAATCGCTATGTTGGCCAGCGCCAGGTCAAAGTTCACTTCACGGCCGGTCTCGGTAATGCCGGTGAACGACCACAGGTACTGCGTGGAGCCATCGGCCTGCGGCAGTGTCTTGGTGGGCGCGGGCTGCAGGTTGGTGGGTACCGCATTGGCGGCAAAGTCCACCACCAGATCGGCATCCAGCGCACCCAGGCGGTCCAGCATGGTGGGCAGCCAGATCTCGATCCAGGTCGAGGACAGCAGCGATCCGCCCAGCCCCTGCGTGCTCAGCCACGAGCCATCGGCGCGTTGCTGGTTCAGCACGTACTGGATGGCGCGCCGCAGCCTCGGGTCGCTGCGCGAGGGGTTGGTAAAGTCCAACGCCACACCGACGATGGCCGTGGCCACCGGGTCGCTGGTGGTGTAGCCCGTCGTATTGCCCCAGCCGCCATCGCTGTTCTGGCGGCTCCACAAGGTCTGCGCAATGTCGTAGATCAGCGTGTCAAACTCGCCAGCGCGTGCGCTGCCTTGGTAGTATTCGCGCAGCTTGGACAGGCCCATCATCCGGAAAGCCATATCCGCATTGTTCGATGCATTGAATATGGAGCCCGCCACCAGCTTGGTGGCCGATTGCGCCAAGGTCGCATCAATCTTGGTTGCAACCTCCGCCGCGTCCGCCGGCGTGAACGCCATGCGGCTGAGGCCGTAGCTGTCGCTCCACAGCAGCGAGCCATCGGGCAAGCCCACCGCCGAGTTGACGGAGGCAAAGCCCAGGCGCTCGACAATCCAGTTCTCGTTGTACCAATACAGCCCATTGCTGGTGCTCAGCAGATAGCCCTTGTCGCCAAACCGCAGCATTTGATAGGGCACGCCATTGGTAAACGCCGCAGGCGTGTCTCGGAAGCGGCCATCCAGCTCAAACCGCAGCACGCGGTTCTGCCCAGGGTTTGTCACCAGGATGGCGCCATCAGGTTCCTGCTCCAGCTGCCCACCCGCCGATTCAAGCAGGCTGCTGCTGAGGAACTCCGACAGGTTGCCTGCGTCATCGAGTTTGAAGAGCTTGGTCTGCCCATAGGCCTTGAGCAGGTAGCCCCCGCCGGCCAGCGCCATCGCATCGCTGCTGGCCTGGCTGCTGATCTGGACGGGCGCGCCCACAGTGTCCGACAGGTAGACGCCCGAGGTGGTGGCGATCAGCAATTTGCCAGTGGCCAGCACGCGCAGGTTCTGGATCGGCAAACCCGTCGCCACTGGTGTCGCTTGGGCCGAGGCCATATCTACTGCATAGACGGTTTGCCTGCCCTTGTCGCCCACATAAACCTGGCCGTTAACCGCCACGGCCAAGCGCTGGTCTCCGGTGCTCAGGCCTGCAATGCTCACAGGCGTATTGGTTTTGACGGTTCCGGGGCCGTGCTTGTCCAGCAGCGTGCTGTAGTCCACCAGGCTGGCCACATTGATGCCGGTCGATTGACCGGTCGAGCCCCACCAGTGGCCACCGTAGTCCGGATTCCATTCGCCATTGTTGGCGATGGAGACAATGGCTTCGGCCAGCTTGCGGTTGCTCGATGCAATCTCTTGCGGGTTGTGCCACTCCTTGGTCGCCCACAGGCCCAAGGTGGTCGTGGTGCGGATGTAGGTATCACCCGAGTAATTGACTTTGC
The DNA here is from genome assembly GCF_041107495.1 of Comamonas sediminis. NCBI lineage: Bacteria > Pseudomonadati > Pseudomonadota > Betaproteobacteria > Burkholderiales > Comamonadaceae > Comamonas > Comamonas sediminis. The sequence goes on from NZ_JBGBDC010000005.1 coordinate 256,476, forward strand.
CGTCCCCACGCACCTGCTGCAAGATGGCATTCATCAGCTCATTGCGCTTGTTCTGGTCGAGCGGCTGCACAAAGCGCAGGTTCTTCTCGCCCCCCACCACGGCCTGGGTTTGCACATGGCAGGCAAAGCACTTAAGGTCGCTCACATGGTGCTGGTAGGCATAGCTGTCGCCGTAGCGCACCGCCTTGGTCACCGCTTCGCGGATCACCGGCGCCAAGGGGTCGGTGCTGCTGCCCGACGCCATGTCCAGCCCGGTGATCTTGATCTTGCCTTTGACGGTCTGGTCGCCCGGTGGTACCACCGGCTTGTCGACCGTGAACTCGGCTTGCGCCATATCCCCCACATACAGGCTGGACTGGATGGTAGCGCCCGGTGCAATACCGGCCGTCACCTCCACCTTCAGGCTGGCGGCCTGGTCAGGCATCCAGGTGCCAAAGCTGATGTCCTGCAGACCGCCCAGCGCAATGCTGGGAGCCTGGGCCGTTGTCTGGTACACCAGCGCGCCGGTGGTGGCATCCACCACCTTGAGCAGGTAGCCCGATGCGGGCAGCACCACATTGCCGGCGTTCTTCACCAAGGCGCTGAAGGCCACCGGTGTATTGGCACCCGCCTGCACCACGGGCGGCTCTGCATTGGCCGAGCCAGAGAAGGCGGCCTGCGGCGTGATGTCCAGCGCGGCACGCAAGCTGCCGGTGACCACACCCGTGGGGTTGTCCTTGCCGCGCGAGCCCGGCTCGACCAGCTTGGCAATCACTGCATACCGGCCCGCTGCGTGGCTGGCGGTGTTCCACTCAAAAAACACCTCCAGCGCTTCACCAGGGTTCAGCGTCGCATCGCCCAGCGGGATGGCCGCCGCATCCAGCGCAGACAAGGTGGCCATCACATCACCGGCGGGGCCCTGGATCTCCAGCACGATGCTGGTGGTCGATGCCGCGGCCGAGTTGTTCTTCAGCTTGACGCTCGCCTTGACGGGCTTGTTCAAACCCGTGGTTGTGGGCACCACCACCAGATCGGCGAGATCCAGAAAGCCCACCCCTGCCGATGCCGGAATCACAAAGTCCTGCGTGATATCGCCGGGCTCGGCAATTGTCAGCTGGTAACTACGCGACTGGAAGCCGCTGGCAGACACCTGCACATTCCAGGCGGTGCCTGTCAGCCCATCGAGCACGTAAGCACCTGCCGCATTGGTCAGCGCACTGTTCGCACCCACCGCCACCGTCGCATTGGCAATCGCTGCGCCCGATGTATCGGTCACCAGGCCGTGCAAGACGCTGGTTTGGCGCGCCGCAGACATCTCAATGGTGCCTGCATCCAGGCGCGAGCCAATGCTGGAGGTACCCGACTGGCTGATGCTGCTGTAGCCCGCCAACGCGTAGTTCAAGGTGATGGCGCCAATGGGAGCCGTCATCGTGAACTTGCCATCAGCCCCAGACAAACCCGTTGTCTGCGATGACGGTCCCTGGATGGTGATGGACACGCCCGCCAGCGGCGCCTTGGTCGCCGCATCGATGACCTGGCCGCTCACCGGCACAGACGTAGCGCTGGCAGAGCTCGCATCGATCAGCGCAGGCGAGAACACGCCCGTGCTGCCGGCAGGCAGATTGGCCGTGCCCGATGCACTGACCCAGCCCGCTTTGTCAGCAGAAAGAACAACAGCACCCGCTGCCACGCTGGCAATGCTGTACTGGCCTGCGGCATTCGTGCTCGCCTGGTAGCTCGTCCCTGCGGCCGTGTTCTTGACCGTCACCGTCACGCCGGCAATGGGCGCGCCATTGGCCTCTTGGGTCACCGTGCCCTGCACCGTCACCGTCGTCACTGCAGGGTCCGGATTGGCGGGCGGGGTCACCGTGATCGCCTTGGTCAACGTGGGCGAGAAGGTCAAACTACCACGCGCCTGCACCACCCCCGATCCGGTCACCAGGCTGTAGCCTTCCTTGGTCGCCGCAACGCCCACCTGGCCGGCGGGCGACACCACTATTTCGTACAAGCCTTGCGCATTGGTCTGCACCGAGATGGGAGCCTCTCCCGAGGCCGGTGTCACCGTGACCGTAGCGTTCTCCAGCGGTGTGTTGCTGCTGCCATCGAGCACCATGCCCATGACAGTGCCCGAGTTGGCCTGCTGGTCCGGGTCGGCCGGCTTGACGGCCACCAAAGCCAAAGCCCTCAAAGCGAGGGCAGTGGTGTAGCTGTCAGCTTCCCAAGATCCATCGGACTTTTGGCTCGCCAACAAATAGCTTTGCAACTGGGTAGCCACCTGCGGTGCCGAAGCGGTATAGGGATGCACGGCTTCAAACACCAGCGCGCTGAGCATCTGGCTCTCGCCCCAGGCGCCAGAGGCCGCTTGCTTGGCCAGCAATGCCTGGGCCAAGGTCTGCGCCAAGGCCAGGGTGCCAGCGTCTTTCAGGGCATCGGCATTGATGGCGCGCAGCACCACGGCGGTGGTGTAGAGGTTGGCATAGCCGCCGGCCTTGAGCATGCCACCCGATTGTTTGGACATCAGCCACTGCATGACACCCTGGCGCACGGCCGCTGCGGGCGTGGCCATGGTGCTGTAGCCCCAGGCCGTGTCGATGATGCCGGGCACCATTTCGTCGGGATAGGTGGCGAAACCTTTATCGGAGATAAACCGCCCCGACAGCGGCGAGGTAATCTGCACACCCTGCTGGGTTTTGAGCGACTGCCAGCAAGCCAGCGTTTCCGTGGGCACGTTATCGCCCGAGGCGGGCATGGCGTTCACCAGCGCCGTCACCTGGCTGTTATTGCCTGCCAGGCGCAACAAGGTTTGTGCTGCCTCGCATTGCGCTTGCGCAGCAGTGCCAAAGCGCGATTTATTGGCCAGTTTGCCGGATGGCAGAACCTGCCCTTGCAACCATGCCAAGCCTTTGGCCTGCGCCACGCCATCGGCCCGCGCCGCCGTCATTCCGGCAGCCATTAACAGCAGCAGTAACAGCCATGTTGATAAACGCCTGCTCAGCGCACGAAAAAATGCTTCCCCCTCTGGCACCATCGTCGTCACCATCCATCTCTGTTCATTATGAAAATCGCGGCAGACACTGAAAGGCGGATGCGCGCAGGCACGCCTGGTTCAGATCTGCAGGTGTTTGTTGATCTCGGGATTCGCCACCACGGCCGATGAGCCGGCCAACGCGGCGCAGGCTCAAACTGCGTTACAGCAGCCAATATTTAGAGGAACGGGCCGAAAAACTATGACCGGCTAGTGATTGCTCACCACACATCAAGTGAGGCTTTCGTCCACGCGGCAAAGCGGTACGGTATCGGTGCAGCGCGCGGCTGCAGCCCTCCCCAAAGCTCCCTCCATATACATTTTGTTTCCATTTGATATAACTATGGAGGCCAATGTAGACGAGCTTTACAAAAGCACCTAGTGTGTTTGTAACCGTCACAATGACAGTGGGTTTCTTGTTATTTGTCAGCGACTTGTAAGCATTAACCGCTAAGCCGTGTTGTGTGGGCAAAAATGCGCTCCCACCCAAAACCATTGTTTAGCTCTATCCATATTGGGCTATCAGCTCTGTTTTTGGATAGCAGCTGCTAGGCACGACCGGCATGCGCCATTACCAGCCGTCCTAGAAATTCCTGGCAAATACAGCCGCCAAACCCTGCAAAGCGTCAGGAATATTTATACACATTTACACAGTTTGATACAAAACAAACGTACTTTTTAGTGTTCGGGTTCCGATATGTCTCATTTCAGCGCAACGCGTCGTTACTCCTTAAGAGACCCATGGGTTGGTATCAACAGCCGTCTGAAAATCATCCAGCAACGCGATAACGCCTGACGACAGAAACCAGTTTGCGCAAGAGCGTGCTGAATGGCAGCCATATTCCTGCAGCAAATGCGCATCCACTTAAATAGCCACCACCCCATCCCGCAAGCGCGCCAGCGCCCCATTACCTAAAGCCTGCACGTTGTAGCAAAGCCCAATGCGGCGTTTGAGCTCCACCTCCAGCGGTTGGGTCTGCACACCCGGCATTGCTTGCGCCAGGGATTCGGGCACGATGGCCCGGCCCACACCGGCCGCCACCAAGTCCAGCGCCAGCGAGAAGTTGCTGGCCAGCGCCGCGGGCGAGTCGGAGCGGCTGCCGTAGATCGGCATCAGGCGCTGGTGGCTGGCGTGGGTGGGGCAGACGATCCAGTCGGTGGCGGTGTCTTGCGGGGCCGCCGCTGCGTTGTCTGGCAGCAGGGCCTGCGCGGGCAGGGCCAGCACATAGCGCTCGCTCAGCAGGGGCAGGAACAGCTCATCCTCGCAGCGCAGCTCTTCGCTGGCCAGGCGCGCATCGCCATCGCATTGCGCCAGCAAATGCAGTTGCACGCCGGGCACACAGGCGCGGGCAGTGGCGGCCAAATACTGCACGGTGCTGCGGGCTACATCCTCTTCCACACCAATGGTCAGGCGCTCGCGCTCATCACGTTTGCGAAAGCGCTGGGCCAGGTCATCGGCCTCGGCCACCATGCGGCGCAGCTGGGGGTAGAGCGCGCGGGCGTCGTCCGTCACATCCACGCCGCGCGCCTTGCGCACAAACAAGGCCGTGCCCAGCGCCTCTTCCAGCAGGCGGATGCTGCCCGACAGCGCCGGCTGGCTCAGGCGCAGGCGCTGCGCAGCAGCGGTGATATTGCGCTCTTCAAAGACGGCCACAAAGGCGCGGAACTGGCGGTAATCCATGGCAAGCCATAAGCAAAACGTATGAGTGGAAGAAGAATAAACCATTTTTCAAACGCCATACGCTCGCTCTACACTAGATTCTCTAATTATTCATCAGAAATATCTATTTCTAAGAAGGCTCCCGGATTATGCAAAACCGCAAACCCCTGATCGTCATCACCGGTGCCAGCTCTGGCATTGGGCTGGCCACCGCCCAGCTGTTTTCGTCGCTGGGCCACCCGCTGCTGCTGCTGGCGCGCAGGCTGGAAAACATGCAGGCGCTGAACCTGCCCGACACCCTGGCCCTCTCCGTCGACGTGACCGACCGCGCTGCGCTGGCCGCCGCCGTGCAGCAAGGCGAGGCCCGCTTTGGCCCGGCCGATGCCATCGTCAACAATGCCGGCGTCATGCTGCTGGGCGAGATCACGCGCCAGGACCCGGACCAGTGGGACCGCATGCTGGATGTGAATGTCAAAGGCGTCTTGAACGGCGTGCATGCCGTTGCCGCCGGCATGGTGCAGCGCCAGCGTGGCAGCATCATCAACGTGAGCTCGGTGGCCGGCCGCAAGACCTTCCCCAACCATGTCGCCTATGTCGGCACCAAGTTCGCCGTGCATGGCCTGACGGAGAACCTGCGCGAAGAGCTCGCCGCCCACAATGTGCGCGTGACCACCATCGCCCCTGGCGCGGTCGAGACCGAGCTGCTCGGCCACACCACCGATGACAGCATCAAGGCCGGCTACGAGGAATGGAAGACCTCCATGGGCAGCAAGGTGCTGTCGGCCCAGGATGTGGCCAACGCCATCCACTACGCCTATGCGCAGCCCGATGGCGTCTGCATCCGCGAGATTGTGCTGGCTGCTACCCGCCAGCAAGCCTGAGGGCCCTCTCTCCCACCCGAACCTGACCCCATCGCCGCAAGTCTTCGCGGCGAGGGCCCTGTGCCCAGCAATGGCTGGCTCTGCCGAAAAAGGCACCCGGAAAGCGCAGGGCCGCCCGAGCCAGCCCTTGTTTATTTTGGAAGTAAATGCAGCTGAATTAGTAAGCAAATATTACATACTCAATGACTAGCGCTGTGTTTTTTTGCAGGACCGGACTCCTTCAATCGCCTACAGGCATATGGCCTGCAATACCGGCCTCGTAGCAGAGCAATCTGAATACCGAGAGTTTTGCTTATTGATCTGTTCACTAATCAATACAAACTCCCCGCCATCCATCGTCGAGGCTTAAATACGCGTAAACCCTAGGTATGCCAACCGTCTAAAACGCCGTTTTGATATAAGTCAGCGCATTGACGGAGTTCATGATTTTGACAATCTTTGACAAATGTGAATGAGCGCACGCTTCCGCAAAATCAGCGCGCCATCAGGCCTAAGTGCATGTTTTCAATCCACTCTTACTAACAAAACAAAACACTCATAGTAATTTTGATATCCAATATAACTATGATAGAAATGCTCATCATAAATTTAAATACTTAAAGAGGTGAGCGTATGACATGGGGAAAATGGTTGGCGGGCATGCTGGTCAGTGTGCCGGCGATGGTGTTGGCGCAGGCCAATATCGAGAACGGAACATTGCGGATTGGGGTGCGGGCCGATGGCTCGTTGATGCCGGAGGATATCTCTCCCTTGACGGGCATTACCTACCTGGCCAATGGCGCCGATGGACTGACACCCGGCTGCTACTGCGAGGCCTGGGGCATTGCCGATGCGGTCACCAGCACCTCCGGTTTCACCGGTGCCAGTGTCGGTATCAATGGCATTACCTCGGAATCCTTCACCTCGACCGCCACCACGGCCACGGCGGTCGCCAACGCCTTTGGCACCTTCCGCGTCACCCATGCCTTTGCACCGTCGACGACCAACAACATCTACGAAGTCAAGGTAACGATCGAGAACATCTCGTCCGCACCGGTCGAGGCGCTCTATGGCCGGGCGATGGACTGGGATGTGTTTCCCACCCAGTTCAACGAATACACCACGATCCAGCGCGGCAGCAGCACGGCGCTGGTGTTCTCCAGCGACAACGGCTTCCATACCGCCGATCCGCTTGAAGACGACCCCGGCATTCTGTTTGTGAACCAGGACGTCGACGACAGCGGCCCGACCGACCATGGCGCGCACTTCCGCTTCAACTTCGGCACCATTGCGCCCGGTGCCAAGGTCGAGTTCACCATCGGCTACGGTGTCGCCGGCAACCAGGCCGATGCCCTGGCCGCGCTGGCCACCTTTGGCGCCGAGGCCTATTCGCTGGGCAAGCCCAGTGAAAACCCCCCGGGCACCCCCAATACCGATGGCACGCCCAACACCTTCATCTTTGCGTTCAAGGGCATTGGCGGTGTGCAGCTGATCGGTGTCGATGCCACCGACGACGCAGCCCCTGCGCTGACCCGCCCCGCCACGGGCACCGTCACAGCGGTCAACGTGCTGGCCAATGACACGGTGGACGGCGTGGCGGCCACCCCGGGCAGCGTCACGCTGACGGCAGTGGGCACCTGGCCTGCCGGCATCACCGTGTCGCCGGATGGCAATGTGCTGGTCGGCCCTACAGCGGCGGCTGGCGCGTACACCTTGGGCTACCAGATCTGCAGCACGGTGCAGGCGACGCAGTGCGATACCGCCAATGTGACGTTGCAGGTGGATGCGCCGGTGGTGGTTGTGCCCAAGGCGGTGCCGGTGGGTCATCCGCTGGTGTTGGCGGGTTTGGGCTTGCTGCTGATGGGTGTGGCGCGCCGCAAGCTGGTTTGATCAGCTAACGGGGTACTGTGCCCTCATGCCTCGTTGCTTTGGCGCGGGGCTCTTCATGTTCATGTTCATGTTCATGTTCATGTTCATGTTCATGTTCATGCTTTTGCATGTGCCTGCGGCGCGGCTTGGTTTTGCTGGCCGGATTTCGCCCGGCGGGCGAGGTACTTTTCTTGGCGACCAAGAAAAGTACCCAAAAGAAGGTCGCCCTGCTGCTTGCGACCCTTCGCGTTGCGAAGGGCAACCTGTGTCGTGGCATTTGTGGGGTGTGCCGCGAAACTCTCTACGCGCCAAGGCGCTCCGTTCGAACAGACGCGGCAAGCTAGTTGACGAAGCACTGGCACTCTTCGGTGCCAGCGCCACCCCACAAACGCCACGCCCCAGGCGCATGCAAAAGGGGGATGCAAACAACCCCCAAACAGCCAAATACCAATAGGCCATTGCTGCGCTCGGCCTATTTGGAGGCCGAGCGTAGCGATGGCCTGCGTCTGCGAATCTCCCCTTCTGAATGCGCCGAGGAGCACAGGGTAGGGGCTGGGCAGTTGCACCGAAGAGTGCAACTGCTTCGTGAACTGACTCACCGCGTCTGTTTGAACGGAGCGCCCCTGGCGCGTAGTGAGTTTCGCGGTGCAGCCCATACCCGAGCACCACAGGTTGCCCGCAGCGAAGCGAAGGGACGCAGTCAGCAGGGGCGCCTTTGCTTTGGTTACTTTCATTTGGCGCCAAATGAAAGTGACTGCGCCGCCGGGCGCACATCCCGGCCAGCCGCCCTACGCCAGTAGTAAACAGCGCCTATAAATATGCGCAGCGGAAAGCAAACCAGAAGCCACACTTAACTGCAAAGGACCAAGTCCTCCACCACCCAAAGAAGCTATCCCGAATCCCCCCTTTTGCTTGCGCCTGGGGCATGGCGTTTGCGGGGTGGCGCTGGCACCGCAGAGTGCCAGTGCATCGTCAACTAGCTTGCCGCGTCTGTCCGAACGGAGCGCCTACGGCGCGTAGAGAGTTTCGCGGCACACCCCGCAAATGCCACGACACAGGTTGCCCTTCGCAACGCGAAGGGTCGCAAGCAGCAGGGGCGCCTTTGCTTTGGTTACTTTCATTTGGCGCCAAATGAAAGTGACTGCGCCGCCGGGCGCACATCCCGGCCAGCTGCCCTACGCAGTAGTAAACAAAACCAAAAAATAAGCACAACGGCCAGCCAACCAGACTCAGCAACGCCGCAGGCATATGCAAAGGCACAGCCTTAAAAACAAAAAACCGGGGCCAAAGCCCCGGTCCTCACTCACATCGACCAGACAGCAGCTCGGAGTAGCCCGCGCTCCTGCCCAGCGGATTTAACGCTTGCGCATATGCAAACTAGCAGCAGCTGCCATCGCCATCGCCAACAACAGCAAAGCAACCCGGCTATCCACAGGCACCCGCTCAGCGCTACCCACTTCCATGCGCGCAAGGCTATTCGTCACCGCCACAGGCATATCGGCATCCGCCTCCACCGTCACCATGGCCTGGTCAAAGGCAGGATCTGCCCAGCGGTACCCCGATGGCGCATCGGGCAGACCTGCCGACAGCGCACATTGCGCACCGGCCTGCACGCCACTGATCATGGCCGACGAGCTGCTGGGGTAGTCCAGCGTCACGCTGTGCTTGGTGCCAGCTTCTGGCAGGTCACAGGTGGCAGTCAGCACAAAGCTGAACGGGCCAGTGATGCCCTCGGGCAAGTTTGTGGTGGCGTTCAGCACAATGTTGCCCAGCTGCCCAAAGGGCGCGAGCACATTGGTCACCGTCACAGCCACATTGCTGCCGCCGGGGATCACCACTGCGTCTGGCGCCGTGGGTGCCGCCCACTGGTAGGTGTCGGGCGCAGCAGGCAGCGGCTGGTCTTCCGTCACCAGGCAGTTGGCGCCAGCGGGCAGGTTGTCCATCGTCACCGCCGTGTTGGCCGGGTAGCCTGCCAGCGTAGCGGCGTAGGTGAAACCGGCCGTTGGCAGATCGCAGGTTGCGGTGAACGCAAAGTCAAAAGGACCGGTCACGCCATCGGGCAAGGCCAGTGCCTTGTTGATGGTCAGGCTACCCATTTGGGATTCGCTGAACACATAGTCCACTGCGGTTGCACCGGTGGGCACAACGATGCCGGTGATCGAGCGGCCTACCGCATCACCCGACGCAACACCATTGACGGTACCGGCTGTCGAGCTGCGATGGGTCCAGCTCGCCTCAGGCGCGATGCTCAAGGTCCAGGAGCCGCTGGCCAGACCCGGGAAGTTCGGCTGTCCGTCCACCGTCGCGCCCGGCGCAAAGCGGTAGACACCATCCGCATCGGTCACCGCCGTGTGCGAGGCACCAGCGGTACAGGCAGGGCCTGCTTCACAGGTCACCGTCGCAGTCACACCCGCCACACCAGGTTCACCCGCATCGCGGCTGGCATTCATGTTCAGGTCGTTGAACACTTGGCCCGTCAGGCTCGCTGCGGCCTGTCCGCTCAGCTCCACCCTTCCGCTGGCCGTCAGCACCAGACCGCCCGGGCTCAGCTCGCGGCCGAACACGTCGTTGAACAGCTGGGTTGCCGGCGTCAGTGCCGTGGTGCTGCGCATCTCCAGATTCGCAATACCGCTGAAGCCCGGTTGCAAACCCAGGGTGGTGGTCAAGCGCAGCGCAGTCACGCCGACAGGGAAAGCCGCACCTGGCGTATACGCAGTCCAGTCCACACCGGTCGATGCATCTTCATTGCCTGGCGTTTGCACGGCAGCTTGCACCGCAGCGGCGCCTGTCAGCGTGTACTCGATGTCGATCGCGCCTTGGCTGGCACTGGCCATCGCGGCCTGAGCGCTCAGCATCTGCAACGGGCCCAGGGCCGTGGTGCCACGGCTGTCGCCGTCAAAGGGCAGCACATCGACCATGCGCAACCGGCCCTTGGTCAAGCTGGTGGCATTGCCAAACGCGATCGCATAGGTAAAAGGCTCACCCGCGGTGATGCGCGTGACGGGGTTGGCCGGGTCGGAGTTGTCCACCGAGCCACCGCTGACCAGCGACTTGCTCATCTGGAAGCCACCCACACCCGACACCGTGGTGCTGACGCGCTCGGTGCGGTCTTGCTGCATAGTCTCTGGCGAAATGTTGTCCACACCGGTGTAATCGGCCACGCTCAGATCGTTGGTAGCGGCCACACGTCCCACCAGCGGGTATGAGCCCACTGGGGAGATATAGGCCGCCTGCGCTTGGAAAGTGATGGGCGGATACTCCGTGACATGGCCTTGGTGCAGGCCTGGGCCCTGGGCACCGCCTGGGGCTGCCAGATCACCCAGGCGCAGCACCAGCTTGGCAGGTGCCTCACCCGCATCACCCGTGCCTGGCAGGCCATCTTGGCCCAAGTTCGCTTCGGTCAGCGTATGGGTAGCGCCCGGTGGCAATGCCGCAGCAATAGAACTGGCAATAGGCTGTATATAGGTGTTGGGGAAATCAATGGTGATCTCGACGTTACGAGACACGCCATCCACCCCTGCACCAACAGCGCCAATCGTGCGCGGTGTCACGCTGACTGGAAATATCTCGCCCGGAGCCACGCTGTTGGGCATGCTGATGCTGTGGCGGGCAAGCGCCGAGGCGGCCTGCACAAACCCGCCCCCGTCTCCACCGGAAGTCGATCCATCGCCAGCATACCGAGAGTAGACGCGCCCGGTGGCCTCGCTGTAGTACTGGGTAAACCAGGCCAACGGTGCATCATCGGGCAGGGCCAAAGAGGCAGCACCGGTGCTGCGCTGGAAAGGCATCACCAAACCAACCGTTTCGCCCGGCTGCAGCTCTGGGCGGTAGGCGTAGCGTACGCTAGTGATCGTATTGGCCGGCAGCGATGCATAGTTGCTGGTCCACAGCGGGTTTCCATCACCTGCCTCGCCACAGTTAGCGGCCTTGCGCGCATCGTTATTGGCATAAGGCTGAGCCGAATACTCCAGCACCAGGTCCGCTGGGGCTACATTCGGCAAATCCACCATGGGGGGGAAGATAAAGTACGGCGAGTTGGACAGTTTGAGGCTGGATGCTGCGCGTAACTCGAGCAAGGCGGGGTCCCAGGCAACACAAGATTGCGCCTCGGTGGCTGCCAGCTCAGAACTGCTCTGGTTCACCAGACCGACCGTGGCCATAAAGTTCTGGCCAGGCAGCACTTTTTCGGCACCGATGGTGTATCCGTGGGCATCGCCGTATATGTAGCCGCTACCGTCATGCACCGCGCCACCATTGGCCTCCAGCAACAGCGGCTGGGAGCGGTCGATGACGGTGTTAAAGCAGCTTTGCGTGACATTCAGGTTCACATCCGGTGCACAGCTGAACCCAGGCTGGTGCCCGGGTGCGGGCGCTGCATTGGCCTGACCCGACAAACCCTGCGGCGCGAAATTCGTCAGCTGCGCCGTGATCCGGCTGGTCTGGCCAGCTGGAAAATTCGGGTCCTCGGGCACCCCGATCTGCACCACAAACTGTGCAGTTTCCATCCAGGTGTCGCCAAAGCCAGGCGAGGTCGCCGGGTCCAGGAAATGGGTCGTCGGATTGTTGAACAGCACCGTGATATCAGCACCTGGCGCCGACTGGCTGCAAGTGACTCCGCTCGGGCAGTCCAGCACCACTGCACCGGGCTGCACCTGGATGGTGGCAGACACCGGGCTTTGCAAGGCCTCGAATCCCTTGTAATTGCCTGAAGCAGGCTTTACAGCACCCAGGCTGATAGCCACCGGCATGCTCCGCATCCACACGCCCGAACCCGCAGGGTTTTGCACCCGTGTCATGTTGGGCACTTCCACCCGCACGCGGGTGTCGGTCTTGGGCGTGGCAGACACCGTCACCGGTGCCGAAGTGACAGACGACGTGCCCGCTGCAGCGGTCATCGCCACCGTAGCGCCATGTGCCACATTGCCCACCCAGCTCAGCACCTGGAACGACTCCACCCCAGGCGTGCTGGGCTGGCGATCGCAGGTCAACACGGTTCTGGCATCGTTCAAGCTACCGCCGGCCGGGCCATTACAAACGCTGGCCGCTGTGGCAGTGGAATCCCAGCGCATGCCGGCGGGCAAGGTCGCGGTGATGGTGCCGCTGCTGGTGTTCGACGCGTTGTAGTTGATGGTGTACAGAACGGTGTCTTGCGTACGCACCACGCCGTTGTTGGTGCCGCTGTCATGGCCCGGTGCATTGTCTGCATCAAACGGGCCACTGCCATCTGCCGCAACGACCGCACTGGTGATGGTGATGGCCGCATGGGCCGGTGCCGCCAACGCCGCCATTGCACACAGGCTGGCCAGTGCCAACATGGCCGGCTTGCGCTTTGCCCTGCCAACGGGGCTGCTGCGCGCACCGAGTGGGCGAGCTTGCCCCAAGTAAGGGGCGCCACTGGCATCCCGAGAAAATAAGATATTTCTAATCACTTCAACTCCATTGATTGATAACATCAATAATTAGGAAGTCTAATGGTGACCATGTCCAAACCAGCTTTTTTTCTGTTTTTCCTGCATCTGCATCAACAAAAAGCTGATGTTTCAGAAATCTGACGACGCTGTGGTTTATCCCATACGAATGTTGCTGCCTCACGTCCAATTCGAGGTCGATCCGGACGCTCTGCAGACAACACCCCTGCTGCCAAACCCGCGTGTTTATTGGCTTTGCCCAGCGATGATGGGTATACGCCACACACAAGATTGGGTGACCGCATTTCGCGGAAATAAACAACATGGCGCGCTGCTACTTCATGCAACATGCAGCGCGCTTAAACGTATGCGCTATGGCTTATTTGTATCCAAACCTCTTGGGCTTGACGAAGATACAACTTAGACGGTGCTCCATCAGCGCGTTTGATGGGGGATGTCCATAGATTTAAAGAACCCTGTTATTCAGGGGCTATCAAGCTGTTAACTTTTCAATACTGTCTGAGTGGGATGGTCGGAAAATGAAGCTGACCTGCGGTGCGGATTTTTAAGGCAGCTGCCTGCTTTTGCTTAGGCTTGCGGCGGTGCCTAGTTATGCTGGCCTGGTTTCGCTCCGGTGGATGGGGATACGCATTGCCATGTATGGCAGCTACAGCTGGCTGTTCATGTTCATGTTCATGTTCATGTTCATGTTCATGTTCATGTTCATGTTCATGTTTATGCTTTTGCATGTGCCTGCGGCGCGGCTTGGTTTTGCTGGCCGGATTTCGCCCGGCGGGCGAGACCCGGCCAGCCGCCCTACGCAGTAGTAAACAAAACCAATAAACAAGCACAACGGCCAGCCAACCAGACTCAGCAACGCCGCAGGCATCAGCAAAGGCAAAACCGCACCAAAAACAAAAACACAAACAAAAAAACCGGGGCCAAAGCCCCGGTCCTCACTCACATCAACCAGACAGCAACGCGGAGTGGCCCGCGCTGCTGCCCAGCGGATTTAACGCTTGCGCATATGCACGCCAGCAGCTGCCATCATCAGCATCGCCAGCAACATCAATGCCACACGGCTGTCCACAGGCACAGGCACGGGATTAGCCGCTTGCACCTTGGTCAGCTCGTTCGTCAGCGCCACCGGCATATCCGAATCCGCCTCCACCGTCACCGTGGTCTGGTCGAACGCAGGGTCCGCCCAGCGGTAGCCGGCAGGTGCGTCAGGCAGCGTCTCGGTGATCGTGCACTGGGCACCGGCTTGCACACCGGTGATCATGGCCGACGCCGCAGGCGGCGCGGTCAGGGTCACGCTGTGGGTCGTGCCAGCGGTGGGCAGGTCGCAGATGGCAGTCAGCACAAAGCTGAACGGACCGGCCACCCCGTCAGGCAAGGTCGTGGTGGCATTCACCTGGATGTTGCCTTGCTTGCCGGTCAGCGCATTGGTCACGCTCACCGCCACGGCACCGGTGGCAGGCACCACCACAGGGGCGGGCACCGAAGGGGCAGCCCAGCTGTAGTTGGCCGGGGCGGCCGGCAGCGGCTGGTCTTCGACCACCGAGCAGTTGGCGCCGGCAGGCACGTTGGCAATGGTCACCTTGGTGTTGGCCGGGTAGTTGGCCAAGGTCGCGGTGTAGGTGGTACCGGCAGCGGGCAGGTCACAGGTGGCGGTAAAGCCAAAGGTGAAGGGGCCCGTCACACCGCTGGGCAGCGCCAGGGTCTTGGTCACTTCAATGCCGGCTTGTCCGCGCACCAGGGTGCTGGCCATCGTCGTCGCCACATCGCTGTTGGCCACCACGGTCACCGTCGCATTGGCAGGCGCAGGGCCCCAGGTGAAGTTGGTGGGGGCCGCGGGCGCTGGGCCTTCGGCCACCACGCACTGCGCACCGGCAGGCACGTTGGCGATCGTGGTCGAGGTCGCGCCCGGGTAGCTCAAGCTGGCAGGGAACACGGTGCCAGCGGTCGGCAGATCGCAGGTGGCCGTGTAGCTGAAGTTGAACGGACCGGTCACGCCTTGGGGCAGGGTCAACGTCTTGTTGATGGTGATCGTGCCGAACTGCTGAACCAGCGTATTCGTCACACCGACCGACGCCACACCGCTGGCAGGCACCGTCACCGGCGCAGGCACGCTAGGGGCGCCCCACTGGTAGCCATTCGGCGCCGCAGGCAGCGGAGCGTTCTCGGTCACCGCGCAGCTGGCACCCGATGGGATACCGGGGATCGTCACCCGCGTGTTGGCCGGGTAGTTGGCCAAGGTGGCGCTGAAGACCGAGCCGGGCGTAGGCAGGTTGCAGGTAGCGGTAAAGCCAAAGCTGAAGGGACCGGTCACACCGTCTGGCAGTGCCAGGGTCTTGGTCACTTCAATACCGGCAAGCACACGCACCAGGGTGCTGGCCATCGTCACCGGGGCCGTTGCGTTCAAAGGCACGGTCACGTTGGCGTTGGCAGCCGCTGGGCCCCAGGTGTAGTTCGCAGGGGCTGCTGGCAGGGGGCCTTCAGCCACCACGCACTGCGCACCGGCAGGCACACCGGCAATCGTGGTCGACGTTGCGGTCGGGTAGATCAGGCTCGCAGGGAACACCGAGCCGGCCGTGGGCAGGTCGCAGGTCGCCGTGTAGGTGAACGTGAACGGACCAGGAGCATCACCAGGCAAGGCCAGATCCTTGGTGATCGTGATGCCGCCCAGCAGCGGGTTCAGCGCATTGGTCACCGTCACGGCCGCATTGCTGCTGGCAGGAATCACCACCGCAGCCGGGGTCGTCGGCGCTGCCCATTCGTACAAGGCCGGGGCCGCAGGCAGCGTGTCTTCGGTCACCGTGCAGGTGGCGCCAGCAGGCAGGCCTTCAATCGCGACCGAGGTGGCGCCGGGGTAGCCCACCAGGGTGGCAGGGTAGGTGAAGCCCGCCGTTGGCAGGTCGCAGGTAGCGGTAAAGCCAAAGTCAAACGGACCGGTGCCAGGTGGCACGACCAGCGCCTTGTTGATCGTCAGCGCACCCACTTCATGCTCGGCAAAGCGGTAGTCCACAGCGGTAGCGCCGGTGGCCACCACAATGCCGCTGATGCTGCGGCCCACGGGCGTGCCCGATGCGGCGCCGTTGACCGTGCCGGCCGTCGAGCCCACATTGCGCAACGTCGCGGCAGGCGTGATGCTCAGGGTCCACGATCCGCTGGCCAGGCCGGGGAAGTTGGCTTGGCCATCGACCGTAGCGCCAGGCGCAAAGCTGTAGACGCCCGACGCGTTGGTCACCGCGGTATGGGTCTCACCGGCCACGCAAGCGGGGCCTGCATCGCAGGTCAGCGTAGCAGTCACACCGGCAATACCGGCTTCACCGGCATCCGGCGTGTTGTTCATGTTCGCATCGAGGAACACGCTCCCCGTCAGGCTGGCCGCTGCCTGGCCGCTCAGTTGCACCGAGCCGCTGGCCGTCAGCACCAGGCCGCCGGGGGCCTGTTCGCGGCCAAACACATCGTTGAACAGCTGGGTCGTTGGCGACAGTGGCGACACCGTGCGCATCTCCAGGTTCACCAGGCCGCTAAAGCCGGGGTTCAGCACCGAGCTGGTGGTAAAGCGCAAGGCCGTTACACCCGCGGGGAAGGCGGCACCCGCCGTGTAGGGCTGCCAGTTCACTCCGGTGGCAGCGTCTTCATTGCCCAGCGTGCGCACTGCTGTTTGCACATTGGCTGCAGCGTCCGTCGTGTACTCGACACCAATCGTGCCCTGGCTCACGTCCGCCATCTTCGCGTCAATGCTCAGCATTTGCAGCGCGCCCAGGCCGGTCGTGCCACGCAGGTCACCGTCAAACGGCAGTACATCGACCATGCGCAGCTGGCCCTTGGTCAGGCTCGTCGCATTGCCGAAGGAGATCGCATAGGTAAAGGGCTGGCCGGCAGTAATGCGGGTCACAGGGTTGGCCGGGTCGGTGTTATCGACGGTGCCGCCTGCGACCAGCGATTTGCTCATCTGAAAGCCGGCTACGCCGGATACTGTGGTGCTGGCCACTTCGCGGCGGTCTTGCAGCAGAGCTTGCGGCTGGATATTGCCAATACCGGTGTAGTCAGCAAAGCTCAGGTCATTGGTGGCCGAGATCAAGCTGCTCAATGGATAGGCACCGACCGGCGAGATAAACGCCGCCTGGGCTTGGAAGGTAATGGGCGGATAGGTGGTTACATGGCCTTGGTGCGGGGCGGGGCCTACGGCACCGCCCGGGGCAGCCAAGTCACCCAGGCGTACCACCAGCTTGGCAGGGGCGCCGTCATCCGCCGTACCAGGCAGGCCATCCAAACCCAAGTCAGCCGCTGTCAGCGTATGGGTCGCGCCAGGTGGCAGGCCTGCAGCAATGGAGCTGGCAACCGGCTGGATATAGGTGTTCGGGAAGTCAATCACGTACTCCACACCGCGCGAAACAGCATCAATGCCTGCCGCAGCAGCACCAATGGTGCGTGGGACCACCGTCACAGGGAAGATGGCGCCTGGCGCTACGCTGGCAGGGATGTCAACACTATGGCGCACCAGTGCCGATGCGGCCTGCACAAAACCGCCGCCCGTGCTGCCATTGGTTCCACCATTGCCTGCATAAGTGGAATACACGCGGCCGGTGGCATTGGTGAAGTACTGGCGGAACCAGGGCAGTGGTGCGTCATCTGCCAAGGCCAACGATGCCGCACTGGTACTGCGCTGCAGAGGCAGCAGCAGGCCAACGCCTTCGCCTGGGCTTAACGATGGCAGGTAGGCGTAGCGCACGCTGGTAATGGTATTGGGTGGCAGCGATGCAAAGTTGCTGGTCCACAATGGGTTGCCGTCGCCTGCGACACCGCAGTTGGCGGCACGACGTGCAGCGTTATCCGCATAAGGTTGTGCAGAATATTCCAGCACCATGTTGGCTGGTGCTACATCTGGACCCAGATTAGTTGGCTGAAAGAACAGGGGTCCATTGATACCCATTTTCAGCGTAGAGGGTGCTTGCAACTCCAGCAACGCCGGATCCCAGGCCACGCAGGATTGTGTATCCGTGACTGCTTCTTCAGAGGTCGCATTGTTCGTCAAACCCATCAGCGCCAGCACCGATTGGCCAGGCAAAACCTTTTCTCGGTTTTCCGTGTAGCCATGGCCATCGTTATACAAGAACGTGGAGGCATTTGACAGTGCACCTCCACCAATAGTCAGCTGCACCGGTTGTGAGCGGTTGATAGGCGCACCAAAACAGGTCTGTGAGGCATTGACGGCGTTAGGAGGGCAAGTGAACCCCGGGTCATATCCAGGCGCTGGCACCACGTTGGTTTGGCCAGATAGGCCAGAGGGCGCAAAATTAGTGAGCTGCGCGGTTATATAACTTGTTACACCTGGCGGGAAATTAGGGTCTTCTGGTACCCCAATTTCTACAGTCACCAAAGCGGTCTGCCGCCAGGCTGCTTCAAGGCCGAGTATAGGGGCAGCATCCAGAAAATGGGTAACAGGATTCAGTATCTGTAAGGTTACATCACCACCTGGCGCGGACTGAGTGCAGCTCACCCCTCCTGGGCAACTGGACACAACAGCACCGGGCTGTACTTTTAGGGAAAGTGATACCGGATTTTGTAGAGCTTCATATCCCTTGAAATTGCCAGCTGCTGGCAATAACGCACCCAGGCTGATTCTGAGCGGCACCCTGCGGTGCCAGACGCCTGGTGAGATTTCTACACGACTGGTACTGCCGGAGACCCCAACCACACGCGTGTCGGTCCTTGGCGTAGCCGAAACCGTCACCGGCCCCGAAGTCGCCGACGAGCCACCCGAGGCGGCCGTCATCGTCACCGCAGCGCCATTGCCCACCGCACCGACCCAGCTCAGCACCTGGAACGATTCAACACCCGCACTGTCCGGCTTGCGGTTACAGGTCAGCACGGTACGGTCCGCATTCAGCGAACCACCACCGGTGCCGTTGCACACGGTACCAGCAGTAGCGGTCGGATCC
Organism: Comamonas sediminis; assembly: GCF_041107495.1. NCBI lineage: Bacteria > Pseudomonadati > Pseudomonadota > Betaproteobacteria > Burkholderiales > Comamonadaceae > Comamonas > Comamonas sediminis. The sequence continues at coordinate 275,231 of NZ_JBGBDC010000005.1, forward strand.
CAGCGCATACCAGCCGGCAAGGTCGCAGTAATCGTGCTGCTGTCGGTGTTCGACGCGTTGTAGTTGATGGTGTACAGAACGGTGTCTTGCGTACGCACAACGCCGTTCAGCGGGCCACTGTCATTGCCGGGGTTGTTGTCGGCATCAAAGGGGCCTTGGCCATCGGCGCTGACGACCACGCTGGTGATGCTGATGGCGGCATGGGCCGGGGCGGCCAAAGCACAAAAGCCGGCCAAGGCCAGCAGTGTTTTACCCAATGCGCCCAGTAGCGGCGCCCCCTCCCTGGCGGCGCTGCGGGGCGGGTGCGCATGCGCCCCCGGCCACAGCAGATTGATGCGATTTTTTATCATCACAACTCCATTCATTGAAAATATTAATATTTAAGAATTCTAATGGCTGCTGCGATGAAAGTAGCATCTGTCACAACAAACGGCGTAAAAACCACCTTTTCTACATTGGTTTAGAAAAATTGACATTTGTGCAGCAGACGTGCACCAAACCAGGGTTTACCCAGCCGTCGCACGGCCCGTGGTGGCGGGCGCTCCCACCCCCTTGAAACATCCGAATCTGCCCGCCAGTATTCGCTGGAGTGCTAGCGCTTATGGCGCAGAAAGCGGTTTTTGAACGGCGCTACCTGGGTTGAAGATTGACTGAAAATCAATGGGTATAGCATTTATGCGTATTTTGTAACGAATGGTTTATGTACGCATCGAACCACGGCGATTTCAGCGCAATGAATCAAAAAGTAACTTCCCGGCCTGCTCCGAAAATTTCCTGTATTAGCAAGGGGATACGATTTTCCTCTCGCTGCTAATTTATGATGGAACGGCAATCATTTCTGATTCATTAATCGTTAAATGAATGTGCTTATTCACATACTTCTGTTTGTTAATTTCTGAAAACCAAACCCTGCAGTCTGGTCGGGCAATGCGGGGCTTTTTCAGCGGATAAAGGGCTGAATCGCTGCGCCATGGCAGCCCGCCCATATTGCTGCTGCCGGGCCTATGGCGGCGGGGATAACCGCAGTGCGCTGCATGGGGGCCGCACCGCGCTGCGCCGAGGGCAAAAGGCGTGCCCGCACGGGCACCGGGCCATGCCGGTACGGCGCCAAAACAGCTGAAAAAGGGGTGACGGCGGCAGAACGCGGCCACCCAGGCAGGCCACCGGTTGGGGGAGGAACCAACGCATTGAATAGACGTTAATGATTGGTTTAATTGTTTTCTTAGTAGATCGCTATAATTTGCGCAGTCATGCCTGGCGGCAGCGCACGCTGTAGCGCGCTGCACGGTAGGCATGCTTCGTGCCGCTTGCCGCGCGGGGTTGGGCAGATGCCTTCCCGCACGGCGCTCCGGCTCCCCCATCACCATGGGCAGGCGTGCCCCTCCTGGTCTGAGCCCACGCCGCCTGCCCGCACTGCAGCGCCGCTGCGCCTTGCCACCATGCTCCCCCAGCGCGGCAAGCCGGCCTGCAGTGCACGCCCTCCCGCACCGCTGCCATGTACCTGCTGATCATTGCTGTCGTCGTACTGATGCTGAAAATCTATGACATTCCACCGGTTAATAGCTGGCTTTGGATGGAGGTGCTGTTGCCCTCTTTCATGGCGCTGCTGTGGAAGCTATGGGCCGACTGGTCCGGCTACACGCGCAGGCGCCTGCGGGCGCGCCACGCCCGCAGGCGGTCGGCCCGCTATGTCCAGGACAAAGGCCTTTGCAAGATCAACGCCACACCCCGGCCGCCCAGCCGGTAGGAACTGCCCACACGGCCCGGCCAACCCGCCCACCCGGGCACTGGTTTGCCGAGGAGACAAGACGGGAGGCCCCAGTGCCCCCGTCCCCTGCGTGTGTGGCCTTCGCGCCCGCCGGCCGCACCCGCTGACAGGTAGCGGCCACTTCCCCCCACGCACTATAAGAAACAAGTACCTATGCTCACGTTGATTGGTTTAGCCATTATTGTTGTCATCGTCGCCTTGCTGCTGACCGAGAAAGTCTCGCCCGTCATCAGCATGGTGCTGGTTCCGCTGGTCGGCGCGCTGGTCGCCGGCTTCAGTACCACCGAGATCAACGCCTTCTACCGCCATGGCATCGGCTCGGTGGTGCAGGTGGTGACGATGTTCATCTTCGCCATTCTGTTTTTTGGCGTGATGAACGATGTGGGCCTGTTCGACCCGCTGATCCGCGCGATGGTGCGCATCACGCGCGGCAATGTGATTGCGGTGGCCGTCGGCACGGTGCTGATCTCGGCGATCGCCCAGCTCGACGGGGCTGGCGCATCAACCTTTTTGCTGGTGGTGCCGCCGCTGCTGCCGCTGTACCAGCGGCTCAAGATGAGCCCTTACCTGCTGTTCCTGCTGCTGGCCGCAAGTGCAGGCATTGTCAACATGCTGCCCTGGGGCGGCCCGTTGGGCCGTGTGGCGACGGTGCTGGAGATGGATGCCGTCGTGCTGTGGCGCGATCTGATCGTGGTGCAGGCCATGGGACTGGCGATGCTGCTGGCATTGGCGGTGTTCCTGGGTCTGCGTGAGCAGCGCCGCATTCGCCTGCAGGCGCGCCGCGCAGCGCAGGCAGTGCAAGCGGGTGATGGGGCGGCCGATGCGGCGATGAACGCGGACGCGCAGACAACGGCGCCCACACTGCTGGATGCGCAGGCACCTACACAGCCCGCAGCAGTGGCAGCCGCCCCGGCGGCAGCGGTGGCCCCTGCGCCGCTGGCCGATCTGGCCGCAGCGCTGCAGCCGCATGCGGCCACCGAGCTGGCTATACAGGAAGCAGCGGCCAGAACGGCCGACGACGCGCGCAAGCTGCTGCTGCGCCCCCGGCTGCGCTGGGTCAACGCGCTGGTGTTTCTGCTGACCCTGGCGGTGCTGGTGATGGGCGTGTTCCCGCCGGGCTATACCTTCATGATTGCGCTGTGCGTGGCACTGGTGATCAACTACCCCCAGCCCAAGGTGCAGATCGAGCGCATCAATGCGCATGCGGGTGGCGCGATCATGATGGCCAGCATCATCCTGGCCGCGGGCACCTTCCTGGGCATCCTCAAGGAGTCGGGCATGCTCAACAGCATTGCGCTGGCACTGGTCCATGTGCTGCCTGAGGTGCTGCTGCCCTATGTGCACCTGGTCATTGGCGCCATCGGCATTCCGCTGGAGCTGGTGCTGAGCACCGATGCCTATTACTTTGCGCTGTTCCCGGTGGTCGAGCAGATCACCTCGCAGGCTGGCGTGCCACCGACCTCTGCCGCCTACGCGATGGTCATCGGCAGCATTGTAGGCACGTTTGTCTCGCCGTTCTCACCGGCGCTGTGGATGGGGCTGGGCCTGGCCAAGCTGTCGATGGGCCAGCATATCCGCTACTCGTTCTTCTGGGTCTGGGGCGTGTCGCTATCGCTGCTGGCGGCGACCTGGTTCCTCGGCATCATCTGAACACGCAGTGCGGGCGGCCTTGGCAGGCGGCCCGCAACTGGCACAAGCACGGCGCCCGAGGGCGCCGTTGTCGTTGCTGTGCCTGCCGGGGCGGTGGGGCAGCGGTGGGGCCGCGAGGCGCCTGCTCAGCGGCGCAGCATGCGCGCTGCCGCTGCCAGCGCCGGTGCATCGTCTGCGGCAGCCGGGCGCTCCTGCAGCGACAGCCGGAAGTCGCGGGCATAGCCAAAGCTGGGCGCCGGGTGGCGCGCGGCAAACCAGAACGTCGTCGCCGACGCGATCTGCGGCGTGCAGTACCAATAGGCATGGCCGTCACCGTCCATCGCCCACCAGCGTGCGTTGGCGGGGGCCTGGTTCCAATCAATTGCTGAAAATTTCATCACAGAGCTCACATAGAAAAAAAGTGTCGTGTCCAACGCGGCTGCAGCACCGGACACTGCGGGGGCAGACGGGCCTGCGCCTTATCGCCAGTGAGCGATGCAGCCATGGGCATGCGGAGGGAAGGAAGCGGCAACGCAGGCCCCGTGCGCTGCGGCGGCCGGGGCATACAGGCACCGGGTTGACCAGGCGCGCTGTTGCCTGCAACGGCGACCCTGGGGCGCCGGCATCCCGGGTGCCTGCAACCCCCAGGTGAGGCGGCAGCCAGGCCGCCGGGCGCAGCGCTTTAGTGCACACGCCCCTTGCCAAACGCCCATTCTTTGCCAGGCACCTGCACCAGGTTGCCGGCCGCCAGCGCGGGGTGCGTGCCCACCCCAAAAAAGCAGCACGAATGATATATCACACCTATCAGGAATAATAGTTAATTAATTTAACAAATGTTATGCCTTTGGGTGCTTGCGCCCTTTGCCGCTGCGGAACCGCACCCGAATCAGAGCCTTCTAAGCTGTTGTAAACCGGTGAAAACCCCATCCACAAAGGCTTTCCCGGCAACAAGTCAGTACCCGTTTCGGGCTGCAGCATTGCGCTACGGGCCTCACAGGAACGGTGAATTCTCTTCAATTCCTTACTTTTTAGTAAAAACTGCATAACATAGGAATTTACAATTGGATGATTTAACGCTATTTGAAAAAATGAATTCATCATGACGCACGTATTTCAGCCGCAGAGATCGGCACCCATCCCCACCCTGCGGCAGCTGAGCTGTTTCAAGCAAGCTGCCGAGCACCCTACTTTTACCCAGGCCGCACAGGCGCTGGACATGAGCCAACCGGCTTTCTCGTCCGCGATCCGCGAGCTGGAAATCACCCTCGGGGCCACGTTGTTTGACCGCAGCATGCGGCGCGTGCGGCTGACGCCTGCCGGCGAATCGGTACGCGCCCAGGTCAGCTGGATGATCGCCACCTTTGACCAGGGCATGGAAGACATGCACCAGCGCCTGCAGCGCCAAAGCCAGCTGATTCGCGTGCACTGCATTCCATCGGCCTCGCAGTGGATCGCACCGCGCATGGGGCGCTTTCAGCAGCGCCACCCGCAGGTGCAGTTCGAGCTCGATGACATGCACAGCGACACCTTGGCCGAGTCGATCACGCAAGGAGATGCCGACATCGCCATCGGCCTGCACTTCGACACGCCGCTGCACATCGATTCGCGTCTGATCACGACCGACGAGATGATGGTGGTGGTGTCGCAGCGGCACCCGCTCGCCCGCCTGCCCAAGCTGTACTGGAAGGACCTGAAAGACCAGTCGCTGGTGGTGCTGCGCCGGGGCAATACTTACGACATGGTGGCCTCGGCGCTCAAGGAGCAAGGGGTGGAGATCAACGGCCCGCAGAACCTGTCGTCGATCGAGTCGCTGTATGCCGTGGTGCACAGCGATCTGAAGGTGGGCGTGATTTCCAGCATGAGCCGCCAGGCGCACCAGGACCCGCAGCTGTGCTACCTGCCGGTGAGCCGCCCGCACCTGGCCAGAAAGATCTGCCTGATGAAGCATGGCCGGCGTGCCGATACGCCGCTGCTGGTGCAGACCTTCTGGGACATGCTCTGCGACGAGCTATGAGCGTGCCCGGCGGTGCCAGCACCCCACGAAGCCGACCCCAGCAATGTGCGCTTATCAGCGCCCTCCAGCACCTTCCGATACCGCCAGCCTACCCGCCAGCCAACGCCACAACGATGGACGGGCTCAAGCCCTAGTCCGCATAACCCTGAGGCCAGCGTGTTCGCCGATCACAGCAAGCCTCCCAGTTCTTGCCCCGGGCCGTGTGGCCAATGCCGGGGTTGAAGCTGTTGCTGGGATCCAGTTCCCGATAAAAATCAGCCAGCGCAGGCTTGGCCACATAGAGGTGGCCCACGTTATGTTCTGCCGGGTACTCGGCCCGGCGCGCATCGAGCAGCGCCCACATGCGGTGCTCCATCGCCAGCGGATCGACGCCTTTTTTGACGATGTAATCCTGGTGGAACACATGGCAGAAGAAATGGCCGTAGTAGAGCTTGTGCACCATGTCGGCCTCGACGTCGGGCGGTAGCTGCTCCACCCAGTCGCGGTCATTGCGGCGCAGCGCCACATCGAGCGCCACGATGTCTTCCACCTCGGCGCGGTGCACTTCGCGGTAGCGAATGGCAGCACCGGCAATCGCAAAGCGGTGCAAAAACGCCTTGCGGCCCTCGTCCGCATCACACTCAAACCAGCCGCCGCTGGCACTGCCGCTGAAATGCTCCGTAAGGAACGCGCGCGTGGCATCGGCCGTGTCGGTGGACACGCGCAGCAGCAGGTGGTGCGTATAGCGCTCGCGCCACTGGCGCATGCGCGGCGGCAAGTGCCTGGGCAGCAGGTTGGTCAAGGCCTGGATGATGCGGTCGCTGACGCCGCGCAGGCCCAACCGTTCAAAAAAGCCATCGACCCTGCTTTTGAGCGCAAAGGCGGCCGGCACCCGTGCCGTGCCAAAGCGGTCGATCAGCAAGAAGGTGTCCTTGCCGTATTTCTCGCCGATGTCGTAGGCGGTGCGGTGGATGTACTCGCCGGCAATGGGCAGCTCGGGCAAGGCGGTGAGCAGATGGCGGCGCACGGTGGTCAGGTCGTCGGCCGCATTGCTGCCGATGTAGAAGACGGTGCTGGGCACCTTGGGAAAGGTGTCGAGCCGCACCGCAAACAGGCAGAGCTTGCCCGCCGAGCCCGAGGCCTCGAACAGGCGCGAGGGATCGGCATTGAAGCGCGCGGGCGAGTCCTGGTCCACATCGCGCACGGCGGCGGCATAGCGCGGATCGGATGCGGCGCGCTGCACATCGTGCGCAATATCGGCCTCGCGGTAGTCGCCGTTTTGCAGCCGGGTCAGGATCTCTTGCGGCGTGGCGCCCAGCGCAATGCCCAGGTGGTTGACCAGCACCAGCCGGCCATCGGCCTGCACCTGGGCGTAGAGCGCCAGCTCGGTATAGGCCGGGCCGCGCCGCACCAGGGCGCCGCCGGAGTTGTTGCAGATACCGCCCAGCACCGAGGCACCGATGCAGGACGAGCCGATGACCGAATGCGGCTCGCGCCCCAGGGGCGCCAGCACCTGCTCCAACTTGTCCAACGTCGCCCCGGGCAGGCAGACGACCTGGGCGCCGCCGGCAATCACCTGCACCCCGGTGATGCGCAAGGTGTTGATCAGCACGATCTCGCGGTCATAGCCGCTGCCGTCGGGGGTCGATCCGCCTGTCAAGCCGGTGTTGGCCGCCTGCATGATGACGATGCGGTCGGCGGCCACGGCCGCCTCCAGCACCTGCCACTGCTCCCACAAACTGCCAGGGCGCACCACCGCCAGCACCGGGCCTTCCCCGGTGCGGTGGCCTTTGCGAAAGCGGCGCGTGGCCTGGTCGCCGGTCAGCACATGGGCGGGGCCGACGGCGGCGCGCAGCTGGGCGAGCAGCGCATCGCGCGAGACGGGGGTGGTGGTGGCAGCGGTCATGGCAGTGAGGGGGTCAATGGCTGGTGGGTGTTACTGGCGCACCAGCAGATCGCCGTTGATGTCGGCCACCTTGGCCACGCTGGTCAGGGTCATCGCGACGCGCATTTCCTTTTCCATCAGCTCCAGCAGGTGCTTGACGCCGGCCTGGCCCGAGGTGGCCAGCGCATAGATAAAGGCGCGGCCCAGCAAGGTGGCATCGGCGCCCAGCGCGATGGCACGCACGATATCGAGGCCGTTGCGGATGCCCGAGTCCGCCAGGATCTTGATCTGGCCCTTGACCGCATCGGCAATGGCCGGCAGCGCGCGCGCCGATGACAGCACGCCATCGAGCTGGCGGCCGCCATGGTTGCTGACCACAATGCCATCGGCGCCAAAGCGCACGGCATCCTTGGCATCTTCCGGATCGAGGATGCCCTTGATGACCATCGGGCCCTTCCAGAAGTCGCGGATCCATTCCAGGTCCTTCCAGGAGATCGATGGATCAAAATTGCTGCCCAGCCAGCCGATGTAGTCGGCCAGGCCCGTGGGGCTGCCCCGGTAGGCGGAGATATTGCCCAGGTCATGCGGGCGGCCGTTCAGCCCCACATCCCAGGACCAGGCCGGGTGCGTGACGGACTGCCAGTAGCGGCGCATCGCGGCGTTGGGGCCGCTCATGCCCGAATGCGCATCGCGGTAGCGGGCGCCGGGCACGGGCATGTCGACCGTGAACACCAGGGTGGAGCAGCCAGCGGCCTGCGCGCGCTCCAGCGCATTCTTCATAAAGCCCCGGTCCTTGAGCACATAGAGCTGGAACCACATGGGCCGGCCCAGGCCGGGTGCCACCTCTTCAATCGGGCAGACGGAGACGGTGGACAGGGTGAACGGAATGCCATGGGCGGCGGCAGCGCGCGAGGCCTGCACCTCGCCCCGGCGCGCAAACATGCCCAGCAGGCCGACGGGCGCCAGGATGGCGGGGATGGAGAGCTTTTCGCCAAACAGCTCGGTGCTGGTGTCGAGCTGGCTCATGTCCTTGAGCACGCGCTGGCGCAGGGCCACATCGGCATAGTCGGCAACATTGCGCTTGAGCGTTTGCTCGGCATAGGCGCCGCCATCGATGTAGTGGAACAGAAACGGCGGCAGGCGCTTTTGCGCGGCGGCGCGGTAGTCGGATGCGGAAGAGATGATCATGGTGGCTCTCTCAGGGCTGGGTGTTTGTCTCGGCTGTTGTCTCGGGTTTTTGTGTGGCGCAGCGCAGGCTATCGCGCAGCGGGCAGGCTGGGCATCAGCTCGGCGGGCAGGCGCATCGAGCGCTCGCGGCGCGCGCGCTCTTCGTCCATCTGCTGGATGGTGTGGCGCACATGCTCCAGGTGCTCGCCAATACAGGCGCGGGCGCGCTGCGGGTCACCCTCCAAAATCGCCTGCATCAGGCTTTGGTGCTGCACGGTGAGCTGCTGCAGGGTGACGGGGGCGCTCAGGCGGAACATGTCGTGGCGGTTGCGCTCCACGGTGGACAGCACCACGGTGAACAGGCTTTGCATGACCTGCACCAGCACCAGGTTGTGCGAGGCCTCGGCAATCGCCAGGTGGAACTGCGCATCGGCACGCGCGGCCAGCTCGGCATGGCCGCTTTGCTGGTGGTCGATCATCACGTCAAAGCAGCGCTGGATGCGCTCCTTGTCTTGCGCGGTGGCGCGCTGCGCGGCCAGCCAGGCGGTGCTGCTCTCCAGCGCATGGCGGGTCTCCAGCACGTCGTAGCGGTAGTTGGGGTCCGACTCGATCAGGCCGGCCAGCGGGCCCATGGCCTCCTGCAGCCAATCGGCCGATGGCACCGTCTGCACATAGGTGCCATCGCCGCGCCGTGCCGACAGCACCCCCTGGCTGATGAGCTTTTGCAGCGCTTCGCGCACTGACGTGCGCGACACCCCCAGCTCCAGCGCCAGCTGCCGCTCGGCCGGCAGGCGCTGGCCCGGCTGCAGCCCGCGGGCCTGCACCAGGGCAAGCAGTTTTTCGACGACGTGGTCAGCGAGGCGCATGGGAAGCTTTCAGGGGTTGTGTGTTCTCGGCGCGGGAGCCATCAACGGCGGATGGCGCAGCGACCTTCAATGGCCTGGAATCATCCACGGAAACACATAGGCCTGCAGCGTAGTCATCAAACCGATGATGACGGCGAAGACCAGGCTGTGCTTGACGGTGAAGCGGAACAGGTCCGACTCACGCCCCGCCAGGCCCACAGCAGCGCAGGCAATGGCGATGGACTGGGGCGAGATCATCTTGCCGGTGACGCCGCCGGTGGTGTTGGCAGCAACGGTCAGCACCTGGGGCAGGCCCAGCTGCTGCGCGGTGGTGGCTTGCAGCGCGGCAAACAGCGCATTGGCAGAGGTGTCAGACCCGGTCAGGAACACGCCAATCCAGCCCAGGAACGGCGAGAAGAAGGTAAAGGCCTGGCCCGTGTGCGCCAGGGCCAGCGCCAAGGTAGCCGACAGGCCCGAGTAGTTGGCAACAAAGGCAAAGGCCAGCACCATGCCGATGGAGTAGATCGGCACGGCCAGTTCCTTGAAGGTCTCACCCAAAGTAGCCACTGCCTTGGACGGCGACAGGCGGGTGAAGGCAATGGTGATCAGCGCCGCAATCAGGATGGCGGTGCCGGTGGCCAGCAGCCAGTTGAAGGTGTAGACAGCGCCATAAGAGGTGGCAGCGGCCACGACGGGTGGCGTCTTCTCGACCAGGTTGTGCAGGAACGGCACCGGAATATTGATGACGGTGGACGCCAGCGGGCCGCCTGCGGCAAACAGCGCCTTGAAGGGCTTGATGCTCCAGACGGTGACCATCGCAGTCAGGATGATGAAGGGCGACCAGGCCTTGATGACGGCCAGGGCCGTCAGTGGTGCACCCGAGGGCGCCGGTGCTGCGGGCACGGCCGTAGCAGCTTGCTCACCCGCCTCCAGCGTAAAACGGAAAATGCGCTTGGGCTGCCAGACCTTGAGGAACAGGGTCAGCGCAATCAAGGACACGATGGCCGAGGTGATATCGGGCAGCTCCGGGCCAATGTAGTTGGCGGTGAGGAACTGCACGATCGCAAACGAGCCGCCGCCGACCAGCACCGCAGGCCAGGTCTCCTTCACACCCCGCCAGCCATCCATGATGGCCATCAGCCAGAACAGCACGAGCACGGTCATGAACGGCAGCTGGCGGCCCGCCATCTGGCCAATCGCAAACGCATCGACCTGCGAGACCTGGCCAGCGACGATGATCGGGATACCCATCGCACCAAAGGCCACCGGCGCGGTATTGGCGATCAGACACAGCCCTGCGGCATACAGCGGCTTGAAGCCCAGGCCGACCAGCAAGGCCGCCGTGATCGCGACCGGCGCGCCAAAGCCTGCAGCACCTTCCAAAAACGCGCCAAAGCAAAAGCCCACCAGGATGAGCTGCAGGCGCTGGTCCGGTGTGACCGACAGGATCGACGAGCGGATCACATCGAACTGCCCCGTCTTGACGGAGATCTTGTACAGAAAGACGGCCGCCACAATGATCCAGGCAATGGGCCACAAACCATAGAAGAAGCCATAGACCGCCGAGGCCAGCGCCGCGCTGACGGGCATGCGGTAGAACAACAACGCCACCGCCAGGGCCAGCACCACCGTGATGGTGCCTGCCTGGTAGCCCTTGAGCCGCAGCTTGGTCAGCGCCAAAAAGAAAAACAGGATCGGAATCAATGCCACCAGGGCCGACACCCAAATGTTGCCAGCCGGGTCGTAGTTTTGCTGCCAGAGAGTTTGCATGGCGATGTCTCGAAGTTATAGGACGGGCGCATGGCGCGCCTTGTTCTTGGGCTGTTCACCAGGAGGGCGCTATCGGGCTGCTAGGGTTGCCCTGTGCTTGGCCTAGCCTGGTGAATGGCTTGTTCGCTGTGCCGATGGTTGGACCTTTGGTCTAAATTGGTATTACCAATAAACCATTTCGTCTTCAACTTGCGGCAAAGTTCGGCGATTATTGGGGAATCACGCGAATTTACTGCCAGGGTAAACCCGTAATTTGACAATCTAGTGCGCCAATTTTCATATTGGTCATACCAATATGAACTAATCAAAGCACAAATGGCTTCGGAGGGAACACGCCTGGGTTCTTTTAGGAATGGCCGCCTCAGTCGCATACCAAGACGCCGCAAATGGACGAGATCGTCCTGCGGTTTTCAGGTTGACTGGGTGTGAATGGAACCGGCATCGCTAGCAGCAAGAACTTGTCTTGGTTGCTGGCGCGTAGCGTGCTCGGAGGAAAGCATGCATTGGCATGCTCTGCAAAACCCTCTCCAAGCGGGATCGACGCGGATCGGGATACGACGCAACGGGTCTTTTGCAGTCGAGCCGTAGCTGTGGACAAGGAAGACAGCGCAGCGAATCGCCCGCGTCCGCGTTCAGACCACGGCCTAGAGTTTTGCGAAGAGTCCCTAGGGAACAGCAGGCATATGGGCCTGCGGCTTCCTCTTGGGGAGCCTCACAGAAGAACCGTTGCATTTCTTTTCAACGTGGGGCTGGGCTGATTAGCCCCCCTGCAGCCTGTTCATAATTTTCTGCAGACGTCACACCTTGATGTATTAACGCGCAAGATAAGACTAAGTTTCCGCGTCTTTATAGGCAGCCATCGTGATATTTTTCATTTGTGTCCAATCCTCCAACGAAATGAACTGCCCACACGAAGACCAACGAGGAGCCGGATCATATTCTTCAAAATCATCTGGATATAAAAATTCAGAGAATCTCATAGGATTGGGAAAGTCAAAATCATCCAAGAGGCTGTACTTTTTTAAAAATAATCTGGATCTATTTCTCAATTCTTGCCAGCACGCTCCATTCTCAAACCCATCCAGGGATGTATTAAATTCAAGATTTTCAAAAAACCTATTTGATATTTTCTCGCCAAACAGATTCTCTCGCTCATTAGTCATCTCATGATATATATCACCGCCTCCAAACATGCTTTCCAATAGCGGCATTATTTTTTGCGAGTTCAGAAAACAAGACACAAAAAGCTGATACAAAGGATTTGTGATGTTCGAGTTAAAATCATGATCCAGATCAACGGCTTGAAAGTGCAACTCTGCACAGACAGGCATAATCCTCTTAACGTAAAAATGCGCCAGCTGTGATTCGGGATTAATCAAAACAAAGTTCATTAGGTAATAAACTTCGTATTGCCAAAGTTCCTGATCACTTAGAGAAAACATCTCTCACACTTCAGGCGGCAACTGCAGGCGCAGCGGATTCAAAAGCGGATCCTTTAAATATTCTTCACGACTGTAATAGTCGCACCTCCCGCCAAAGACGGGATGATTTTTAAGTCGCTCCACTACCTCACTCTGCTTACAGAAAAGAATGGGACGAAATGGATCATCGCCTCCCATATCCCCCGTTAAATAAAAATCCAATGCCGCGCCAACCATATCCATATCCTCAAATACAGTTAGTACTGAGTCATAGGCATTTAAGGCATTGAGCTCCAAATCAAAATCCAACGCATTTATTGCAAGCGCATGAAATTTTGTCGCTATGTCTTTTGAGCAATCAGCACAAGAGTAAGCAATAAAATTAATATCCCAGCAATACCAAAAAGAAATCAACCACAAGAAGGACGAATTCACCTTGGTCAGCACATCAAAAGAGCATACACCCATGTGTGGGAAATTGACCAACTCCCAAACTGGCCCGGTTGTCGGCCAGTTCTCCCTCAAAAATCTAGGCGGATCGTAGTCTGCTTCATATGAACCAATATTTTCCATTGCCTCTTTAAAACACGACTGCCAGTCATCTTGGTGCTTCGAAATCAAACTGAAATGAGGAAATTCTCCATGCAACTCTGACAGCAATATATTCATCTCATCGGCTGTCAATTTATCAAAAATAAGTGCATTTTTATTCATAGTAAACCTATTTTGCACAGTGATAATGATATGCCCCTCCTGCAGGAGGAAAGCATAAACTTTGGGAGTTATGGCCCACAGTGCTGTGCCAATCCTGTCGGAACCATTGCAAGTTCCCTTCGCGGCTCCACCGATGACCGGCGCCAAGCATGCGGCCCCCTTGCCCCGATCTAACACCTAACTCAACATATATGTCTCGATGCGATTTACTGAGAGACAACGTGCCCACCTTAACCTGTTTAAACGGAAACGGAGAAACTTTACCCGTTATTTCGGGGGTCGGCCCATAAATCAGCAACGCATTTTTAGGGCCTTTAATAAATTCACCTATAGCGGAAACAACCCCTTTTTTCGAGAATATTCCGGCAGATTTTCCCGCCAATTCTGCAACTGCGGAGTCAAAATCTGCCATGGCATTGACGAAACCCTTTTGATTTTTTGCATCCTTCATGGAATTTTGCCACTCTGGGCCTTGGAAAACACTCCATACCTGTTGGTAGGCATGTACCAACTGCAGCAAGGTCAGTGCATGGTCTAGCTTGTCCAAAATCCCGAGTGCTCTTGTACCAGCGGAAGTTGCGCGCAACAAATGTCCGAAATTGGGCATTGCCATGGATATAAAGATGTTCCCACTCGGATCCACCGCATTGACCGGGTCCGCATTGCCATACAGGTACTTGTTCAAAGTCAGCGGAATGCGATTCGCACCCGGATGCTCATCCATCGAGATAAACCGGCCAACCTGCGGATCGTAATCACGCGCACGGAGGTGCAGCAGGCCCGTCTGGCTGTCGGCATATTCGCCGGTGTAGCGGTGGCTGGTGGCAGCGGCATCGGCCGCATTGGCAGGCATGCCTTCGGTGGCGCCCAGTGCAATGCCGAATGCGTCGTAGCTGAAGACATGGTTGGTGGCAGCCGTTTGGGCGATACGCACGCTGCCCAGGCCATCGCTGAACAGCTGGGTTTGCGCACCAGCCGAGGTGCTGGCGATCAACTCGCCCAGGCCATCAGGGGTGTGCACATGCACGGTATCGACCCAGGCACCGCTGTTGACCTTGGTACTCTCGACGAGGATCTCGCTGTAGCCGCGCTGGTGGTCCACTTTGCAGTGGGTCTCGGTGGTGGTGGCGCCCTCTTTGACCAGGCGCTTGATGCGGCGGCCGCTGCTGTCATAACCATACTCAACCGTTTTGGCGCCGGTGCTGACCTTGGCCAGGCGGTTGTCCACCGTCCAGGCATAGGTGGTGGTCTCCGCTGGTGATGCCTTCTGCACCAGGTTGCCGCGCTCGTCCCACTGGTAGGTGGTGGTGCCGGTAAGGCTGTCCACACTTTGCGTGAGACGGTCATGGCTGTCGTATTGGTAGGTAGTGACTTGGCCGTTGTGGCCGACAGTGCGACGGCTGCGGTTGCCTACGTCGTCGTAGACGTAGTCGATGGTCGAGTCGAACACCGCAGGGGCGGTTTGTGCCACGCGCTCCTGCAGCAGCTTGCCGGCCGCGTCGTACTGGTAGTGCACCGAGCGCTCCACCGTCGCTGCCGGGCTACCTACCCCCACCATGCGCTCAGCCACCTGGGTGCGCTGGCCTGCGGCATTGAGCGTGTAGACAAAGCTGGCAATGTCTGCACCGTCCGCCTTTTTGTGCAGCACGGCGGTGAGTTGGTTGGCCAGGTTGTACTGGTAGTCGGTGGTGCTGCCGTCCGCCCGCATCACCTGCACGCGGTTGCCTGCATTGTCGTAGGCAAAACGGGTGGTGCTGCCATCGGGGTGGGTCAGGGTCTCCAGCTGGTTGAGCATGTTGTAGCTGGCCTTGATGGCCTGGCCCGAGGTGCTGACCTGGGTGCGGTTGCTGTTGGCGTCCCAGGCGTAGTCCAGGGTGGCACTGAAGCTGGTGCCCAGGCTGTTGTGGCTCCAGACCTCGCGGGTGACGCGGTCGTTGCCGTCCAGGGTCAGACCCAGGTTGCCATAGGCCGTATCGGTCTGGCTGTTCATGCGGCCGAAGCTGTCATAGCCTTGGCTCAGGCTGCGGCCATCGCTGCGCGTAACTTTGCTGAGCTTGCCACCCACGTCATAGCTGTAGATGGTCTGGCTGCCGTCAAAGTCGGTACGGCTCACCAGACGGCCTTCGCTGTCGTAGACCAGGCCTTCGCTCTTGCCGCCTGGCAGGGTGCGGGCCACACGACGGCCAGCGCTGTCATAGCCATAGCGGGTGGTATGGCCGTTGGCGTCGGTCTGGGTCAGCAGCTGGTTGCTGCCATTCCAGGTGTAGCCGGTGGCCTTGCCCAGTGGGTCCGTCACGGTCTTGAGGGCGCCCAGCGGATCGTGGCCAAACTGGTAGGTATGGCCCAGCGGGTTGGTCTCGCTCAACAGCACGCCATTGGCGTCATACGCAAACTGCGTTACCGCACCATGGGCCAAGGTGGTGCTGGTGCGCTTTTGGGTGCTGTTGTAGGCGTGGACCGTCGCCCGGCCCAAGCCATCGGTGGTCTTGACGAGGTTGCCCGCCAGATCGTACTCGCGCGTCACCGCAATACCAGCGGCATTGGTCTGCTTGGTTTCACGGCCGGCCAGGTCGTATTCAAACGCCGTGGTGTTGCCGCGCGCATCCTTGCTTGAGGTGAGCTGGCCTGCTGCGTCGTACACGCTCTCGACGGCAAAGCCCATCGGGTCGGTGACCTTGGTGGCACGGTCCAGCGCATCGTAGGCTGTGCGCGTGCACAGGCTGCCGGTGCAGCTCTGGGTTTCGTTGCCGTTGTTGTCATAGGCCCAGCTCTCTACCCTGCCATCGGGGTAGGTGGTCTTGGACTTTTCACCGCGCAGGCTGTACTCATGCGCCGTCTTGCGGCCTTGGCTGTCGGTCTCTTGTAACAGCTGGCCGGCCGCATCGTAGAGGTAGGTGGTGGTATCGCCCACCGCGTTGGTGCGGCTGGTGACATTGCCCTTGCTGTCGTAGCTGGTCTTTTCTACCACCGTGGTGGCAGGCTGGCCCGGCTGGGTGACGATGGCGCGCGTGGTGGAGGTGACGCTGCCTGCGCTGTCATACGCGTAGGTGGTCACCGTACCGTCCGGAGCGGTCTCGGTCTGCTTGAGCGTGGTGCCGTTTATCTTGGCATAGGTGTAGCGGGTGACATTGCCGACCTTGTCGGTCATGCTGCTCAGGCTGCCTGTGGGGCTGTAGCCCATGCCAAAGGCCTTGCCAGCGGCATCGGTGATGGCTGTCAGATCACCGCTGGCGTTGTAGCCATTGGTGGTGACGTTGCCAGCCGCATCGGTGATGGTGGTGACATTGCCTTGCGCATTGAAGGCCGTTTGGGTCACGCGGCCGGCGGGGTCGGTTTCGCTGGTGACATTGCCGAAGGCGTCGTAGCTGCGCGTGGTCTTGCGGCCCAGCGCGTCGATCACCTCGATCTCGTTGTCATGGGCGTCATAGGCGTACTGGGTGATGCCGCCTGCGGCATCCAGCACGCGGGTGATGTTGCCCCGGTCATCAAAGTCATACACGGTGGTGTTGCCGTTGCGGTCCTTGATGGTCTGCTTGTTGGCCGTGTTGTCGGTGCTCACCGTCACGGCCTTGCCGGCGGCATCGGTCTGGCTGAGTACGCGCCCGGCGTCGTCATAAGTAGTCTTCAGCGCCAGCCGGCCCAGCGGATCGGTGTAGCTGGTCAGGCCATGCGCTACCTTGGGGTTCTCGTAACGGAAGTCGGAAACCGCATTGCTCTGGTCGACCACCGAGATCAGGTTGTCGGCCGCATCGTAGCCATAGTTCAGCACCTGGCTGCCGGGGCCGGTGATCTTGCTGATCTTGCCTTGGGCATCGCGGGTAAAGGCCAGTGCCCAGCCGCCGGAGTGGCTGATACCGCTGCGCGTGAACTGCAGGCTGTTGCCATTGCGGTCCTTGATCTGCTGAATGCCGAAGTCCTTGTTCAGGATGTACTCGATGCCATCCAGGGTGGTGAGCTTGTACTGCGTGGGGTTGAAGGTCTCCGTCGTGCCCATGTCGAACAGGTCACCACCGGCCAGGCGCAGATCGCTGTAGCCCAGCGCTTCGAGCTTGCTGCCGCTTTTGTTGCTGGCCTTGGCGCTGAACGCGAGGCTGACGCTGGGGTTGGAGGCCCACTGCAGCACGCTCACGCACTCCGGGCTGGCACGCAGGTCGAACTGCTCAAGCCTGCCATCGGGCATACGCACCGATGCCACGCGGGAGCCCTGGGGACGCACGCAGATCTTGCGGTTGAAGCCCGATCCCGTCTCCTGCATGACCCAGGAGCGGCCCAGCACGCCGTTGGTCTGCAACCAGACGTCCTGGTAGTCCACCGACCAGCCGTAGCCAAAGTCCATGCGCTGCGCGCGCTTGAGCGAGTCATAGCTGCGGCGAACCGTCAGCGGCAGACCTTCGATCTCAAAAGCCATGTCGGTAAAGGTCAGCTGCAGCGGCGCCGCCTTTTGCTCACCGCTGATGGCCACCGTCACCTTGGCGCTGGTCTCGTTGCCGGAGACATCGCGCACGATCAAACCCAGGTCATACAAACCGTTGGCCAGGGTCTGGGGGTTCAGGTCGCCCAGCTTGGCCGCAGTGACGCTGGCGCTGCCGCCGCCCAGCTTGCTCCACTGGTTCTGCCCGGCCGGCGAGATCATCAGCAGGTACTCGGCCAGGTTGGCATCGGAGGCCGTGCCGATGATGGCTGTGGGCTCGAACACATCGGTCACCGTGATGTCGTCCGAGCTGCCCGGTGCAGTGATGGCGGCCAACGGCGCCAGCACATCGCTGGGGTCTTTGACGCCGAACCAGTCGTCCACGGTCACGCTGCTGCCCTTGGCATCGCGCAAGGTCAGGCGCAGGTTGTGCTTGCCCATTGCTGTGGGCGTGAAGACAGCCTGGTAGGCGGTATCCACCGTAACGGCGCGGCCGTTCACGGTCAGGCTGCTGACGGTATAGGGCGCGGTGCCGCCCTGCGCAAACACCTGCAGGGTCGTCGATTCACCCAGGTTGAGGTACTTGGGCGATGGCGTCACGCCGGCCTCCAGCGGCCCGCCCGCTGCGGGCTCGGACACACGCAAGGTCCAACTCTGGGTGACGGAGGCCTGGCCGTCCGACACCGTCACCGTGATCGCATGCGTGCCTTGCGCCGTCGGCGTGCCCGAGATCAGGCCTGTGGCCGACATCGTCAAGCTGGCCGGTGCGCCGCTCATCCGGTAGGTGAGGAAGTCGCCGTCCGGGTCCGTGGCCACCACCTGGTAGGCATAAGGCGTAGCGATGGCCGCAGAGGGCACGGGCGCGCTGGTGATGACCGGCTCGCGGTTGGCCGCAATCTGCAAAGTGTAGCTTTGCACCACATAGGCGCCCCGGGTGTCCTGCACCTTGATCTCCACCGCATGGCTGCCCAGTACCGGGCTGTTCCAGGTCAGCAGGCCCGTGCCGGCCGCCATCGCCATACCGGCAGGGGCCTTGTCCAGGGCATAGGTCAGTGGATCGTTTTCAGGGTCGGTGGCCGTGACCTGGTATTGGTAGGGCACGCCCGGCGCCCAGCGCAAGGTGGGCTTGCTGCTGATCTGTGGCGGGTTGTTGTTGGGCAGTTGCACGTAGATGCCGAAGCTTTGCGTGGCGTAGGCGCCCTTGGCATCGGTGGCGCGCACCGCTACCGCGTGGGTGCCGCCTTGCGCCAACGTGGGCGTCCAGCTGATGGCGCCCGATGTGGCGTTGATGGCCATACCAGCAGGGGCCGCGTCCAGCGTATAGCTGATGGCATCGCCATCCGGATCGTTCGCCCGCGCGGTGTATGCGTAAGCCGTACCTGCGGTGGCCGAGGTAACCGGTGTGGAGCTGAATGCCGGTGCGCGGTTGGACGCGCCCGAGACCGAGATGGCGTAGCCCTGGGTGGCGATGCCGCCCTTGCCGTCCGTCACCTCCACCATCACGGGCGCCAGCCCTGCCACATTGGCCGGAATGCTCCACTGGACAGCTCCGGTGCTGCTGTCGATCACCATGCCCTGCGGGAACTCCGTCAGCGCATAGGCCAAGGTGTCACCATCGGCATCCACGGCCTTGAGCGCATAGGTATAGCTCGCACCGGAGATACCACTGGTGCCTGGCTGCGTGGTTACCCGAGGCGGACGGTTGCCGGGCTGGCCCACACCGATCGCATAGGTCTGCGATGCGGTGCCGCCCTTGCCATCTGTCACCAACACGGTCAGTTGCGCCTGGCCGCTCGCGCCTGCCGGTACGGCCCAGGAGACCCGGCCCGTCTGCGCATCAACGGTGATACCGGGCTCGCTGGTGGAGACGCTGTAGGTCAGCGCATCGCCATCCGGGTCACTGGCCAGAATCTGGTACAGGTAGGCTGCACCGGCCGTGCCGGTAGCAACCGGTGTGGAATTGATCAGCGGCGGCCGGTTGGCGGTGATGCCCACGCCAATCGCATAGGCCTGGGTCACTTCGCCGCCCCGGCCATCGGCCACCTGGATCTCCACCGTCTCGCTGCCAGCGAAGCCTGCTGGCACGGGCCATTCGAGCTTGCCGGTGGCAGAGAGCGTCATGCCTGCGGGACCGGTCAGCAACTGGTAGCTGAGCGGGTCACCATCGCGGTCGGTGGCTACGACCTGGTACTCATACACCCCGCCGGCAACGGCCGTCACCTTGGGGGTGGAGCTGATCACCGGCGGCTGGTTGCCGCTGGCGGGCAGCACTTCAAGCTGCCAGTTTTGCTGCGCGACATTGCCGGCGGTATCGGCCACCTCGATCAGCATCGCATGCACGCCCACATCGGCAGCGCTGGTGGCCCAGCTCAGCTGGTTGCCAACCCAGGCGGCTGCTGCAGGCCCGGAGGCCAGGCGGTAGCTGAGCGTTTCGCCCTCTGGGTCAGTCGCACTGACCGAGTAGCTATAGATGGCGCCAGCGCGCACCTGGCTGGGCGGGCGGCTGGTGATGGTGGGGGCGCCATTGCCATACACGGGCACCTGGACTTCAAACGCCTGCTCGGTCTGGCCACCGCGCTGGTCGTCCACCAGCACGCGCACGGCAAACTTGCCGGCGGTGTTGCTGGCAAATTTCCAGGCGATCGCGCCATTGCGCGCGTTGATCGCCATGTCCGCTGGTGCCTCCAACAGCGTCCAGACCAGGTTGTCACCATCGGCATCACTGGCCGAGGCCGTATAGCTGTAGGCCGCCGGATAGGCCAAATAGGTCACCGGTGTGGCGGTGAACACGGGCGCACGGTTAGGCGATGCCGTCACGCGGATGCTGAAGCTCTGCTTGCCCTGGTTGCCATCCGGATCGGTGGCGGCCAGCACCACCGCTGCTGTGCCCGTCACTGGCGAGGGCCAGGTCACGGCGCCGCTGCTGGCGTTGATCACCAGGCCTGCCGGGCCGCTGAGCACGCTGTAGATGACCGGGTCACCGTCGCGGTCGCTGACCAAGGCCTGGTAGCTATAGGGCTGGGCAACGGTCGCCGTCACCACGGGAAGGCTGGTGAATTCCGGGAACGCCTGCACCGACACCACCACGCGCTGTACATCACGGGCGCCATACTGGTCGGTGACCTGAATCACCAGTGGATAGGTGCCGGGCTGGGGGGTCATCCATGAGATGCGTCCAGCCGCATCAATGCTGATACCCTCTGCCTGGCTGCCCAAGGTGTACTGCAACGGCCCTTTCTCGGGATCTGTCGCGGTGACCTGGTGGGAGAAGCTCACACCCGCAGGCACCTTGGCCGGGAACTGGCTGGTGATCTGCGGCGGCAGGTTGCCATCGACCACATGGATGGAGAAGGCCTGGCTGGCCAGCAGGCCTTTGCCGTCGCTCACCTGCAGGTTGACGCGGAAATCCCCCATCAGGCCGGGCTGCCAGCTGATCTTGCCGCTGGCGGCATCCACGGTCATGCCCACCGGGGCATACATCAGCTGGTAGCTGAGCGGGTCGCCATCGGCATCGACGGCGGTGGCCTGGTATTCATACAGCTGGCGGACATCCCCGGCAAGCACCGGCTGGCTGGTGAAGATCGGCGGGCGGTTTACCGGATCCCCTATGCTCCAATGCGCGGGCACATAGGTCGCTACCTCGCCAGAGCTGCACAGCGCATGGCCATCCACATCGAGCGCCCGGATGCTGTAGTAGTAGGTCTTTTGCGGCTGCACCGTGCGGTCCAGCCAGGTGGCGTGGTGCGATTGCGTGGTGCCCAGGCGCACAAAAGGGCCTTCCAACTTGTCGGCACGGTAGACCGCATAGCTGGCAGCGCCGGTATCGGCCCAGGTCAGCTGCACATTGCCGGGTTTGGCGCGCAGTTGCAGGTCGTTGACGCAGGCGCCTTGCGGCGGAATGCTGACCGAGCCAAAGGCATCGACATAGACATAGCCGCCATGACCGCTCTGGGAGCAATCGGCACCCACGACGCGGATTTGCAGCTCATGGCCCAGGCTGCTGTCGGGCACCTCCAGGTCCACATCGATGAACGGCGTGGACACCCATTTGCTGCCCTTGTAGACCGTGGTGTAGAACACGCGGCCAGGCTGGTTGGCAAACGCAAAGTCGTAATACAGCGTCTCGCCCTTGGTCAGATCCTTGATCTCGACAAAAAAGTAGGGCTGGTTCGTGGGCTCGTGACTGGGGTCCTCCAGCACCGCTGCGTAGCTGAATCGCACATGGAGCTTGCCGTCGCCCGGGTCGCGGTCGGTCTCGGTGATCACGCCTTTTTGGCTGATCTCGTTGATGTGTGCGCCGTTGTCATCGTCATTGACCTTGGCCGAGAAATTGCCCTGGCGCGGCAGCACCAGCTGTGGTGCGCGCGGGTCAAAACGGCCGTCCACCACGGTGACTTTTTCAACACCTCCGCCATTGAAGCGCACATCACCCACCTGGAACGGAGGCGCACCGGTCAAGCCCGGGTTCAGGCCAAAGCGCTTGGTCCAGCCTGTCAGGGTCTGGCTTTCAAAATCGCCATTGACAAAGATCGCGTGCGAATCGCCGCCCGCACCCAGGCCCAGCACCAGCAGCAAGGCCAGGGTCCAGCCGCGCCGGCTGCGCAGCGCGTCTCTACGCTGCAGCCACAGGGCGCCCAACACCAGGGTACTGACCGACAGCACGCTCAGCGCCAGCCATCCCATCGCAGGAATGGCCTTGAGCGCACCGGCAGGTGCATTGACGGAGACCGAGGCGCGGTTGTTCGACAACACCGGATCGGGCAGCTCTGAAGCCAAGGTCACGGTGTTGACCAGCGGGCCATCCGCCTGCGCCATCACGCCGGTCACATCGATGGTGATGGAGGCGCCCACCGGCATCTCGGCGCGCACGCGGACATCGCTGCCCTGGCCAGATGCTGCGCCGCAGACAGCGCCGCCCCGGGCGCTGCAGGTCCAGCGCACCGCTTCCACGCCCGAGGGCACCAGGTCTTCCAGTTGCGCAGCGGTGACTGCTGCCGGGCCATGGTTGACCGCCACCAGCTGGAAGGCCACTGGGCCACCAGGCAACACATGGGGCGTACTGGTGGTCTTGGATACGGCCAGATCGGCCTGCGCAGCGCCTGCCGAGCCGACGCTGACCTGCACCAGGCTGTCGTTATTGGCTGCATCGGTGTCCACCGTATCGGTGTGCGTTGGCGCCACCGTGGCGCGGTGCGTCAACACGCCGTCTACGGTCGCTGTGCCGGTGACCGTGACCACCACCTGGTTGCCCGTGCCCGCAGGCACCTGGGCATCGACCCGCAACTGGTGGCCTGTGCGAGGGCTCGCATCGCAGGCGGCCAGTCCCTGGGCACTGCACGACCACTGCACATCGGCCAGCGACGCGGGCACGGCGCTGCTCAGCGTCACGCCCGTACCGGCAGCCAGACCGGCGTTGCTGACCACCAGTCGGTACTGCACCCGCTCGCCCACCTGGTAGTGGGCCTGTGCCACTGTCTGCGTGACCGCGTAATCCACCTGCGCCCGGGTATCGGGAGCGGCACCTTTGAACAGATAAAACTGGGCAAAATGCCTGCGCGCCGATGCCAGGTCATTTTGCGTGGCACCGGCATTTTCTTCGTCGCCGACCACCAGCCAGACACGGACATCCTGCCCGGGTGCGATGGCCCCTGGTACTGCGGACATCGCAATGGCCATATCCTCACCGCCGGCATTCGGCAAGGTACTGTTACTGAGATCGCCGGTTGCCGCACGCGCAAGCAGGGAGCCATTCCAATAACCCATCTCTCCCGCTTCCCAGCGGTCTGCAGCGATATGGCCGGCAGGCGCTGTCAGCGACGGGGCCACCACCGCTTCGTTGAAGAAGGTATTTTGGGCGGCGTCCTGGTCTATATCCACAAAGCCGGTAATACGGACATTTTCCAGCGGCAATGCGGAGTTATTGCGAAGTAACCACTTCCACTGCACCCCATCCTTGCCAAAGCTGGACTTCTCGGTATTGACGAGGGTCAAGCCATTTTGAAGCGGCGCCAGGCTTTTAGCCGGAATCTGGCGTATTTCTTCGGTAGCGGCTCCATCGCTGAGAAAAAGGCTTACCCGTTCCACAGTGAAACTGGCCGTCTGTGCGGCGGCCATGCCGGCCACTAGCAAAAACCATACACCTAACCAAAAACTGCTTACTTGAATTATTTTTCGTTGCAGCTTTGTTTTTTGTCGCTGCGGCGCCTGCTGACCTGTCATACCCCACCCGATCGCTTGATTATAGAAATGGGCGAGATTCTCGCTTGAAACCTTTGTTTTCAACTATCACTGTTTTTAAAAAGCACTATAGTTACTTATGGTTTCTTAACTTATTTATTTCTTACACCCATAACCCGCGGGTATTTTTAGGGCATGTTGGGATGCCACGCCCGCATTTCCTCAGAGGGCGCAGCCCCCATTTATGGAACACAGGCCTTTATCGGTTTCCGGGCTACCACGGCGAGATAGACGCCAAAACAACGCAGCGCCGTTACAACACCATTCCCGACAAATTCCCCAGTTTCAGGGATGGCATTTTTTGTCCACTCGCATACCATCGCGGGGGTCCACCCCCGCGTTTGTCTGGTTGCCCATGCTTGAACCCTCGTTGCTTGTTGAAGATGCCCTTTTGCCGGTCCCGGTGTTGGTCGTGGAGGACGAGCCGCTTTTGCAGCAACGTTTGCGCCAGGTGCTCAGGCAGCTGGGCTATGAGGACGATGCGCTGATTTTTACCGGCACCTTGGCCGAAGCCCGTGCTGTGGTGGCCGAAGAGCCGGTAGGCCTGGCCTTGGTGGATCTGCGCCTGCCTGATGGCAATGGCCAGTCGCTGATCGAAGAGCTGCGGGCCGAAGACCCGGGCCTGGGCATTCTGGTGGTGTCGGCCTGGAGCTCCGAAGAGCTGATCCTGAGCGCGCTGCGCGCCGGGGCCACCGGCTATGTGCTCAAGCAGCGCGATGATTTCGAGGTGATGCTGTCCATCCGCAGCGTACTGCGGGGTGGTGCACCGATAGACCCTTTCATCGCGCGGCGCATCTTGCAGCTGCTGCCCATGCGTGCGCCCAAGCCGGCCGGCAGCGCCACCCCCGCAGCCCACAGTGGCGAGCTGGACGTGGGCCTGACACCCCGTGAGGCCGAGATTTTGCGCCTGGTCGCCGATGGCATGAGCAACCGGGAAATCGCCAACGAAGTGCATCTGTCGCGCCACACTGTGGAGAGCCATGTCAAGCGCATTTACCGCAAGCTCGCGGTCTCGTCGCGCATGATGGCCGTGCGCGAAGCGCGTGTCCGGGGAATGATTGAGTGAGCCGGCGCTGGAACCCCCTCCCCCGGCTGCTGCAAGCCGGGGCGTATCTGCTCGCACTGTGGTTTTGGCTGTGGGCAGGGCCGGCCATGGCCCAACACCCGCCCTCGGGCCCCAGCAACATGGCCAGCTGCAGCGTGCGGATTCTGCAGACCGATGCCGCCCGCGCCAGCACGCTCAACCCCGCCCTGCCCGCCCCGGCCGATGGCTGGGAGCCGGTCACGCTGCCCGATCTGTGGACCAGCCGCTGGCCCACGCACGATGGCGCCGTCTGGTACCGCATTGCCTGGGAACGCGCCTGTGATGGCCCACCGCAGGTGCTCGATGCCGAGTCTGCGGTGGCACCGACGGCGGTTGCGCTGGGCATCGATGGCATCAGCGTGGCGGGAGCGGTCTATGTGAACCATGACCTGCTGTGGAGCGATGCCTCGCTGGTCGAGCCGCTGTCGCGCAGCTGGAATGTGCCGCGCTGGTGGCTGCTGCCGGAATCGACGCTGCAGCCAGGCACCAATACCATCTATGTCTACGCGGTCGGCCACCGGGCGCTGAGCCCCGGTCTGGGCCAGCTGCGCCTGGGCACGCCGCAGGAAGTAGCCGATGTACAAGCGGGCAAGCAATGGCGCCAGCGCACGGTCTACTTTGTCAATGCCGTGCTCTGTGCGATGGCGGGTGTGCTGTTTTTCAGCATCTGGCTGCTGCAGCGCAAGGCCCGCACCTATGGCTGGTTTGCGCTGATGGCCCTGTGCTGGATGCTGTACCTGAGCACCTACCTGGCGGGCACCCAGTGGCCCTGGCCCGATTCGCTGACCCGCAGCCGCTTCAGCCTTATTGCCTTGCTCGGCTATGTGCTAAGCGTGTGCATTTTCACATTCCGCTTTGGTGCGCAGAAGCTGCCCTGGGTGGAGCGCTTTTTGTGGCTGCTGGCCTTCATCGGCGCTGCCATTACTTGCCTGGTGCCGCCCGAGCATGCACGCCAGGGCTTCAGCCTGGTGTGGCAGGGCGCGACGGCGGTATTTCTGGTCAATGGGCTGCAGTTCCAGGTCCATGCCTGGTTTCCACGCAAACGGCCGCGCAATCTGGCGCATATCCTGCTCGCCTGCATCTGGCTGCTGCTGACCTTGGTGGCGCTGAACAACCTCTATTCGGTATTGGACCGCTGGCAGGTGGCGCGCGACTGGGCGGCACTCAGCGGCGTGCTGGTGATCGGCCTGCTGATGCTGCTGCTGGGCGGCCAGCTGGTACGGCAGATGCACGAGGTGCGGCGCTTCAACCGCGAGCTGAAGGTGGGCGTGGAATCGGCCCGCAGCGAGCTGGCCCAGGCCCTGCAGCGCGAGCATCTGCAGGCGCTGGAGAACGCGAAGCTGCAGGAGCGCATGGCCCTGGCCCATGACCTGCATGATGGCCTGGGCGGCAGCCTGGTGCGCAGCATGGCGCTGGTGGAGCAGTCGCCCGACACCATCAGCAGCGCGCGCGTGCTGTCGCTGCTCAAAGGCATGCGCGACGACCTCAACCAGCTGATCGACTACGGCTCCAGCGCTGGCGCGGCAGTGCCTGAGACCCCTGTGCAATGGGCCGCACCGCTGCGCCACCGCATCACCCGCATCCTCGATGAGATTGGTGTGCAGACGCACTGGAGCATTGCCGCGCAATGGCAGGGCACGGTCGAAGAAGGCAAGCGCCCCAATGCGCTGCAGTGCCTGCTGCTGACCCGGCTGGTAGAGGAGGCGCTGTCCAACGTCATCAAGCACAGCCATGCCAGCAAGGTGCGGGTGGAGTATTCACAGCCCAAGCCCAACCAGCTGCTGGTGCGGGTCGAGGACGATGGCGTGGGCTTTGATGTGCAGGCGGTGCAGCGCGCTGGCCAATCGGTGGGCATGCGCAGCATGGCCGCACGCGCCCAGCGCCTGGGCGCCAGCTTCAGCGTGCAATCGAGCCCTGCCGGGACAATGGTGACGGCCGTGCTGCAGCTGGGCACCGGTTTGCCGGTGGCGGCGCCGGGGGCGGAGCCCCGGTGAGTGCTGGGCCCCATCCCCGCACGCCTGACCAGCCACAGCGCCCGCCGTACGCTGCACGGTAAAAAAGGCCACCACAGATCAATAGCTGTGGTGGCCTTTGACTATGCGTGTGAGCGGCTCAGTGCTTAGTTGGTCACCGCCTCGCGCCAGCTGATGCGTTTGCCCTGTGGCTTGGGGGTCGCCACGGGGATGATGATATCAATCGGCGTTCCCACGACACCGGTCTGGATGTGGCTGGTCACGGTGCCATCCCGGTTAGCCGTCAGCGCATTGCCGACGATCATCGTATCGGGTACCTGCTCGCCAGCGGCGCCGCCTTCCGGGTTGCCATTTACCGCCAACCCCGTCTCAAAGTTGAGGTAGTTGAGCCAGCCAGAGCCGCCTGCCAGGCAAGGCGCGTCGGATGGCACATTGCTGGCCACCACCAAGGTGGTGCCGGCCAACAGCATATTGACGTTCACCCGTTCACGCTCAATGGGCAGATCGACATACCAGCCTTTGCGGCGGTCATTGCAGACGGCATGGTCACGGCTTGCGCAGCGCAGTCTGCGCACAAGCTTGCCCTCGGTATCCCTGTATTCTTCCAATATGGATTCTTTGAGATCTGCCCGGAATGAGGCTGCGCTGATGGCATAGCCCTCCGGCTTGTCATCAAAGCCGTAGATGGACTGCTTGCTTCTATCCGTCATATCAGCAGACCCGAACAAGCGGCCGGTGGCGACCAGAATGCGCGGCAGTTGTGTGCCGCCTTGCACCAGCTCTATGCGGGTGGTGATGGGTTGGCCCGTCAGCTGTACCACGCGCTGCACCTGGAACCGGCTCGCGGCCACATCCCACTGGAAACGCCAGACATTGCCGTCCAGATCGCCGCCGTAGAGCAAGCGGGTGGTGTTGTCGCCGGCAGGGTCGCGCAAGTAGTTGTTGATCTCACGCAGGCCGGTGCCGTTGGGGGTGGTCATTTGCGCGATGGTCGCACCGGTGCTGGCATTGAGCACAAACACATGGTTCTTGCCGTCGGCATTGTTGTAGCCCGAGGTGAGGAACACCGCCCAGGTGCCATTGGGGTGTTTGGAGACCATAGGCCGGCCAAAGCTCAGGCCCATCTCGGGCAGGCTGGCTTCCCACAGCGGCTGGGGTTGCAGCGGGTTGGTGATGTCGAGCGCGTAGTAGCCCTTGCCCCCCTTGTTGAAGCCGCCGACAAGGATGGTCTTCCAGGCGCTGCCGTCGTGGATATCGGCCACGACGGGCGAGCCATCCACAAAGTAGCGGTGGGCACTGTCGTAGTCCACACTGGCCAGGCGCGCCATTTCGGGCATCACGGCGGTGGGCACAAAGGCCCAGGCTTCGCGCGCGGCCACGGGTACCGTTCGGCCGCCAATGGTTTCTGTCTTGCGCAGATCGGTTTCGGCATGGAAGGCATGCAGCATGCCGTCATTGCCGCCCACATACACCATGGGCCTGCGGTTTTGCTGGCTCAGGCGGTAGGCGGCATAGCCGGCATCGCGGTAGCGGCGCGTGGGCTTTCCCACGTACAGGGGTTGCGAGCTAATGATGTCGCCCAGGCGGCTTTCACGCGGGCGGTAAAGCTTGCGCACATCGCCCAGCGCAAAGTCTTCCAGGCTGCGGTCACCGCGCAGGTAGTTCACCAGATTGGCGCCTTGGGCGGCCTCCTTTTGCGCATCGTTCATCTGCGCGTACTGGGCCAGGCGGGTGCTGATGGCGGACGCTTCGAAATGGCTGCGCAGGCTGCCCAGGTTGGCATAGGTAAATTCGGCCAGCCTGCCCCCGTTCATGAACAGAATGCGGCGGTTGTCGGTGGCCAGGTCGCGCCTGTCCAGCGCATCCTTGGCCGACCAGCCTTCGATTTGCGTGCGTTTGCCGGAGCTCAGGCCAATCTCGAAAGCCTGCAGATCGCCCGACCAGCGGCCGGTGCGGTAGGTGGCGGCATAGGCAAAGTTGTTGCCCGCTTCGGTGATCGGCGAGGTCACGCCCACGCTGCCGCCAGAGCCCAGCGCCGCGCGGATATCGGCAAACACCTCTGCCAGGCCGGACTGGATGGCCGATGGGTCATTGGCGCTGAAGTACAGGCCCCGGCCATTGACGGCCGTGTGCCAGAAGTCGTCGATGGATTCCGGGCTCTCCTCATTGGCCCCTTCACGCGGCCAGATCGGCCAGGTCTTGAGGCCGCTGCGCAGATCGGCAAAGTCGCCCGCGCCAGCCTTGTAGTCCTTGTGGTACTTCAACGTGCCCGATACCCCCATGCCGATCACATAGGTGCTCATGTGCTGCCAGGTGGCCTTGTCGTCCTCCGCCCCTGTGCCCACCGGCCGCACCTGGTTGGGCCAGCCGCGTGGGGTACTGTTCTCGTCACCGGGGCGCAGATCGGTGGCGTAGTAGTACTGCGCCACATCGGCCAGCGAGTTGCTGCTGCCGCCAGTGGCAGGGTTCAGGTGGTCCTCATTGCAGGGCAGGCTGCCGCAGCGGGTGTGCGTTGCTGGCAACGCGGCCCAGGGGGCCGTGCCGGGCTGGGGCCTTCCGACGGGCGGCAGCTGCGGCGCAGGTTCATGCGGATAGCAGATCGCAGGCGATTCCAGGTCGCCATTGAACGCGACCCGTCCTGGAGGGCTGACCAGGGTACGGCCCGTTTCGGCGGTACCTGTCAGGGTCACATGGTCGGTCCAGCGGTGGCCGCTGTAGACCTTCTTTCTGCCTGTGACCTCTTCGCAGGTCTCTGCCGGGCAGCGGGCCGGTCTGGTGGGATAAATCTCCGTGGAGCCCACACCCACACCACTGCAGTCGGTCACCTTGCGGGTGTAGCGGTTATAGCCAGGCACGCACAACTCACCTTGGGGCACGTCAATCGTTACAGGGCCTTCCTTCACGCACAGGTACTCCACGCCATTGGCATCGGTGCTCTCTTCGCAGGCAGCGAATTCAGCTTCAGACTGCAGGTAAGTCACACCATCGGAGGTGCTTCCGTCGAGTGAATAACAAGCGCTTGTGACATAGTCGTTTTCTGGCCTGGGCTGCGGTCCGAAGGGCAGATTTGCCAACCGGGCTGCGCAGGTGCCATAGCGCATGTCTTCCCCAGAATTTTCGAAAAAACACAAGCCCAGTTTTTTATACCCGTCCACAATCGGATCTGTGCAATTCGGAACATGGCGAACAGGATCCGATTCTCCATAGCAGGAGGTCCGCACCCAATCGGGGGCCCTGGGTGCATTGGCGACACAGGCAGAAACCAGTTCGGGCTCGCTACTTACCTGTTGGCACACGCTGTAGATACAGCCGTTTTCTGGTGTCGCAACCTGCGGGGTGCAAGTGGCAGGGTTGGCGGGTGTGGGCGACGGCGGCAGCAGGCTTTCCTTGCCACGCGCCGGCGTGCAAAAACCCGATTCAGGTGGTTGGACGGGGGTGTTTTGGCACTCGGTGCCGACCCAGCCATTAGAGAAACTGGGTGCCACTGGCGTGCAGGAGGCCACGCCGCGCCAGGGGGTGGTGCGCCGCTCACAACTCAAGTCATAGTCAGGACCGATCCCCTCACTACAAGTGTTCGTCGGCGGGCCCCAAACGCTCTGGGCATCGGTGCAACTGACGGCATAGTCACCTTCGATGCCTGCCTGGCAGTTGCGAGGTGCAACCGTACTGGTCTGCGGCATGCCTCGGCCTGCGCACCGCACATTGATGCGGCCCGGCTGGTCAGGCAGTGAACCGGGTTGGCAGGACGCCACCATTTCCGAAGCACTTTGCTGCGTGCATTCGGTATAGGTGTTGCTCGCAGCGTCCCATGCCGGGGTGCTGGTCACTTGGCAGCTGTTGTCGGTCTCTCCTTCAAACCCATTGACTGCTTCGCGCGCACAGCTGGTATGGCGAAAGCCGTTGGCCTGGGTGCCAGCTTCGCTGATGCACTGCTCTTCTGACACATAGCTTTCCTGGCGGTGGCTGCTGTCGCAATTGCTGTATTGCACCAAGGCCGTGTTGCCCCCAGCGGCCCGGATAGCGGCAGCCAGTTGGGGATGCAGGTTATTGCAGGTCAGTACCGGGCCGCTATAAGCGGGAACGGCGACGCCTTCGCAAGCAATGGTGCCCACGCCCGGTACAAACTGGCCATTGCGGCTGCACATCGAGATGCCGACATCTTCTTGGCGGGGGCCATCGCACTCCACGTTGTAGTCACCGGCCATGCCGGGGGTACAAGCCTGTACCACTTTCCAGCTGTCCCCGCCGCGCGGCTCCACCGTACAGCCGCTGGGAAAGGCTTCGCAGACCGACTTGTCCGTGGTCTTCAACTCCACTTCGCCCTGCGCTGGGTCTTTGTACCAGTAGAAGTAGCGCTTCTCGCGCACTTGACTGGCTGTGGCACGTGCCCAAGGCGTCTGGGTTTCGGTGCTCCAGGTGGTGGTGAGCTTGTTGCGGTACTGCTTTTTATTGATGTAGTTCCAGCTCAGGCGCTGCTGGTGCAGGTTCTTGGTGATCGTGTGCCTGCCCTGGGCAGTCCAGTACTGGCGGGTGCTCATCAGGTCATTGCCGATCGAGGTCGGCGCTTTGCGGAAGATCTGCATGCTCTGGCTGACTTCCTTGCGCCACCAGCTCAAACTGCCGGAATACCATTGTTGATAAAACCGGTCCTTTTTAGCGACTCGTTTATAGGTCGTCTCGGTCTTGGTGCCTCCCCCAGGCACCGTCACTCTCCAGCCAAGCGTGCAGTTGGCCAGTGCGTAATCGACATCGGCATCGTGCGCCAGGCGATAACCACTGACCGAACCATCGTAAATAGGACGCGGAATCAAGCCCTCTGGCGGCGTCAGCCCCAGCGGCGGGCCATCTTGCTGGCCGACCAGGGTCACACCATCGATCTGCACCGGGCCTCTGCCCTTGGTCTCTTGCCCAGTGTTCCAGTAGCCGTCGGTGGTGACGATGGTGTAGTGGCGCTGGCAGGCGGAGATGACGGGGTCGACAAAGGGCAGCATCGTGTCGTTGATGCTGTCGCTTTTGCCGGCGTAGTAACGGCCCACGCGGGCCAGGGCCTCGCGCGTGGGGGAGGTGCCCCCGGTTTTGGCGCTCTGGATGGTCTGGAACCAGGTCTGCTTGTCGGTGCCCCAGAAATCCTTCACCGGCAGGAAGTGGCTGTGCGCGCCCGAGCCGGGCTTGGCCACCGTCATGAAGCCGATGCGGAAGTTGTCGTTCAGCGTGCCAAAGGCCAGGCTGACGGAGGACTTGGCCATGTTGATGCGCGTGCGGTAGTAGCTGTACCAGATGGCAAAGTTGCGCTCTTGTGCCGCCGTGATCCTCACGCGCGACCAGCGCCCCGTCACACGACCATTGGGCACCCCGCTGACAAACATGTTGACCAAGTCGCTGACTTGCACGCTGCCGTCATCATCGAACAGCTTGGGCTCTGCGGGCCAGGTACAGGTTTCTTCGCGTTCCCAGCTGGGCATGGTGGGGAAGCGGCTGTCGCGAGGCGTCCAAACGAAGTGATAGGCACGCTGCGGTGGATCGACGTAGAGGTCTCGGCTGCGCGTATTAGCGTCGTATGCCTGAAATGAGGTGGCGAGATTGACGACGCCCTGCGACTGGTCGTAGCCGTCCTTCCAGGCTGCGGAGAAAGTGGGCACGGGCATGTCGGTGGTGCCATCGGCCTGCTTGGGCAGCGGGTAGCTGGTATCGGGGTTGTAGTAAAGCGCGTTGCACAGCGCGCTTTTGTAGCCCACCGGGAAGTACTTGGTTTCACGCCGCTCCCAGCCATCGGGCATGTGGCTCCATTTCATCGAATCCGAGGTGTCGAGCAGCAGCATCACATTGGGCTTGGTCTGGTCGCCCAGAATGCCCAGCGGGATATCGGCAATATCGACCGCATCGCTGGATGTGGAGTCGGCGGCTGCGTTACTGGCAAACAAGCCAGCCACTACGGTGGCAGCAGCGAGCATGGCCCACAGGCTTGCGGCCCGGGGCCATCGCAGCGGGGGTTTGAATTTTTGAAGCATTTCCCTCTCCTTGGTTCTCGTCGTTGGCTGCTGCCCGGGAGTAAGGGGCATGCCAGGGGGCGCGCCTGCGCGCTGCCGTCATCAATACACGGTCATCTGCACATAGCTCACGGTGGCGCGCGGGCCTACTGCACGCGCGCTGATGCGGTACATGGGCCGGTCATTGCAGGGCACTACGCTGCCAGGGCTGTCGGATGAGCCGGGGCAGCCCGTGCCTTCGGGTGCCACGCACGATTGGCCTGCGGCATTCAGTGGGCCCGCTGCGCTGCACAGGCGATGGATCATGTAGCGCACTTCATTGCCCAAGCCGTCATCGGCGGTGGCTTGTTTGCCACTGGCATCCCATAGCAGCTCCTTGGCCGCGACCCTGGGGTCGAAGCTGGCAAAGTAGCCTGCGCCGGCGTTGTCACCGTCCAGCGCCGCGCCGTTTTGCGACAGCTGATCGAGTTGTGCCAGCCCATACTCCAGGCCCAGGTCGGCACCGGTAGTGGCTGTTTGTTTGAGTGCCAGGCTGCCCGCGATGGAAGAGCCCGTCGTGGTGGTACGCACCAGCGCCAGGCTGGTGAGCGTCATCACCAAAAGCACGACCAGCGCTACCAGCAGCACGACGCCGCGTGCGCTGTGTGGACGCGTGGCGGGAAATGGTTGGCGGTATCGGATCGTCATGGTGCTAGTTGCCCCCACAGGGTGTTGCGCAGCGGGATCACGCTTTCGTAGACGCGGTAGCGGTAGTGCTTCCAGTCCGAGTCGGGCGCGTCGTCATCTGTCCAGAACTGCTTGCTGCCACTGGCCCAGCGTGGTGGGCTTTGGGTGACCTCGTCACGTTCGTACTGTGAGCTGCGTACTACCACCGCTATGCGTACGGCAAGCACCTTCTCCCAGTCCGGTTCGGTGTTGGAGCCGGTCGACGACGGCGAAGCTGTCCACTCAGCCCGGTTGTCAATCTGGCCATCTCCGTTGATGTCATAGCCATACTCCGCCTGAAACCTGAGCACATCGTGTGCGACAGACACACTGCTCTCGCTGGTCTCGTTCAGAAAGTTGTAATAGACCAGCTCATTGCCCTGCAGGCTCCAGACGTGCAACTGCGGCTCGGGACCCAGGTTGTAGAGCGCCCCTTCACCCAGGCTGGTGGTGCCGCCATCGAGCATGTTGCGGCGGCTGCCGCCGTTAAAACGAGGGGTTACGCTCGTTCCGGTGTAGAAGTTGCTATAGCTTCCGGCACCCTGGCTCACGCGCTTGTCGGGATAGGGTTCGCTGCCCGAATCCGTAGCCACCGTGGAGCGGGCGCCAGCGGTGATTTCCATCAGCAAGCACTCTTGGGTATTGGTGTCTGAGGTACCCACGGCCACATCGCCGGCATGCAAGCCGGCATTGGATTTCTCCATGCTGAAGACGCCGTTGGCACTGGCCTCGTAGCGTGAGCCCATCACCATGTTGGCGGACGAGCCGGTGAGCACCCACAACTGCGTATTTCCACTGGTGGCTGTGATACGCACAGGCACTAGCGGGAACGTAAAGGCGCGGCCATTGTTATGCGCCTGCACCCAGCAGCCCAAATGCCGAGGCTCCATCGAAGCAAAGCCCAGGCCGGCGGAGCGAATATCACGTTCGATGCTGAACAGCGCCAATGCGCCAGCGGTTTGGGCGTTGCTCACAGAGGAGACCGTACGGCGCTGCTTCTCTGACACGCCATAGAGCTGGTAGATGACAAGCATGCTGGCCAGGCCAATAGCTAGGCCAATCAGGATTTCGATGATGGAAAAACCAGCTTGCGCTTGTAGCGAGCGTTGCGGATGGCGGCATCCTGCAAGCCGGATCCGCTGCAACCAGGCCATGCTGCCTGTGTCCATAGGATGGAGGCTAGTGCACATAGGCCTGGATCTGGTAATTGCGCAATGCCGCGTCCTGCGGAGACAGCCAGCACAGCGTGACCGTCACTTGGTTCAACCCATTGCTGGTATTCACCAAAATCTGCTGCCTTGTCGGCACTCCACCTGGCAGGCCCTGCACATGTTGTGGGCCACCTCGCGCGGCAGACAGCAAATTGAGGACGTCGACGTTTTCTGCCTGCTTCCCGCTGAAACTGCAAAGCTCCAGGCTGCCATCCGGCTGGTGCTGCATATTTTGCAGAGATGCAGCCAGCGCCTCAGGCGAGCTGCGATCCACCCGAAGCGAGATGGCCTGCACAATCTGGGCTGCATACATGCCTGCCTCAGTGCGGTAATGCGCCTGGCCCGACCAGTTGACCGATCGCGCAGTAAGCCCGGCAATGCCCAGAATGCCAAATACGATGATCATGATGGCGACCAATGACTCGATCAGCATCATGCCCCGCTGGCCACTTGCCGCCGCATATGCAGGCGCGGTCATACGAGGCATCAGCATTTCCGGTTGTCTCCGTCGGCACTGACAGCTGGGTCACACATGCGCACCTGGCCACCGGGCGAGATAAGCACGCGCAGACAGCGCTGGGCGCCACTGTCTTCGAGACAGGTCGCATTGGTGGGCTTGAAGTTCACCGCATTGGCTTGCGGGGTCCGGCCCACGCTGTCAAAGGTGACGGTGCTTTGTTCCGCCTCCACAGTCAGGCCGGTTGCACTTTCCACGGTTTTGCTGGCGATTTGTGAGTTGCCTACCGTGACTGTCCAGCCCAGGTTGCTGTCAGTCATGCCAAGGGCCACATAGGCATTGCGGCGCAGCGCTTCGGCCCGCGCCAGTTGCGCACCATCGTAGTAGGCTTGGGCGGCCGCGCGGATTTTGGAATCGAGGATGTAAACGGAGACCGATGGGATGGCCAACAACAGCAAAAAGACAGTGAGGGCCAAGCCCACCATCAGCTCGATCAATGTAAATCCCAGGTTGGAACGCTGCCAGGCCATCAGCAGCTCCCGTCTCTTCGGATGGACCAGCAGCCCGTGCCTTTGGTCCAGCCAGGTGGCACGCTGGCGGTATTGCGGGCACCTTCGTGGGTCAGGACAAATTCGAAGCCGGACATGGATCCCTTGCCTATAGCCTTGACGGTGTAGCTGCTCCCCAACGGAAAGCACCTGTAGTCCCAGCGTTTGGTATCCGGTGGTGCGGCGGCTACCTTGCTATCACAAGCTTTTCTGTATGTTCGGTTGTCCTGGAAGAACTGCTCCATCTTGGCGCCCATATCGGCCAACGGAGTGATGCCTTCCACAATCTGGCCACGCTTGATGTACTCGCTGTAACTGGGCAGGGCAATCGCCGACAGAATCGCCACAATGGCGACCACAATCATGACCTCGATCAGCGTGAAGCCGCGCCGCGCGGACGCGATTGCCAGACGCACGGCACGGCGGCTTGCAGGTTGAGCCGGCAGCCATTGGCCTGCTGCTTGAAACACCATCATGACACCCTCCCCCACCCGCTTGCGCGTGGCGCTGCGATCCTCTAAGTCCATTGGATGAAGAGATCGCATTGAGGCATGGAGATGAGCAGCCACCGACCCAATCATCAATAGAATTTATTGATATTTAGAAATTCATATTATTTCTAACAAGGCCGCATCATAGGGGATGCCTGGTGGTTTCTTACCAATAACTTACGTCAATAGATATACCAATATTCAATAACTACACTGAAGATCAGCGCAGAGTCACGGGCCAGCGGCTCGGCGCTTGGCCACACCGACATCTGCAGGCAAGGAAGTTTTGATAGCAACGCAGGCAACAAATCATCAGACGCTGGCGTCCACACCGGCAGAGAGCCGCGCCCAGTCCTTCGCCCGGCTTTGCGTGGCGTCGCGGCGCAATGTTGATACATTCAATTTCATGTATCTGCTCACAAAATCCAAAATGCCGTTGCAAATGTGCATCTTGAGAAAGATCAAGCTTACAGATGCGCTGCGGTGGAAGACCACGAGGACAGCCCCCGACCACAGCGGCAATGCAAAGGACCGCCGGTGCAAACCGAGCAGGTAACGCAGCCGGTCGGCTTTGGCGCAGCCGCTGAGAAGCCGGGTGCAGCATCCACGCTGCCTGCGTTGGCGCAGGGATAGGCAGCGTGCTCTGCAACCAGCGTTGGTCAGCCCGCTTGCAAGGCCTTGAGCAAGGTGGCAGCGTTGGCCTCCACCATGTCGATATAGGTGGCAGCGGGGCCACCTGCAGGCGACAGCGCATCGGAGTAGAGCCGGCCACCGATGGCAGCACCCGTCTCGCGCGACAGCTGTTCGAGCAGGCGCGGGTCGGAGATGTTCTCCAGGAAAATGGCGCCGATGCGCTCTTCGCGCACCTGCTTGACCAGCGCCGCCATGTCGCGGGCCGAGGGCTCGGATTCGGTCGACAGGCCGCGCACCGGCACAAAGCGCAGGCCATAGGCCTGGGCAAAGTAGCCAAAGGCATCGTGGGTGCTGACGACGGTGCGCCGCGCTGCGGGCACGGCGGCAAAGCGCTGGCGCAGGCTGGCATCCAGCGCAGTCAGGCGGGCAATGTACTGCGTGGCCTGCCGGTCGTAGCGGGCCGCGTTGGCCGGGTCTGCCGTGGCCAGGCCTTTGGCGATATTGCGCACATAGACGATGGCGTTTTTCACGTCCTGCCAGGCATGGGGGTCGTTGGGGCCATGGTGGTGGCCGTGCCCATAGTCGTGAGCATGGTCATGCCCCGCCTTGTCAGCGCCATGGTCATGCCCGTGGTCGTGGCCCTGGCCCTTGGGCAAGGCGCGTACCGCAATGCCCTGCGATGCGATGATCTCCTGGCCTTGGAAGCCTGCAGCCTTCTTGAGGCGCGGCAACCAGCCTTCAAAATCCAGGCCATTGGAAACCAGCACTTTGGCCTGCTGCAGCTGGCGCGCCTGCTGCGGCGTGGGC
Source organism: Comamonas sediminis (assembly GCF_041107495.1). Classification (NCBI taxonomy): domain Bacteria; kingdom Pseudomonadati; phylum Pseudomonadota; class Betaproteobacteria; order Burkholderiales; family Comamonadaceae; genus Comamonas; species Comamonas sediminis. Next base: position 312,967 of record NZ_JBGBDC010000005.1, read on the forward strand.
TCAAACACATGGGCGTCGCCATCAGGGCCAACCAGGGCAGAGACGCTGACCAAGTCACCGCCGACCTGGAGGGTCAGATCCTGCAAGATGGAGAAACTGGCCACGACGGGCAGCGGCTGGCCCGCAGCCCAGACGGCGCTGGCCGGCAAGGCGCTGGTCAGCGCCAGCCCCAGCATCGCGCGGCGGTTCAGGTAAAAATTGCTCATTCGGATACTCCCATTGGTTCAGACACAGAATCGTTGCCCGGCCTGTGGCGCTGCGCGCGCACGCTGCCCAGCCGGCCCAGGCACAAGGACAACAGGTACAGGCAGCCCAGGCTCAAGGTGATGGCGGCCGATGCCGCAATGCCCGCGTGGTAGGACAGCAGCAGGCCCAGCACGCTGCCAGCCATCGCGATACCGGTGGACAGCGCCATCTGCAGGCCCACACCGCGCAGCCAGAACCGCGCACTGGCGGCGGGCAGCACCACCAGGGCCACCGCCATCAAGGTACCCAGCGAATGGAAGCCCCCCACCAGGTTGAGCACGAGCAGCAGCATGAACAGCGCATGGCTGATGCTGCCCATGCGTCCCTGCATGCGCAAAAAGCCGGGGTCCAGGCATTCCATCAGCAAGGGCCGGTACATCAGCGCCAGGCCCAGCATCGACAGGCTGGCGATGGTGGCGGTCAGGTATAGGGTGGGATCATCCAGCGCCAGCACCGAGCCGAACAGCACATGCAGCAGATCCACATTGGAGCCGCGCAGCGAGACCAGCAACACGCCCAGCGCCAGCGAGATCAGGTAGAAGCCGGCAAAGCTTGCGTCCTCGCGCAAGGCGGTGTAACGGGTCACCACACCCGAGAGCATGGCCACGACCAGGCCCGCGGCCAGGCCGCCGATCGTCATCGCCGGCAAGGACAGGCCAAACAGCAAATAGCCCAGGGCAGCGCCCGGCAAGATGGCATGTGACATAGCGTCGCCCACCAGGCTCATGCGGCGCAGCAGCAAGATGGTGCCCAAGGGCGCAGCCCCAGCACTCAGGGCCAGGCAGCCGGCCAGCGCGCGGCGCATGAAGCCATAGTCCACAAAGGGCTGCCACAACAGCTCGGCGATCATGCGCGCCTCCTGGCACCGGCGCGTGCTGCCAGGCTCGGCAGCACATCGGCGGTGGCGCCCCAGCCCAGCTGGGTGCCCGCCAGCGCCAAGGCCTCGGGAAAGAACGCCTCCACCATCTCGCGGTCATGCAGCACCGCCAGCACCGTTCTGCCCCGCGCATGCCACTGCCGCAACAGCTGCAGCAGCACATCGACGGAGGGCTCATCAACGCCGGTGAACGGCTCGTCCAGCAAGATCACCGGCGGGTTCTGTACCCAGAGCCGGGCAAAGCGCATGCGCTGAAACTGCCCGCCCGAGAGCTCGGCAATCCAGCGCGGCTGCCAGCCCTGCAGACCTACCGTTGCCAGCGCTGCACCGATCTGCGCGCGCTGCGCATCACTGACCGGCCCCAGCGCGCCGGTTTGCGCCCACAGGCCCAGGCTGACGAAGTCTTCCACACTGATGGGGAAGTCACGCTCCACCTCGCAGGCCTGCGCCAGATAGCCCAGTGCCGCACGCGGATAGCGGCAGCGCAGCGACCCTTGCATCGGCGCAAGCAGCCCCAGCAAGCCCTTGAGCAGGGTCGATTTACCGCCCCCGTTGGGGCCGACGATGGCCGTCATCGATCCGGCCGCAAACTGCCCGCTGACACCGCCCAGTGCCAGCCTGCCGCCATAGCCCAGGCCCAGGTTGGAGAGTTCAAAGTCCACGCTGCAGCCCGGCACTGGCAAAGGGGGAACGGACTGCATCACGGCTGTTGTACCGCCCATGCCACCACGCCCCATAGCAGCGCGCTCAGGCCCAGTGCCAGCAGGCAACGCGCCAGCGCCGAGGCCTGCAAGGCGCTGCGGCGCCTGGTTGTGTGTATTGATCCCATAGCTCGCCCATTCGCAGGTGCCGCGCACCCAGATTACGCTGGGCGGCACCGGCTAAACACCTGGCACATTTCAAAAATGTGATGTTATAACATCAAAACACCAGACTGGCGAAAAAAGCGCGGCTCTGCCTGACCACGGCGGCCAAGCGGTGCGGAAAAAAACGCGGTACAGGAAAGGGAGAGAAACAGCAATCCGGCGCGCTAGGCGGCGGGCGCAGCAGCGCAGCGGCTGCAGGTGCCATGCATCTCGACATGGGTGCTGCTGGGCCGGAAACCGTTGGCCTTGGACCAGGTCTTGAGGCGGCGCTCTACCGCAGGCTCCAAAAACTCATCGACCTGGCCGCAGCTATCGCAAATGGCGAACACCACGAGGCCATGGTCATGGCCTTCGGCATGGGCATGCGCGCAGACCACAAAAGAGTTGAGGCTTTCCACCCGGTGCACCAGGCCGTATTCGATCAGCTTGTCCAGTGCGCGGTAGACCTGCTGGGGCGCACGCAGGCCCTCGTCGCGCAGCTGGTCCAGCAAGGCATAGGCACTGGCTGGATTGGCCTCACGCGCTAGCGCTTGCAGCACCAGCGCTTGGTGCTTGGTCAACTCGGGCGGGGGCGTTTTGGCGGCTGTGGACATGGTGACAACAAAGGCAGAGGCCCGAGTTTAGCCGCTCTGCTGTGCGGACGCTGCCAGCGGGGGCTCCGCAGCGGCGCGCTCCTGCTCTTGAGCGGCTTGCAGCAACCAGCGCTGCACCGCCTGCCAGTGCGCATCGCCGTACAGGCGCCTGAAGCGCTGCGTCTCTTCCAACTCCGCATTGCGCCAGACCGCCAGCCGTTGCGCGATGAAGTCGGCGCTCAAGGGGATGCCGCATTCGACGGTGATGCAGTGCCGCCACTGCGCGTAGGTTCGGGGAATCATCGCTGTCCTTTCCACATCTCAACAGCTGCCAACCCCGGTTCCCAGTGAACGCTTGAGAAAAATCAGCTTGATTGTGTTATGTTATAACATATCGCATCACGAACACATGCACCACCCAGCGCTGACCTGGGCATGCAGCCAGCCGCCCGAGCCAGCGCCAACCCCGCATTCCACGATGACTTCCACCACCCTCTCCTACCCACTGGCAACGACACGCCCCTCCAAACTCCCCGTCACCGTGCTCTCCGGTTTTCTGGGGGCCGGCAAAACCACGCTCCTCAATCACATCCTGAACAACCGTGAAGGCCGGCGCGTGGCGGTCATCGTCAATGACATGTCCGAAGTCAATATCGACGCCGCTTTGGTGCGCCAGGGCGGGGCTGAGCTGTCGCGCACCGATGAGAAGCTGGTGGAGATGAGCAATGGCTGCATCTGCTGCACCCTGCGCGAGGACCTGCTGCTGGAAGTCAGCCGCCTGGCCCGCGAAGGCCGCTTTGACCAGCTGGTGATCGAATCCACCGGCATCTCCGAGCCCCTACCCGTCGCCGAGACCTTTACCTTTGCCGGCGAGGACGGCCGCAGCCTGGGCGATGTGGCGCAGCTGGACACGATGGTCACGGTGGTCGATGCCTTCAACTTTCTGCGCGACTACAGCTCGCGCGACCATCTGCGGGCACGCGGCCAATCGCTGGGGGATGAGGACCAGCGCACCGTGGTCGACCTGCTGGTCGAGCAGATCGAGTTCTGCGATGTGATCGTGCTCAACAAGGCCGACCTGGTGTCTGACGCAGAGCGCGAGCAGCTGATGGGCATCTTGCGGGGCCTGAACCGCCGCGCCCGCATTGAGCTGGCCGTGTTTGGCCAGGTGCCGCTGCACAAGGTGCTGCAAACGGGCCTGTTCGATTTTGAGCAGGCATCCCAGGCCCCCGGCTGGCTGCAGGAGCTGCGCGGCAGCCACCAGCCCGAGACGGAGGCCTATGGCATTGCCAGCTTTGTCTACCGCGCCCGCCGCCCCTTCCACCCCGAGCGCTTTTTTGCGCTGATCAACCAGGAATGGCCAGGGGTGGTGCGCTCCAAAGGCTTTTTCTGGCTGGCCAGCCACCCCACATTGGCAGGCCAGTGGTCACAAGCCGGTGCCGTGGCGCGCCACAGCGCGGCCGGCTACTGGTGGGCCGCCGTGCCCGAAGAGCGCTGGCCGCAGGACGAAGAGGCGCTGGCCCTGATACGGCAAGCCTGGGACGACCGCGTAGGCGATGCCCGCCAGGAGCTGGTGTTGATCGGCATGGACATGGACGAGCAGACGCTGCGCGCGCAGCTGGACAGCTGCCTGCTGAGTGATGCAGAGATGGCGCAGGGGCCCGCGGTGTGGACGGGGTGGCGGCATTCGTTTGTGGATTGGCCTTGAGGTAGATTGCCACACCTGTTGCCAGGCAAGTCCGTGGGTACATCCCGGCCGTTCTGAAGCGGGAATGCAGCGGGCGGGCTGCCTCAAGCCAGTTGCTGGTACACCGCAATGGTCTCGCTGGCACAGCGGTCCCATGACAGCTGTGCCGCTCGTGCAAGCCCTTTGGCCCGCGCATCGGCCTGCCATGCCTCGTCGCTCAAGCAGTGCTCCAAACCGTGGCAGATGTCATCCACATCGCGTGGATTGACCAAATAGGCGGCACCGCCGGCGACTTCGGGCATGCAGGAGGTGTTGGAGGTGAGCACAGGTGTGCCACTGGCCATCGCCTCCACAATGGGCAGACCAAAGCCTTCGTAGAGGGAAGGATAGGCCATCAGACGCGCCCCCGCGTACAGCGCTGGCAGCCAGCGTTGGTCGATAAAGGACACGTAGCGCAGCCAACCCTCTGCCTGTGCGGCCGCCAACTCTGCATGGATGGCTTCAGAGTTCCAGCCTTTGCCACCAGCGACCACCAGCGGGCACGCCTGCCGCAGTGCAGCTGGAAGCTGCCGATAAGCCTGGATAAGGCGCGCCACATTTTTGCGTGGCTCAACCGTGCCCACAAATAGGCTGTAGTGCCCTGCCTGCAAGCCGAGCGCTTCCATGGCAGGGATCAACATCTCTGAAGAGTGAGGACGATACACCGCATCAGCCGCCAAAGGGATGGCCTTGATGCGGTCTGCAGACATGAGGCCGTGGGCCAACATCTCCTGTCGCACGGTCTCCGAGACAGTGATGACCTGGTCTGTCCGAGCCAGGCTGGCATCCAGCGCAAGGCGCAGATAGTCCACGCGGGCCTGCGGATGGAACTCCGGGTGCAGAAGGTGAGAAAGGTCGTGAACCGTGCTGACCGTCTTACCGGAAAACGGTGGGACGATGTAATTGGGCGAATGGTAAATGGCAGCTTTGTTGCCACGCAACCGCCAGCCAAAGACTGCGGGGGTGAGCGCGGCAAACACGCGCACCGCAACCCGGTTGGAGGACAAGTGGTCGCGCAAAGTTTTGTGCTCTGGCGTGGCAACCGGCGCACCGTCGGCAACGGGTTGGCTCAACGCGGCAATCGGGTCCTCAACCCATTGGCCCATCGAGAAATAGCGCAAGCGAGCGATATCTTCACTGTCTGCCAAACGCCTGGCCAACTCGTAGGTGTAACGGCCAATGCCGGTCAATGGGGGGCGGAGGGCATCGGAGCCCAGAATCAGGTCCAATTTCTTGGATGTCTTAGGAGAGCTCATTACGGAGAGTGGCGGGATGGCGCATTTTTGCCAGCGCCCAGCAGAAGCTTGCTCATGCAATAGGTCAGAGGGAGGGTGATCAGCGTAATAGCTAAGGGAGCAATGTACTTGTTAATACCCAAATACTCAACAGCGCTCCCTAACAAAAGCGCAGATATCAGGTATTGCACTAAGTAAACAAGCGGATATGAAAGCAAACCCTTCCATGATAGCGGAATATGGAATACAAATCGTGCGTTAAACCAATATGAGAAAATAATCCCTGAAACGTAAGCGATAAAATAGGCAACTTGGTAGCTGAATATCAAACCGCCTAAAAGATAAATCAAGTAAGAGAACCCAGTATTCATCCCGCCACCCACGACAAAGCGTAGCCAGCGTTTGACTTGAGGCGTCAGACTGAAATAATTCATCTTAAGAATGATGTTTCACGACACTGGTAAATTCCGAATAGTCTCGAATGTAGTCTTTTGCATCATAAGCGTGAGATGCAAAAACCAACAGCACCGCATCTTTGGAATACTTATACTGGATACCCCAAGTCAGCGGAGGAAGATGAAGTCCTTTACCTGGAGTATCCAACAGCACTTCCGCTCGATGATTGCCGTCGTCCACAACGACCGAACAGGAACCCTTGACGCAGATTAGAAACTGATGGCATTGATGATGCGCATGTTCCCCACGCGTCTTGGTGCTGGGTACATTGAAAACCAAAAAATACCGCTTAACATCGAATGGAATCTCGGTAGGAATTTCACCCACTGAGAGATCTCCCCGCATGTCGCCAACGACTTTTAGGGCATGAAGCTTGACTGCACCCACACCAACGCTGACAGGACTACCCAACTGAGGTGAGGTCGCCGGGACAACCGTAGATGCGCCTGATGTTACCGATCCAGAAACGTAACCAACTATCTGGGCAGGGTTTCCAACCACAATCGCAAAAGGAGGTACATTTTTTGTAACCACCGCACCGGCACCTACCATGGCGCCACGCTCTATGCGAACACCTGGAAGAATGATAGCCCCTCCACCAATAGATGCACCTTCGCAAACTACCGTCTTGGAGAAATGCTCTGGATACTGTTTTGAGCGGGGGAATTTATCATTAGTGAATGTGACATTGGGGCCTACAAATACGTCATTTTGCAGATGAACTCCATCCCACAAATAGACGCCAGATTTCACCGTGACCCGGTCTCCAAGGACAACATCGTTTTCTACAAAACACTGAGCATTGATATTGCAATCCTTGCCAATTTTTGCACCAGCCAAAACAACCACATTCTGCCAGATGCTAGTGCCCGCGCCAATTTGTGCACTACCCACTTCTGCTGTTGCGTGAATCTTAGGCGTATCAGTCATGGTGTTTTTCAAAATTATTGAAGATAAGAGAGGTGACTGCAAGTGGTCGTTGCTTACTGTTCTCGTAGGTTCGCCAAGCATAGGTACCAACAATCCCTAGGCTGAACATATTAAGTGCGCCAAAGAAAAGTACGACAAGCAGGGTAGCTGTGTAACCTGGCACAGGAATATCACCGACGATCTTTGCCACAAAAACCATGACCATCAACAGCACGGAGATGAGGCAGCCGATGAATCCAAGACGTAACAGTGCCCGGATAGGAGCATCAGAAAAGGCGAAAATGCTGTCTAGCATGTAATCCAATTTCTTGCGAAACGTCCAACCTGAAACGCCCTCCTGTCGCGCCTGCCGAGAATAGTCAATCAGCTTACGCCTAAACCCGAGCCAGAAAATCAAGGCAACCAAGGATGACCGTGACTCTTGCAACTGCAGTAGCTCATCGCGAAATTGTCGATTGCAGCCAAAGACATCTACGCCTCCTGAGGGCATATCTTTGACAACATATTTGCGATAAAGAGACCAAAAAGCTTGCGAGGCAATTCGGCTCAGAAAAGGATCATCCCGGCCAGTTCTGGTACCAACCACGACATCGCATTCGTCTTTTTGAAGTGCCTCTGCAAACGAAATCATCAGCTCTGGAGGCTCTTGCAAATCTGCAGCCATCACTCCAAAAAAATCACCTCGGGCAGCTTTCAGCCCCGTGCGGATTGCGGCAAAAGAACCAAAATTTCTAGAATGCAGTAACAACTGGGTTGCAAATGGAAGTGTGTGCAGTGACTCTCTTAACAGACCAAATGAATTGTCAGGGCTGCCGTCCACTACAAAAACAACTTCCAATTCACATTGAATCGAGTTTTTAAGCTCGGCCAGTGCTGAAATGAGGCGAGGCAATGAGGCCTCGTTCTTATACACAGGAATTACAATGGAGAACATCATGGTTTCCAAGTATTAACTGCATGCACGACCTGCTCCACTTGTATATGAGTCATTTCCGGATAGCACGGCAGCGTCAATATCTCTTGACTCAGTTGCGCTGTATTCTTCAAATGCAGAGATTTGTATTCATCCTTGAATACAGGCTGCTGATAATCAGGAATGGGGTAATGAATATCGCTAGCAATACCTGCACTTTTCAAGTGCTCGCGCAGCGAATTCCGTTGCATGGAACGAACAACGAACAGATGCGCTACATAGCTATCATCATTAACCTGATCACAGGTCACGTTAGCGTTATTAATTTCAACGCAATATGTCTTGGCAATATTTCTTCTCAAACTGTTACAAGCATCAAGTCCAGGCAAAAACTCGAGCAATATAGCTGCTTGAATTTCGTCCAACCGACTATTTCGGGCATTTCCCAGCTCAACCTTGTATTTTGATGACCATCCATACTGGCGTAAGCCTTGGACTTTCTGGGCCACTTGATCGCTGTTCGTAATAACGGCGCCGCCGTCTCCAAGTGCACCAAGATTCTTTGTAGGGTAAAAGCTGAAACTTGCAGCTGTACCAAAGGAGCCAACTCGTCGGCCATTGATGCGTGCACCATGTGCCTGCGCGCAATCTTCCAGAAGCGCCACACCCTTTTTGCTGCAGAGAGAAGCGATGCTCTCAATCTCAGTAACAGCCAATCCGTACAAATGGGTAACGACCACTGCACTCACCCCAAATGAAAGCGCTTTCTCCACTTCTTGAAGCGTGACATTATGGGTAGCAGTATCGACGTCCATGAAATATGGACTAGCTCCTATCGCTAACAGAGCAGTGGTCGTATACATGCCGGCATTCGCAACAGTTGCCACAGTGTCACCTTCGCTTACCCCCATGGCCCTCAAAGCCAGCTCAATCGCATCCGTGCCGTTAGCCAAGCTAATACAGTGGCGCGCCTCAATATATTGCGCAAATTCCTGCTCGAACCGTTTGACCTCTGGCCCGAGTACCACCCAGCCGCTATTTATCACACGTGCAACCGCACCTGAAATTTCAGATTTATGTTTATTGATACGCTCGGATAGATTATTAATTTGCAACATATAGATTCTCCGTCTGAATCATTTAATACTGTGTTAAGCGTGGAAAATAAATTTCTGTTCTTGAGGCCTGCACCCAGGATTCATCAAAGATCCTATCCTTACTAGACAGCGTGAACTCGAGCTTCCCACAGGTGTTCTCAGGCGCTATATTCTTAACAACTACATTCTTTATTTTTCCATCATCAGGGAGCCTTTGGAACCACACCTCACGGCCAGAGAAATATAGGCTCAGTTGAAATGCACCGTCTACTTGAGGATTAACATAAGGCATGACATACCCAAAACGGAAAGATGTTTTTTCCCTAACGCATAGCTCTTTTGCGGCCGAAATTTGAACTGGCACTTCTGTTGGGTGGGGACTCAGGAGTGTAAATCCCAGCTTTCCAATCCCATTGCTTCTACCGGTGTATGCGTTTTTATCTAATTGCAGTGGCGGCGAATACGAAGGCAACCGTTCATTTTCAACCTTTAGCGAAAATGGAGACAATACCCTTCCGTCCTCGGGTTTGTATGCATTAGACGACAATAGCCAAAGAAATGCAGCACCCAAAAGTATGGTTGCACTGCCCAATTTGAAATAGAACTTGAGTCGAAAACTAGAGTCTTCCGTAACTTCAGAGACTCTGTACTGCGAAGCAATGATAATTGAACTAAAAAACCAAAAGGGAAAAAGATATCTGGACTGGGCTTCACCAACTGTAGTAAGCGCACCGATCAATATACACAATAGTGACAGCGAAAATATTGTTGATATGCTTTCATCTTTCTTTAGTGCTGACTTCAGTTTTATTAGCAATAAAAAGCATATTATTAAAGATAATATTTTGTTATAGTTTACAATATTTTTCAGAAGAACCGGCGACTGAACATCCATACCATTCTGATAGAAGTAATGTTGTCCACCCAGGTAGGCCATCAGATTGGTTTTATAAATTATCCCATAAATTCTAAACTCTGGTTGCAGAATATAATCTGACAGCAGGAGCGATAGTGCGGTCTCTTTCTGAGCTTTTGGCGGCAATTCTCCAAGAAGTCCATTTCCGAAATTATGTGCATAAGCGTAAGTACCAGGGGAATATCCTGGAGAGAGCGACGCTATGCGCAAATATTTCAGATAATTAAGGGAGTCGGAATTAACAATCAGCTGTGTATGCTTTAGAACAGCATTACCCGACAAGAAAACAACACATGCCACGACCAGCATTGCCCAATACGATACATGTCTGCTGGTACTTTGTTGATCGGATTTATTCTTAATAGCGTAGATAGCGAGAGTAACAATCCATGCAACAATAACGAGTGCACCTAACTCTCGTTGCATATCAAGCATTATGCACAATAGCCCCGCTACTACGCCCATAGCCAAGGTGAAAGGAAGAGATTTACGTGCTTTATAAAAGAAGATTACAATAACAAAAAATATACAAGCAATGATAAACAAACCCCAAAGATCATGAGTCGGTATCTTGAGTGCAAAAAGTGGCTCAGCGCAAGCCATCCACAAAATGGTGAATATTTGAGCAACATAGTGACCACGGGTTTTCTGCAAGATGCTGTAGCCTATCAACATGATGCCAATTAGAAAACACGAATTGGCTATGGGCACGATAACCGGATTATTTCCAAAAATATAAACCAGCGGCAGCAGAATGGGCAGAACCCGTTGCTCATAAATATCATTAGGAATTAATCTACCTTGCGCCGACATTTGCCCTGCGATATTCCACATGTGCTGAAAATCACTGACCCAGTTCGCATGAACCACACTGTAGTAAAACCATTGGATTGCGAGCGAAACAACAACTGAAACACCAATGAAAAGTACAGGATTGATATGCTTTCTTCTATTTATAAAACTATACAGGGTAAAAATAAATAAGAAGAGAACGATGGCGGAAACAAAATAGCTTTTGACTTCAAGGCCATTGGAAACTAAATCAGCTAGGATGGAGTTTCCATACACAAATACGCAAATAATTGACAAGAGACCGCAAAAGATGCTGATGAACACTATCGCGCTTGACGCGATCAATTCATTAATCATCAAAAATGATGATTTTATTATGCCTTGCTTGGTATATTTAGACATGATGGCATTTTATATTCAGGGATTTATAATTATTAAAGAAATCGGCAGATTTATATCTCTCACATTAAAGCAGCACCGGTTTCATCATATAAGCAATTGAGAGATCACTTTACGATACAGAGTCGCCTTTTGCAGCCAAGTATGGCATTGAATTAGCGACTCCTCTCTGTGCTTTACAAGTGCAGTTGGGTCAGCCATCCATTGTTCATGGAGGGAGGAGAGCGCAAGGGCTATCTCTTGGGACTTATTCTTGATGACAACACCTGCTTTAGTCCTGTCAATGAGCACAGCGCCGGGATCCGTCGATTCGCTGGTCTGAATGTGCAGAATTGGGGTGCCAGACCCCAGATACTCATAGATCTTGCCGGGGATCTGGTAATTCTGCACGTTACCAATGTTGATCAATAGATCAGCGCGACGCTGCCACTCCAGACACTCACTATGGTTCTTCTGGCCCAAAAACTCAACGCCCTGGATGCCGTCAAAGAGGGGCTTGAAGCGGCCATTGTTGCCAATGATATGAAAAGTGAAATCGACCCCTTGCAGCGTGCGTAACGCATCAGCGAGCTGCGTGGGATTTCTGAAGTCACTGTAGAAGTTACCAGTGAAGCAAATGCTAAAACTAGCGTTGGCACTTTTTTGCTCAACAGGTGCGGATGCAGGAAACCCTTGAGAGATTGTCGACATCCGCTCTCGCAGATGAGCACCATGCCGCTCCACCAGCAATTCAATGACCTTGTCATCTGTGACCACCACATGGTCTGCTTGGCGCATGATGCGGCGCTCCACGCGCAGATCGATTCCCCTGCGCCAACGCGGAGAGTAAGGTGTGAGCAGCGGGTCGCCCAAGTCCACGACCCACGGCAGCTTCGCCCTTTTCGCATACAACCCTACGAAGATATCTACCGCAGGTTCGTGCGAACTCAGCACGATGTCGTACCGATTCGCAGCCAAGAGCTCCTTGAGTTTCTTGCGCGCAAAAAAATACCATTCGCTTCGGATGTCGGGATAGACAACGCGGTTGAGCAGATCTCGAGCGATCCCATAAGCTCTAGACAGCAGCGATGGCTTAGCCGAGGGCGCAACCGATGCTTGGTCGTTAGACACTGAACTTTGCGCTGCAGCACGCTTGGCTGCATATTCACCAAGGCCAATGAATGGGCCTGGCCAAACCCGGTGAGTAATAACGCGTCGATCCAGCGCCAACGGAAACGCCTGATTGGGAGCAATGTCTGGGCAGATCACCTCTATCTGAACCCCCTGTGCGACCAATTCGTTCGCTAAATGGAGCCAGCGCAAAGACTGCGCCGCCAAAATTGGGGGAAACTCATAGGCGATCAGCAGAACCTTCACAGAAGCTGCTCTTGAAGTAGACGAGCGATGCGCTCAGCAGCGTGTCCATCACCGTAGGGTGATACACCTCGCGCCATTGCTTTGTAGGCTGCTTCATCGTCAAGCAAGCGTTGGGCCTCAGCGACGATCCTGTCGTAGTCGGAACCCACCAGTTTGACAACACCTTCCTCTACAGCTTCTGGCCGCTCGGTTTCCTCACGCAGCACCAACACCGGCTTGCCCAGAGCGGGCGCTTCTTCCTGAACCCCGCCGGAATCAGTGAGGATCAGATAGGCGCGCTTCATGGCCGCGACAAAGGGCGCATAGTCCAGCGGCTCGCACAAGGTGACGTTCGGGATATGCGCCAGATACTCATACGCCACATCCTTCACATTTGGATTGGGGTGAACCGGATAGAGAAACTCTACATCCGGATTGTTTTGCGCCAACGTCTGCAATGCGCGGCAGATGTTGCGGAACGGTGCGCCAAAGTTCTCTCGCCGGTGAGAGGTCACCAGCACCATGCGCTTGTCTGCCGGCAATGTGATGCCCAGATCCAGATCTCGCTGCGCGGTGGCCAGCAAGGCGTCCACCACGGTGTTGCCCGTGACGATGATGTCTGAATCAGCTATTCCATCTTTCAGCAAATTCTGGCGCGAGCCCTCTGTGGGGGCAAAGTGCCAGCGGGCCAACTTGCCCGCGATAACGCGATTGGCCTCTTCGGGGAACGGATTCTGCATATCCCATGTGCGCAGGCCGGCCTCCACATGCCCGATCGGAATACGGTGGTAGAAACAGGCCAACGCCACGGTCATGACCGTCGTTGTGTCGCCTTGAACCAAGACCACATCTGGCTTCTCTGCCTTGAGCACTGTGTCCAGCTCCAGCAAAAGGCGCGCAGTGAGTTCCGTCAGCGCCTGGTTGGGGCGCATGATGTTCAGATCGATGTCAGGCTGAATGTCGAAAAAAGACAGCACCTGGTCCAGCATCTGGCGATGCTGGGCTGTTGCCAACACGCGCACGTTAGCCCACGGCTGCTTGCGCAGCTCGAGGATCACAGGGGCCATCTTGATCGCTTCGGGACGCGTGCCGACGACGCAGAGAATATTTTTCATTCGAATACCTTAGTTCTTCATACCGGCGATCAGGCTTGCGGCACGCATATCCCAACTGTTCTCATCCGCAAGCGCAGATAGGCGCTTTTTAAATGCAACGTCATCCTTGATGGCAATGGCTTGGTCGATGGCTGTGGATAGCGCATCTGCAGAAGCTCCGTGAAAAACTTCTGGATATCGAACACATTCAGCCATGTCTGAGGTAACCACGACTGGTTTTTCCAAAGCAAAATATTCAAAAAGTTTTAACGGTGAAGTGGTTTTTGCAATATCTCCTGGTTTAAACGGTATCAGACACACATCGAAACTCATTCCGTAGGAGGGAAGTATTTTATAGTCCACCGTCCCCAAATAAAGCACATTATCTGCCTTGGGTAAACTATCTATCCCACCATAGTAATCAGGACCAATAAACACAAAACCCACATCACTTTTCTGATGGACAAGCTCAGCAATAGTTTCATACCAGAGCCATGGCGCAAGCGCACCAAAATATCCAACTACGTACTTAAATTTCCTCTTGAAATCCATCAATGATTCAGGAAGCTCTCTAGTTTTATGCAGAGGGTTACGATAATGGAGTATATCTACGCCATTTTTTACCATAATAGTTTTATTATCGCCAACTTTTGATTCTGCTTCATCGTACAGTATTTGCGCAGATGCGATAATATAATCCGCCCCACCGGAAAAGGCAAAATCCTTCAGGGATATTAGATCTTTTATATTTTCATTTCCAGATATTTCTGCATCAATATGGTCAATGTATTCATAAAGCACGGTCCCTTTGGCACGGAGTTTTTTAATATTTTCCACAGATGTTGCATATGCAGTGGAATATATTGAACGAATCACATCATCTATTTCATCGACCTCACTACAATTAGTGATCCATACATTTTTCTCAACCTCCCGAAAGCCGTTAACATCATCCGCTGCCCAATTCTCCGTCCGGTATATAACTAAATAGCCTTGCCGAGCCATTGCCACCGCTATATGCTGTGGACGCTGATACAATGGGACATTCCAATCAATCACGGCCTCTTGGATAAATATTCCTTTATACCGACCACGATGTGCCAATATGTTCTTGGTAAAATTCTCCCACGAAATATCACGTAGATTATTGAACTGCTCTATATTCTTCGACAACGGATGTGCGACGGGATTAACTCTATGAAGAATGGATTTTTGCAATCCAGCTGGCAAGCTCAGAAAAGCCGGTGTTCCAATTTTACTGACCGATTTATATAAACTCCGCAGTGGTGATGTAATTCGCCAAGATGCAGATGCTCGAAAATTTTTAAGTTCATAGCGCAACTGCGACGATTCTGCATCACGTAACGCGATTTCCTTTTGCAAACTATCGAGCTTAATATTATTTTCTTGCTGTATCTTCGTAAAGCTATGCTTCGCCTGCTCGTTTTCCTCAAGAGCGAGCTTGGCTTGCTCAATCTCCACACGGGCATGCATAGATTGCTCTTCAAGCCTATTGCACCTACCTTGAAGATCTGCCAACTGCACTTGGAGGTCAGAATTCATTTTCTGAGACTCAGTCAGCTCATTTTTGAAGCTGTTGGAATTGTCGCTCTCAATAGAAAGCTCGCGCAGTGAAAGATTTAATTTTTCCACCCAATCGTCTTTAGCATAGACGAGCAATACCTGCTCACCATTCCAAAAATCATGAGGTCCCGATACTTTAGTCCATACTAAAGAAAAGCCATTGTCTAATTTTGCAGGTATATTTTGGGGTAAAAATGTATACTCATGCTCATCGATACGGTTTAGTTCTTTATATGGAAGCAAAAGTACAATCGCTTTCCGTGCACGTTTTTCCAGTTGCTGCAAAACGGCGTAAGGATCAGAAAAGTGCTCCAGTGTGTTGGATGAAAAAACAATATCAAAGGGTTGAGAAGATGCCTCAGCGCTCAACCAATCACTGCATTCAAAACTGATATTCGGATATTTTTCTTTGGCTTTTTCGATGGCTGCTGGAGAAAAATCAACACCAAAAAGATTGGCTGCCGGTACGTAGCTCGCCCAAACATTTGTTCCTTCGCCTTGGGCGCAACCCCAATCCACGACAGTTAGCGCATCTTGGCGAATCGTTCGCAGCAACCACTCTGGAATTTCTTGAAGCGCCAACCATGCAAAACCCCTAGACTGAGCAGGCCCGTTTAAGGAGTCCCAGTCTGAGGAAAACCGCATATCCCAATAAGGTTGAGAGTTGATGTTTTTGGCAATGGTCATGGTGTTAGCTGGATAGATGATTTTTTGATGGAGGGCTGAAACAACCCAAACATGCGGTGCTCTGACTCAGAGGCAAAATATTGCGCACCCTCTATATATTCATAGTAATGTATGTCTCTGTGCTGCCTGTTTTCCACCGCGACCACCAACAGGTACTTTCCCTCAGTGAGATGGTTTGTAAACTCAAACAAAACTTTGACATTTCCACTATCAACAAAGGCTAGCTTGTCAAAATCATGTGTTGTGGAGACAATAAGATCAGTACCTTTAAGGTCTTTGATCGAAAATGCCAGACTTATATTCTCCAATGGTAGGTCTTTTGGGATATCAACTTCGATCACAACCTTCAGCCTCTCCCCCCAGGAGAATACATTTTTTTGGGCCAAATGCTCGTCTACTATTTCAGCAGATTTTATAATTCCAACTTGTGATCCCCAATGGGTGATGGGTTTGAGGGAATTTTCTTCTACCAATGATTGAGGCGAATCGGTTGTCGGAGTATCCATCCCGGCATTGGCATCTGCAATTTGACTCGCATGTTCATCAGCCACTTCGTCACGAAACATATATGCCGTGTATCTGCCTGTGACTGGAAACACATCACCATCGTCAATCAACTTACCTTGGTTGATCCATATGGCGCGTTGACAGAGCGTACGAACTGATCCTACATCGTGGCTTACAAATAAGATAGACGAGCCTTGCGCTTGAATGTCCTTGATACGGCGCATGCATTTGGCGGTAAATCGAGCATCACCAACCGCCAATGCCTCATCAACGATAAGAATTTCTGGATCGACATGAATTGCCACCGCAAATGCCAAGCGTGCATACATTCCACTGGAATATGTTTTAACGGGCTGATCTAAAAAATCCCCTAGCTCGGAAAAATCAAGCACATCTTGCATTCTTGACTCCATTGCCTCACGAGGAATCCCCAAAATAGCAGCATTCAGATATGCATTTTCGCGACCGGTAAACTCCGGATTGAAACCAGCACCTAGCTCCAAAAGTGCAGCAATGCGGCCCTGTACATTGGCTTCGCCTGTTGTGGGCCTCAGAGTCCCACAGATCAATTGCAAGAGAGTAGATTTTCCGCTGCCATTTTGGCCAATAATGCCTACCGTTTCTCCTTTGCCGATACTAAAGGATACATCCTGCAAAGCCCAAAATTCTCGATAGTACTTCTTTGACTGGTAATTTCCCAGCTTTGCCAGTCCTTGCGCCAAATATTGTTTTAGTCGATCGCGAGGCTCGCTATATATCTCATAGCATTTACCGAGATTGCTTACCTCAATGATGGATTTAGAGGACATCAGCAAAACCTCCTCGGGTTTTTTGAAACCAGGCAAATCCAATTACAAATACAAACAAAGCAATACCGGTCTGTTTTAGCCACATTACCCATAGAACCGGCTTCCCCCACAACATGACGTCCCGAGCAGTTTCAATTGCAAAGGTCAAAGGGTTCAACTGAAGCAGTTGTCGATAATCAGCAGGAATAGAGGCAGTTGAGTAAAAAATGGGGGACAAAAACATAAGTATCGTGATGCTGATTGCAATCACTTGAGGTGTATCTCGAAGATAAACACCCAAGGAGGCTAGCATCCACGAGAAACCTAAAGTCAACAGCACAATTGGAATCATGACCAGTGGTAATAGAAAAATAGTGATTGGCGGAATCCCAAAAAATGCAAAGTAAAAGACTAGCCAGACAAAGATGCTTGCTACAAACTGAAAAAATGCTGATGCGACAGTGACGTATGGCAATATTTCAATGGGAAAAATAATTTTTTTCACATAGTTTATATTTCCTACGATGAGAACTGGTGCGCGACCTATTACCTCCGATACCAAACTGAAAATAATAAGCCCCGCAAACAGCACCAGCGCGAACTCTGTCTTTGAACCACTTCCGCCCGCCCACTTGGACTGAAAAATCACACTAAACACAAATGTGTATACTGCCAACATCAGAAGTGGGTTGAAAAACGACCAAAGTAGACCTGCTGCAGACCCCTTGTAGCGACTTGCTATTTCTCGTTTTGCCAAGTCAAAAATCAACCTCCGGTGTTTTAAAAAGGAAGTGAATGGCGAAATGATGCTGACTCGATCACTAGACATAAAGCTCTAAAAATATTTCTTATATTTGCGATTTTAGTAATCGCTTTGAATTCGAACAATATCGTCTTCGCCGAGATAAGCGCCCGACTGAACTTCAATAATCTCCAATGGGAGCTTTCCCGGATTGGAGAGGCGGTGAACATGACCTAAAGGGATAAATGTCGACTCGTTCTCACCCAGCAAGAAGGTCTCCTCCCCCTTGGTCACCTGTGCGGTACCTTTCACCACAATCCAATGCTCGGCACGGTGGTGGTGCATCTGCAGGCTCAGCTGTGCGCCCGGATTGACGACGATGCGCTTGACCTGGAAACGGCTACCGCTGTCGATGCTGTCGTACCAGCCCCAGGGGCGGTGCACCTTGCGGTGGGCCGAGGCCATGCTGCGGTTCTGGGCCTTGAGCTCAGCCACCACCTTCTTCACATCCTGGGTGCGCGCTTTATCAGCGACGAGGACCGCATCGGCGGTCTCGACGATCACCACATTGTCCAGTCCCACCGTAGCGATCAAGCGGCTTTCCGAAAAAAGCAGGCTGTTGCGGGTATCGATGGCCAAGGTTTCACCGCTGCCGGCATTGCCTTGTTCGTCACGCGGCAAAACATCCCACAGCGCATCCCAGGCCCCCAAATCGGACCACCCTGCATCCAGCGGTATGACGCATGCGGGAACGCCCAACTCAGGGCGAACCGGCAGCTTCTCCATCACTGCATAGTCGATGGAGTCCGATGGGCAGGAGGCAAACATGTCGGCATCGGGGCGTATAAAGTCCAAGTCGCGGCTGCTCTGCGCCATGGCCTGCTCACAGGCTTGCAGCATGGTGGGCTGCAGCACAGCCATGGCCTTGAGCCACTGGTCGGCACGCACCATGAACAACCCGCTGTTCCACAGGTACTGACCACTTCGCAGGTAGTGTTCAGCTACTTCCAACGATGGTTTTTCAGCAAAGGTCTGAATACCAAAGGCGCCGTGGCCAGCAGCAGCGCCCTTTTGGATATAGCCATAGCCCGTCTCAGGCCGGTCAGCCACAATGCCAAAGGTGACCATCGCGCCTTCACTGGCCAGCGGCCAGGCCGCTTCCACAGCACGATGCAACTCCTCCGGCCGGGTCATCACATGGTCTGCGGGCATGGCCAGAAGTACAGCATCGGCCTCTGCCACCAAAGCAGCCAAGGTCAGCGCAGGTGCGGTATTTTTTCCCGCAGGCTCCAGTACCAGCTTGGCGTCGGTAATCCCCTGCTCCTGCAGTTGCTGTGCAGCCAAAAAGCGGTGGTCGGCATTGCAGACCAGCACTGGGCTGGTTTGAACGATCGCAGAGTGGACGCCCTGCAAACGCCTAGCTGTGTTCTGCAGCATGGACTGGCCATCACCGCCCAGGCTTAGAAACTGCTTGGGATGGTGTTCACGCGAGAGGGGCCACAGGCGGGTTCCACTGCCACCGCAGAGGATGACAGGCGTAAGATTTGACATTCAAATAATCTCAGTGGATGGGCGTCCTAGCGCTTCTCATCGGCCGTCTGCTGATTCTTCAGCTGCAGCAGCGCCAAACTTTGGTTGAGGCGCCGCACCTGCCGCTCGATGCGGGTGTTGACCATGTCCGCATGCAACGCTTTGATGAACAAGACGCCAACGGCGCAGACCAGCAGCAAGGTCGGTGAATAACGGATGCCCAGGCCATCGGCAAAGTGGTCGAGCATGCGCGGCCACACGCCCAGCAGCACGGCCAGCAGCGCGACGGCCATCCAGAAAAGGCCCAGGCGCAAATACAGCCTGTCACCCCGGATCAGAAACAGAATCACAGCGGCAAAAAGCACGCCCAGGACTGTGGTTGTAATTTGATAATTGGCCATTCCAACCTTGATTCACAGGGACATGGCATGAGGCCAAGATAAGGCCAAAGCGAAGCATGTCCCTTTGCGGCGTGTTTACTGCCAGAAACAGAAAATTCTTTTACCCCGTTCAAATAGCTTATTTGAACAGCCGCATGATTCTACTGTGCATGGCCGCAACGGATTGCTGCCAAATGTCACTACAAGCCCTTTGCACAGTGGACAAACACCTCCACCTTCCCCTGACTGCCACCTGGGTTTCGGTGACTACCGCATAAAACCCCAGTACCTGCCGCCACGGCCAATCCATGCCACACTTCCCGCCTATGTCTAATTCCGAATGGGCCCGCAACGCTGTTTCCGCCTTCGATCGCATGGTCAATGTCGAGGGTGGCTTTCGCTCGCGCCCCGGCCAGCGGCTGATGGCCGAAAAAGTAGCGGAGACCTTTGCTGCAGCGCAGCTGGGCAAGCTTGAAGAAGACGAGGAGCCGCAACGCGCCATTGCGGTGATCCAGGCCGGCACGGGGGTCGGCAAATCGCTGGCCTATGCAGTGCCGGCGATTGCGATGGCGCTGGAGCGCGGCACCCGGGTGCTGATCTCGACGGCCACCGTGGCGCTGCAGGAGCAGCTGGTGAACAAGGATTTGCCGGCACTGGCCCAGCAGATGGACCAGCCTTTCAAATACGCGCTGGCCAAGGGCCGGGGCCGCTATGTCTGCAAGCTCAAGCTGGAGCGCCTGGCCAGTGTGGCCCAGGGCGATGGCACGGACGGCGGCGAGCCCATCGACGACGATTTCTTTCCTGAAGAAGCCGCGCAGGCACGCCAATCGCAACGCAGCCCGCAAGAGAATGCCGCGCGCCTGCAGTTCTACACCAGCATGGCCGATGCGCTGACCACGCGGGGCTGGGATGGCGACCGCGACAGCCTGGACACCCCGCCCGAGCCCGAGGTCTGGAGCCCGGTCGCTGCCGAAGGCAGTTCCTGCACCGGAAAGCACTGCCCGGTGTTTGGCAGCTGCACCTATTACGAAAAGCGCAAGGACCTGGTCCAGGCCCAGGTGCTGGTGGCCAACCATGATCTGCTGCTGTCCACCTTGGGCGCACGCCTGCTGCCCGAGCTGGACAACTGCCTGCTGATCCTCGACGAGGCCCACCACCTGCCCGGCACCGCGCTGTCGCAGTTTGCCTGTGAGATGAACCTGAGCCAGCTCACCTGGATCGACAAGCTCGCCAGCCGCGCGCAGCGCGTAGGCGGGTTGGTGGAGGTCAGCGAGATAGCCGACATCCCGCGCCATTCCGCCCAACTGCGCCAGCATTTGCAGGATTGCGCAAGGCTGCTGATGGACGAGTACGGCGAAGGCATGCGCCAGCAGCTGCAATCGGGCGGCCGGGGCCCTGCCCGCGTGCGCCTGCCGCGTGGCGAGCTGCCCCCTGCGCTGGTCGAGCCGCTGGCCCAGGCCGCGCACCACGCCAGCGCCTTCCTGGATGTACTGCAGGCCATCTCCAAGGCCTTGCGCTCGCAGATGCGCGACCGGCCCGATGAGGCCAAGCGCCTGTCCACCCTGTATGCCCAGGTAGGCAGCCTGGCCCCGCGCCTGGAAGCCGTGCACGACACCACCCAGCTGCTGCTGCAGGATGCGCCTCAGGGCAGTGTGCCGGCAGCCAAGTGGTTCACCTTGGATGTCGTGGGCGATTTTGTCGCCATCAAGGCCTATGCCAGCCCGGTGATCCCCGGCTCCACCCTGCGCCACCATCTCTGGAGCCAGGTGCGCGGCGCCGTGCTCACGTCGGCCACGCTCACCAGCGGCGGCCAGTTCGATTTCTTCCTGCGCGAATCGGGCCTGTACAACGATACGGCCGTCTCCACACTGGAAGTCGCCAGCCCCTTCAACTACGCCGAGCAAGGCAGTCTGGTCGTCACCGAGACCCAGGCCGACCCGCGCACGCCCCAGCAGTTCACCAGCGAGATGGTGGATGCGCTGCTCGAAGACCTGGCCCAGGTGCAATCGGGCGGCCTGGTGCTGTTCACCTCGCGCGAGCAGATGCGCTTGGCGGTCGATGCGCTGCCCACGGCGATGCGCCAGCACGTGCTGGTGCAAAACACCTTGCCGCGCAGCCAGCTGCTGCACCAGCACCGCGAGCGCGTGGCCGCCGGCCTGCCCAGCATCATCTTTGGCATGCAAAGCTTTGGCGAGGGGCTGGACCTGCCCGGCGCGCTGTGTGAATCGCTGTTCATCACCAAGCTGCCGTTTGCGCCGCCCGATGACCCCGTCGACGAGGCCCGCGCCGAGTGGCTGAAGAACTCGGGCCGCGATCCGTTCAGCGAGATCGTGGTGCCCGCTACCGCCATCCGCCTGGCCCAGTGGGTGGGCCGCGCGATCCGCACCGAGGTGGACCAGGCCCATGTCTACTGCTACGACAAGCGCCTGGTGCGTACCGGCTATGGCCAGCGGCTGCTGGCCAGCCTGCCGCCCTTTACCTTGCACCGCCGCATGGCCAACGCCTAACCCTGCTTGGCAAGTGCCTCGCCCGGGCTGCGCAAATGCACGCCCTCCAGCGAGGGAGGCACCAGCGCCGGCAAGGGCGATGCGACGGGCGCCCCGAAGCCTTCGCCGTTCTGCCAGTCGCGCAAAAAGCCTTCGATCTCTTCCTGGCTCTGGCCGACAAAGTTCCACCAGATCATCACGCCGCCTTCATAGGGCGTGCCGCCCAGCAGAATGCAGCGGCTGCCGGCGCCGGATTGCAGATCCAGGCTCGTCTGCCCATCGGGCAGGTAGACCAGCTCATTGCCGGGGGCAGGCTCGCCATTGACCTGCAGATCGCCGTACAGGCAGAGCACCGCATACTCAAAATCGGGCCGCAGTGCCAAGGTAGCGCTCGTGGCCTGCGCCGCCTCCATATCCACTGCCACCAGCGGGCTGTGCACCTCGGTCGGCGCCTGCTGGCCCAGCCAGTCACCGGCCAGCACCGTCATCTGGATGCCCTGCTGCTGCAGCCGGGGCAACTGCGGGTAATGCTGGAAGCGCGGCGGCATAAAGCGCTGGTCCTTGGGCAGCGCAATCCACAGCTGCACCGCATGAAAGTCCGGCTTGCCCAGGCTCTCTTCCGAATGCGCGATGCCCTTGCCAGCGGTCATCAGGTTGACCTGGCCGGGGCGAATCGGCTGCTCGCTGCCCAGACTGTCGCGGTGCAGGATCTCGCCCTCGATCATCCAGGTGAAGGTCTGCAGACAGGTGTGCGGGTGCGGCCCCACCTGCATGCCGGGCCCGCTCTCAAAGTGCGAAGGGCCCGCGTGGTCCAGAAAACACCAGGCGCCCACCATGCGCCGCCCGCGCTGCGGCAGTGCACGCAACACCGGAACACCACCTACATCGGCCACCCGTCCAGGGTAGTGACGCAATGCCTTGTTATCCATCTTCCATCTCCTTGATCAGCGCCTGCTGCCGGCTCGCGCAGATTCCGCCGAAACACGCCTACACATGATTGCCTTGGCAGTATGGTACAAACAAGTGGTGAGGCAGTTGTGACCAGAGAGGGCATGGCTGCCACATTCAACGTGTTAGCGCCAAGATTGCGTGGCGCGACGACAGGCTCTCAGAGATTCGCTCTGGCAGCCGGTGTAACTCTCAGATTTGCCAGGTCGTGCTGGCGGTTTTCATCATTGCGGCTTTGCAGCCCCGGCTGCAAAGCTGGAATTCGGTGCCCCCTCATGGAAAGGAGACAACCAATGACGACTCAACACTCCCACAACTACCCCGAGAACTTCAAGGCTCGCGTGGTAGGCATTGTTCAGCACCGTATCGGAGACGGTCAGCTGGAAACCATTCCCACCCCCATGGAAGTGGATGTCTCGACGGCCATTGCCAGCTTTGTGCTGTCCTGGACCATCGAAGGCCAACCCGTGACCGTCTCGCTGGCCAAGCCGGACTTTGACTACCACGTGGACCACCGCAACATTGTGGTGCAGTAAACCGCCTTGACGCTGTTGACACGCCGCCACGCCTCCTGTTGGAGCCATGCGCCGTTTCAACGGTTGACGGCTGTCATGGCACTGTGAAGTGCGTTCCCCGCATGCCTGCAAGGGCCTGCTTTATTCCGGGTGTCCGGCCCGCCCGCGCATGCATTGGCATGCTCAAG
This sequence comes from Comamonas sediminis, assembly GCF_041107495.1. NCBI lineage: Bacteria > Pseudomonadati > Pseudomonadota > Betaproteobacteria > Burkholderiales > Comamonadaceae > Comamonas > Comamonas sediminis. Next base: position 336,776 of record NZ_JBGBDC010000005.1, read on the forward strand.
CCAGCGCCGTGACCACCCTCACCTCCCCCACCAGCAACTTGTGCACCGGGCAGGCTTCTGCAATCTGCTTGAGCCGGCTGCGCTGCTCCTCGCTCAAATCACCTTCCAGCTGAATGCTGCGCACGATGTCGTTGCCCAAAGCGGCACTGCCATCGGGGTTCAGCGCCAGCTCCACCTTCACGCCCGTCAGCGGCCAGGCCTTGCGCTGTGCATACATCTGCACCGTGATCGTCGTGCAGGCACCCAGGGCCGACAGCAGCAGCTGCATGGGGCTGGGCGCCGTATCCCCGCCGCCAACGGCCTGCGGCTCATCACCATGCCATGCATGGCCTTGGGGGTTGTGCAGATCCACGCGGTAGTTGCTGGTCGTGCTCTGTGCCTGGGCTTGTGCCTGCTGCGCCATATCGCTATATCTCCTTGGTTCGATACGGCAATATAGGCTTTTCTGCCAAACCACGGTTGCAAACGGGCACAAAAAAACCAGCGCCGTTGCCGGTGCTGGTTCTGTGTGTCGCATGCCCTGGGCCACGGCCCGGGCACAGACCGCGCAAAGCGCTTACTTGGAGGTAACGACGCGCACCATCTCCAGGCACTTGTTCGAATAGCCCCACTCGTTGTCGTACCAGGAGACGACCTTCACAAAGGTTTTGTCCAGTGCAATACCGGCTTCGGCGTCGAACACCGAGGTGCAGGTCTCGCCACGGAAGTCGGTGGCCACCACCTTGTCTTCGGTGTAACCCAGCACGCCCTTGAGCGCGCCTTGCGACTGGGCCTTCATCTCGGCGCAGATCTCTTCGTAGGTCGCTTCGCTGTTCAGCTCCACGGTCAGGTCGACCACGGACACGTCCGAGGTGGGCACGCGGAAGGACATGCCGGTCAGCTTCTTGTTCAGCTCGGGAATGACCACGCCCACGGCCTTGGCAGCGCCGGTGCTCGAGGGGATGATGTTTTCCAGAATGCCACGGCCGCCGCGCCAGTCCTTGTTCGACGGGCCGTCCACGGTCTTTTGCGTCGCAGTCGCTGCGTGCACCGTGGTCATCAGGCCGCGCTTGATGCCCCACTTGTCGTTCAGCACCTTGGCCACAGGTGCCAGGCAGTTGGTGGTGCAGGATGCGTTGGAGATGATGGCTTGACCGGCATAGGTCTTGCAGTTCACGCCAAACACGAACATGGGGGTGTCGTCCTTCGATGGGGCCGACAGAATCACCTTCTTGGCGCCCGCATCGATGTGCTTTTGTGCCGTTTCCTTGGTCAGGAACAGACCGGTGGACTCGATCACCACATCGGCGCCGACTTCGTTCCACTTCAGGTTGGCAGGGTCGCGCTCTTGCGTCAGGCGGATCTTCTTGCCGTTGACGATCAAGGTGTTGCCTTCGACAGCAATCGTGCCCTGGAAGCGGCCGTGCACGCTGTCGTATTGCAGCATGTAGGCCAGGTAGTCAGGCTCGAGCAGGTCGTTGATCGCAACGATCTCGATATCGGAAAAATTCTGCACCGCAGAGCGCAGCACATTGCGGCCGATACGGCCAAAGCCGTTGATGCCTACCTTGATTGCCATAGTGATCTCCAAGTAATGAAATGCCGCATGCCCTCCGGCCTGGGTCACGCTTGCTGCCGCAAGCGCCGCTTTACCGGACTGGCCAGACCCGCAAGCCCGCGGCCCCGGGCACCCAGGATGGCGGTGCAGGGACGGGGCGGTCTGATTTTGCCGCGTATTGTAGAGAACACTGGCTGGGCCATGGAATAGTGGGCCATTGCCCGCCCCCGGCCAGCTATCGCCGGCGTGACTGCCAGCGCGCAGCAGCCGTGGGCAGCCCATGGCTCAGGCTGTGCAACAATCCTGGGCAGCACGGGGGCCTCCCGTCACCGTCATCCATAGCCTGCAGCAACACCGCCCCAGATGGTGGGCCGCCTCACAAACGCCATGAGTCTGTCGCACCCCTCTTCGCCCTCCAGCCTGCGCACGGCAGTCATCATTCCCTGCTACAAGGTCACGCGCCACATCCTGGCGGTGGTTGCCGAGATTGGCCCGGAGGTCGATGGCATCTACATCGTCGACGACTGCTGCCCCGACGGCAGCGGCCGCTTTGTGCAGGAACACTGCCAGGACCCCCGCGTGCGCGTGCTGTTCAACGAGGTCAACCTGGGCGTGGGCGGCGCGGTGATGGCGGGCTACCGCGCAGCGATTGCCGACGGCTATGGCGTGCTCGTCAAGATCGATGGCGACGGGCAGATGGACCCGACCCTGGTGCCGCGCTTTGTCGCCCCGATTGCCAGCGGCCGCGCCGACTACACCAAGGGCAACCGGTTTTTCAACCTGGAAAAGATCACCCGCATGCCGCGCATCCGCATCTTTGGCAATGCGGTGCTGTCGTTCATGACCAAGTTCTCCACCGGCTACTGGAGCAGCTTTGACCCCACCAATGGCTTTACCGCCATTGCCGCCAGCACGGCCGCACAGTTGCCGCTGCACAAGATCAGCCAGCGCTATTTTTTCGAGACCGACATGCTGTTCCGGCTGAACACGGTGCGCGCAGTGGTCCTGGACATCCCCATCGATTCGCGCTACGAGGACGAGGTCAGCAACCTCAAGATCCACAAGGTGCTGACCGAATTCATGGCCGGTCACCTGCGCAATTTCTGCAAGCGCATTTTCTACAACTACTATCTGCGCGGCATGTCGGTGGCCTCGCTGGAGCTGCCACTGGGCCTGGCGCTGATCAGCTGGGGCACCGTGTTTGGCCTGTTCCACTGGGTGCAGTCCATCGTCTCCAACGTCGCCACCACGGCCGGTACCGTCATGGTCAGCGCGCTGCCCATCATCCTGGGCGTGCAGCTGGTGCTGGCCTTTATCGCGTTCGATGTGGCCTCCGAGCCCACACAATCGCACCGCCATGACGGCGAGGGTCTGCCTCGATAGGCGCTGTCCCGTCACCGGCACCCACCCACCCACACCTCACAGGCGCCCATGAAAAAACGCAGGGTGCAGGCCCTGCGGCCCGCATCCCTGCGTTATGGGTGGCTGAGGCAGTGCGCGTTTACGCCTTTTGCAACGCCACTTGCACCGTGTTGGCCACGTTGTCGGCGGTAAAGCCAAAGTGCTCGAACAGCACGCCGGCGGGGGCCGATTCGCCAAAGGTATCGATACCCACGACCGCAGCGCAGCCATACTTCCACCAGAAGTCGGTCACACCCATCTCGACGGCCACGCGCGGCAGGCCAGCGGGCAGCACGCTGCGCTTGTAGGCCACGTCTTCGCGGTCGAACGTGGTCGTGCTGGGCATGGAGACCACGCGCACGGCAATCTTGCGCTCGGCCAACAGGCGCTGGGCCTTCAAGGCCAGCTGCACTTCAGAGCCGGTGGCGATGATCACCGCTTGCGCCTTCTTGTTCAGGCCGATGTCCGATGGCTCGGACAGCACATAGGCACCACGGCTGATGTTGCCGATGGCATCACCATTCTTGGGCGCGTAAGGCAGGTTCTGGCGCGACAGCAGCAGCGCCGTAGGCTTGTTGCGGTTGCTCAGTGCCACGCTCCAGGCCACGGTGGTTTCGGCGGTATCGGCAGGGCGCCACACATCCAGGTTGGGGATCAGGCGCAGGCTGGCAGCGTGCTCGATCGACTGGTGGGTGGGGCCGTCTTCGCCCAGACCGATGGAGTCATGGGTGAACACATGCACCACGCGGCGCTTCATCAGCGCAGCCATGCGGATGGCATTGCGGCTGTAGTCGCTGAAGGTCAGGAAGGTGCCGCCGTAGGGGATGAAGCCGCCATGCAGCGCCACACCGTTCATGATGGCGGCCATGCCGAACTCGCGCACACCGTAGTTGATGTGGCGGCCGATCTTGCCGTCTTCGGTCTTGACCACAGCGCCGCTGTCGTCCACGCGGAAGGCGGGGGTCGACTTGGTGTTGGTCAGGTTGGAGCCGGTCAGGTCGGCCGAGCCGCCCAGTAGCTCTGGCAGCGCAGCGGTGAAGTCTTCCAGCGCCAGCTGGCTGGCCTTGCGGCTGGCCACGGTCTCGCCCTTGGTGTGGGCCTGGGCCACGGCTTCCACGGCCACTTGGGCGAACTGCTTGGGCAGGTCACCGGCCATGCGGCGCTTCAGCTCAGCGGCCAGCTCGGGGAAGGCCTTCGCGTATTCAGCAAACTGCGCATCCCAGGTGGATTCGGCCTTGGCGCCAAAGGTCTTGTGGTCCCAAGCTTCGTAGACATCGGCAGGGATCTCGAACGGTGCCGAGCTCCAGCCGAGCGCGGCGCGGGTCAGGCCGATTTCTTCGGCACCCAGCGGCTCGCCGTGGGCCTTGCTGGTGTCCTGGCGGTTCGGGCTGCCCTTGCCGATGGAGGTCTTGCAGATGATGAAAGTGGGCTTGTCAGCGACCTTCTTGGCCTTGGCAATCGCATCGCTTACGGCCTTGGGGTCGTGGCCGTCGATCGGGCCGATCACGTTCCAGCCGTAGGCTTCGAAACGCTGGGCGCTGTTGTCCACAAACCAGGGCTGCACCTTGCCGTCGATCGAGATGCCGTTGTCGTCGTACAGCGCGATCAGCTTGTTCAGCTTCCAGGCGCCGGCCAGCGCGCAGGCTTCGTGGCTGATGCCTTCCATCAGGCAGCCATCGCCCAGGAACACATAAGTGTGGTGGTCCACCACATCGTGGCCGGGGCGGTTGAATTCAGCCGCCAGCAGCTTTTCTGCCAGCGCAAAGCCCACCGCATTGGTGATGCCCTGGCCCAGCGGGCCGGTGGTCGTCTCGATGCCGGGGGTGATGTCCACTTCGGGGTGGCCGGGGGTCTTGCTGTGCAGTTGGCGGAAGTTCTTCAGCTCGCTGATCGGCAGGTCATAGCCGGTCAGGTGCAGCAGCGCATAGATCAGCATGGAGCCGTGGCCGTTCGACAGAATGAAGCGGTCGCGGTTGATCCACTGGGGGTTGAGCGGGTTGTGCTTGAGGTGCTTGCTCCACAAGGCCACTGCCATATCGGCCATGCCCATGGGGGCGCCGGGATGGCCCGAATTGGCTTGTTGAACGGCATCCATTGCGAGTGCGCGGATCGCATTCGCCATATTCTGATTGTTGACCATGGGAGTGGAGGGGGAAAAAAGCGACAAAGGCCGCATTTTAGCGGGCTGCCGCTTCAGGCGCCCGGCATGGCAGTCTTGGCCTACGGCGGTGCAGGGCCTCCACCTACTGCAACAGCTGGCGCAAACACTGACAATGCGCAAGCTATTGCCTTTAAAAATCTATTAATATTATTAATACATACTATCGTTAATGAATTCCAGCTTGAAAGGATTGACCATGCAACGCACCCTGTCCACCACCGCCCTGGCCTTGACGCTCGCGCTGGCATCGCTGAGCGGCAGCGCCTTTGCCAGCACGGCAGAAAAGATCGCCGCCATGCAAGCGGCCCGTTTCGATCTGACGCAGGCCATCCAAAGCGCACAGAGCCAGCATGGCCTCCAGGTCTTGCAAGCCGAGATCGACACCAAGAAAAAGCAGCCCATCTACGAAGTCAGCGGCATCAACGCCCAAGGCCGTGAGATCAAGCTCAAGTTCAGCGCGCTGGACGCCGCCCAGGTGCTGGAAAACAAGGACGACGGCGCCGCCGAGAAAAAGGACAGCGACCGTCTGGCCGCTGCCAAGATCAGCATCAGCGACGCCATCGCCACTGCCCTGAAGCACACCCCCGGCAAGGCCATCGAGGTGGACCTGGACGACCACCTGGGCGTGCTGACCTATGACGTGAAGATCATCAATGCGGCCAACACCGAGGTGGAAGTGCGCGTGCATGCCATCAACGGCAACATCCACCAGTAATTGGGCCGAGCAGCAAGACACCCAGGCCAGCCCAGCGCTGGCCTTTTTTGTGCCCGATGACCGGTCTCAGCCCAATGTTTGCGCCATGTACTGCGCATCGCCGCCATAGCTGTACAGCGCATCCCGCTCTTGGGCCGACCAGGGCAGCAGCGGCGCATAGCCCTTGCGCTGCCAATAGGGCTGCGAGCCCATCACAGAGACCAAGGCCGAGTAGCGCAGCCCATCGGCCTGCGCCTGTTGCAGCATGGCCTGCAGCAGCGCAGAGGCCAGGCCTTCGCCCGCGCGCGCAGGGGCCACGGCCATGTCATGCAGGTACAAGGTATCGGCGGGGGAGGCACAGGCAAAGCCGCCATGCAGCGGCGTCACCTTGCCCAGCACGGACCGGTAGGCGGCCAGATAGGCCAGCACTTCACGGCCCTGCACGACCACCAGCGAGCACTGCACCGGGCTGGCCAAGCGCTCGGCATACAGCGCGGCGCTCTCCATGAAGTCCGCGCCATAGCAGGCCAGCTGCACCTGCATCAGCCCATCGAGGTGCTGCGCGGTCAGAGGTTCAAGAGACCAGCGGGGCTGGTCGGGGGAAGAAAAACGCATCGCCCGATTGTCGGCGATGCCGCGGCGATCAACCCAAAGGCGCCAGCGGCTGCGCCGTAGATGCCGGCACTGTGGTGCGCGCGGCATTCATCACCATCGACAGCAGGCTGTAGTAGCCATTGATGCCGATCAGATCCATCACGCCCTTGTCGCCAAACCGCTGCTGGGCCCGCGCCCAGGTGGCGTCGCTCACCTGGCGCTGCTGGTGCAGCTCGACGCAGAAGTCATGCACAACGGCCTCGTCCTCGGGCATCGCATCGGGGCGGCGGCCTTGGGCCACGGCATCCACGGTCGCCTGGCTCACCCCTTCGCGCAGCGCAATCGGCGCATGGATGGCCCACTCCACCTGCTGCGTCCACTGGCGGGCAGTCACCAGGATCGCCAGCTCGGTCAGGCGCACACCGATGGCGCTGCGGTAGCGCAGGTACTCGCCCAGGCGCTGGGTGTGGTCCATCAGCTCGGGGCTGCGCAGCAAGGGCACAAAGGGCGATATCAGTGCGCCGCGCGGGCCATCAATGATGGGCTGGGCATAGCGGCGCTGTTCTTCGCTCCAGGCCTCCGGGGGCAAGGGAGGCATGCGGTCCTGGGAGGGCGTCATGGGCAGGGTCTTTCCGATCGAGAAATGCAAGGGGTTCAGGCAGCAATGGCTTGCGTGGCGAGCACGGTGTCAATGGCATCGCCCAGCCGCTCGACCACCTGGTCCAGCTCGGCTTCGCTGCTGATGAAGGGCGGTGCCAGCAGCACATGGTCGCCATGCAGGCCATCGATCGTGCCACCCATGGGATAGCACAGCAAGCCATGGGCCATGGCCTGGGCCTTGACCTTGGCATGCAGCTTGAACGCCGGGTCAAACGTGGCCTTGCTGCTGCGGTCCTGCACCAGCTCCACGCCCCAGAACAAGCCCCGGCCCCGGATGTCGCCGACATGCGGGTGCGCATCAAAGCGGGCATGCAGCTGTTTTTGCAGGTAGGCGCCGCGTGCCAGTACCTGGGGCAGCAACTGGTCGCGCTGGATTACCTGCTGCACCGCCAGTGCGGCCGCCGCCGCCATCGCATGGCCAATATAGGTATGGCCATGCTGGAACATGCCACTGCCGCTGCGCATGGCTTCGACGATCTTGCGCTGTGCCAGCACCGCGCCAATCGGCTGGTAGCCGCCCCCCAGGCCCTTGGCAATGGTCATCAGGTCGGGGCTGATGCCCTCCTGCTCCACTGCATGCAGGGTACCGGTGCGGCCCATGCCGCACATCACTTCATCGGCAATCAGCAAGATGCCATAGCGGTCGCAAAGCGCGCGCAGTCCCTGCCAGTAGCCCGGTGGCGCCGCCACCGCGCCCAGGGTTGCGCCCACCACCGGCTCGGCCACAAAGGCGATCACGTTGTCCGGGCCCAGCGCCTGGAACTTGGCATCGATCTCGGCCAGCAACCGCGCCACATAGGCGGGCTGGCTCTCGCCGTCCAGGCGGTCGCGGTACTCATAGGCCGGGGCCACGCGGCCCACGTCCATCAGGATGGGGGCAAACTGCTTGCGGCGCCATTCATTGCCGCCGACAGCCAAGGCACCCAAGGTGTTGCCGTGGTAGCTTTGGCGGCGCGCAACAAAGTGCGTGCGCTGGGGCTGGCCGATCTCGACGAAATACTGGCGCGCCATTTTCAGCGCCGCTTCCACCGCCTCGGATCCGCCGGAGACAAAGTAGACATCGGTCATGCCTGCGGGTGCATGCGCGACCAGGTGGTCGGCCAGCGCCTCTTGCACCTCGGTGGTGAAAAAGCTGGTGTGGGCATAGGCCAGCTGGTCGAGCTGGCGGTGCATCGCCGCCAGCACATCCGGGTGCGCATGGCCCAGGCAGGACACCGCCGCCCCGCCGCTGGCATCCAGGTAGGCCTTGCCGGCCTGGTCAAACAATTCCACGCCTTTGCCGCCCACTGCGACAAGAGGCACATGGGCCAGAGAACGATGGATGACATGGCTCATGCGAGCACTCCTTCACAATGCGTCACCAGCCCTGCGCCGGCAGCGATACGCATAGTATAAGGATCATTTGTATTTTTTCAATACATTAATGGATCATTTGTTCCATATCGATGTATTTCTGGTCCCAGGCCTCCCCTTCCCTCCCTCTCGCTATCCCTTCAACGCAAGCCGCCTACATAGCGCTTGGCGCTCGCCACCAGGCCCGGCGCAGCGGCATCCGCTGCCGCCCCCGCAGTGCCCATGGTGGCTGCCGCCGGTGCAGGCGCGCCCGGCAAGCTGGCGGCAAAACGCAGCGCCAGCCGCTCGAGCTCCGCATCCTGGTGGCTGCGGGCATGGTTCAGCGCAAACTGGGCCATCGCCTGGCCATAGGCGGTATCGCTGGCCATCCACTCGGTATCGGTCACCCGGCCCGTCTTGCGGCGCAGCGCCACATGCAAATGCGCGGCGATGGCCAGGCGTTCACTGTCGTTCATACAAGCTCCTCCGTGGCAGAACCTGATGGGCAGGCTGCACGCCCAAGGCGGCGCAACCCGGTGGCGCGGCGGCGCAGCGCGGCACCGCGCATGGCAACTCAGTTTTGGCTTTCCTGGTGCAGGCTGACATCCAGCCCATCGAGCTCCTGCTGCGCGGTCACCCGCAAAGGCAGAACCACACGTATCAAGGTCAGCAAAATGGCGCTGCCCACCGCGCTGTAGAGGGCCACCGCCGCCACCGCGACCAGCTGGTTCAGCACCGTGGCGTCCACCCCGGCAATGGCCCGGTCGGCAAACACCGCGGTGAGCAGCGAGCCGGCAATGCCGCCCACGCCGTGCACGCCAAACACATCGAGCGAGTCATCCACACCCAGCCGGCGCTTGAGCCAGGTGGCGCCCCAAAAGCAGGCCACGCCCGCGATCAGGCCGATGGCGACCGCACCACCCACCTGCACAAAACCGGCAGCCGGTGTGATGGCCACCAGGCCACCAATCAAGCCCGAGAGCACACCCAGCAAGGTCGGAGCGCCGCGCACCCACCACTCGACCAGCATCCAGGACAGCGCACCAGCCGCAGCGGCCACCATGGTCACCAGCATGGCCAGTGCGGCCCGGCCATCGGCTGACAGGGCAGAGCCGGCATTGAAGCCAAACCAGCCAATCAGCAGCAGTGCGGCGCCCATCGCGGTCCAGCCCAGGCTGTGCGGCTCAAAGGCCTGGCGGCCATAGCCCTGGCGCCGGCCCAGCATGGCCGCGCAGACGAGCGCTGACACCCCCGCATTGACGTGCACCACCGCGCCGCCGGCAAAGTCCAGCGCGCCCAGCTTGTTGAGCCAGCCATCGCTCTCCCACACCCAATGGGCCACCGGTGCATAGACCAGCACACTCCACAGCGCAGAGAACAGCAGCAGCGCCGAAAAGCGCATGCGCTCGACCACGGCGCCAATGACCAAGGTGGTGGTGATGACGGCAAACGCCATCTGGAACAGCGCATACAGCGATTCGGGCAGGTGCGGCGCCAGGTGGCTGACCGACACGGTGCCGGCCGCCGCCTCCAGGCGCATGGACGAGAACCAGGCCCTCTCCAGCCCGCCCAGCCAGGCCGACGACTTGCTGAATGCCAGCGAATAGCCCAGCGCAAACCAGGTCAGCGCCACCACGGCCGCCACCGCAAACACCGCCACCATGGTATTGACCACGTTCTTGCGCCGCACCAGCCCGGCATAGAAGAGCGCAATGCCCGGCAGTGTCATCAGCAACACCAGCACCGTAGAGACCAAGAGCCAGGCCGTATCGGCCTTGTCAATCGCAGCCATCTGCACCATTTGCATGCCATCCCCTTTGTACGTTGTCATCCATTGCGGGTTTGTTTCAAAAGGTAGCAGTTTTTATGCCATGGGCAGGCAAGGCCCCTGGATACGGGGTCTTGGGGCATGCGCAGCGATGGCAACGCATGAGGCCGGGGCCAGATCGCACCACATCGGTGCCCTGGGCCACCGGCCGCCCAAAACAAAACCGGCGCATGCATCGCTGCAGGCGCCGGTCTCCAAGACAGGGGCGAAAACGGGATTCAGTCCGCCGCGAACACCTTGCCCGGGTTCATCAGCCCCAGCGGATCGAGCGCCTGCTTGATCGCGCGCATGGCGGCCAGCTCCTGCGGGGTGCGGCTAAAGCCCAGGTAGGGCATCTTGTGCAGGCCAATGCCATGCTCGGCAGAGACACTGCCCTGGAACTGCTGCACCAGGCCGTACAGCACGGCTTCCAGCGCCTCGTCCTCGCCGTTGATGGTTTGGCTGTCGGTGGTCACGTGCAGGTTGCCGTCGCCCACATGGCCAAAGAACAGGCTGTGGTGGCCGGGCCAGCGCGCATCAAAGGCAGCGCGGCAGGCAGCGGCAAAGCGGCCAATGTCCACCTGGGGCAGGCTGACGTCGAAGTTCACCGGCGGGTGCATGTGCGCCGTCATCTCGGCCGGCGCCTCACGCAGCTTCCACAGGCTCCTGGCCTGCTCGCCCGATTGCGCAATCACCGCGTCCACCACCTCGCCGGCCTCCATGGCCTCGCCCAAGGCCTCTTCCACCGCAGCGCGCAACGCGGCCTCGTCCTTGCCGTCCACATCGATCAGCGCCTGCAGCGGATGCTGCTGGGCAAACGCGGGCTGGAGCTTTTGCCACTGCATGGAGGTCTGCACAAAGTCGCTCCACATCAGCTCGAACGCGGCCACGCTGTTGCCAAAACGGGCCTGCATGCGCGCCAGCACCGCCAGCGCCTCGTCAAAACCCGGCAGGGCCACCATGCAGGTGGCCTTGGCCTGCGGAGCGGGCCGCAGGCGCAGCAGCACGCGGGTGATGATGCCCAGGGTCCCCTCGGCACCGATAAAAAACTGCTTGAGGTCGTAGCCGGTGTTGTTCTTCAGCATGGGCCGCAGCATCGGCAGCACCGTTCCATCGGCCAGCACCACCTCCAGCCCCAGCACCTGCTCGCGCATCATGCCGTTTTGCAGCACGCCATTGCCCCCTGCGTTGGTGGAGACATTGCCGCCAATCTGGCAGCTGCCGCGCGCGCCCAGGTCCACACCAAACACCCAGCCGGCCGCCACGGCCGCTTCCTGCACCGTCTGCAGACTCACCCCTGCCTGCACGGTCATCAGGCCGGTGCGCGCATTCACGTCCTCGATCTGCTGCATGCGGTCCATCGCCACCGCCACGCCATGGGCCACTGGCACCGCCGCGCCGGCCAACCCGGTCAGGCCGCCCTGCGGCACCACCGGCACCCGGTGGGCATGGCAGATGCGCAGCAAGGCGCTGACCTCTTCGGTGCTGCGCGGGCGCAGCAGCGCCAGCGGCGGCACCGGCGGCGTGCCGCTCCAGTCGGTCCAGTACTTCTGCGCAATGGCGTCTGCGCCGCGCGAAAAGCCGTTAGGGCCCAGCGCTTGCTCAAGGTCGGTCCAGAAAGCCGCCGCAGGAGCGGCTGCCGCGTTGTCGGTGCGAGAGGTAGTCATAGCCCGCTATTGTCGGGCGGTTTGCCCGGCAGGCGCGCGCTGCCAGCAGCAAAACCTGCTGGGCCGGTACAGCAAAAAAGCGGCATCCCGGGCCTGCATTGCAAGCGCTGGATACCGCTTTTGGAGGAGCCGGGCTCAGCGTGCCGATTGCTGCACGTAGGCCAGCAAGGTCTCCACCATGCGGCGCACATGGGGCTGCACCTTGGCGGCTACGGCCGGCAGGTAGTCAAACGGCATGTGCTCCTGCATATAGCTGCTCTGCGTCATCTCCAGCTGGATGGCATGCACGTTCTGTGCCGGCTGGCCATAGTGGCGCGTGATGTAGCCGCCCTGGAAGCGGCCATTGAGCACGCTGGTGAAGCCGTCGGCCTCGCCTTTGCGCGCCTCGGCCAGCAGCGCCTCGCCCAGGCCTTCGCCGCAGCTGGCGCCCTTGTTGGTGCCCAGGTTCAGATCGGGCAGCTTGCCCTCAAAAAAGCGCGGCAGTACCGACTGGATCGAATGCGCATCCCACAGGCCCGCAGCGCCATGCTGGGCCTGGATGCGGGCCAGCTCGGCGGCCAGCTGGTCGTGGTAGGGCTTCCAGACCTGGTCACGGCGCTGGGCAATCTCGGCATCATCGGGCTGCAGCGCGGCGCTTTGGTAGACGGGGGTGTCGGCAAAGGTGTCCACCGGGCACAGGCCGGTCACGCTCTGGCCGGGGTAGAGGCTGGCGCCATCGGGGGGACGGTTCATGTCCACGACCAGGCGCGAATGCGTGGCCACCAGGGTCGAGGCGCCGATCTCCTGCGCAAAGGCGTAGAGCAGCGGCAGGTGCCAGTCGGTGTCATGCACCTCGCGCGCCTCGGGCGTAAAGCGCTCGGCCAGCGCCGGCGGCACATAGGTGCCCACATGGGGGAAGGAGATCAGCAGCGGCGCCGTGCCTTGGCGGAACTCGAAGGCGGCGCGGTCGGTTTCAAAATGCATGGATCATGGCTCCTGAAGAAGTTCGGTGCGCGCGGCGACAAAGCTGCGCTGCGCGCTGTGGTGCAGCGGGTGGCGGCCGTCAGCCACGCGGCACTGGCCGCCCACCCAGACACTGGCCACCGCACTGCTGCGGCTGCTGGCAAACACATGGGCATCGAGCTGCTCGGCCGCCGGCAAGCCGGCCAGCGCCAGGTGCTGGCCATCGAGCTCCACCCAATCGGCCTGCTGGCCCACGGCCAGGCCGGCCACCGCACGGCCACTGGCCTGCGCGCCGCCCTGCACGGCCGCCAGCAGCATATGGCTGCCCACATGCGGCTGCTGCGCACTGGCCGCCACATTGCGCTGCTGCGATTGCAGGCGCTGGCTGTACTCCAGCATCATCAACTCTTCGGCGGCGTTCACGCCGATATGGCTGTCCGAGCCAATGCCCCAGCGGCCATTGCCAGCCTGCCAGCGCGGCAGGTCAAAGATGCCATCGCCCAGGTTGGCTTCGGTCAGCGGGCACAGGCCAGCCACCGCCTGCGAGGCAGCGGCGGCGGCGTATTCGGCCTCGTCCATGTGTGTCGCATGCACCAGGCACCAGCGCGCGTCCACCGGCATATGGTCCAGCAGCCAGGCAACAGGCCGCTGGCCGCTCCAGGCGACGCAGGCGTTGACCTCGGCCATCTGCTCGGCAATGTGGATGTGCACCGGCGCCTGGGCGCTCAGCGCATGCAGGCCCTGCACGGCCTCCTGCAAGGCCTGGGGCGCCACGGCGCGCAGCGAATGCGGTGCCAGGCCCAGCGCTGCGCCTTGGGCGCTGCAGGCCGGTGCCAAGGTTTCCAGCAGGCGCAGCATGTTGTCGGTGCTGCGGATGAAGCGTTTTTGTCCCTCATTGGGCGCCTGGCCGCCAAAACCGCTGTTCTGGTACAGCACCGGCAGCAAGGTGATGCCGATGCCCGCCGTCTGCGCCGCCCGCAGCAGCGCCAGGCTCAACTCGCCATCGGGCGCATAGGCCTGGCCATCGGGTCGGTGGTGCAGGTAGTGGAACTCGCAGACGCTGGTGTAGCCCGCTTCGAGCATCTCGATGTACAGCCAGGTGGCAATCGCCTCCAGGTGCTGAGGGCCCAGCCGGGCCGCAAAGCGGTACATCAGGTTGCGCCAGCTCCAAAAGCTGTCCTGCGCCTGGCCCCGGAACTCCGACAGCCCGGCAAAGCCGCGCTGGAAGGCATGCGAATGCAAGTTGGGCATGCCCGGCAGCACCGGGCCGGCGGCCTGCGCCACGCCAGCGCAGCGGGCTGCCTCCACGCCCGTTTCGATGGAGGTAAAGCGGCCTTGCGCATCCCAGCGCAGCAGCACGTTCTGGGCCCAGCCGCTGGGCAGCAAGGCCTGAGCCGCAAACAGTTGGTTATGGGTATTCATCGCATCAGACACCGGCAGCTACCTCCTGCAGCGCGACGGCGATCAACCAGGCATCGTGGCTGCTCGCCTCCAGCTGCAATGGCTGGCCCAGCGCGGCGGTCCAGTACAGGCCGTCTTCGCCACCGGCCGTCAAGGCGGCCGACTGCGCAGGCAAGCGCCAGCTGCCCGCCCGCGCCAGCAGCATGCCCTGGGCACTGGTCAGTGCCAGTCTGGCACCCCGGTGGATGGTGACCTGCGCCTGCACCCGGCCACGCCGGGTCATCACATTCAGATCCTGCGAGGCGCCGCCCAGCAGCTGGCAGTCCAGCGCCACATCGCCCGAAAACGCAAAAGGCTGCAGGCAGTGCTGCAGCAGGTGGTCCACGCTGCCATCGGCTGCTTGCAAATGCACGCCGTCACCGTCCAGCAAGGTGATGATGCGGTCGACGCCGGCAAAGGCCGAGAACGGCCCGCTGCTGGCAATTTGCGCAATGCTGATGCGCCAGGCAAAACTGTCGATACTTGCGCCAGGCGGCCAGCACAGCACCTCCTGGGTGGTGCCGCCGCCGTTCTTCCATGGCGTAGCGGGCAGCGCGCTGCTGCTGAAAAATTGCATGCTCATAGCTACCCGTTTATTGCTTGGTCAACACGGCCTGCAAAAAGCTGCGCGTGCGCTCCTTGGTCGGGTTGCTGAAGATGGTCTGCGGATCGCCGGCTTCGATGATGCCGCCGCCATCCATGACGACAACCACATCGGCCACTTCCTTGGCAAAGCCCATTTCATGGGTCACCACCATCATCGTCATGCCTTCTGCAGCCAGCATCTTCATCACCTGCAGCACCTCGCCCACCAGCTCGGGGTCGAGCGCCGAGGTGGGCTCGTCAAACAGCATCACCTTGGGGCGCATCGCCAGCGCACGGGCAATCGCCACGCGCTGCTTTTGCCCCCCCGAGAGGCTGCCGGGCATCGCATCGGCCTTGTGGGCCAGGCCCACTTTTTGCAGCAGGTCATGCGCCAGCGCATCGGCATCCTTGCGGCTGAGGCCATGGAGCTTGCGCGGGCCCAGGGTCACGTTGTCCAGCACCGACAGGTGCGGGAACAGGTTGAAGGACTGGAACACCATGCCGACCTCTTCGCGCAGCGCGTTGAGGGCTTTCTCGGGCAGCATCTGGCCGTCCTGCACCAGGGTGCGGCCACAGATGTCGATGCGGCCGCCCTGCGGCGCCTCCAGCCCATTGCAGCAGCGCAGAAAGGTGCTCTTGCCCGAGCCGCTGGGGCCGATGACGACCACCACTTGTTTGGGCTTGACATCGAAGTCGATGCCGTCGAGCACGACATGCGTGCCATAGGCCTTGCGCAGGCCACGGATGCGGATCATGGATTCGGAATTCAACGGAGTTGCGGTCATTGCACCATGCCTCCAGCGCGCATGCGCTTCTCAAAATGGCGCAGTGCCAGGGTGGTCACGCCGGTCAACACAAAATAAATCACGGCAATCGCCAAATACACTTCCAGCGAGCGGTAGGACACGCTGATGATCTTCTGGCCCTGGTGCATCACATCGTGGATGGTCAGCAGCGAGACCAGCGCCGAGTTCTTGATCAGTGCAATGAACTCGTTGCCCAGCGGCGGAATCATCCGCACGATGGCCTGGGGCAGGATCACCGACAGCATGGCCTGGCCGGACGACATGCCGATGGAGCGCGCTGCCTCCATCTGGCCGCGGTCGATGGACTGGATGGCGCCACGCACCACTTCGGACACATAGGCGCCCGAGTAGATGCCCAGGCCCAGCACGCCGCAGGCAAAGGCCGGCAGCATGATGTTGAACTGCGGCAGACCAAAGAACAGGATGAACAGCTGCACCAGGAGCGGCGTGCCCCGGATCACGGCCACATAGGCTGTGCAGATGCTGTAGATGATCCTGTTCTTGGGGTTGAGCCGGCCAATGCCGATCAGCAGACCCATCACGCAACCCAGCACCAGCGCTGCGGCCGTGATCTCCACCGTCACCGCTGCACCGCGCAGCAGATCGGGCCACCCTGCCCAGACGGGCGAAAAATCCAAATCCATAGTCAATCCTGTCGTCTCAGATCAGCGCGCTGCCCGGGCAGCGCGCTGCGGCACCCTTGCCTATTACTTGCTGCCGGGGAACCACTTGTCCACGATGGCCTTGTAGCCGCCATCAGCCTTGAGCTGCTCGAGCGCCTTGTTCACCGCGGCGGTCAGCTCTGGCGTGTCCTTGCGGATGGCCATGCCGTATTCCTCGGTGGTGATCTGCTCGGCCAGCACCTTCATGCCGCCACGGGTGCGGTTGTACTGGAACGCAGCAGGCTTGCCGGTCACGGCGGCATCGGCGCGCCCGATATCCACCAGGTTGAACATTTCCTGGTTCTTTTCCACCTCGACGCGCTGCACCTTGGGGAAGTGTTCGGTCAGGTAACCCACGGACTTGGTGCCCACCTGCACGGACACCTTCTTGCCGTCCAGATCGCTCAGCTTGGTGATGGGGCTGCCTTCCTTGACCATCGCCACCAGGCCACCGGCGTAGTAAGGCTGGGTGAAGTCCACCACCTTCTTGCGCTCATCGGTGATGTAGATGGCCGAGACGGCCATGTCGTAGCGGCGGGCGATCAGACCGGGTACCAGGCCCTTGAAATCGATATCGATCCATTCGACCTTCTTGCCCATCTTGGCCGCAACGGCCTCGACGAGTTCGACGTCGAAGCCGGTCTTCTTGCCGTTTTCGACAAATTCCATCGGCGGGAAGGTGGCATCGGTGGCCACGCGCAGCACATTGTTCTGGGCAAAGGCAGCGCCTGCACCACAGGCCAGGGCGATCAAAGAGGTCTTCAAGACCAGGCGGCGGAAGTTCATGGGAGAGTCCTTTTTCAATTCAAGTACCAAGCAAAAATATCAATGTCATCCAGCCAGACTGCGGGAGATGCGGGCCGCTGCGGCCAACGTGGCCTGTACCAGCTGGGCCTGCTGGTGCTGCACACGCTGGTGGGGCGCCATCAGGCTGAGCGCCGCCACGGCGCGGCGGCCGCTGGTAAACACCGGCACGCTGCAGCCCCAGACACCGGCATCGACCTGGCCCACCGTGGTGATGTAGCCCTGCGTGCGCAACTCCTGCAGCTCGGCAGCAGCTTCGGCGCGGGCGGGGGTGCCTTCGCCATAGTGCTGGTTCAGCAGCGCTTCGCGTTGCACGGCGGGCAGATAGGCCAGCACGCATTTGGCAGATGCCCCGACCTTCAGAGGCACGCTGCTGCCCTTGTCGAAGGAGCAGCGCAGCGACAGCGGGCTTTCCACCATGTCCAGGCACACGGCCTGGCCATTGGCGGCAACCAGCAAACCTGCGCTTTCCTGGGTCTGCTGCGACAGCTGCACCAGTACAGGGCGGGCCACATGCACCAAATGGGAGCCGTCATCGAAGCCACGCGCCAGCTGCAGGCCCAGCGGCCCGGGCGCATACAGCGCACCGCTGTCGGCCACGAAGCCAAAGCGCTTGAGGCGTGCGAGCTGCCGGTACAGGCTGCTGCGGGGCAAACCCGTGCCCTGCATCAGCTCGTTGGCCGACAGCGGCCGCCCGGCGCAAGCCAGAACCGCCAGCACCTGCAGCACACGGTCGGCCGCCGACACCTCGGAACCCGGGGCATCCGCTGCCGTACGCTCGCCAACCAACAACTCTGAAGCATCCATTTTCAATTCCCATTCCTCGGGACTAGTGACACAGATGATCTTGCAAGATCAATGCCAGAATTGTCGAATTGCTCTCTGAATAAATACCTAGCGCAAACCCTAGGTCGGAATTGAATGGAGAATTCAATTCCCATTTAATGGGAATTTGAAATGTAAAAAGCCCCAGCATGGTGCGGCGCTGGACGCGCAGGCGAACGCGACCGCTGTCGTGCAGGGCGGTGGACTGTGGGAACGGGGGAGTGGGTGGCAGCGCTGTGGCAGGGCCGCCGTTCGATCAGCGCTTGATCAGCACCTGGCCAGCGCCCAGACTGCGGTCAAAGGGCCGCCAGATAACCCAAAGCCGCCAGCGGTGCCGTCTCGGCGCGCAGCACGCGTGGGCCCAGGGTGACGGGCGCAAAGCCGTTGCCGCGCGCCAGCGCTTCTTCGGCGGGCGACAGGCCACCTTCCGGGCCGGACAGAAAGACAAGGGGCTGGCTGCCCGTTTGCTGCACCGCCTGGGCCAGCGGCTGCGTGCCCTCGGCCAGCGACAGCACCAGGCGCTGCGCACCGGCCAGGCTCCCGGCCTTGATCCATTGCGCCAGGTCCACCGGCGCATGGATGCGCGGCACCTGGTTGCGGCCACATTGCTCGCAGGCGCTGGCGGCAATCGCCTGCCAGCGCTCCTGGCGCTTGGTGGCGCGGTCGCCCTTGAGGCGGGTGACCGAGCGCTCGGCCTCCAGCGGCGTGATGCTGGCCACGCCCAGCTCGGTCGCCTTCTCCACCAGCCATTCCATGCGCTCGCCAGCGGTAATGCCGGCGAGCAGGTGCACGGCACGGGCCGCTTCGCGCTCGATGGCCGTGTGGCCCTCTATCTGCACGGTCACATGGCTGCGGCCCATTTGCACGATGCTGGCGTCGTACTCGCCCGCCGGGCTGCCCGCCTCGCCGTTGAACAAGGTGATGTGCTCGCCGGGCTGCATGCGAAACACCTGCACATGGCGCGCAGCCTCGGGTGGCAGATCCAGGGTGGCGCCGGCGCGCAGCTCAACGGGGCAATAAAAACGGGGCATGGGGATCAGTCAAAGTGGACGGATGTCAGGGGCGAGTAGGTCAGGTCAGAGGCTCAGCCCCGGCCCATCATCCAGCCGCCTTGCTCCTCGATGCCTTCAATCTCATGGACCAGGCGCATCAGCGGCACCAGCTCGCGGTAGCGCGAGGCCGTCGCGCGGATGTAGTGGAGAAAGCGGGGCGCATCGGCCAGGTAGCGCGGCTTGCCGTCGCGCAGGGTCAGGCGGGCAAAGATGCCGGCGACCTTGAGGTGGCGCTGGATGCCCATCCATTCCACCGCGCGGTAGAAGTCCCCAAAATCCGCGCCAAAGCCCGACGGGCTGCCAGCGCCCAGCAGGCCCGCCTTGCGCGCCTTTTCCCAGTAGCGGATCGTGATGTCCACCACAAAATCCTCTTCCCAGCTGATGAAGGCATCGCGCATCAGGCTGGCGATGTCATAGGTGATGGGGCCGTAGAGGGCATCCTGGAAATCCAGCACGCCCAGCGGCGCGCCAGCGGTGGGCGGCACCATCAGGTTGCGCATCATGAAGTCGCGGTGCACGAACACCCGAGGCACCGACAGGTTCTGGGCAACGATCGCGTCAAAGGCGTTGTTGAGCACCGCCTGCTGCTTGTCGCTCAGCTGCACCTGGCGGTGCTGGGCGATGTACCAATCGGGGAACAGCTGCAGCTCGCGGCGCAGAATGGCCTCGTCATAGACCGGCAGCACGCCTTCACGCGATGCCTTCTGCCAGTCCACCAGAATATCCACCGCCTGCATGTACCACTGGTAGGCGGCCTGGGAATCGGGCGGCTGCAGCTTCTCGATCACCGTCTGCGTGCCCAGATCGGACAGCAGCATGAAACCATGGGCGGCATCCCAGTCCAGCACCTCGGGGGCGTTGAGCCCTGCCTGGGCCAGCAAGGCCTGCACCTTCACAAAAGGTTCGCTGTTCTCCTTGTCCGGCGGCGCATCCATGATGATGCGCGTGCCACCCTGCAGGTCGTCCACCCGCAGATAACGGCGAAAGCTCGCATCCGCCGATGCCAGGCGAACGCTCTCGGCCCGCAGACCATGGCTGGCCGATACCGCAGCAAGCCACTGGCCAAACTGTGTGGCGCGGGCAGCGTCTGCCCAAACCACCGGGGTAACGCCCTGTAAAGATTGCACGGTGCTGTCAGGCTGGGGTGCTACAGAAGGTGCAGCAATAGGGTCAGACATGGGGGAAATAGATTGGCTCATGGATAATGCAGATTCTACAAAGCCCTGCCGCCCGGCTGGGGCCCAGATCCCGATCCGTGTGCATGTATGCACCGCAGATGCACAGGCCAGTGGCTATTTCCCATGGATATTCACGCTTTCACCGATGTGGCGCCAGCCTCGCCCCGCCCTGCTGGCGCCGCCGCAGGGCTGCGCGCGCGCGCAGGCAAGCCCCCATCGCCCCGCACCTTGTCCCTCTCCGCACCCCGCTTTTCTCCGACCGCCATTGCCGGCTTGTGCATGGCCATGCTCTGGGCCTCGCCGGCGCTGGTTCTGGCCCAGACGTCCGCTGACAGCGATGACGCCGGCCTGGTGCTGCGCGCCAGCCCGCGCCTGCAGGAGAACCTGAGCTCCGAGCAGCGCGGCAAGATGCCGGTCTACCTCGAAGGCGATGAACTCACCGGTCAGACGGCGGACATGACCACCGTCACCGGCAATGCCAGCCTGCGCCGCGCCGACACGATGATCCGCGCCGACCGTCTGCGCTTTTACGAGCCCAGCAATACCGCCTATGCCGATGGCAATGTGCACATCAACCGTGCAGGCAGTGTGTTTGACGGCACCGAGCTGCAGATGCAGCTCGATTCCAACGAAGGCTTCTTCAAGGACGCCAACTACCGCCTGCTGCCCAACAACGGCTATGGCGTGGCCTCGCGTGTGGATTTCATCGACCGCGAACGCTCGGTCGTGCATGAAGGCACCTATACCACCTGCCAGCGCAACGATGAAGCCAGCTGGCAGCCGGACTGGATCATCCGTGCTGAAAAAATCAGCATCGACAACCTCGAAGAAGTCGGTGTCGCCGAGAACGGCGTGCTCGAATTCAAGGGCGTGCCGATCATCCCCATCCCGAAGATGAGCTTTCCCCTGTCGGAAAAGCGCAAATCGGGCCTGCTGCCGCCGACGATGTCGCTCGACAGCGACAGCGGCTTCACCTACGCCCAGCCCTATTACTGGAACATCGCCCCCAACCGCGACGCGACGATCACGCCGACGGCGATGGTCAAACGCGGCCTGGCGCTGGGCGGCGAGTTCCGCTACCTCGAACCCACCTACTACGGCACGCTGGCGGGCCTGTACATGCCCGGCGACCGCCTGCGCGACCGCGACCGCTGGTCCTGGCTGTGGCAGCACATCGGCAGCATCGACACGCCGATCGGCGGCGTGGGCCTGAACATCAACGCCAAACGCGTCAGCGACTCCGACTACTGGCGCGACTTCCAGGGCAACAGCTACAAGCTCAACGAGCGCCTGCTCAACAGCGAAGCGTCGGCCAGCTGGTCGCGTGACGACCACAGCCTGCTGCTGCGTGCACAAAAGTGGCAGACCTTGCAGGACCCGCTCTCGCCGATCGTGCCGCCGTATGACCGCATGCCCCAGCTGCAGTACCGCTACACGCCGCAAAACCTGCCGCTGGGTCTGGAAGGCTCGATCGAGGCCGATGCCACGCGCTTCCGTGCCGACACCAGCCTGCTCAACCAGCCCAATGCCGACCGGGGCTACGTGCAGGCCGAGCTGAGCCGCCCCTTCATTGCGCCGCAGGGCTACATCACGCCCAAGCTGATGCTCAACACCCGGCACTACAACTTTGACAACTCGGGCCTGGCCACCGTCAGCAGCGCCAGCATCACGGTGCCCACGGTGAGCCTGGACAGCGGCCTGACCTTTGAGCGCAGCACGCGGCTGTTTGGCCGCAACCTGATCCAGACGCTGGAGCCGCGCGCCTTCTACACCTACACGCCCTACCGCGATCAGAGCATGATCCCGGTCTACGACACGGCGCCCTACGATTTCAGCTTTGCGACCATCTTCAGCTCGAACTCGTTCAGCGGCTACGACCGCATTGCCGACAACAACATGCTGACCGTCGGCGCCACCACGCGTTTCCTCGATGCCGAAACCGGCACCGAGGCGGCGCGCTTTGGCATCGCCCAGCGCCTGCGCTTCTCGGACCAGCGCGTGGTCATGCCCAATGCCAGCCCGGTCAACGAGCGCTGGTCGGACATCATGCTGGGCGCCGGCATCAACTGGACGCCCAAATGGGGTTTCGACACCACGGTGCAGTTCAATCCCGACAGCGGCCGCTCGGTGCGATCGACGATGCAGGCGCGCTACAAGCCAGGCGACTACAAGACCTTGGCGCTGGCCTACCGCTACCAGGCACAGAACAGCGAGCAGATGGACCTGGGCTGGCAGTGGCCGGTCGATGAAATCTTTGGCTCCAAGGGCAAAAAAGCCAAGGGTGAAGGCCGCTGGTACACTGTGGGCCGCTTGAACTACAGCATGCGCGACAAGAAACTGGTGGACTCGGTGGTGGGCGTGGAATACGCCGGATGCTGCTGGAGCAGCCGCATCGTGCTCCAGCGTTTGCAGAACTCGCTGGTGCAGTCCAACACCAAGCTGCTGTTCCAGATGGAATTCACTGGCCTGACCAAACTCACGCTGGGCGCTGACCCGCTGGCCAGCATGCGCGAAAACGTGCCCGGCTACCAGTCCCTGCCCAGCGGCAACGGCTCCGCAGTGCCCAGCCGTTTCAGCAATTACGATTGAAGCATTCCCTGACCATGAAACAACGCATTCTCTCTTTGAGCGTGGCCTGCAGCCTGGCCTTGCTGGCTGGTGCCGGCGCGGCACAAGGCATCAAGGCTGGCAGTGACGGCGCATCCGCCGGTATGCGTGCCCCTGGCACCGGCCGGGGCGCGCCCACGGCAGCCGCACCTGCTGCTGCGCAGCGCAATGCCAGTGCGCCCCGCTCGGCGGACTTCATCGTCGCGGTCGTCAATTCCGAGCCGGTCACCAATGTCGAGGTGCAGCAGCAGTTCGAACGCCTGCGCGCCCAGGCCGAGGCCAACAACATGCCGGCCGAAGCCGCTCGCCGCCAGGCACTCGAGATGCTGATCGGCCAGAAGATCCAGCTGCAGATGGCTGCCGAGCGCAACATCACGGTGGACAACTTTGCGGTGCAGCAGGCCGAAGAGTCGGTCGCCCGCCAGAACAGCATGACCATGCCCGAGCTACGCCGCCGCCTGGCCAGCGAAGGTATTCCCGAAGCCCAGTTCCGCTCCGATCTGAAAAAGCAGCTGGTGATCCAGAAGCTGCGCGAGGCCGAAGTCGACTCCAAGGTGCGCGTCAGCGACCTGGAGATCGACCAGTACCTGCGCGAGCAGAAGGCCAAGGCAGGCCTCGCCGGCGCGGCCACCCAGCTCAACCTGGGCCACATCCTGATCACCGTGCCGGAAAATGCCAGCGAAGACCAAGTCAAGCAGCTGCAGGCCAAGGCCCAGCAGGCGGCCGACAAGATCCGCGCAGGCGAAGACTTCAATGCGGCCGTGGCCGAGTTCTCCGATGTGCCCGACGGCAAGGGCGGTGGTGCCATGGGCCTGCGCCCGGCCGACCGCTATCCGGAGCTGTTCGTCAAGGCCACCCAGGCCACGCCACAGGGCGCCATTGCCGGCCCGGTGCGCTCGCCCGCCGGTTTCCACATCCTGAAGGTGCTGGAGAAGACCAGCGGCGAAGTCCCCGCGATCGTCACCCAGAGCCATGCACGCCACATCCTGCTGCGCCCCAGCCCGCAGCTGAGCGAAGCCCAGGCCGTTGAGCGCCTGGAAGACTACCGCCGCCGCGTGCTGGCCCACCAGGACACGTTTGAAGACCTGGCCAAGCGCTATTCCGAAGACGGCAGCGCCAAGGAAGGCGGCGACCTGGGCTGGGCCAGCCCGCGCAAGTTTGTGCCTGAGTTCGAAGAAGCGCTCAACGCCTTGCAGCCCGGCGAGATCAGCCAGCCCATTGCCAGCCGCTTCGGTATTCACCTGATCCAGCTGCTGGAGCGCCGCGAAGCCAAGCTCAACCAGCGCGAGCAGCGTGACATGGTGCGCTCCATCGTGCGTGAGAACAAGCTCGAACAGGCGTTCAACACCTGGGCACAGGAAGCCCGTGCACGCGCCTACGTGGAATACCGCGAGCCGCCCCAGTAACAGCCCGGATGCCCCGGGCGCGATGACCCTGCCCGGCGCTGTGGCGCTGGGGCGGTGTCATCATCCGGCCCTCGGCAAGCCACTTTTAGAGCGGTGCTTTCGCACCGCTTTGTCATTGCATGAAACACATTCCCCGCAAGCGCTTTGGCCAGAACTTCCTGACCGATCGCGCCGTCATCGACGCGATCGTCGACGCCATCAACCCGCTGCCCGGCCAAACGGTGGTGGAGATCGGCCCCGGCCTGATGGCGCTGACCCAGCCGCTGGTCGAGCGCCTGGGCAAGCTCAGCGTCATCGAGCTGGACCGCGACCTGGCCGTGCGGCTGCGCACGCACCCGCAGCTCGACGTGGTCGAGTCCGATGTGCTGAAGGTGGACTTCCGCGCGCTGGCCCAGCGCCTGGGCGTGGCCAAGCTGCGCGTCGCCGGCAACCTGCCCTACAACATCTCCAGCCCCATCCTGTTCCACCTGCTCGAACAGGTCGATGTGGTCGAAGACCAGCACTTCATGCTGCAAAAGGAGGTCATCGACCGCATGGTGGCCGCGCCTGCCACCTCGGACTATGGGCGCCTGACGGTCATGCTGCAGTGGCGTTATGCGATGGAGAACGTACTGTTCGTGCCGCCCGAGAGCTTTGACCCACCCCCCAAGGTCGACAGCGCCGTGGTGCGCATGGTCCCGCGCGCGCAACCCGCCCAGCTGGATGCCAGGCTGCTCGAAGAGCTGGTGCGCGTCGCCTTCAGCCAGCGCCGCAAGATCCTGCGCAACACCCTGGGCAAATGGCTGGAGGACAAAGGCTATGGCGGCAGCTTTGATCTGCAGCGCCGCGCCGAAGAAGTACCGGTCGCCGAATACGAGCAAGCGGCCGCCAGCCTGTCTGCCGCACCCGACGCTGCCTGACCTTGAAGCAGCCCCGCCCCCAAGCAAAACGCCCGGCTTGCGCCGGGCGTTTTTTCTGGGGAATCAGGACGCCGATCAGAGGAAAGAGTAAAAACAGCGAAACGGCACCTTGCGCTCGGCCCAGTACTCGGCCGCATCGCGGAACACATCGAGCAGCTGCTCGCGCGCCTCGCGGTCGAACTTCATCGCAGTGGGGATCTGGTCCAGCACCACGACAAAGCCGGGCTGGGGCCCGCTCTTGTGCAAAGGGTCCGTCAGGCAGTCGAACAGCGCGTCGAAGTTCTTGCCATAGTGCGACGGAAAATAGAACTGCATGCCAATCAACTCGAGCACATCGGCCTTGGACAGCGCATGCGCCAGATTGGCGTACAAGAAGTGCTGCCCCAGGTTCTGGGCTGCGTCGCGCAGGTCTTCCAACCGGTAGGCACGGATGGCCTGCACGATGTTCGGACGCACGAAACGCAGCGATGTATCTTGTACCTGACGAAGTGGAGTGTCCATCTCCGTTGCTCTTTCCATTAGCATTTTTTAAAAACCACACCCCATCCTGGGGCTCATTGGGCATTGTTGACTTAGCACATCACTGAGCGCAAGACATCTCTTGCGGAAAAGCGACATAGGAGGAATCTGACTGGCTAATTCACAATGCGCCGAAAGCTGCTGTAGTGATCCTGGGTGTAGTAGCAAGTATCGGGCATTGTGGCGACCTGACCGCCACAAATGATGCGGCGCGCCCCGCGATCGCGGGAGCCGGGTGTCTTGACCGTGTATTCCCGGTAGTAACCCCGCTTCTGCCTGGGCAGTATGCGTTCACGGTTACCAAATACCGAGCCGTCCTTGTCATAGGGAAAAGGGCCGCCGTCGAGGATCAGCGCATAGGTTTTGCGGCCTTGGGGCGGCAATTCGGCTACGGCTACCACCGGCCCATCGAATGCAGAAGTCCCGCTACCGCGGGCCTGCACGACAGGCGGCAACACCGCCAGGACCGCAGCAAGCACACCAGCCTTCACAGACGAGCGGGCCAGATAACCCCATGCTTTGAGCATCAACAACACCTTTCAGAACCAGGGATTCTCTGCACCACCTGCGCCCAGGGAACGGGCGCGGATCGGAAGGAGACGCAAGACGTCTTTTTGCAGCTCATAGCGAGCTATTGACAAGGAAGACAACGCCGCGAATCGCCCGTGCCCGCAGTCCGGCCATGGCAGGGAGTTTTGCGGAGAATTCCTAGACTCACCGAAAGTTCAGCCGGTCAGTGTGACGGATTGCCCCCCAAAATGCAAGAAGCCTGCCCAAAATTTGAGCAGGCTTCTCAGTATTTAACCGCAGCAAGTGCTGCGGAATCAGCGCAACTTAGGCACAAATAGCAGCATCAACGCGCAAAATTCGCGTCTGCCACCGCAACTGCAGTCATATTGACAATGCGGCGCACCGTCGCGCTCGGGGTCAAAATATGCACCGGCTGGGCAGCGCCCAGCAGAATGGGGCCAATGGCGATATTGCCGCCTGCAGCGGTCTTGAGCAGGTTGTAGCTGATATTGGCCGCATCGATATTGGGCAGCACCAGCAGATTGGCGTTACCGACCAGGGGGCTCTCGGGCATGATGCTGGCGCGCTGCTTCTGGTCAATGGCCACATCACCATGCATTTCGCCATCCACCTCCAGCCACGGAGCCTGGATGCGCAGCAGCTCCAGGGTCTGGCGCATCTTGACGGCGCTGGGCTGGTTGCTGGAGCCAAAGTTCGAGTGCGACAGCAGTGCGGCCTTGGGCTTGATACCAAAGCGCATCATCTCCTCGGCCGCCATGATCGTGATCTCGGCGAGCTGCTCGGCCGTCGGGTCGTAGTTCACATGGGTGTCCACCAGGAAGACCTGGCGCTCGGGCAGCAGCAGGCCGTTCATGCAGGCATAGGTGGCAGTGCCGGCACGCTTGCCGATGACCTGGTCGATGTAGTGCAGGTGGATCGCGGTGTTGTTCCAGGTGCCACAGATCAGGCCATCGACCTCGCCCTTGTGCAGCAGCATGCAGCCGATCAGGGTCAGGCGGCGGCGCATTTCGATCTTGGCGATCGGCACCGTCACGCCCTTGCGCTCGGCCATGCGGTGGTAGGACTGCCAGAAATCACGGTAGCGGTCGTCATGCTCGACGTTCACCACATCGTAGTCCGTGCCTTCCTTCAGGCGCAGGCCAAATTTCTCGATGCGCTGGGCAATGATGGCGGGGCGGCCGATCAAGGTGGGGCGCGCCACGCGCTCGTCCACGACGATCTGGGCCGCACGCAGGATGCGCTCCTCCTCGCCCTCGGCGTAAGCAATGCGCTTCTTCGCCGCCCGCTTGGCCGCCATGAAGATGGGCTTCATCGCCGTGCCGGAGGCGTAGACGAAGGTCTGCAAGTGCTCGCGGTAGGCATCCATGTCCTGGATCGGGCGCTCGGCCACACCGCATTCCGCAGCCGCCTGTGCCACAGCCGGCGCAATCTTCATCATCAGGCGCGGGTCAAACGGCTTGGGGATCAGGTACTCGGGGCCAAACGACAGGTCCTGGCCGGCATAGGCGTTGGCGACCTCTTCGGTCTGCTCGGCCTGGGCCAGGTCGGCGATCGCATGCACCGTGGCGATTTCCATCTCGGTGGTGATCGTCGTCGCGCCGCAATCGAGTGCACCCCGGAAGATATAGGGAAAGCACAGCACGTTGTTGACCTGGTTCGGGTAGTCCGAACGGCCGGTCGCCATGATGATGTCGTCGCGCACGCCCTTGGCGTCTTCCGGCGAGATCTCGGGGTTGGGGTTGGCCAGCGCAAAAATGATGGGGCGCACCGCCATGCGCTGCACCATATCGGGCTTGAGCACACCGCCCGCCGACAGCCCCAGGAACACATCGGCGCCATCGATCACTTGCGACAACGTGCGCTTGTCGGTTTCCTGAGCGAAAAGCTCCTTATCTTCGTCCATCAGCTCGGTACGGCCCTTGTAGACCACGCCGACGATGTCGGTGACCATCACGTTCTCGCGCTTCAGGCCGATCTCCAGCAGCAGGTTCAGGCAGGCCAGCGCCGCAGCGCCCGCGCCGGACGCCACCAGCTTCACGTCCTCGATCTTCTTGCCGGCCACCTTGAGCGCATTGACCATGGCTGCCGCCACAGTGATGGCCGTGCCGTGCTGGTCATCGTGGAAGACCGGGATCTTCATGCGCTTGCGCAGTTCGCGTTCCACATAGAAGCACTCGGGCGCCTTGATGTCTTCCAGGTTCACGGCGCCAAACGTGGGCTCCAGTGCTGCGATCACATCGACCAGCTTCTGGGGGTCTTTTTCGTTGATTTCGATGTCAAAAACATCGACACCGGCAAACTTCTTGAACAGAACGCCCTTGCCTTCCATCACGGGCTTGGAGGCCAGCGCACCGATATCGCCCAGGCCCAGCACCGCTGTGCCATTGGAGATCACCGCGACCAGGTTGCCCCGGCTGGTGTATTTGAAGGCTGCAGCCGGGTCCTTGACGATCTCTTCGCAAGGCGCCGCGACACCGGGCGAATAAGCCAGCGCCAGGTCATGCTGGTTGGCCATCGGCTTGGTGGCGGCAATCGCCACCTTGCCGGGGCGGGGAAACTGGTGGTACTCCAGTGCGGACTGGCGCAGCAGTGCGCGCTTGTCGACAGCAGTGGGGGTTGAATTCTTCTCAGTCATGGCGGTCTCCGGCATCACGCAGCGTTCACTACGAAAAACGGCTGGAACATGCTGCCATCTGCATGCATGTCCCAACAGTATGTCCAAGGGCCCAGATCGATGTCCACACAGCCGACAGCTGTGGATCGTATACAAGGCACGCTCCATTCTAGGCGCAGGCTAAAAATCAAGTATTCCAGTCGCCGACTAGAACTATGAAAAA
This sequence comes from Comamonas sediminis, assembly GCF_041107495.1. Lineage (NCBI taxonomy): Bacteria > Pseudomonadati > Pseudomonadota > Betaproteobacteria > Burkholderiales > Comamonadaceae > Comamonas > Comamonas sediminis. The sequence continues at coordinate 365,722 of NZ_JBGBDC010000005.1, forward strand.
GATTTATAGCTTTTTCCACCTTATGCATAGTTAGCGCAAACGGTTCCACTGCTGCCAGAAGCGAAGGTCTACAATGGCTCACGTTTGCGCTATATAGGCTCCGCAAGGGCTCATTTGTCATGGATTTAATGCTTCTGGTCGTTCTCATCTTGGGCGTGAGCTTTGTGCTGCGTGCCAAGGCCCAAAAGCAGCGCATCGCCTTGTTGGCCCAATATTTGCGTAATTACGACATTGAAAAGCTGATGGAACGCCTCGTCAGCAGCTATATGCGTGCGCTCGATGAGAAAGACAGCAACCGCCAGCAGCAAATCTGGGAGCTGCAGGCCTCGGTAGAAAACAGCCTGGCCAGCCAGTTCAGCAGCTTTGCCGACACCCTGGCCAAGGCGCCCGAGCCCGCCAACGGCGCCAGCTTCAAGATCAGCACCCAGGCTTTCTACTTTCCGTTCTCGCACCTGCTGGAAAAATGGCAGGGCAACCGCCATTCCTTTGACCTGCGCACCGCCATCCGCCTGCATGCTGACGGCATCGCGCGCGTGGTCGCCAACACGGCCGGCCGCAGCCCCAAGGACCGCGCTTTTACGCTGTTGGCCGAGATGTACCTGATGCAGCACACCTGCCACTGGTACTGCAAATCCAAGGCCGTCGCATCGGCGCGCATGCAGCTGCGCAACCAGACCACCTACGAGCAGGTCATCCAGAGCGTGTCGCCCGAGACCCGCAATGCCTATCTGGCGCTGCTGGGCGAGCGCTGATGTCCGCCATTGGCTGACACCTGGGCGCAGCGCCAGCGGCGACAATCAGCGGATTGACACCACCAACCCAGGGAAAGCCCATGCCAGCCATTCCAACCCGCCTTGCCGCCCTGGCAGCCGTTGTTGCCACCGCCAGCCTGCTCAGCGCCTGTGACGAGCGTCCCGGACCGATGAAGCCCATCTCCGGCACCGTCGCGGCATCGCGCCAGCCCCTGCCCGACAAGCCGCTGTTCAACGCGCCCATTGTGGATACGCACTCGGTGCTGCCCCATGCCAAGGCCGACAAACACGACCCACTGCCCCCGGCTGTGCCGCTGGCCTCGGCCGACGACCCCAAGACCTCCAACGGCGGCACGACGGCTGAAGGCGGCAGCGTGAACCCCTCTGCCGGCATGGGCGCCGTCATCACCGACAGCAAGGGCGCGCAGCACGAAGCGGATGGCAAGCCATAAGGCGCAAGAAGCGGTTCATGGCGGAAGGCCGCCCCCTTGCCAATCAGGCACCGTCCTTGCTAGCTAGCTGTTCATGACCTCAGACACCCACATGCCCGCGCTGATCCTGGAGGCCCGGCCTCTGACAGCGCACAATTTCTCGGCCTTTGGCACCGTCATCGGCCTCGCTGACCCCAGCCTGCCCAGCCAGCCCATCAACCAGGGCAATGCGCTGCGCTATGACCTGCTGCCCGATCTGCAACTGACGGCGCAAGGCGGCTGGCCCATGCTGGCACTGTTCCGTGCGCAGGCGCGGCAGTTTCCGCTCATGGTGACCGAGGTCGAATGCCATGCGCTGGGCAGCCAGAGCTTTGTGCCGCTGGGCACGCAGCGCTTTGTCGTGGTCGTGGCCGCTGCCGGCCCGGCCCCCAAGGCTGCGGATTTGCAGGCCTTTGTGACCGATGGCCGCCAGGGCATCGTGCTGGCACCCGGCACCTGGCACCATGCCCTGCTGGCCGTCGAGGGCGGCGATTTTGCCATCATCGAGCGGCGCGCCGATGCGCTGGACTGCCGCTGTGAAGCAATCAGCGAGCCGCTGCAGGTCCGCCTGCCGGCCGACCTGGCCTAAGAACCTGTTCTAAAGCTCAAGCAGCGGCCGCCGCCAGCTGCTGCGCAATGGCAATCAAGCTGCGGTCCGTGCCTGCCGGGCCCAGCAGCGAGATACCCAAGGGCGCACCATTGCGGCTGGCCAGCGGCAGCGAGATCTGCGGAAAGCCGGACAACCCGGCCAGGCACAGCATCTGCACCGCCTGGTTGCGGTAGGCCTCCAGCGATGCCTCGTCGGCCGTACGCAGCGGCGCAATATCGGGCATGGTCGGCATCACCAGCACGCCATCGCTGCCCAGCACATCGGCCAGATGCTGGCGGAAACGCGTGCGGAACTGCTCGGCCTGCTGCACCTGCGCATCGGTCACTTGGCGCGACCAGTCAAAGCGCTCCTTCACACCCGGGCCCAGCACGGGCGCATAGCGGCTGATGAAGGCGCCATCGGTCATCCAGGCCTCACGGCCCTGGATGTAGCGAAAGCTCCAGTACATCGCATCGAAGGAATCGAGCACGGCCGTGCAGTCCTGCGCGCGGCCCAGCAGCTGCGTGATCTGCTGCAGCGCCCCGTCCCAGGCCGGGCGCACCGCGCTGTCCACCAGACCCCAGACATCGCTGGGCATCAGCAAACGCGGGCGCGCAGGCAACGGCGTGGTGTCGGGCGCCATCAGCACATCGGCCACGCGGGCAAAGGTCAGGGCATCGCGCGCAAACCAGCCGCAGGTGTCCAGGCTGTGGCACAGCGCCAGTGCCGATTCCAGGCTCACCCGGCCATGCGTGGGCCGTATGCCATACAGGCCGCAGTGGCTGGCAGGCGCGCGCACCGAGCCGCCCGTGTCCGTGCCCAGCGCAAAATCGCAGAGCCGGCTGGACACTGCCGAAGCCGAGCCCGACGACGACCCCCCGGTGATGCGCTCGGGCGCGTTGCCGTTGATCGGCGCGCCAAAGTGGGCATTGTTGCCGTTCATCGAGAACGCCAGCTCGTCGGTCACTGTCTTGCCCGCCAGCGCCGCGCCTGCATCGAGCAGCTTCTGCACCGTGGGCGCCGTCTGCGTCTTGATGCCGGACAGGGCCAGCAGCAGCGGGTTGCCGCCACCGGTCGGGTAACCGGCAATGTCGAACAAGTCCTTCACCCCAAAGTACAGGCCGCTGAGCGGGCCGGTGCCCGCATGGCGCACGGGCACATCGGGGTAGGGAACAAAGGCATGGGCAGGGTCGTGCAAGGGCATGGTGGAGTCAGTCCTGGGCAAAAAGATGGAAATGCAGCGGCCTACGCGGCGGCCAGCACGTTGGGCGCATAGGCCGCCGCCGTTGCAGTGTGCACGCAGCGCGCCATATGGCCAGGCGCCAGCGTGACCGGTGCCGGCACCGCTTGCAGGCACGCGGCTGTGGCCAGCTTGCAGCGCGGCGCAAAAGCGCAGCCCGGCGGGATGGCGGTCAGATCGGGCGGCGCGCCGGCAATGGTCTGCAGCGGTTGGCCGCGCTCCATCGCGCCGTGCGAACGGCTTTGCAGCAAGGCCATGGTGTAGGGGTGGCGCGGGCTGCGGATCAGCTGTTCGGCCGTGCCTTCTTCGACAATCCGGCCGGCATACATCACCGCAATGCGGTCGGCCACTTCCACCGCTGCACCAATATCGTGGGTCACAAACACAATGCCCAGGCCCAGCTCACGCTGCAGCTCGCGCAGCAGCAGCAGGATCTGGATCTGCACCGTCGCATCCAGCGCGGTGGTGGGCTCGTCGGCCAGCAGCACCTGGGGGTTGCAGGCCAGCGCCAGCGCAATCATCGCCCGCTGGCGCATGCCGCCCGACATCTCATGCGGGTAGGCCTTGAGGCGCTGCTCGGGGCTGGGAATGCGCACCCGCTCAAACAGCGCCAGCGCACGCTGCTGCGCCTCGCTCTGGCTCACGCGCTCGTGCCGGCGTATGGCTTCGACAATCTGCGCGCCCACCGGGTAGACCGGGTCCAGCGCCAGCAACGGGTCCTGAAAAATCATCGCGCAGGTCTTGCCGCGAAAGTCGTTGAGCGCGCCGCCGCGCAGCGCCAGCACATCCTGGCCTGCGACCTGGATCTGGCCCTTCATCGTGGTCTTGCGCTCGGGGTGCAGGCGCAGCAGGCTGCGCAGGGTCACGCTCTTGCCAGAGCCGGATTCGCCAATCAGCGCAACCGCTTCGCCCTTGGCGACCGACAGGCTCACGCCGCTGACGGCCTGGACCACTTTCTTGCCGCTGGCAAACTGCACATTCAGGTCCTGGATCCGGACCAGTGGAGGAGAGGCTGTGTTCATCGTGGGGCTCCGGGTTCAGGCGGCCAGCGCAGCAGCGGCGGCCAGGGGGTGGCCGCTGCCGGACTCGTGCACCAGGCAGCGCGCGGCATGGTGCAGCTGCACCGGGGTGACGGCCGGCACGGCCTGGGCGCAGACCGGCGCGGCCTGCGGGCAGCGCGGGTGAAAACGGCAACCGGTGGGCGGGTTGATGGGGTTGGGCGGGTCACCGGCCAGCGGTGCCACCAAGGTGCGGTGGCTCGGGTCCATCGACGGCACCGACGACAGCAAGGCCTCGGTATAGGGGTGGGCCGGCGCGGCAAACAGCGCATCCGAGGGGCCGATCTCGGCCACCTGGCCCAGGTACATCACCATCACCCGGTCGCTGATGTAGTGCACCACACCCAGGTCATGGCTGATGAACACATAGGTCAGGCCGAACTCGCGTTTCAGGTCGGCCAGCAGGTTCAGCACCTGGGCCTCCACCGATTTGTCGAGTGCCGAGACCGCCTCGTCCAGGATCACCATGCGCGGCTGCAACGCCAGCGCGCGGGCAATGTTGATGCGCTGGCGCTGGCCGCCCGAGAGCTCATGCGGGTAGCGCTCGGCAAAGCGGGCCGGCGCCAGGCCGACCCGGTCCATCAGGTGGTGGGCGCGGGCGACCGACTCCTTGCGCGAGACGCCATGCACCTGCGGGCCAAAGGCGATCGAGTCCTCGATCGTCAGGCGCGGGTTGAGCGAGGCATAGCTGTCCTGGAACACCATCTGCACCTGGCGGCGAAACTCCTTCAGGCTCAGGTCGCGCGATCCCACCGTGCGGCCATCGAACACCAGCTCGCCAGCGGTCGGGTCCATCAGGTGCATCAACAGGCGTGCGGTGGTCGATTTGCCGCAACCGGACTCGCCCACCACACCCAGGGTCTCGCCCTTGAGCACCTCGAAATCCACGCCATCGACCGCGCGCACCAGCTTGCCGTTCTTGAGCGGGAAATGCTTGGTCAGGCCGCGCACCGTCAGCAGCGGCTGGGCCGGGCCGCCCACATCGGCGGCCAGCGCGGCGGCAGGGGCCAAAGAAGAATGCTGGAGCATGGCTTAACCCTTGTTGTCCATGGCCGAGCGCAGGCCATCGGAGAGCAGATTGAAGGAGATGGAGGTGATGAAGATCATCAGCCCCGGCAAGGCCGCCACCCAGGGCTGGGTGTAGATCGCCGTGCGCAAGGTGTTGAGCATCAGGCCCCATTCGGGCTCGGGCGGCTTCACGCCCAGGCCCAGAAACGACAGGCCCGAGGCCAGGATCATCGACACCGCAATCAGGCTGGTGGCATAGACAAAGATGGGGCCCAGCACATTGCCCAGCACATGCACCCGCACGATGGTGAAGGCGCTGGCCCCGGTGGCCCGCGCCGCCTCCACATAGTCGCGGTTGCGGGCCTGGGCCGTCACGCTCTCGGCCACGCGGGCGATCTGCGGGATGAAGACAATCGTCAGCGACACCAGCGAGTTGAAGATGCCCGCGCCCAGCGCGCCCGACAGTGCAATGGCCAGCAGCACCGAGGGGAAGGCGTAGAACACATCAATGGTGCGCATGATCACCGTGTTGGTGCGGCCACCGGCGTAGCCGGCCACAATGCCGATACCCGTGCCAATCACAAAGGCCATCAGCACCGGGGTGATGCCCATGAACAGCGACAGGCGCGCGCCCATCATCAGGCGCGACAGCATGTCGCGGCCCAGCTCATCGCTGCCCAGCGGCAGGCCGGCGGTGCCGATGGGCTTGAGCCGCTTGAGCATCGAGGCCAGATAGGGATCGGACGGCGTGATCCACGGCGCCAGCGCCGCTACTGCAATCAGCAGCAAGATGACGGCGGCAGCGCCCATGGCCACCGGGTCGCGCAGCAGGCGCTGCAGCACCGAGGACCAATAGCCGCGCGAGCGCTGGGCCGGCAGCGGTTGCACCTGGGCCGCTGCAGCATCGGGAAGGGTAAGACTGGTCATGGGGACGGAACCTCCGGGGGTCTGCGCTCAGCGGGCAATGCGGGGATCGAGCAGGGTCTGCACCACATCGATGATGAGGTTGAGCAGCACAAAGAAAACGGCCAGCACCAGGATGGAGCCCTGCAGCAGCGGCAGATCGCGCTGGAAGATGGCCTGGTTGAGCAGAAAGCCGGTGCCCGGCCAGGAGAACACGGTCTCGATCAGGATGGAGCCGCCCAGCAGGTAGCCCAGCTGCAGGCCCATCACCGCCAGTGCCGTGGGCGCTGCGTTCTTCAGCACATGGCGGAAGATGCCCAGATGGCCCAGGCCCTTGGCCTTGAGGCCGAGGATGAACTCCTGGTCCAGCAGCTCGGCCACCAGCGCCCGCACCGTGCGCGCAATGATGCCCATCGGAATCACCGACATCGTGATGGCCGGCAGGATCATGAACTGCACATGCGCCCAGTCCCAGGCCCAGTCACCCGAGCCGCCCGGCCCCGCGCCGGTGGCGGGCAGCCACATCAGCTGCGACGAGAAGACGATCACCATCACCATGCCCAGCCAGTAGTGCGGCACGCTGACGCCCAGCATCGACAGCATCGAGCAGCTGCGGTCCACCCAGGAGTTGCGGAAGTACCCCGCCACAAAGCCAAACAGGCTGCCCAGCACAAAGCCGATCAAGGTCGCCACGACGGCCAGGCGCAAGGTGTTGACCACGGCCGCCATCACCTCGGTGGTCACCGGCCGGCTGGTGGCAATCGACTGGCCCAGATCGCCCTGCAGCGCGCGCCAGACCCAGCGCAGAAACTGCTCGGGCAGCGGCCGGTTGAAGCCATAGAGCTCGCGCATCTGGGCCTGCAGCTCGGCCGATGCATCGGCGGGCAAGACCGACACCAGGGGGTCGCCCGGCGCGATATGCACCAGGGCAAAGCACAGCAGGGCCACGCCCAGCATGATGGGCAGGGTATAGACAATGCGTCTGATCAGATAGGCAAGCATGGCGGTTCAGAGGTTCGTGGGGGAGAGGCGGACCATGCGGGGCCGCACTGGCGGGCTGGGCCATCGGCCTGCGGCCGGCATGCAGCGGTGTCTCAGCACCCGTCTGCATGCCCGGCGCCGCCCGGCTTACTTCATCGTCATCGTCGCGATATCGATGAACCAGCTTTGCGGCTGCACCACGTGGCCGACCTTGGCCGACATCGCGCGCGGGCCCACATCGTGGGCCACAAAGAGGAACGGCGACTCATCGACCACCAGGGTGTGCAGCTCGGCCAGTGCCTTGTCGCGCTCCTTGGCATCAAAGGTGGTGCGGGCCTTGTCCACCACCGCATCGACCTGCTTGTTGCTGTAGAAGCCCCAGTTGTTGGACAGCGGCGGGAAGGACTTGGTGCTGACAAAGCGCACCATCGCAAAGAAGGGGTCCATCGTGGCGGCCGTCACATTGGTGGCGCTGGCCTTGTTGGCACCCGGGTCCTTCGCGCCCAGGCGCCAGCCGGAGAACAGCGTGTTCCACTCCACCACATCGAACTCCACATCAAAGAAGCATTCCTTGAGGTTCTGCTGGATGAACTCGTTCATCGGCAGCGGCTGCATCTGGCCCGAGCCCGACGCGGAGGTCTGGATCTTCACCTTGATCGGCTTGCTTGCGCTGTAACCGGCCTGGGTCATCAGCGCCTGCGCGGCCTTCACGTCGTACTTGATCTGGAAGCTGGGGCTGCCGCGCCAGGGGTGGCCGGGCTCAAAGATGCCGGTGGCCGGCTCCATCTGGCCGTTCAAGAGCTGCTTCATGCTGGCACGGTCCACGCACAGGTTGGCGGCATGGCGCACGCGCTTGTCCAGCCAGGGCGAGCCTTCCACAAACGAGAACTGCCATGGCCAGATGTGGGGCTGCAGGTTGGAATAGACCTTGAAGCCGCGCGCCTTGATCGCATCGAGCGCGTCGGGCGCCGGCGCCTCGATCCAGTCCACCTGGCCGCTCATCAGCGCGGCGGTGCGCGAGTTGGCCTCGGGCAGCGGCAGCAGCACCACCTTGTCGATGGTCGGTGTCCGCTTGGGGTCCCAGTAGCTGGCGTTCTTCACCATCTCGAAGCGCTCACGCGGCACCAGGCGTGCGCCCTTGAAGGGGCCGGTGCCCGAGGGGTCGGCGGCAAACGCCGTCCACGCGGCCTTGCTGCGCTCGGCCTTGCCGCTGACGGAGGCCGGCACTGCAGCCAGCTTCTTGGCCCAGTGCGCGGGCGAGGCCATGAACAGATTGCTCAGGTTGATCGGCAGGAAGGAGTCGGGCTCGGTGGTGGTCAGCTCCACCGTCAGGTCATCGATCTTCCTGGCCGATTTGAGCGTCGGCATGCGCGATGCCGTCACGCCCACCTGGGCCGGGTCAAACTGCTCGGCCTCCTTGTCCAGCACCTTGTTCACGTTCCAGACCACGGCATCGGCATTGAAGGCGCTGCCGTCGTGGAACTTGACCCCGGGGCGCAGCTTGAACAGCCACTTGGTCTTGTCCTTGGCATCCACCTCCCACGAGAGCGCCAGGCCCGGCACCAGCTCGCTGGGCTTGTCGGCCTTGCTCAGGTCCCACTGGGTCAGCGCGTCATACATCGGAATGCCGGTGAAACGGTTGCCTTCAAAACCCTGGTCCGGCTGGCCCGAGGTGCGCGGGATATCGCCCGCAGTCATCGCAATGCGCAGCACCTTTTCCTGGGCCAGGGCAGCACCTGCGCCCAGCGCCAGGGTGACAGCCAGAGCCAGGCTTTTGAGCGCGGGACGGGAGACGGAGAAACCGGAAGACGCTTGCATCACAGGACCTTTCCAAGAAGTGGGGGATGACAAGTCCAAAGCAAGCTGCGTGCCACATCACACATATCGTTTATCGATACAAGTGATTGATTCATCGATATTTTTGGCATGCTTTATGCGAACGCTCTGCGCATTGTTCGCCTCACTTTCAGGAGTAACCGCATGACCCCCATAGACAGCCTGCGCATTGATGACAACCGCCTCTGGCAATCCCTGATGGCCCTGGCCCAGATAGGGGCCACGCCCAAAGGCGGCGTCTGCCGCATCGCCTTGACCGACGAGGACAAGGCCGGCCGCGACCAAGTGGTGCAGTGGTTCCGCGATGCGGGCCTGCAGGTGCGCGTCGATGAAGTGGGCAATGTGTTTGGCCGCCGCCCCGGCACCGACCCGCAGGCGCGCGCCGTGGCCACCGGCAGCCATATCGACACCCAGCCCACCGGCGGCAAGTTCGATGGCAACTACGGTGTGCTCGCCGGGCTGGAGGTGGTGCGCACGCTCAACAGCCACGGCATCCAGACCGTTGCGCCGCTGGAAGTGGCCTTCTGGATGAACGAGGAAGGCACGCGCTTCACGCCGGTGATGATGGGCTCTGGTGCATTTGCGGGAATTTTTGGTGCAGACCACATCCGCTCGCAACAAGATGGTGCAGGCCTTACTGTCGGCGAGGAGCTGGCCCGCATCGGCTACCTGGGCGATGTGGCCTGTGGCGATGTACCCGGTGGCGCCTTTGCCGCCTACTTTGAAGCGCATATCGAGCAAGGCCCGGTGCTCGAAGCCTATGACAAGCCCATCGGCATCGTCAGCGGCGCGCTGGGCCAGCAGTGGTATGACGTGACCGTCACCGGCATGGACGCCCATGCCGGCCCCACGCCGATGAACCTGCGCCATGATGCGATGCTGGCCGCTGCCCGCATGGTCGATGCCGTCAACCGCATCGCGCTGGACCAGGCGCCGCACGGGCGCGGCACCGTCGGCCATCTGCAGGTGCTGCCTAACTCGCGCAATGTGATCCCCGGCCAGGTCAAGTTCAGCGTCGACTTCCGCAACCTCTCGCAGACCGGGCTGGATGCGATGGACGCCGCCATGCGCACGGAGTTTGCGCGCCTCGCCGGCCAGTGCCAGTGCCAGGTGGAGATCACGCAGGTGGTGCGCTTTGCGCCCTGCATCTTCCACCCCGGCTGCGTGGCCAGCGTGCGCGGCGCGGCCGACAGCCTGGGCTATGCGCACATGGAGGTCGTCAGCGGCGCCGGGCACGATGCCGTCTACGTCCACAGCGTGGCGCCCACCGCGATGATCTTTGTGCCCTGCAAGGATGGCATCAGCCACAACGAGATCGAGGACGCCAAATCCGAGCACCTGGCCGCTGGCTGCAATGTGCTGCTGCATGCGATGCTGGCGCATGCCGGGGTGGCCTGAGCGCCGCCTAATCTGCTGGCAACAGCTGCGACACCGCCCGCGCGCATTCGATCACCAGCGGGGCCAGCGCCTGCTGGGCATCGGCCATGTTCCAGCGGCTGGTGGGCGGCGCCAGGTGGATGGCGCCCACCACCACGCCGCGCGCATTGAACACCGGCGCGGCAATGCCCATGTCGCCCAGGAACAGCTCTTCGCAGTTGGTGGCATAGCCCGTCTGCTGGCACTGCGCCAGTTGCTCCATGACCGCATCCACCGTCGTCAACGTGGCGCGGGTGCGGGGCGGCATGGGCGCCTGCTGCAGCAGTGCCTCGGCCTGCGCGGCCGGCAGCTGGCTCAGGTAGGCGCGGCCGCAGCTGCTGGCATACAGCGGCACCTGGGTGCCCACCGGTGTCAGCACCGGGATGTGCTGGGTCGTCAGCACCTGGGCCAGGTAGACCATGTGCGTGCCCGCAGGCTCGGACAAGGTCGCCGTCTCACCGCTTTGCCGCGCCAGCTGCGCCAGATAGGTGTGGGCGGCGCTGATCATCGGATGCGCATCCAGGTAGTTGAAGCCCAGCTCCACCACACGCGGCAGCAGCACAAAGCGCCGCGTGCTCGGGTGCTTGCCGATATAGCCCAGCGCCTGCAAGGTGTGCACCGAGCGTTGCGCCGAGGCCTTGGTCATGCCGGCAGCCTGCGCAATCTCGGCCAGGGTCATGCTGCGGTGCGCCGCACTGAAGGCGCGCAGCACCTGCAGGCCCTTGGCCAGCGAGAGATTGAACAGGCTGTCGGATGCAGGCCCAGACAAAGCCGCCACCGGTGGGTGTGCCGGTGGCGTGCCTGGGGATGTGCGGGGGGCTGCAGCGTCGGCTGACGCTGCGGTGTCCGAAGACCGGCGGTGGGCGGTGCTGGTGCGCATGGTGCAAGGGCGGGAGGCAATGCCTTGGCCTTCGCAAGAAACGCACCAACTTGCAGCCGGGCCCATCGCAGGGCGGCTGCAGCAAGGTCTTAGCGGCTGCTGGGGAAGCTGAACACCGCACCGTCACGCACACCGGCGCTGGGCCAGCGCTGGGTGATGGTCTTGCGCTTGGTGTAGAAGCGCACGGCATCGGGCCCGTAGGCGTGCAGGTCACCAAACAGGCTGCGCTTCCAGCCGCCGAACGAGTGGTAGGCCACAGGCACAGGCAGTGGCACATTGATGCCGACCATACCGACCAGAATGTGGTCGCTGAAGTAGCGGGCTGCTTCGCCATCGCGGGTGAAGATGCAGGTGCCGTTGCCGTACTCATGCGCGTTGATCAGGTCCATCGCCTCCTGCAAGGTCTTGACCCGCACAATGCCCAGCACCGGGCCAAAGATCTCTTCCTGGTAGATCTTCATGCCGGGGCGCACGTTGTCGAACAGGCAGGGGCCGAGGAAGTAGCCGTCCTCATGGCCGGCCACCTGCAGGCTGCGGCCGTCGATCAGCAGCTTGGCGCCCTCTTCCACACCGCTGTCCACATAGGCCTTGACCTTCTCGAAATGCGGCTTGGTGATCAGCGGGCCCATGTCGTTGCTGTTGTCGGTGCCCGGGCCCACCTTCATCTTGGCGATCTCGGCGCTCAGGCCGGCGATCATCTGCTCGGCGACTTCGTCGCCCACGGCCACCACCAGCGGCACGGCCATGCAGCGCTCACCGCAGCTGCCGTAGGCGGCGCCCATCATCGCGGTCACCGCGTTGCTGATGTCGGCATCGGGCATCACCACCGCATGGTTCTTGGCACCGCCCAGTGCCTGCACGCGCTTGCCGCTCTTGCAGCCTTCGCCGTAGATGTACTCGGCAATCGGGGTCGATCCGACAAAGCTCACGGCCTTGACGCGCGGGTCATGCAGCAGCGTGTCGACCGCTTCCTTGTCGCCGTTGACGACATTGAGCACGCCCGGTGGCAGGCCCGCTTCTTGCGCCAGCTGGGCAATGAAGAGCGCGCTGGTCGGGTCGCGCTCGGAGGGCTTGAGCACAAAGGTATTGCCACAGGCCACGGCCATGGGCCACATCCACAAAGGCACCATCGCGGGGAAGTTGAAAGGCGTGATGCCGGCTGTCACACCGAGCGCCTGGAACTCGCTCCAGCTGTCGATGTTGGGGCCCACATTGCGGCTGTGCTCGCCCTTGAGCAGCTCCGGCGCGTAGCTGGCGAACTCGACGTTCTCGATACCGCGTTGCAGCTCGCCATGCGCATCGGCCAGCACCTTGCCGTGCTCGGCGGTGATCATCGCGGCAATCTTGTCGGCGTTCTGCTCCAGCAGCACCTTGAGCTGGCCCATGATGCGCGCGCGCTTGAGCGGCGGCGTATTGCGCCAGGCGGGGAAGGCCTTTTCGCCAGAGGCAATCGCGGCCTCCACCGTGGCCTTGCTGGCCAGCTCCACGCTCACGGTCGATTGGCCCGTTGCCGGGTTGAACACCGGCTGCGTGCGGCCGCCATCGTGCACGATCTTGCCGTCGATCAAATGGCCTACGGTGGCCGTCACATTCTTGTCGTGGTTCATGTCAGTCTCTCTTGGGTTCCATTCAAAAACAGCACCGGCGCCACGAGGGGCCCTTTGCAAAACTCCCTGCCTTGGTCTGAACACGGACTCGGGCGATCCGCTGCGTTGTCTTCCTTGTCAATAGCTCGCTATTGACTGCGAAAGACGCCTTGCGTCTCATCCCGATCCGCGTCCATCCCATTGGGCGAGGGTTCTGCAAAGGGCCCCATATGACGCCAGATAGCAAATAGCTCTTACGGGTGTCAGTTGGTCTCAGCCAGCGCGTCACCCAGCGCGTTGACCAGACGGTCGATCTCGGCCTTCTCGCTGATGAAGGGCGGCGCCAGCTGGATGGTGTCGCCACCATAGCGCACGTAGAAGCCTTTTTCCCAGCACTTCATCGCGATCTCATAAGGGCGCTTGGCGGGCTCGCCTGGCAAGGCCGCAATCGTGAAGCCGGCGGCCAGACCGTAGTTGCGGATGTCGGCCACATGCTTGGCGCCCTTGAGGCTGTGCACGGCGTTTTCAAAGTAAGGTGCCAGCGCCTTCACGCGGCCGGGCATGTCTTCCTTCTCCAGAATGTCCATCACCGCCAGGCCTGCCGCGCAAGCGACGGGGTGGGCCGAGTAGGTGTAGCCGTGGGCAAACTCCAGCATGTACTCGGGGCCGCCTGCGGCCATGAAGGTATCGTAGATTTCCTTGGTCACCACGCAGCCGCCGAGCGGCTGGGCGCCATTGGTCACCTGCTTGGCAAAGTTCATGATGTCGGGCACCACGCCAAAGGCTTCGGCACCGGTCCAGGCACCGCAGCGGCCAAAGCCGGTGATGACCTCGTCAAAAATCAGCAGAATGCCGTTTTGCGTGCAGATCTCGCGGATGCGTTCCAGGTAGCCCTTGGGCGGGATCACCACACCGGCCGAGCCCGAGAACGGCTCGACGATCACTGCGGCGATGTTGCTGGCGTCGTGCAGCGCGATCACATCGAGCAGCTTATCGGCCAGCGCGCGGCCGCCTTCATCGGACATGCCCTTCTGGAACGTGCCGGCCGGTGGCTGGGTGTGCGGCAGGTGGTCGGCCACAATGCCCTGGCCAAACATCTTGCGGTTGCCGGCAATGCCGCCCACCGAGATGCCGCCGTAGTTCACGCCGTGGTAGCCCTTCTCGCGGCCCACCAGCACCGTCTTGCCGGCCTGGCCCTTGAGGCGCCAGTAGGCGCGCACCATCTTCAGCGAGGTGTCGGCCGCTTCGGAGCCCGAGCCGGTAAAGAACACATGGTCCAGACCTGCGGGCGTGTGTTCCTTGATCTTGTTGGCCAGCGCAAACGAGGCAGGGTGGCCAAACTGGAAAGCCGGTGCGTAATCGAGCTGCAACGCCGCCTTGCCAATCGCCTCGGCCACTTCCTTGCGGCCATGGCCAATGCCCGAGCACCACAGGCCCGAGAGGCCGTCAAAAATCTTGCGGCCATCGGCATCGGTGTAGTAGGCGCCCTGGCCGCTGACGATCATGCGGGGCTGCGCCTTGAAGTTGCGGTTGCCGGTGAAGGGCATCCAGTGCGCGTCCAGCCAGGCTGCATCGGTGCGCAGCGTGGTGCCTGCGTTTTGGTCGTCGATCTGCACAAAGCTCATGGTTTTCTCCTTGGAACGGCGGCGTTCCATTTTTCCAGTGTTGATAGGCGATTGTGGGCCGGTTTTTTTCTTATTCAAATATTGACATATCAAAGCTCACTTGCGGAATTTAGCAAGTAAAGCCGGTGACGCATCCGCGCAAGACGCGCCGCTCCTTCCGCCCGCATGCAGGGTCCTTCTGCCTGAAAAGCGCTACTGAATAAATAGCTTCGAATGCAGACACAGAGCTTGTTTACACGCTGTTTCACGCTTCATCCCCGCGTCACACAGCCCGGCTATCGTGGCGGTTTTTCTGCCATTGCTACCACCTCCATGACCTCCCACGATCCCTCTGCGCGCCGCCGCTTTCTGCTCTCTTCCACCGCCATCGCCGGCACCGGCCTGCTGCCCGGCATACTACGTGCGCAAACGGCGCCTGCGGCCATCACGCAGGATGCGGCGCGGCCCCTGCTGCTGTCGGGCCTTCAAAGCGGCGATGTGCTGGCCCACAGCGCCATCGTCTGGGCCCGGGCCAGCCGCGAGGCGCGCATGCGGGTGGAATGGTCCACCACCAGCCACTTTGCCCAGAGCACGCTGGTGCGCGGCCCCGATCTGCTGCCCGATACCGATGGCACTGGCCGTGTCGAGCTGCAGGGCCTGCCCGCCGGGCAGGACATCTTCTACCGCGTGGTGCTCGATGACCTGGCCAGCAGCAACACCCGCAGCCCGGCAGTGCTGGGGCATTTCCGCACCCCGTTGGCCAGCCAGGGCCCGGCCACCCGCCCTTTCCGCCTGGTGTGGAGCGGCGACACCGCCGGCCAGGGCTACGGCATCAACGAGGGCATCGGCGGCATGCGCATCTATGACGAGATGCGCAAGACCAACCCCGATGTCTTTCTGCACAGCGGCGACACCATCTACGCCGACGGCCCCATCCCCGAGACCATCGCGCTGCCCGATGGCAGCACCTGGAAGAACCTGGTAACGCCCCAGGTTGCCAAGGTGGCCGAAACGCTCGACGAGTACCGGGGCCGCTACCGCTACAACCTGATGGACCAGAACGTGCGCGCGCTGGGCAGCGAGGTCGCGCAGATCTGGCAGTGGGACGACCACGAGGTCACCAACAACTACTCGGACAGCAAGAGCGTGGCCAACGACAAGCGCTATTCCGAAAAGAATGTGCAGCTGCTCACCGCCCGGGGCCGCCGCGCGTTTATGGAATACGCACCGATGCGCCCCTTTGGCGCGGCCGAGCAGCAGCGCGTCTACCGCCACCTGCCGCAGGGCCCGCTGGCCGATATCTTTGTGCTGGACATGCGCAGCTACCGGGGCCCCAACAGCCACAACCTGCAGGCGGTGGAAAGCGCCGAGACCGACTTTCTCGGCCGGCCCCAGCTGGACTGGCTGCTGGCCGGCCTCAAGGCCAGCACTGCCACCTGGAAGCTGATTGCCGCCGACATGCCGATCGGCCTGTTCGTGCCCGACGGCAAGGACGCCGAAGGCCGCGACCAGTGGGAAGCCATTGCCAACGGTGAGCACGGCGTGCCCAAGGGGCGCGAGCTGGAGATGGCGCGGCTGTTGAAGGGCATCAAGGATGCGGGCATCCGCAACGTCGTCTGGCTCACCGCCGATGTGCACTACACCGCCGCCCACCACTACAGCCCCGAGCGCGCGCAGTTCAAGGACTTTGCGCCGTTCTGGGAATTCGTCTCCGGCCCCCTCAATGCCGGTGGCTTCGGGCCCAACGAGGCGGACCAGACCTTTGGTCTGGATGTTGTCTTCCACAAGGCGCCGCCGAAGGCCAATTCCGCCCCCAGCGAGGGCTACCAGTTCTTTGGCCAGCTCGACATCCACCACCAGAGCCGCGCGCTGACCGTGGTCCTCAAGGACCTGAACGGCGCCGCGCTCTACACCAAGACGCTGGAGCCGCAGCAGGCCTGAGCGAAGGGCTGGCACGCCAGCCAGGCCCAGATACAGAAGCCGCAGACGCCATGGGTGCTGCGGCTTTTGACAGGGGCCACACCGGCCGAAGCGCGCCCCCCCGGGCCACGGTGGGCAAAGGCGCCGTTGGGGCGCATACTGCGCGCTGGAGTCCATCTTTGGAGCAAGCCCTATGCCTTCCACCACCTCTTTGGTCGATGCCCTAGACCACCTGGTGCTCACCGTGCAGAGCATCCCGCGCAGCATTGCCTTTTACGAGCGGGTGCTGGGTATGGAGGCCCGAGAGTTCAAGCCAGGCCGTTATGCGCTGCATTTTGGCCGGCAAAAGATCAACCTGCACGAGGTGGGCCACGTGGTGGACCCGAACGTGAAACATGCAACGCCAGGCTCTGCCGATGTCTGCTTTCTGACCCGCATGCCGCTGGCCGAGGTGATCGCCCATCTGCAGCGCGAGCAGGTCGCCATCGTGCAGGGGCCGGTGCGGGCCACCGGTGCGCAGGCCACGCTGCAATCGCTGTATTTCTACGACCCCGATGAGAACCTGATCGAGGTCGCGAACGAGGTGCAGGCTGGCTGATGACTGACGCGCTGGGACTTACCGTTTGACCGCCGCATCGCACCAGCGCTGGGCCACCGCTGGCGAGGTCATGCACACCACCTCCTGGGTGACGGTCGTCACCGCCCGCTCCAGCAGCTGGATATCGGCTTCATGCTGGCGTGCCACATGCGGGTCTTCAAAGAAGATCGCGCGCTGGCAGCGGCGCTCCAGCACCAGGTCGGCGATTTGCGCATCGCCGCCCAGCGGGCCGCTGTTGAAACGGTCCACCCAGGGCTTGTCAGCCGGCCAGCCTTTGCTCCAGGCCAGCTCATTGAGCTTTTGGCCGGTGGTGCCGGTGCCCACGCGGCGGCGGTAGCGCGAGAGCAGCGCAAAATTGCGCTCGCAAAAGTCCAGCATCGCCGGCTTCATCGCATCGTGGGCAATCAGCGCCAGGGTCTGGTTGCCATAGTCGTGCAGGCGGTCGGCATGGCGGTCGGGCGCCAGCCCGGCGTGGATGCGTTCCATCTCCACCCAGTCGCGCGCGCTGGCTGCTGTCGAGATAAAGGGCTTGCCGTGGATCACGCACTGGCGCTTCAAGGCCAGTGCTTCGGGGAAGATCGACGACGGGTCCACCGGGTCGATCAGGTAGATGGCGCCGTCGAGCACGCGGTTGTCGCCCGGCATGCCCACCACCTCGGCCACCAGCTTCATCAGCCCGCCTTCGCGGCCATAGGGGTAGCGCACCAGGCCCTTGTGGCCCTTGAGCATTTCTGCCGCTGCAATCGCGCCATAGGTGCGGCCCACCGCATGGAACCCGATGTTCAGCTCCCGAATGCCCTGCTCGCAGGCGCGCAAAAAGCTGAACAGCGCGGCATCCTCGTTCTGGTGGTGCAAACGGTTGGCGGCAAGGCCTAAAAGCATGGTCTATCCCGTGGGTGTGGCAAGCGAGTGGAAAGCATAGCGCCAAATGCGCAGCGCCGGTATGACAGCCGACTGGCGCAGTGGCTCAATGCTGCGCCCAATTCTTAACTTCGGACAACCATCGCCAATCAGCCACACTGCGCTTGCGCTGCCATCCAGCCTGCTCAAGCCCGGCTGGCCCACCAGGTCTGCCACCGGAACCCCAGCCACAACACCAGCAGCATGGCCGCGCCAAACACCCAGCCGCTCAGCGCACCGGCCATGCCGCCGGACAGCAAGGTGCCAACGGTGCAACCAATACCGGTCATCGCGCCCCAGCCCAGCAGCACACCGCCGAGCACACCCCGGCCGGCATCACGCCCGGTGGGCAGGCGCGGGCGGAACTGGCGGCTGGCAAAGGCGGCGATGAATGCGCCGGCCAGCAGGCCCAGCAGCACCAGCGCATTGGGCGTGGCCCAGGTTGCTGCCGGCAAGGTGGCACAGCCGGCAAAGCCATCCAGGCCATTGAGCCGCTCAGGCACCCAGCCCTGGCCTTGCAGCGCGCCGCGCACCTGGCTGCCGATCAGGGCCGTCACGCCCAGCGGCCGCATGCGCACAATGGCGGCGGTGGCGATCAGGCCCACCAGCAGGCCGCCCAAGGCATAGTTCCAGCGCCCTTGCCACAGGCTGCGCCACAGCGCGGGCAAGCTGCGCGGCGCAGCCGCTGTAGATGCTGCGGGCAGCGGCAGACTGCGCCGGCGCTGCTGCACATGGCGCTGCCACACCCAGGCCGCCCAGGCTGCCAGCACGCCCAGCTGCAGCAGCAAGGCCCCGCCATAGCCCAGATGCTGCGGCAGCCAGACGACGGGCGCATCGGCCACCGCCAGGCTGTAGAGCGGGTTCCAGGTCTGAAAACCCAACGCAAAGCCCAGCGCCGTGCCCAGCAATGCAAACGGCGATGCCGCCGACCCCTCGGCCAGCCGGTACCAGTGCGCGCTGATGCAGGAGCCCGACACCAGCATGCCCGCCCCAAAGGCCAGGCCCGCCAGCACCAGCACCCAGCTGACCGGGCCAATGTGCATATCGGGCGGCAGTTGCCCCGCCTGGGGGTTGGGCACCCAGCTGCTCTGCACCACCGTCATGCCCACCAGCCCCACGGCCAGCGCCAGGATGATTGCCAAGATACCGCGCGGGTCATCCCGTTGCAGCCAATCACGCGCATGGCAGTAAAAGCAAAAGCGCGAGCGCTGCAGCACCACGCCCAGCGCCAGCCCAATGGCCAGCGCAAACACCAGGGTGCGCCCGCCATCGCGCTGCAGCAAGGCCTGCTGCAATGGCCACAGCGCCAGCAACAGCACGGCCGCTGCCGCCGGCTGCCAATAGGCGCTGATGGCCCCGGCCGCGCGCTGCCCGGCAGCGCTGCCCGCCCCCCCCAAACCCACGCTGGAATCAGTCATGGCATTCCATCCAAAAAAATGCCCGCGCTGGGCGGGCATTGAACACAGGACCGAGCCCATGCGGAGACATTCAATACATTCAGGGTTTGGCTTACTTGGCAGCCCAGATCGTGCCGGCCGGGTTGTTGATCGGCACGCCCACGCTGTTGCCGTATTCGGTCCAGGAGCCGTCATAGTTCTTCACCTGGTAGCCCAGGATCTTGCTGAGCGCAAACCAGGTGTGGCTGCTGCGCTCGCCAATGCGGCAGTAGGTGATGATGGGCTTGCTGCCGTCGATGCCGGCATCGGCATAGAGCTTTTGCAGATCAGCCCGCGATTTGAAGGTGCCGTCTTCATTCACCGCCTTGCCCCAGGGCACATTCACTGCACCAGGGATATGGCCGGCGCGGATCGACAGCTCCGGCACACCGGCAGGCGCAAACACCTTGCCCTGGTATTCATCGGCCGAGCGGATATCCACCAGCTGCGTGGCGCCCTTGCCCTCCACCGCTGCCAGCGCATCACCCAGGCGGGCCCGCAAATCGGTGTTGACCTGGCCCACGCGGTAGGTGGTGGCAGCGTAGTCCGGCGCGCGGTTGTTCAGCGCACGGTTCTCGGCCTCCCACTTCTTGCGGCCGCCATCGAGCAGCTTGACGTTCTTGACGCCATACACATCAAACACCCAGGCGCCCCAGGCCGCAAACCAGTTGTTGGTGTCGCCGTACAGCACCACGGTCGTGTTGTCGCTCACGCCGCCCTTGGACAGCAATTGCTCAAACGCCTCCTTGCTGACAATGTCGCGGCGCACCTTGTCATTGAGGTCGTTGTGCCAGGAGAAGTTGACCGCCCCCGGAATATGCGCCCGCTCATACAGCCCCGGGTTCACGCTGACCTCGATCACCCGCACATCGGGCCTCTGCAGATTGGCCGCCAGCCATTCGGTACTGACCAGCGCGCCCGCAGGCACCGCCTGCGGCGTGTTGGCAAAGGCAGGGCTCGCGCCCCAAACGGCTGCCGCTGCGGTACCGGCAATCAAAACGCGCCAAGGCGCTGCTGTGCGGATAGTCATGCTGTGTCGTCCTTCAGGTCATGGGAGAAAAGGCTGCCATCACGGCAGGGCCTGCTTGCACTGTGCATGTTGCAAGCAGCTACTCCAACTGAGGAATGCGCAGATGCATATGTGATCTGCGCGCTTGACAGGGGCCAAGCCTGAACGACATCGGCGCAGCGCCAGCGCGCATTGCGTTGGGCTGCTTCCACTTTGGGAGCTAGAACGCTTCCCTAGCGGCTTGGGCCAACCCCAGCCAAGCCGGGTTTTCTCAAGCCCGGCCGACCGAATCCGCCCACTGCTGCGCCGTCTGCAGCCGCGCACGCGGGCCAAAGCTGCTGGTGCTGCTGAGGGTGATGTTGTGGTGCGCAATCACCTGCTGCGGCGTGACAACGGCATTGCCGCAAGTGGTGTGCGCATCCTCCAGCAGCACTACCGGGTAGCCATGGCGCAGCGCCGCGCGCGTGGTCACATCCACGCAGTACTCCGTGTGCATCCCGCCAATCACCAGCTCCCGCACGCCCAGGTTTTGCAGCATGGGCAGCAAGTCGGTTTTCCAGAACGCATCGCCGGTGGTTTTGTCCAGGGTCAGGTCAGCGCTCTCCACCTGCAGGCCCTCGGCCAGTTGCCATCCGGGCGTACCTGCCTCCAGGCTAGGCTCGGCGTGGCGCACCCAGATGATGGGGGTGTTGGCCTGGCGCGCGGCGGCGGTGACCTGGTTGATGCGGGCGATCAGGGTGGGGCAATCCCAGGCGGCGTTGGGGCCAGTGCAGAGGGATTGTTGGATGTCTATGAGGAGGAGGGCTGGCATGGGGGGGTGCTGTTGCTGGAGGATGTGCAGGATTCTATGGTTGGATATGGGCGTGCATTACGCCGGTTTGCTCGGCTATGTTTTGGTGCTTGATATCTAGGTCCGTAAAAGGCTGGATTGAGTCGTTCGCGCTTCAGGGCTTGGGCGACCGCTGCTGCCAAGAGCAGCTGTTGGGCCCCGCTGGCCTAATCGGCAACTGTTCGTTCCGCTCCAGCGTCGTGGGCTGACTAGCAACAATAGTCAGGATCGACTTGCGTATATGTAGACTCGCGCCCACTACATTTAGAGGAGGCGCTAGGGTGAACAATCTATTTGCCAATCGGACGGCGCACAGGGACTTCCTGATCAACGAACTTACTCGGCGAGATGCTCAGGGTTGTGACGTCTTCATAGCCGTAGCGTTCTTCACTGAAACCAATGTTGTCCAGCAACTTCTAGACCACGGCTGCAAGGTTTGGCTGGTGGTAAGACTGGGATTTCCGACCAGTCCTGCTGCTGTTGAGTGGGCCATGAGCCACCCGAATGTCCAACTTCGCGTCTACACGGCGCGTTCATTCCATCCGAAACTCTATCTCTTCGGCGATGAAAAGGCTCTAGTGGGCTCGGCTAACCTAACAAGAGCCGCCATAACAACGAATCAAGAAATCGTTGTCGGACTTGACGATAGTGACGAACGTTTGTCTGAGCTCACAGCGATATTCCACGACTACTGGGAAAGCGCCGACGTTCCCACTGGCGAAATGTTGGCCAAGTACAGGGTGCTGTACCGCAAGTACGAACAGCACAGCAACGCTGCAGAATTGCTTGCTGAAGAGGTCGCAGAGTTGCTCGGCAAGACCGCACCGAACAACATCGCCCGCGGACAGCCGAAGCCCAAGTCCGATTCTCTCTTTCGTTCAAGCTTTCGAAAGTCCTATCAAGAGTGCGTCTCGGCATTCAACATTGTGCGTGATGCATACGCAGCGAGCGGCTATAGGAAGGTCAGCGAGCAGGACGTTCCGCTCCGTCTCGAGGTTGACTCCTTCATGAGCTTCATTCGGCAAAAACACGCCATAGGGGAGTCTTGGCAGAAGTCCCCCTACCGAACCGTCGAGGAGCAGCGAACCATCCTGCGACCACTCATTGACGAGTGGTCATCTGTACCATGGCCTTACTTCGAGAAAACCAATCGTCGGCGAGACCTATCCACACCTGCAGCGCGTGTTCAAGTCAAAGGAGACAGTTCTCGCGGCCACGGACGATGAACTCTTTAACGCCCTGGCCACTCTGCACAGTTTCGGCGACCGGCTCCGCTTCTATCGCGGCGGGAGGGAAACCTGGAAAGATAAGTTCATCAATAGCAACGATCCCAAACGCGCCAGAGAGGCGCTTGCGCATTTGGTGTTCGAGCGCGGGGACGTAGTAGACAGAATGGCTAATGCTGTCAATGGCGACGGCAAGATAAAGGCTTTCGGTAAGGCTAACGTGCAGGAACTAATCGGCTGGTGCAACAAGGAAGAACTCCCGATCCTTAACAGTCGAACGACAAAAGTACTGCGCTACTTGGGATCGAGAGTTCGACAGATCCACTGACCTGCCGGTGCGTAGTGATATCAGTGTGCGACTGCCTTAATTGGTTTCTAAAGGGCAAGGAGTATTGTTCATCCTCGCTGTGCTTGTCGGTCCGACCATGCGTGTTTAAGCTGATCGCGACGGCGTCCGCATTCGCGAACGATGCGATTAGGGAGTCGGCTCTATAGCAGGGGCTGTGTCGGCTTCTGTCGCGAAAGCGGCCGCTAAACGCATTGACTACGACCGGCAGCCATCGTCGCAAAGACGAATTGACCATAATGGAGGTCGCTTCAGGCTGGTTGCGGTATTTTGGTCGATGCTCTGTGAGCGACCGCTTGCCACCCTTCCTGCCCACACAGATTGCTTGGAATGGACGCCTAAAGCATGCCTTTGAGAGGTTAGCTCACGCTGATGCGTGCCGCGGAAATACGCACGCAATTCAAGGCGGGTTTCCTCCACGCCAAGCCTGGGGCGACGGGTACTCTCCGCGCTGCTCCTGCACCTTCCTCACCGCGGGCTCAAGCACCTCAGGCGAGAACTTGTTCGACTTCTTCATAGCTTCATCTTCTCAGGAGTTGAAGCCTCCTTAAAACCCGGGGCGATTCAGAGTGCTTTGGCGATAACCCGTAGAGGTCCCCTTGATAACCCTAAGACAAGATATTATTAAGAGGTTAATATTAAGTGCGCGCCGATGGCGGCGACGGCGAGAACAACGATGACAGTTAAGAGAGCGGCAGCTGCATTTACACCTGAGGCCCGCATCAAGCGACACCTCCGGCAGCACTTGGCAGAGCTTGGTTTCACTAAGGACTCGAGTGGTTCGCTCATCCTGCCCGACGACTCCAAGGACACCGTTCGGGCTTTGCATCGCAAGCAGCGAGAGGACAAGGCTTCAAAAAATTCGTCCTTTGTCGAGCGATTACTGCCGAGCCTGCGACAGTACTTCGCCTCGGGCGCAGACGTAGAACCTGACAAAATCCGGCCGAAGCTGCAGTTGGTTACTGGAGAGGGGTTGGAAGCTCGTCTCTTCAGGCTTGCCGCTCTTACTTGGTCCGTTCCCGTGTCCGCTGGTTTTGGCCGCCGAATGCGATATCTCGTCTGGGACGAAAACAACGGAAAACTGATTGGCATTTTCGCTATCGGCGACCCCGTCTACAACATGGGCGTCCGGGATGACCACATCGGTTGGACCGTCAAGGACCGTGAGAAACGGCTAGTCAATCTCATGGACGCGTACGTGCTTGGTGCCGTCCCACCGTACAACATGTTGCTCGGAGGAAAGCTTGTGGCTTGCCTTATCCGAACACGCGATGTATATGACGACTTCCGCGCGCGGTATGCTGGAACAGAGGGCATCATCTCTGGCGCGGCGAAGAACGCACGGCTGGTCGCCGTTACCACCTCTTCTTCAATGGGGAGGTCGGCAGTCTACAACCGGTTGAAGCTTGGCGAGACCTCGTACTTCAGTTCGATTGGATACACTGGCGGATGGGGGCACTTCCACATCCCCGACGACCTGTTTGAGGAGATGCGGAGCTACCTTCGAGCAATCGACCATGGATATGCGGATATGCATACCTTTGGCGAGGGGCCGAACTGGCGGCTGCGAACGGTGCGCGCGGCACTCAACGCATTGGGATTCAAGGAAGACATCCTGAAGCACGGCATTCACCGCGAAGTATTCCTTTGTGAGACCGTAAGCAACAGCTTTGACATGTTGAAGGGAGCGGCGAAACGCCCCAAACTCGATGGCCTTCTTTCGGTGAAGCAAGTCGGAGAGCTCGCTGTCCAAAGATGGATGATTGGCCGAGCTGGGCGTCGGCCCGAATACAGGGCGTGGAGCAATACCAGTCTCGGCGACCTCATACACCAAGGGTCAGTCACCGCCGCAGTTGAAGTGGGCGTGACCAAAACAGAGAGCGCCTAGCGCCAGGCCGTCGCATGAAGTCCACGTTCTTGGAAGGTCTGCAAGCGAGGCTTGAACGCCATTTTGAGCGGCTTGCGTCGGAGCGGCGGGACGTTGGGCTTCCTCTATTCGCACTCGAGCACGGCCTCGACAAGGAGCAGGTTTCAGAGCTCGCGGCCAGCCTGCGTCGGCAAATCGCGTTTGGGAATCGACTAAATCCTATCTGGCTCGTTTGTGTGGTCTATGCGACCGAGATGGGCTACAACTTCGACGGTGAGGAATATTGGCAGTCCTTTGAGCGCCGGACGCCGCAATGGAAGCAAGAAATTGGTCGTCGAAACCTGTTGCGCAGTTTCTTTGAGAGGTTTGAAGCCAAATTTGGAGGGGTATCTCCCTCGGGTCCTTGGGCTCGACAGTTCTCCATCATCGCTTGGCCGATTACGCACGCTGTGCTCCCAAAAGACCTCCAATTGCAGATGGCGCGAACTCTGTTCGATTCACGGAATGAAATTGCAGAAGCTGCAGACCGTCCGGCATCTGTTCTAGGGGCACTCGTGGCGCGCTGCGCCGAGTGGCCGTCTTCTCGGTTCCGGAACTTCCTCGAGCAAGAAGAGTTGACGGGCCATATCACTAGGGCTCTGCTTTTTCCAGATGACCATGACTTGGGTGCGGTACTGACGGCGAAGACGCAAGCTCGCATCATTGCTGACCTTGAAGCATCTTGGGAGGCAAAGTCCTGGCTGAGGGAGGCCAGGAAGGTCGCAGGTGAAGTACACATTCGCCTAATGTTTCGGCGAGCGGCCGACGTCTTGAAAGGGCGCAGACCGGACGGTCCAGACCCACGGGAGTCTGCAGAGGTTGCCTGCGTAACGCCCAAGGTGCTCATGAGAAATCAGGCCGGCAAGTGGCAGGCGTTCGTGGAAATTCCGACATTCGCTGGATGGGCTCGGTCAAATCAAGGTATTGATGGATTTATCCGCCGCTCGCGATGCAAGGTCGCCGGAGGGGAGGACATTTGGCGGAGCAAGCGTTGGTTGCTTTTCGGCGCGCAACAGTGCCGAGTCCTTGAGTGGCCAAATGCTGGAGCCTCCTGGCTTAGATTTGAAGAGTGGGAGGAGGGGACGGTCCACGCAATTGATGACGCGTGTCGAGTCCAACCCAAGCCCTGGCTCTTCAAAGTTGATGACGACGGATGCGCCTTTCAAGCAAAGTGGAAGAACGTCCGGCTCGGTTCAAAGTACCTTGTCATCCATTCGTCGATGTATGAGAAATGTGAGCATCTGTCCCCGGTTCCAATGGATGTCGAAGGAGGGTTCGGATACCTCCTAAGTGTTCCGGCCCAAGCCACTGATTCGTTGAGCAAATGCCTCAGTCTGTTAGGGCTTTCAACTGCAAAAATGTTAAAGGTCTGGCCGGCCGGGCTGCCTCCACTTAACTTTGGCCGTGACGACCTCCTCGAATGGTCTGAACAACATCCGCTCATGCTCGGCATCGAGCACGATGAGACCTGCGAGTCGTTCACGTTGCAATTGGACGGCAAGAGCTCAGTATTCCCAACCGGGGGACGCACGGTCTCGTTCGTTGGGCTCGGAAAGCTCTCAGTCGGTGTTCATCTGGTCACCATCGCGGCGTCATATAGAGCACCAAACGGAAAGTCCGATTTGCGGACCCAAGCGAGCCAGCGAGGGTTCTCCATCGTCGTTCGCTCACCCGTCTCCGGCACAAGCAGTCGTGTCCATGCGCCCGTCTTGGTTGTGGCAACGGACCCCCATGAGCCTAATTTGGATTCAATAATGTCAGGTGCTGCTGCTTGCACCGTTCATGGGCCACGCGGGATGGCGGTCGATTTTCATTTGAAGCTACTAAGCGGCTCTGGTGATGCCATCCACAATGAGTTTCTTGGAACGTTGGCGCTGCCGGTGAATCAGTCGGACTGGGGTCAATTGGTTAAGCGTCGCGACCATGCTGATGTAGTCAATGAGGCCTATTTCAAGGCGAGCGCTGGGCTGCTGGTCGTGGATGCGCATGCTCTCGGCAAAGCTAGCGTCGCCCTCAAGCACGCTATGTCGCCCGTCCGTTGGCACGTTTCTCGGGTATCGAAGCGAGTGCGGCTGAGCGTCGTTGATGACACGGACCACTCCCACCCTGTCCATGCGTATCGCGCCAGCTTTCAGCGACCTTCGTGCAGAAGCGACTCGTGGGATGGAGTGCACGAGCTCGATGTTGAAGGTGATGGCGGCCTCTATGTCGTATGGGTAAATGGCCACCGAAGCTCGGTTGTAGTCAATGCCCCGCCCGCCAAACTATCCTGGGACGACTGGACGCACAGTGCTCCAAAGCTGTCGGCCCACCTTACCTGCGCCCAAGAAGTTGGCGAGCTTCTCTGCTGGATTCGAGACTGGACGGACGCTAGGCTTGTTGGACCGCTTGCTGAACACCGCCGAAACTCGGTTTTACGAGAGATGCACCGCCAACTCGTCGCCTCAATGTGCGATGTAGCGTGGTCACGGCTAGAACTGAATTTCCTGGACTCGAGCGGTTCAATCGAGGCGCAAGAGTCGCTTGAAGCATCTGTATGGCGTGGACACAACCCTTCCTTCGCCATCGGCATTGGGCGGAACGCGCGGTCCATCATCTCGGATTCATTGGACGAGACCTGCGAGAAGTTTTTGCAACATGTAGGCCCATATTCAATTTGCAGCGACCAACGCCTTTGCAAGTTAGCGCTCCGGATGGCCGTGGCCCCTCATCGATTTGCGGACTGGGCAGGCAGCGGGGCGTGCGCGCAGATTGACGAATTGGTCAATAAGAAGACCTTGCTCAAGGCTGCCCGCCTTCTAGCGTTGCTCAACGGTCCGCGTCGCCTACTCGCTGCTCGGAATTGGTGAACAAATGACCATGACCTTGCTGACTGCAGACGCGGTGGTCGCGGAGACGAGAAAGGGACTCGGCCTCCCGGCCGTCGCCGCGAGCGTCGCGGTAGACGACACCTTGCTTGCTCAGGTTCTTCGGGCGGTAGCGTGGTCGCATTGTCCCTGTCAGCCCTTAATCCTTATGAGAGAGGCTGAGCGCCATTTGAACGGGCTAGTTCCGCATGCGACGGATTTGGCAGACAGACTTTCCGCAGTCCTCGAGGCACTCATCGCGACTGGAGACCTTGTCGAACCGGGTCAGGTCACGCAGGCTGAATTCTTCTCACGTGGAGTCCTGTTCCCTGCGCCTCCATCGTTCGCGATGCTCTCTCAGGATGTAGCCCAACTTTTCGGGCTCGCGAATGAAGGGGGTTGGGGCAGTCTCTCTGACCTACTTGGCCGAGTCGGCTATGACGGGGCATCGCGGCGCATCGTGGCAAAGCCTGGGGAAGAGCTTGCGGCCAAGCTACGCGCAGCGGGGCTGCGCGAGTTGTCAGTCAAGGCATGGCTGAAGGAGCCGCCAGCCGTCTCCGCCGCTGACCTGCTTTCTGCGGCGTTGGCGAAGATGAAGCTGGCCGAGCCTAGAGACGCCATCGGCGCTGACATGGAGGTCTTCGTGGCGGGCGGCAGCATCTATTCGAAGTGCTGGATGCGGCCGTCGTGCCAGTCGGGCAACTTCATCGCGAAGCGGGCAAAGGCCTTTGGCGCTGCACAATGGATGTTAGTCTCACTTGACGCGGGGCGGCCGCTGCGCCTCGCGCACCTGCCATCGCCGGGAAGTTTATTGCGTGCGTGCGACGAAGCTTGGCGCCTTCAACTCGCCAAGGACGCGGTTGACGGAAGGCCACAGGCATTCCGCCTGACCTTGCTGGGCAAAGTCGCCCACTTCGATTTGACGTTCCCGATTCCGCAGTGGGCGCATCGCCGCATGCTGGCGTTCGGCCGGCAGGTACCAAGCCGAAAGTGCATCTGCAGTTACGACATTTCAGAGGGCCTGGTGGCCGAAGCCTCGAGCTTTCTGGAGCGGCAGCTCTGGATGAAAAAGACAACGAGTTGAGGGAGAGAACATTGAGTTCAACGATTCACGAGACCATCGAGCAGCTTCACGTATCGCTCAAGGATTACATTGAAGCCACGTACCACATCGCGGACCCGAAGCTCATCAGCCAACGGCGAAGTCTCCTCGACTTGCCCGGCGTAATCCACCAGGTTCCCTACCTTGAATCGACACCCAAGTACCGCCCGGGGCGAATGTTTCGTGAAATCAAGGGTCTATCTGCGGGTGCAAGAGAAGCGTTCGAGCTGTTGTCTACTGCTAGCGAAGGCCTGCCAAGGGTAATTCACGACCCTGCATACACGCATCAGGTCAAGTCAATTGCTTCGACTCTGGTCGAGAGCAGAAATCTCGTCATCATGACGGGCACGGGCTCTGGCAAGACGGAATCTTTCTTGCTTCCAATTCTGGGCAAGCTCGCGCGCGAAGCCTCTGAACGACCGAAGGTATTTGGGGAACAGCATGCGATGCGGGCGCTCGTCCTGTATCCCATGAATGCACTGGTCAATGACCAACTTGGTCGCATGCGGGCAATGTTCGGCGACCCTCGTCTTGCGAACCTGTTCACCAAGTGGTCGGGAAGACCGGCAAGATTCGCTCGATACACGAGTCGCACTCCCTATGCTGGTGTCCGTTCGCGAAAGAAGGACCAGACCCGGCTGAAGTCATTTGAAGAGTTCTATGTGGACCTCGAGCGAGCGACGAAGAATGCCGATGACCCAAAGCACGAGTTAGCTGTTGGACTGAAAAACGAGCTCAAGTCCCGTGGGAAGTGGCCAGCTAAGCCGGACTTGGTGGATTGGTTCGGAGCAAAGAATTCTCTTTGGGAAGATAAGGACAAGAAGCCTCTGAGGGCAGTAACCAAACCTTTTGACGTTGAGCTTGTCACAAGGCATGAGGTGCAGTCCGCTCCGCCAGACCTGCTTGTCACGAACTATTCGATGCTTGAGTACATGCTCATGCGGCCAATCGAACGGGCGGTGTTCGACAAGACCGCAGAGTGGCTGAAGCGGAATCCGAATGAGACCTTCCTGGTTGTTCTGGATGAGGCGCATCTGTATCGGGGCGCACCTGGGGCAGAGGTTGGTCTTCTACTCCGTCGCCTGCGGGCACGGCTTGGGATTGGCATTGAGCGATTGCAGGTCATTTGCGCGACCGCAAGCTTTGACGATAAGAACTACGCCCCCTCGTTCGGGGCACAGCTCTCCGGCGCACCGTCGGACTCCTTCGTGCCCATAACTGGAGACCTTGCGACTGCTGAGTTTGCGACCGTTGGTTCAGAGGCCGACGCCAAGATTCTTGCGGCCGTCGACTTGGATGCCTTCTATGGCGCGCCGACTCTTCGCAAGCTTGCGGTAAAGAGGTTGCTGGCTTACCTCGGTACTGAGGAGTCCAATGATGTCGAGCGCGACCTTTTCAATGCCTTGGCTGAGTTTCCTCCGCTTGGGCAGTTGATAAATCTCACTATGGGAAATGCGACGCCGCTAGAAGAATTAGGCGGGCTTGTGTTCCCTGGAGTGGCAGAGGATATTCGCGACCGAGCCGTGACGTCGCTTCTCGCACTTAGTAGCGTTGCTAGGCCAACGGCATTCGCAGCCGGTCTATTGCCCTGCCGAGTTCACAACTTCTTCCGAGGGCTGCCAGGACTATGGGTTTGCCTGGATGCCGCTTGCAGTGAGCTCGCGGAGGACGAACGCAACGGTAGTTGCGGGAAGCTGTACGCGCAACCGAGGGAACGCTGTGGTTGCGATGCTCAAGTGCTCGAGTACTTCACTTGCAGAAACTGTGGCTCTTCCTATGCTCGAGGTTACACGGACAACGTTGAATCCCCGCGCCATCTTTGGAGTCATGCGGGGAGCAAGCTCAAGCTGAATACTGGCGAGGTTGAACCTTTGCTCCCGCTGGACTTGCTGCTCGAGACGGAGCCGCTGAAGACCGACGTCGTCGAACTGAAAACGCTCGACCTGGTGACGGCTGCGCTGGACCCAAAAAATGGCGGTTCTCGAACTCGAGAGGTCTTTCTGAGGAAGGACAGAAGTTCGAGTGCGGCGGACGAGGACGGCAATCGTGACACACGCGTAGAAAGCAGGGGGCAATTTGTACCGTGCGGAATGTGCGGCGGCTTTGCTGCGTTCGGTCATTCAACCGTGCAGGACCACCAGACAAAGGGTGACCAGCCATTCCAGACTCTTGTAGCCCGCCAGCTCCACGTGCAGCCGCCAGGCCAGCAGGAGGGCAGTGCCTTTGCTCCATTGCAAGGGCGCAAAGTGCTTGTGTTCTCAGATTCACGGCAAGTTGCGGCAAGACTCGCGCCGAACTTGCAGATGTACTCCACGCGAGACGCCCTGCGACCAATGCTCGTATTGGGCTTCGAGCGTCTGGGAGCTGTCGAGGCTATTCGACCGAAGCTTAGTCTAGATGATGCCTACCTGGCGGTGCTGCTCGCAGCGGCAACAAGAAACGTCAGATTGCGACCGGAGTTGATTCCGGGGGAATCAATTGCGGCCGTCGACACGGTGCGGGCGGCCGTCAGGGCAGATGGAAGCATCGATGACGAAGTCCTATTCGACCTGTGGATTGATATGAAGGCGAACAAGGCGCCTTCTTCGCTGCTCGAAGACATCTACAAATCCCTGTTCGACAAGCACCTAGGCCTTGAGCCGTTGGCGTTCGCTTCTCTCTCGTTGAGAGGGGATAAGCTAAAGAAGCTCTACGAGCTTCCGGCGATTACAGGCGTTGCTGAGACTTCCAATGAGAAGCTCGAGCTCGTAGAGGCATGGCTGCGCTGCTGGTGGCGGGCATCCAGCGGCGGAGTTTGGATGCGCGATATGCCGCAGCTATGGTGGCAGCGGCCAAAGTCCTCCGGAACATCGGTTCAGTCGCACAAGGGAAGTTTTGAGCCTCTGAAGAAGTTCCTGAATGACAAGAACTCGGTCAAGTGCTTCACGAATGAATGGCTGCCGAAGCTAATGGCCGAACTTACGGAGCAGGTCGAGGCGAGTCAGCGTCGAATCCTTGCCAGCAATCTAGCACTGAGATTTGGTGGAGCCTGGCAGCGTTGCGCTACTTGCACGTCGGTTCATCGACCTGTCTCAAGACTACATCGCTGCCTTGACTGCGGCAGTAGTCGCGTCTCCGTACTGGACCCAGATTCGGATGAAGCTTTCATAGCTCGAAAGGGCAACTACCGCAAGCCCGTCATCGAGACCAAGGCTGGAGCGCCGCTACTTTCACTCATCGCTGCCGAGCACACGGCTCAATTGAACTCGGCAGGTAGCGAGGAGGCGTTTTCTCGAGCGGAGGAGCATGAACTGCTCTTTCAAGACGTTGAACTGGTCTGGAACGACATCATTCAGAACCCGACGGCAATCGATGTCCTTTCGAGTACGACCACGATGGAAGTCGGTATCGACATCGGCGCGCTTTCAGGCGTTGCACTGAGGAACATGCCACCCGGTCGGGCCAACTATCAGCAGCGCGCGGGCCGTGCAGGTCGTCGTGGGAATGCGGTGGCAACGGTGGTCTCTTTCGGAAGTGCCGACAGCCACGATGAACACTATTTCTCCAATCCTCAAGCGATGGTTAGTGGCAGCGTTGTCGACCCCAAGTTGGCTCTGGCCAATGCCGATATCGCTCAACGTCACGTGCGCGCGTTCCTCCTACAGTCCTACCACCAGTCGCGGGTTCTCCAGGTGAATCCTGGGGAAGCCAACGACCTTTTCTCGGTCCTCGGCACGGTGCATGACTTCAAGTCAGATACAGGTCGACTGAATCGCCTGGACTTCGAGGCATGGCTCGGCGAGAACAAGGAGCGCTTGCAAGAGTCACTTCGCGACTGGCTACCGGTTGAGCTGGGCGACCTTAAGGAGAGGCTTGTGGCCAGCATGGCCGAGGACTGTCTGGAAGCAGTCGACACAGCAATCGCCGACGATGAGGCACCAAGGAACGAGAAGGAGTCAGACGAGGAAGGTGACGTCGATGCCGGCGAGAACGGGTTTGAGGAAGGTGAGGAGCGCCCAACGGTCGATGCGGCGCCCGCCACGCTCTTGAACCGGTTGCTGTACTTCGGAGTGCTCCCCCGGTACGCGTTCCCGACAGACGTTGCGAACTTCACAGTTTTCGATGAACGCTCAAACAGCTTCAGGCATATAGCTAGGTTCTCGCCAAGCCAGAGTCTGCCAATTGCACTGTCTCAGTACGCGCCTGGTAAGGAGGTGTGGATTGCGAACAAGTGCTACACCTCTGCGGCCGTCTACTCGCCAATACGGTCTGAGCGGACGAAGGCATTCAAGGAGCGAATGACTTATAGGGAGTGCAGCACCTGCGGCTACGCCGAGACGAAGGACGTCTCGATAGTTCCCAAGGGCACAGTGAGCAACTGCATCGCCTGCGGCGACACAGAGACTTTTGGGCCAGCCCAATATTGGATGCGGCCCCCAGGGTTCGCCCATCCGTACAACCGCGCTCCAGTCACGTCACCTGACGATTCGCCGGACACGGCCTATGCGACTCGTGCAAAGCTGATGATTCCGACGCCTGCTGAGACTGCGGCGTGGCTCGATGTCAACGAGCGCGTTCGGGTCTATTCGTCGCGTCCACACCTGCTGGTGTCGAACACTGGACCAGAGAAGAAGGGGTACACCTATTGCTCATGGTGTGGGTGCATAGAAGCTTACACAGACCCAGCCCCAAAGCTTCGGGGTCAGCACACCAAGCCATTCCCGGACGATGAACCGGACTGCGATGGTATGCACGCGACGAAGAACTTGGTTCTTGGGACAAAGTTCATTACCGACGTAGCGCTGTTTTCGCTCCGCCTGGCCAGGCCCTTGGAATTGCGGCCTGGAACCTACCCAACAAACGTGGCGCTTCGGACCGCATGCGAGGCATTGGCAAAGGCTGCCGCCTCAATGCTCGGCGTAGAACCTGGCGAGGTTCTGGCCGAGTACCGGCCGGCAATCACGGAGGATTCGCTCGGTCGCGAAGGCCTTCAAGCGGAGATATTCTTGTACGACACACTTCCCGGCGGTGCAGGGTTCTCTAGGTTAGCCTCACTGGAGGCACCACGCCTCTTGTCGCTTGCCCTAGATGCAGTCCGTAACTGTCCTGGGAGCTGCGATTCGTCCTGCTATCGATGCCTCAGGAGCTTCAAGAACAAGATTGAGCATCGGCTTCTCGACCGTCATGTAGGCGCGGAGCTTTTGGGACATCTCCAGACGGGTGACATCCCTGGCTTTGACGCGGCGCGGATTGGCGCCGCCACCGGGCTACTCATGAGTGCGCTGGTCCAACAGGCTGACGGGGAGATATACGAGAGGAACGTAGTCGTGCCTAATGTCGGAACCGTTCCATTGGTGGCAACTCGCGCAAACGGAAGCAAGGTAGCCGTCCTTTTAGCGGCGCCGCTGTCGGGTGAGGTCCCGTTGGATGAGGAGATGTTCGAGAAGTTGATTGGAACCAGTGGCTGGACTGTCGTCGTGGTTAACGAACTACTTGTGCGCCACCACCTGCCAGCTGCGTGCCAGCGAGTAAGAGACGAAGTAGTTGCCTGACGCTGGTCGTTTGTGAATCGCCCCGGATTTAGTGAAGGCTCAACACTCTGAGAGGATTGAGCCATGAAGAAGTCGAACAAGTTTTCACCTGAGGTGCGTGAGCGCGCGGTGAGGATGGTGCAGGAGCCCCGTGGGGAGTACCCGTCGCCGTGGGCGGCGATCGAATCAATTGCACCGAAGATCGGCTGTGTTCCGCAGACGCTGAACGAATGGGTTACGCGCGACGAGGTCGACAACGGCGTTAGAGAAGGCGTGACGACCGGCGAGGCCCAGCGGATGAAGGAACTCGAACGCGAGGTCAAAGAATTGCGCCGAGCTAACGAGATTCTGAAGCTGGCGAGCGCGTTTTTCGCCCAGGCGGAGCTCGACCGCCGACTGAAGTCCTGAGGGATTTCATCGACAAGCATCGTGACACCTTCGGGGTCGAGCCGATCTGCAAGGTCTTGTAGGTCGCCCCGTCGGGCTATCGGCGGCA
Source organism: Comamonas sediminis (assembly GCF_041107495.1). Lineage (NCBI taxonomy): Bacteria > Pseudomonadati > Pseudomonadota > Betaproteobacteria > Burkholderiales > Comamonadaceae > Comamonas > Comamonas sediminis. The sequence goes on from NZ_JBGBDC010000005.1 coordinate 400,169, forward strand.
CGTGGCACTGCTGCGCGAGCCGCACGGGAGCTGCGCCAGGGCGCAACGCGACGATGCCCTCATGCCGGCGATTCAGCGCGTCTGGCAGCCGAACATGCAGGTCTAAGGGGCCGACAAGGTCTGGAGGCAACTGGCGCGCGAGGGCACTGCTGTGGCGCGCTGCACAGTCGAGCGGCGGATGCGGTGCCTGGGACTGCGGGGCGTGATGCGCGGTAAGGTGGTGGAGACCACGATCAGCGATTCCAGAGCGCCGTGCCCGCTGGATCGGGTCAACCGGCAGTTCCGCGCGCAGCGACCAAACCAACTGAGGGTCTCGGACTTCACTTACGTGTCGACACGGCAAGGCTGGCTGTACGTCGCCTTCGTGATCGATGTGTTCGCCCGACGCATCGTGGGCTGGCGGGTCCAACTGCTCGATGCGCACGGACTTCGTGCTCGATGCTTCGGACCAAGCGCTGTACAACCATCAGCCCGAGCGCGACGGCAGCTTGATTTGTCACTCCGATCGCGGCTCGCAATACGTCAGCATCCGGTACACGGAACGACTGGGCGAGGCCGGCATTGAGCCATCAGTCGGTAGCAAAGGCGATTCCTATGACAACGCTCTAGCCGAGACAATCAACGGCCTCTACCAGGCCGAGCTGATCCATCGCCAGGCACTGTGGAAGACCAAGAAGGCGGTGGAGTTCGCGGCACTCGAATGGGTGTCCTTGTTCAACCATCATCGCCTGCTCGAACCCATCGGGACATCCCGCCTGCAGAAGCTGAGGCAAACTATTACCGGCAACTCGCCAGTCAGCCCGCCACGATAGCGGCACGACTTAAACCAACCGGCCACCATGAAAGCTGGGGCGATTCACTTATGGCTGGGTACAGCCAGTCAAGCAACTCGCGATGAGATCTGCGTTAGCCGAGAGTCAGTACTAGAGCGGCAAGCTTTATCAAATCTTGACACGACCCTGCGACATTTTGCTGCGCGCAGTGGGTGCTAAGTGGAGTGCGCCGTTGGTTGACCCGCTCAGCCCGCCCCATCTATCAGCTACGGATCTATTCTGGGTATTAGCCTTTTGGTTGCTGGAACTCGGCGTATAGAGTTGCCATGCGGAAGACGTGCATTGTTGCGGCAAGCACCGAGGTGAGCGCATACAGAAAGAGGCCGTAGCCTAGCAGGCCTCCCAGTGCATTGAGCCACGGGAGAGCGGGTCTCAGTGGCTCCATCCAATCCGCGTAGAACCACCACGACTTGCAGAGAATGGCCGCGAGTAGAGCGACTACCTGAACGATGATGAAATGTACGAAAGTGGCGCAAAGCTGCACGTAGTCATTTTGGGCAATTTCGTCACCAGGCTGAGGTTCGGCCAGCAGCATCCTGAATTTCTCGTCTCCAAACCCGATGAAAATTGCGAAGCCACCCAAGGTGAATCCAAGCAGGTTGGGCAAGATGGAAATGGATTGGTCCCACCAAGCGTTCCACTGCCCCGGAGCCACCTGAATCGGTGTGACCCAAATCCTAAACGTCAAAGCAAGAAGGATCGCCGCCATCAATAAGTAAAACGACTTCAGAAGCGCTCTTATTCCGCCATAGGCGGCCCAATAGGTCCTGATGATCTCGAATGTGGTGTCGTACATCTGCTCTCCCGCAAGGGTCGTCAATGGTTGGTCCGAGCGCGCAAAAGAGCTGCTACTGTGGTCTCTGTGTTCGGATTCACCTTAACCGGGATTCTCAGGGGCTTATTCACGGTCGAGTCCGTGACTGTCATCCCGAGTTCATCTTTACCGACAACTTCTACATAGCCATTCATTGCTGCGACTGCTGCTTCGACTCTCGTGGTTGCGTCGGGCTTGATGCTCTCGCCCTTTTCAGCGATGAGCTCCTCGTTCACGGTAGCAACACGTTGATCCTGCATCCGCTGTTTGATGCGTGCCGCTACGGAGCCTACGTCATCAGGGTTCGGCCGCTTGAATTGCATGGTGATGCGGCTCAGTTTGTGAAGCGCAAACATTTCATCGAGAGCTGACTTGTCCGGGATCACCGTGACATCCACCTGTGGGCCATTCTGAGAACTTGTAGCCTCGGTCAGCAAATCATGGAAAAAAACTCTCGGCTTTGAGCGGCCCTAGTCTGTTTTTTCCGTCTACGCTGGCAAACCAGAGCTGGTGTTCCTTTGGGAGAAAGACAAATTGAATCCGTTGCATGTGTGCATAGAGGTGCTGCGGTATGCTGATGTCATCAAGGTCATCATCCGTTGCTTGCTTCAACGTTGCTGAGTTGAACCAGGGCTCCGCCGCATCCACCTTTACGAATCGGAAAACTTCACCGGTAAGTTCATTCTTATCGACAGCACTTGCAGTACCCGTTAGCGAGCCAAGCATCAAGGCGTGAATCTCACCCTGCTTGAAGATCTTCCTTCTGTTCAGTGCACAGTTCAAGAGATCAACGTAACGTTGTGGCGAATGCGGGCTGTGCATCGTGATGTTTAGTGCACTCACCTGGATCGTTCTGGCTCTACTCAAAGGGTTCTCCTTGGATTCTTTTGGTCTTGGCGACTGATGTTCATTGGGGAGCGAATTCGATGTGTGCGACCCGCTCCCACGTGATGCGGGCCTGCCACCCCAGCCTCCTTCGCGGCGAGCCGCGCGCGCAACCAGCAACAGATATGGCTGCTAAATTTGATTTGCAGACTGTAACAAATTTCAGCACCTAGCCGGAGACAGCCCCCGTGATCGCTTGGACGGCTGGTGGCTATCGAAAAGATAGATGACTCCTTCGCGAAAGTAAGCGGGCATTTGGCGTCGCATCCGTACGACGGCAATCGCTGCAATGCAGCCATACCTTCAGCCACATATCCACTCCTAGCCTCACTTTCCATCATCCTCAGTCCCTCTTAACACCCCCCGCATCGCCTCCACAAACACCCACACCATAGGCAGCACCTGCCGTCGCGTCGGGTAAACCGCCCACACCGCCAGCTCCTTGGAGCTGCGCATCCTCCAGCGCGATGGCGACCAGGCGGCCTGATTGCAGGTATTCCGCCCTGTACCAGCTCGACAGCAGCGCAATGCCCGCGCCGACCATGCAGGCGGCGTGGATGCCCTCAAACCTGTTGACGGTGAGGCGGCCAGCTACGCGCAGCGTGTGCTCCTGCTGCCCGGTTTGGAAGGTCCAGGGTTGCAGCTCGGTGGTGGTGACGCACTGGCGGCTCAGTACGCGGGGCGCAGGGTGTTTGGCCAGGTAACTGGGCGCGGCGCATGCGGCGTTTGCTGCCCAGTGCGATGGCGACCAGGCTGGATTCGCGCGGCTTGCCGACGCCCATGTCCCCAAGGGGTCAACCCTTAGCTATCCCCCCACAGCACCCAGGTTGGAATATAGGAATACGCTTTACCCCGTTCCAGCTATCTGTCGATGCAGCCTCCGTGCACAACCTGTGACGCACAGGCCATCCACCTCCACAGCGCAAACCAACCGGACACCCCCCATGCAAAGAACCACCGACCCATCCCTCACCCCCGCCAGCACCGCCACCCCCTCGCAGCTGTTCCAGCCCCTCACCCTGTCCCAGTTCACCCTCCCCAACCGCATCGTCATCGCCCCGATGTGCCAGTACTCGGCGCAGGACGGCAATGCCAATGACTGGCATTTGATGCACTACGGCAGCCTAGCCGTGTCGGGCGCGGGCATGCTGGTGCTGGAGGCCACGGCGGTGTCGGCGGTGGGGCGCATTACCGATAAGGACCTGGGCATCTACTCCGATGACAACCAACAGGCGCTGGGGCGGCTGATGGGGTCGCTGCGCAAGCTTTCGGACATTCCTGTCGCTATCCAGCTGGCCCATGCGGGCCGCAAGGCGTCCAGCCACCTGCCGTGGGAAGGCGCGGCGCAGATTGCGCCCGATGCGCCCCGGGGCTGGGTGGCGCAGGCGCCTTCGGCGATTGCCCATGGGGCGGGCGAGGTGCCGCCGGCCGAGATGACTCCTGCCGAGCTGGCAGAGGTGAAGGACGCGTTTGTGGCCGCAGCCAAGGCGGCCGATGCGCTGGGCATCGATGGCATCGAGATCCACATGGCCCATGGCTATCTGCTGCACGAGTTCCTCTCGCCCCTATCCAACACCCGCAGCGATGCCTACGGCGGCAGCCTGGAGAACCGCCTGCGCTACCCGCTGGAGCTGTTTGCCGCCGTGCGCGCGGCCGTGCCTGCGGCCAAACCGGTGTGGGTGCGTATCTCGGCATCGGATTGGGCGCCGGGTGGTTGGGATATCGATGGCTCGATCGCGCTGGCCCAGGGGCTGAAGGCGCTGGGTTGCAGCGCCATCCATGTGTCCTCGGGCGGGCTGTCGACCGCCCAGCAGATCCCCGTGCAGCCGGGCTACCAGGTGGGTTTTGCCGAGGCCATCAAACAGGCCACCGGCCTGACCACGATTGCCGTCGGTCTGGTGACCGAGCCTGCGCAGGCCGAGCACATTGTGGCCTCGGGCCAGGCCGATGCCGTGGCCATTGGCCGCGCTGCTTTGTACGACCCGCGCTGGCCCTGGCATGCGGCCGCCAGCCTGGGCGCGCAGGTGGATGCACCGCGCCAGTACTGGCGCAGCCAGCCGCGTGAGTACAGCAAGCTGTTCCGTGGCGCAGCGGTAGGCGTGCGCTAAACAGCTTCTGTAAACACCGTGGGCGGCAGCGCCCAAAGCCGCTAAGCTATGCGGATGCCTGCCCGCCCTCCCGTGTTTGCCTCCCCGCCCCACCCCCCTGCCGCCGCTCGCCGCGCCCGCGCGGTGCTGGGCCAGCTCAGCGATATGGATCTGCGGCTGCTGCAGGTCTTCAAGAGCGTGGTGGAGTGCGGGGGCATGTCGGCCGCCGAGCTGGAGCTCAACATCGGCACGTCGACCTTGAGCCGCCACATGAAGGACCTGGAAACCCGCCTGGGCATGGTGCTGTGCCGGCGCGGGCGCGCGGGCTTTGCGCTGACGCCGGAGGGCCACCAGGTTTACGAGGCCACCTTGCAGTTGCTCGGCGGCGTCGATCTGTTCCGCAGCCGCATTGACGATATCCACGCCCGCATGGGCGGCAATCTGGAGATCGCCATCTTCGACAAGACGGTGAGCAACCCGCAGGCCCAGATCCACCGCGCGATTGCGCAGTTCCACGGCCAGGCGCCGGATGTGAACATGCAGCTGCACGTCAGCTCGATCAACGCGATCGAGCGCGGGCTGATGGACGGGCGGTTTCATGTGGGCATCATCCCGGCGCACCGCAGTTCGGCCAGCCTGGTCTACCGCGATCTGTTTGCCGAGAACATGCAGCTGTACTGCGCCGCCGGCCATGACCTGTGGGAGCAGCAGCACCAGGCGCTGGACTGGGAGCAGCTGCGCAGCTACCCCTTTGCCGGCCTGGGCTACCACTCGCCCAATATGGAGCTGAGCCACAGCGTGCGGCTGCCGCGCGCAGCCACCGGGTTTGACCAGGAGTCGATTGCCACCTTGATTTTGTCCGGGTGTTTTTTGGGATTTTTGCCCGACCACTACGCGGCCAGTTTTGAAAACCAAGGTTTGATGCGGGCTGTACGGCCAGAACGCTTCCATTACCGTTGCCAATTCGTGGCCATGTGGCGCTTATCGCCCGCTCCGAGCCGTGTGGCGCAGGCCTTTATTGACTGCCTCCTTGATGCCCACACAGCAGTTGACTAAGTTGCTATGAAATTAACTTATCCACAGAAACCGGCTTCCCGGTGTGCATTTCTTTCCTAGAGGGAGATTGCAGGGAGTTTCTCGCGCAACAACGGGAACATTGCACAAAATTATCCACAGGGTGAGAATCGGAAAACCGCCGCTTTTGCAATGCAGCAAACGCCCGGCACCAACCGGGCTCCCGGGGTCGCACCTGCGCGACTGCCCCCCTCCGCGCGCAGGCCGGCCAACGCGGCAGGCGTGCGGTTCGGCGCTACCATCGCTACCGTAACGACCACCCTGGACTGCCCCGTGCCCAAGCCTGCGCCCACCGCCACCCCATCGCGCCCCTGCCCGCCCGGCGCAGCCAAGCCTGCGGCCCCTGCCAAGGCCCGGGCCACGATTGCCGATGTGGCGCTGGCGGCCCAGGTCTCCAAGGCCACGGTGTCGCGCTACCTCAATGGCCGTACCGACATCCTCACCCCCGACATGGCCAAGCGCGTGCAGGAGGCCATTGCCAGCCTGCAGTACCGGCCCAGCCCGATGGCCCAGGCGCTCAAGCATGGCCGCACCCGCCTGATCGGCTTGGCGGTGGCCGATGTGACCAACCCCTTCTCGGTCGCAGTGCTGCAGGGCGCAGAAAAGGCCTGCCAGGCCGCCGGCTACCTGCTGGTGCTGTTCAACCTGGGCAATGAGGCCGGGCGCGAGCGCGATGCCATGCATGCGCTGTCCGCCTACCAGCTCGACGGCATGATCCTCAACCGCGTGGACACCAGCGCCCAGCTCTGGCAGGACGCGCAGCTGCACGGCAAACCCATCGTGCTGGTGGACCGGTTCCAGGAAGGGCTGGACGCTGATTTTGTGACCGTGGACAACCCCGGCGTGGTCCAGATCGCGATGGACCATCTGCAGCAGCAAGGCTTTGACGAGGTACTGCTGGTGACCGAGCCGATTGCCGATGTGAGCTCGCGCACCGCGCGCCAGCAGGCCTTTGCCCGCTACATCCAAAGCCAGGCGCCCACCATGCAGGGCAGCGTGTGGGAAAGCACCGCCGACGGTGCCAGCGCCCTGCAGCAGCACCTGCAGCACTGGCAGCAGCAGGCGCAGCAAGCCGGCCGCCGCCCTGCCGTGCTGGCCGGCAATGCCGTGGCCAGCCTGCGCGTGGCCACTGCCGTGCATGCACTGGGCTGGGTGCCCGGGCGCGAGCTGGGCATCATCGGTGTGGACGAGACCGACTGGGCCGCGCTGGTGGGCCCGGGCCTGAGCACGGTGGCCCAGCCCACCGATGCATTGGGGCAGGCGGCGGCCACCTGCCTGATCGAGCGCATCCAGGGCCTGCAAAGCCCCGCCCGAACAGTCGAGTTACCAGGCACCATCATTGTGCGCGGCTCGACAAAATCGCCAAGTAATTGATTTACAACGGTTAAAAAAGGCGTTACGCACCAAACTAGGGCAAACCCTAGTAATCGTTCCGTAACCTTCCGTTAAACTGCAGCGCTACTGAAACCGGTTTCAAACGCGCCGCATCGCCATGAACTACACGTTCCAATTCGACCAGGTCCTGGCAGCCTGGCCGCAGCTATTGCAGGGCACCTGGGTGACCATCCAGCTGTCCTTTCTCGCCATGATCATCGGCCTGGCCGTCGCAATCGTCTGTGCCTGGGGCAAGACCTCGGGCCCGGCGCCGCTGCGCTTTGTCATCAATGCCTACATCGAGCTGATCCGCAACACGCCCTTTCTGGTGCAGTTGTTTTTCTTCTTCTTTGCGCTGCCGGCCGTGGGCCTGCGCTGGTCGCCGCAAACCGCCGCACTGGTGGCCATGGTGGTCAACCTGGGCGCTTATGCCACCGAGATCATCCGCGCCGGCATCGAATCCATCCCCAAGGGCCAGATCGAAGCCGGCCTAGCGCTGGATCTGAAACGCTGGGAAATCTTCCGCTTCGTGATCCTCAAGCCCGCGCTCAAGACCATCTACCCGGCGCTGACCAGCCAGTTCATCCTGCTGATGCTGAGCTCGGCCGTGGTGTCCGTGATCTCGGCCGACGACCTGACCTCGGTGGCCGCCAATATCCAGTCCGAGACCTTCCGCAGCTTTGAGGTCTACATCGTCGTAGCCGCCATCTACCTGCTGCTGTCGCTGGCCTTCAACCTGCTGTTCAAGCTCATCTATCAGATGGCCTTGAACTACCCAGACCGTCGCTGAACTCGGAGAACAAGAAATGCGTACTTTTGGTTGGCCCGAGCTGTGGTTCATCGTGGAAGCGGCCAAGTGGACCGTGGCCCTGTCCCTGATCGCCTTTATCGGCGGCGCCCTGGTGGGCCTGGTGATTGCGCTGTCGCGCACGTCAGAGAACGGCCTGGCGCGCGGCATTGCCACCGCCTTTACCCAGATTTTTCAGGGCACGCCGCTGCTGCTGCAGCTGTTTCTGGTGTTCTTTGGCGCGCCCATTCTGGGCTTTGAGATCAACCCCTGGATTGCAGCGGCGGCTGCGCTGATTCTGAACAGCGGCGCCTTCCTGGGCGAAATCTGGCGCGGCTGTATCCAGGCTGTGCCACGCGGCCAGTGGGAAGCGGCCGATGCGCTGTCGCTGTCCTACTTCTGGCGCATGCGCGCTGTCGTGCTGCCCCAGGCGATGAAGATTGCCGTGGCCCCCACCGTGGGCTACCTGGTGCAGATCATCAAGGGCACTTCGCTGGCAGCCATCATCGGCTTTACCGAGATCACCCGCGCTGGCCAGATCATCAACAACGCCACCTTCCAGCCCATGCTGGTGTTTGGTGTCGTCGGTGCCGTTTACTTCATCCTGTGCTGGCCGCTGTCGCTGTGGGCGGGCCGCCTTGAGAAGCGCCAAGCAAGATGAACACCCCCCTGAGTCGCTACGCGCCTTCCCCCCAGGGGGACGACGCCCTCGCTGCGGGGCGGCCCTTGCTCGGCGTCCCGCCGATGGGCCCTGCTGCAACGACGCTGGTGCTTCTTACGTTTGGCCTGTATTAATCCCTTTCCCTTCTTGCCGCGTTTATAAACCCTTAGGAGACATGAGCATGCAGATTTCCCGCCGCACTTTCACCTCCGCTGCTGCCGCCCTGGCTGCCAGCGCCCTGTTGCCCCTGACCGCATCGGCCCAGTCGCTGGCGGATCTGAAGAAGAAGGGCAAGATCACCATCGGCATGCTGGTGGACTTCCCGCCCTACGGCATCCTGAACGGCAGCAACCAGCCTGATGGCTACGACGCCGATGTGGCCAAGCTGCTGGCCAAGGAATGGGGTGTGACCGCCGACATCGTGCCCGTGACCGGCCCCAACCGCATCCCCTTTCTGCTGACCAACAAGGTCGACATGCTGATCGCCTCGCTGGCCATCACGCCCGAGCGCGCCAAGCAGGTGCTGTTCTCCAAGCCCTACTCGGCCGCATCGATCGTGCTGTACGGCGCCACCAAGACCGCCATCAAGGGCCCGGAAAACCTCAAGGGCCTGCGCGTGGGCGTGGCACGTGCCTCCACCCAGGACGTGGCCGTCACCAAGGCTGCGCCGGAAGGCACGCAAATCCGCCGCTTTGACGACGACGCATCGGCCATGCAAGCCCTGCTGTCGGGCCAGGTCGATGCCATCGGCTGCTCGGTGACCGTGGCGGCCCAGATCGCCAAGCGCGCCCCTGCGGGCCAGTTCGAGAACAAGTTCCAGCTGCTGCAGCAGAACATGGCCGTCGCCCTGCGCCCTGGCCAGGACGAAGTGGCCGAAGCCGTGAACGCCTTCATCGCCAAGAACACCGCCAATGGTGAGCTGAACAAGCTGTACCAAAAGTGGTTGGGCGCCGACCTGCCGAAATTGGACTAACCCCCTGAGGCGCTGCGCGCCTTCCCCCTGGAAGGGGGACGACGGCCTTTGCGTCGGGGCGGCCCTAGCTGGCCGTCCCGCGCATCAAACCCGCCTCGTGCAAACGCTCATCACACACGACAAGACTGCTTTATGACGACCCCCTCGCAAGCACCCATCATTCGCCTCCAAGGCGTCGAGAAATGGTATGGCAACTTCCAGGTGCTGACCGATATCAACCTCGACGTGCGTGCTGGCGAGCGTATCGTCATCTGCGGGCCTTCGGGCTCGGGCAAGTCCACGATGATCCGCTGCATCAACCGGCTCGAAGCCATCCAGAAGGGCCAGATCACCGTGGACGGCATGGACCTGACCGGTGACAGCAAGGCCATCGACACCATCCGCAAGGAAGTGGGCATGGTGTTCCAGCAGTTCAACCTGTTCCCGCATCTGACGATTGTGGAGAACTGCATGCTGGCGCCGATGCGCTCGCGCGGCCTGAGCAAGGCCGAGGCGCAGGAGCGCGCGATGCACTACCTGACGCGGGTGCGCATTCCGGACCAGGCCAACAAGTACCCCAGCCAGCTGTCGGGCGGCCAGCAGCAGCGCGTGGCCATTGCCCGTGCGCTGTGCATGGCCCCCAAGATCATGCTGTTTGACGAGCCCACCTCGGCCCTCGACCCCGAGATGGTCAAGGAAGTGCTGGACACCATGATCGGCCTGGCCGAAGACGGCATGACCATGCTCTGCGTGACCCATGAAATGGGCTTTGCCCGCAGCGTGGCCGACCGCGTGATCTTCATGGCCGACGGCAAGATCATCGAGCAAGGCCCACCGGCTGCGTTCTTTGACAACCCCCAACACCCCAAGACCCAGCAGTTCCTGGGCCAGATCCTGAGTAATCACTAACACCCCCTGAGGCGCTTCGCGCCTTCCCCCTCTCTCGCTACGCGGGAGGGGGACCCCACCTTCGCTGCGGGGCGGCCCTTGCTCGGTGTGCGCCGATGGGCCGCGCCAGTTTTTGAGAACGTGCGAAGTTACTGCAGATTGTTTGCTCACTTATCAATAGCTGTCAACGCTTGGTATACGGGCGTAAGCGGCCAAAAAATACGAAAACCATGGCCTTGTCTTTGCAAAACGCGGGCTCGCCCGCCCTGATCTCCCTCACCTCCTTTGGCAATGCCGAAGTGCGCCGCCACGGCCAGCTCTACTTTGCCCAGCTCGCGCACCGCGCAGGCGCCAACGGCTATGAAGTGCGCGAAGAGCTGCTGCTGAACCCCGCCGAAGAGCTGCCCGCGCTGGCCGCCTATGGCCGCGACCACCAGCTGGACCTGGTCTACTCCTGCCCCCAGCCGCTGTTTGCGATGGACGGCAGCCTGAACACCGCTGCCGTACAACACGCGGTCGCCGCCAGCCATAGCTTGGGGGCCACCTGGCTCAAGATGTCGATCGGCGGCTTTGCCAGCCAGTCGGTCGCGCATTCGGCCCAGGGCTTTGCGGCGCTGAAGAGCGCCATCGAGGGCGCGGGCCTGACCCTGCTGATCGAAAACGACCAGACCACGGCCGCCGGCACCGTGCAGGCACTGCAGCGCTTTTTTGCCGCGGCCGATGCCGCCGGCCTGCCGCTGCCGATGACCTTTGACATGGGCAACTGGCACTACCTGGGCGAATGCGCGCTGCAAGCGGCGCAGCTGTTTGGCAGCCGCGTGGCCTATGTGCATGCCAAGGGCGTGCAACGCCTGCCGGCCAAATGGGTAGCAGTGCCGCTGGCCGAATCGGCCGCCGCCTGGCGCGCCATTTTGCGCGCGCTGCCCAGCGACGCACCCCGCGCCATCGAGTACCCGCTGATCGGCGACGACCTGGTCGCCGTCACCCGGCAGGAGCTGGCCGTGCTGCGCGATGCCACGGCACTGCAAGCCCGCTAAGTCCCCGATAAACCAACAGCCCACCGCACCCAAGAGAGACACGGCCATGACCACCAAGACCTTCGACATCGCCACTTTTGGCGAAGCCATGATGCTGCTGATCGCCGACCGCGCCGGCCCGCTGGAGAACGCCGAGTTCTTCACCAAGCGCATTGCGGGCGCCGAGATCAATGTGGCCACCGGCCTGGCGCGCCTGGGCTTCAACACCCACTGGGCGAGCCGCCTGGGCGCCGATTCGATGGCGCGCTACCTCATCAACCAGATGAAGAGCGAAGGCGTGCACTGCGAGCATGTGGTGCTGGACCCGGCGCAGAAGACCGGCTTCCAGATCAAGGGCCGCACCGATGACGGCAGCGACCCGCAGGTGGAATACCACCGCAAGGGCTCGGCCGCCAGCCTGATGACCCCCGCCGACATCGACGAGCCCTGGTTGGCCTCGGCCCGCCACCTGCATGCCACCGGCGTGTTTGCCGCGATCTCGCAGACCAGCCTGGCCACTGCCCAGCGTACCCTGCAGATCGCCCGCGCTGCTGGCAGCACCATCTCCTTTGACCCCAACCTGCGCCCCACCCTGTGGCAGGACGAGGCCACGATGCGCCGCGAGATCAATGCGCTGGCCGCTGGTGCGGACTGGGTCTTCCCCGGCCTGGCCGAAGGTGAGCTGCTGACCGGCCACAAGACGCCCGAAGCGGTGGCCAAGTTCTACCGCGACCAGGGCGCCAGCCTGGTGGTCGTCAAGCTCGGCGAAGAAGGTGCTTACTACGATGACGCCCAGGCCGGCACCGGCTATGTGGCCGGCTGCCCGGTCGAGAAGGTGGTGGACACCGTGGGCGCCGGCGATGCCTTTGCGGTGGGCGTCATCAGCGGCCTGCTCGATGGCCGCTCGGTGGCCGATGCCGTCAAGCGCGGCTGCTGGATTGGCGCGCTGCAGGTGCAGGTGCTGGGCGACTCCGAAGGCTTGCCAACCCGCGAAGCCTTGACCGCCGCCGGCTATTGATTTCAACGCATCCAGGAGCAGCAATGACCAGCACCCGCCACCAGATTTTGGTTTTTCGTGAACTGCCCGAGGACCAACTGGCCCGCCTGCAAGCCGCGCACAATGTGACCGTGGCCAACCCCCGCGTGGCTGCACAGCGCGATGCCTTTTTTGCAGCGCTGCCCCAGGCCCAGGCACTGATCGGGTCGAGCTACCCGATCACCGATGCGCTGCTCGATGAAGCACTGCAGCTGCGGGTGATCTCCAGCATCTCGGTGGGCGTGGACAACTACCCGCTGGCCGCGCTGCGCGAGCGCGGCATTGCGCTGTGCCACACGCCGGGCGTGCTGACGGAGACGACGGCCGACACCATCTTTGCACTGCTGATGGCCACCAGCCGCCGCATTCCGGAGCTGGCGATGTATGTGCGCTCCGGCCAATGGCAGCGCAATATTGGCGAGGACCTGTTTGGCTGGGATGTGCATGGCAAGACCCTGGGCATTCTGGGCATGGGCCGCATCGGCATGGCACTGGCCCGGCGCGCGGCGCTGGGCTTTGGCATGCGCGTGCTCTACAACAACCGCAGCGTTGTGCCCGAGAGCGAACTGGGCGCGCTGGCCGGCCATGTGCACTATGTCGCCCGCGATGCACTGCTGCGCGAGGCGGACTTTGTTGTCTCCGTCGTGCCCTCGACCCCCGAGACCAAGCACCTGCTGGGCGCCGAAGCCTTTGCCATGATGAAGCCCAGCGCCATCGTCATCAACGGTTCGCGCGGCGCGATCGTCGACGAGGCTGCATTGCTGCATGCGCTCGACACCGACCAGATCCGCGCCGCCGGCCTGGATGTGTTTGCCACCGAGCCGCTGCCGGTCGAATCCCCCCTGCGCACCCATGCCAAGGTGGTGGCGCTGCCGCATATCGGATCGGCCACGCACGAGACGCGCCACGCGATGGCCGAGATGGCGACCAGCAACCTGCTGCAGGTGCTGGCGGGTGAACAACCTGCAGGCAGATTCGACCTGAACCACGCCTGAGCCCACAGCGGCGCCATGGGCAGCGCCGCGCGAGACGGAATAAGGGAAGGCGCGCCCGCATAATGGCCGCCAGACCCTCCGATGCTGGCCACCCGCTCGGGTCCAGCGGCCTCCCCTCTCGTACCGTCTCTAGACTGCGGCATGCCCTCCACGCTCCAGGTTCTCTCCCTCTGCTCCCCCTCTGCCGGCTACCGCCGCATCCGCTTTGCCGGCGCGCAGCTGGCGCCCTTTTGCCAGCACGACAACATCCACTGCCGCCTGGTGTTTCCGTCGCCGCAACGCGACGGCGCCAGCAGCACACGCGTCTACACCGTGCGCGCCTTCGATGCCGATGCGCAATGGCTGGAGATCGATTTTTTGCTGCATGCCGATGCCGGACCGGGCGCCTGCTGGGCCCAGCAGGCGCAGGTCGGCGACCGGGTCGAGATCCTCAAACCCGGTGGCCGCACGGCCCGCATCGCCGACTGGATGGTGCTGGCCGGTGACGACAGCGCACTGCCCGCGCTGGCGCGCATCGCAGAGCAGCTGCCCGCCAGCACACGCGGCCATGTGGTCTGCGAGATCGCAGACCCGCAGGATGCGATCAACATCCCTCTGCCGCCCGGCATGCAGTGGCATTGGCTTTACCGCGCAGGCGCGCCCGCAGGTACCGGCGAGCAACTGCAGCAGGCCGTGCAAGCGCTGGACTGGACCGCCGCGCAAACCACCGCAGGCGCAAGCCGCTTTTTATGGGTAGGTGCCGAATTTGCGACCGCGCAGGCGCTGCGCGCATGGGCGGTGGACAGCCTGGGCCTGGGCAAGCAGGAGCAGCTGATCGTGGCCTACTGGCGCCGGGGCATGAGCGAGAACGAGCTGCGCGCGCCCAAGCTGGACCTGGAAAAAACCTAGGTCCTGTTAAGAACCTGTTTTTAGATTTCCGCCGAGCGCGAAATATGCCGGCGCAGCAGCGCGGCGGCATAGTCGGCATCGCCTTCTTTCAGCGCCTTGAGAATGCCCAGGTGGTCGGTGCAGGCCTGGCGGATGTGCTGCTCGCTCAGGTGGCTGAAGTGCGCGAACTCCGAGATCTTGCGCAGCGAGTTCTGCCGGCGCACCGACTCGATCAGAAAGCGGTTGCGCGACCAGGACACCAGGGTTTCATGGAAATTCGCATTGGCCTTGAACCACACATCCTGGCGCAGCTGCTCGACCGGCATCTGCAAGATGTCTGACTGCTCGCGAAACAGCTGCTGCAGCTGTTCGGGATCGGGCGCAAAGCCGGCCATCTTCAGCGCGCCGCACTCGACGATCAAGCGAAAGTCATAGCTCTCGTGCACGGCCTGGGGGTTGTCCAGGCTTTCGGTAAAGCGCCAGCCGTGGCCAGGCAGGCGCTCGGTCAGGCCCTCGGCAGCAAAGCGCATCAGCACGCGGCGCACGGCGCCCCGGGTCACGCCAAACAGCTCCACCAGCTGCGCCTCGGAGACTTCGCCAGCCAGCTGGCCGCTGGCGCGGTGGTTCATGATCTGGCTGTACAGCGCCTCGGCGTCGGAGGGGGGCACCAGCTGCTCCAGGGCATCATCGCCATCGGGCACGCGCTCGACCCGAAAACCCCGGCCCGGGTGGTAGGCCACCAGGCCCTGGGCGGTCAGCAGCATCAGCGCCTGGCGCACCGGCGTGCGCGAGACCTTGAGCTCATCGGCCAGGTGCAGGTCGGAGATGCGGTCGCCCACGCGCCAGCGGCCAGCATGCATCAGCGCCGTCAGCTTGCGCGCGACGTCGATCTGCAAAGAACTCAGCGATTGCTTCAAACCGATTCTCCCCTGGGTTGTGCTGCTGCGGCCCGCGTCTGCGCAATGCGGTGGCAGTGGCGGCGGCGCGCAGCCTCTTGTTTTTGCCGGCCAGCCCCGAGCATACGCGCCAGGCTTCCCGTCTTGGCAGCATCCTTCATCGTAGTTTCCCTAAGTTTTGTTTGATTCTATAAAAAACAAATTGACAGTCAATGACCACGAAATTAATGTATTAAAAGTTCACAAAACACAAAAGGAAAAAGATGTCGCCGTTTCCACTCGTCACGCTGTCTGGCGCCCCCCAAGCCCGTGGGCGCCAGTATGGCGCGGCGCTCAAAGACCGCATTGCCCGCAGCGCAGCCCTCTATGGCGGCGCGCTGGAGAAGTACGGCATCAGTGCCGCACACAAGGCCGCGCTGATCGCCGAGTACGCCCAGAAGATCGCCGATTTTGACGAGAACTACCTCGAAGAAATGCGCGGCATTGCCGAAGGCTCGGGCGTCGCGCTGGACGACATCGTGATGATCAATGCCCGCACCGAGGTAGTGGCCCTGGCACGCGCCCAGTCCACCAAGCCGGTCGATGACGAGCTCGACGACGGCTGCACCGGCGCCATGCTGCTGCCCGAGCGCAGCGCCTCGGGCAACCTGATCCATGGCCAGAACTGGGACTGGCGCGCCGAATGCGCCGAGACCGGTGTGGTGCTGCGCGTGCGCCAGGACCATGGCCCCGACTACCTGACCTTTGTCGAAGCCGGCGGCCTGGCCCGCAGCGGCCTCAATGCCGCAGGCATCTCCATCACCGCCAACTACCTGGAATGCGAGCGCGACTACACCAAGCTGGGCATTCCGCTGGGCCTGATCCGCCGCAAGGTGCTGGAGCAGGAGCACTTTGCGCTGGCCGCCAAGGCCGTGGCCACCACGCCCAAGTCCTGCTCCAACAACATCATGGTGGCATCGGCCGCGGGCTTTGGCATTGACTTTGAATGCGCGCCCGACGAGGCCTTCCCGCTCTACCCCGAGGACGGCATGATCGTGCACGCCAACCACTGGGTCAGCCCGGTGGCGCTGGCCAAGCTGCGCGACACCGGCATCCCCCATGTGCCCGAGAGCTTTTACCGCGACTGGCGGGTGCGCAAGATCCTGCAGGAGCAGGGCCGCCTGCTGACCCGCGAATCGCTGAAGAAGGCGCTGTTTGACGACTTCCTCTCGCCCTACGCGGTATGCCGCCCGCCCCGGCCTGCCGATGGCGGCAACCTGACCGCCACCGTCGCGATGATCGTGATGGAGCCGGCGCTGGGCATCATGGAGATTGCACCGCTGCCCGCCATCAACCGCCAGTTCACCACCTACCGCCTGCATGGCGATGGCGCGGCTGAACCGTCTGCCGCAGCCGCTGCGGCGCTGGAGCACTGACCGCCATGTGGAAATTCGCTGCCACCCGAATCGGCATGGCGATTCCGACCTTGGTGATCGTGGCACTGGCCGTCTTCATCCTGGTGCGCCTGATCCCCGGTGACCCGGCAGCGCTGATGCTGGGTGACTCGGCCGATGCCGCATCGCTGGCGGCCCTGCGCGAGCAACTGGGCCTCAACGCCAGCCTGCCTACGCAGTTCCTGGTCTGGTCCGGCCATGTGCTGCAGGGCGACCTGGGCCAGTCCATCTCCAACCGCCAACCGGTTGCCGCGCTGATCTGGCAGCGCTTTGCCGTCAGCGCCCAGATCGTGCTGCCTGCCGTGCTGCTGGCCACGCTGGTCGCCGTGCCGCTGGGCATGCTGGCGGCCTGGCGCCAAGGCCGCCTCACCGACCTGGCCCTGGTCGCCACCGCCACCTTGCTGCTGTCGCTGCCCGCGTTCTGGATGGGGCTGCTGCTGCTGATGTTCTTTGCGCTCAAGCTCGGCTGGTTTCCAGTGGTCGGCTTTGTCGCCTTTGGCGAGAACCCGCAGCAGGCGCTGCTCTACCTGGTGCTGCCCATCACCACCTTGCTGCTGCACGAGATTGGCGTGATCCTGCGCATGACCCGCGCCTCCACCTTGGAAGTGCTGCACCTGGACTACATCACCCATGCCCGCGCCAAGGGCCTGAGCGAGATGACGGTGATGCTGCGCCATGCCTTCAAGAGCTCCTTTGGCCCGACCTGGACCCTGCTGGGCCTGATCCTGGGCAACCTGCTCGCCGGGGTGGCGGTGATCGAGACCGTGTTCACCATTCCGGGCCTGGGCCGGCTGCTGGTCGATGCGATCTTTGCCCGCGACTACCCGCTGATCCAGGGCTGCCTGCTCTTCATCGCCAGCATCTATGTCCTGGTGAACCTCTTTGTGGACCTGCTCTATCCCATCTTCGACCCGAGGGTGGCTGCATCATGAACCGCCGCTCCCTCTCCTTCTGGCTGGGCGCTGGCCTGGTCTCCGTGGTGGTCGCCGTGGCCTTGCTGGCCACGTTCTGGACGCCGTATGACCCGCTCAAGCTCGACTTCAAGACCCGCCTGGCAGCGCCCGGCTGGCAGCACTGGATGGGCACCGACGAGCTGGGCCGCGATGTGCTCAGCCGCCTGATGCGCGGCACTGCCACCAGCATCCGCATCAGCCTCAGCACGGTGTTTCTGGCCACCTTCTTTGGTGTGCTGATCGGCGCGCTCAGCGGTTACCTGCGCGGCTGGCCCGACCGCATCCTGATGGCCATCAACGATGCGCTGCTAGCCTTCCCGGGCCTGTTGATGGCGCTGGGCCTGCTGGCGGTGTTTGGTGCCAGCGCCAGCGGCATCATCATCGCGCTGGCACTGGCCTATGCGTCGTCAGTAGTGCGCGTGGTGCGTGGCACCGTGCTGGGCCTGCGCGAGCGTGATTTTGTGCGTGCCTCGCGCGTCATGGGCAACTCCGAGACCTACACCTTGCTACGCCATGTGCTGCCCAATTGCATCGCACCGGTGATCGTCATGGCCACCTCGATGTGCGGCTGGATCATCCTGGCCGAGAGCTCACTGAGCTTTCTGGGACTGGGCGTGGCGCCACCGGCCCCCACCTGGGGCAACATGCTGGCGGGCAGCCGCTCCTATGTCAGCCAGGCGGCCTGGCTGGCGATTTTCCCGGGGCTGGCGATCTCGCTGGCACTGCTGGGCATCAACCTGCTCGGTGACGCCTTGCGCGACCGGCTCGACCCACGCATGCGGAGGCGCGTATGACCACATCCCCTGCCTTGCTGCAGATCCAGAACCTGAGCCTCTCGGCCGGCACCGACAAGCTGGTGGTGCGCAACGCCTCGCTGCAGCTGGCCGCTGGCGAGATTGTTGGCATCGTCGGCGAATCGGGCTCGGGCAAGACCATGCTCAGCCGCGCCGTGATGCGGCTCACGCCCCATGCCATCAGCCGCAGTGGCGGCGATATCCTGCTCGACGGCCAGTCGCTCTATGCGATGAACGAGCACCAGCTGCGCGCTGTGCGCGGCCCGCGCGTGGCCATGGTGTTCCAGGAGCCGATGACCTCGCTCACGCCCACCCTGAGCATTGGCGAGCAGCTGCTCGAAGGCCTGCGCATGCACCTGCCCCAGGCGCGCAATGAGCACATGCCGCGCATCCATGCGATGCTGGAGCGCGTCGGCCTGCGTGACACCCAGCGCATCCTGAGTGCGTTCCCGCATGAGTTCTCGGGCGGCATGCGCCAGCGCATCATGATCGCCTCGGCCATGCTGCTGCGCCCCGCCCTGCTGATTGCCGACGAACCCACCACGGCGCTGGACGCGGTGGTGCAGCGCGAGGTGATGGAGATGATGCTGGAGCTGACCCGTGAGAACGGCACCGCCGTGCTGCTGATCAGCCATGACCTGCCGATGGTCGCCCGCTACGCCGACCGCATGGTGGTGATGAAGCAGGGCGACATCGTCGAGACCGGCCCCACCGCCCAGGTGCTGGCCGCCCCCGCGCATGACTACACGCGCCAGCTGCTGCGCACCCTGCCCCAGCGCCGGGCGCCGCGCAAGATCGACCGCACGGCGCCGCTGCTGTCGGCCCGCGACCTGGTGCTGGAGTTTGGCGGCCGCCAGCGCTGGTTCCGCAAGGGGGCGCCAGCGCGCGTGCTCAAGGGCATCAGCCTGGATATCTTCCCCGGCGAGGTGGTGGCCGTGGTCGGCGAATCGGGCTCGGGCAAGACGACCCTGGGCATGATCCTGTCGGGCCTGCTGCAGCCCACCAGTGGCAGCCTGCTGTACAAGGGCCAGCCCTTGCGGCCGGGCTGCCCGGGGTTCAAGGACTACCGCTACAACTGCCAGATGGTCTTCCAGGACCCGTATTCCTCGCTGGACCCGCGCATGACGGTGCAGGCGCTGGTGGCCGAGGCGCTGCGCATGGCCGAGGGCCTGAGCGCCAGCGACAAGCGCGAGCGCGTGCAGCAGGCGCTGGCCGATGTGGGGCTGGGCGGCGATTTTGCGACGCGCTACCCGCATGAGCTCTCGGGCGGCCAGCGCCAGCGCGTGGCCATTGCCCGCGTGCTGGTGCGGCGCCCGGCGCTGATGATTGCCGACGAGGCGGTCTCTGCGCTCGATGTGACGGTACGCGCCCAGGTGCTGGACCTGCTGGCCGAGCTGCAGCAGCGCTATGGCTTCTCGTGCCTGTTCATCAGCCACGACCTGGGCGTGGTCGAGCAGATTGCCGACCGGGTCATCGTCGTGCAGGGCGGCGTGATTGCCGAGCAGGGCACGCGCGATGCCGTGTTTGACCAGCCGCAGAACCCCTATACGCGCCAGCTGCTGGACGCGATCCCGATGCTGCAGGCCACGCCCGATGGCGGCGTGCACCTGCGCTGGCGCCATGCCGAGGGCCGGGCCACCGCTCCAGCAGACGGCGCTGCCTGCCCTGCCTAAAAATTCAGCAACCTTTCAGGAGTCCTCTTATGTCACCCCCTCCCGCCCGCCAGGGCCACGGCATCAAGCTGAGCTATTACGACTTTGGCGCCACGACCTTTTTTGCCAGCCAGTACGACCAGCGCTTCAGCTACTGCCTCTATGTGCCCAAGAACTACAGCGAGAGCGAGGACAAGGTCTACGACCTGGCGGTGATCGTGCACGGCACGGGCCGCACCGCCAGCCAGTACCGCGACCGCTTTGCCGATTTTGCCGACCGCAATGACTGCATCGTGCTGGCGCCGCTCTTTCCCGCCGGCATTGGCGTGGCCGGCGACCTGGCCAACTACAAGCGCATTCTTTTCCATGGCATCCGCTATGACCAGGTGCTGCTGTCCATGGTGGACGAGGTGGCGGCCAAGTACCGCGTGCGCAGCGAGCGCTTCATGCTCTACGGCTTCTCGGGCGGCGGGCAGTTCAGCCAGCGCTTTTTCCTGCTGCACCCGGAGCGCCTCCATGCCGTGTCGATCGGCGCGCCAGGCGTGGTCACCCTGCTCAATACCGACTACGACTGGTGGGTGGGTGTGCGCGACATCGAGCAGCGCTTTGGCCGCAGCCTCAACCTGGCGGCGATGCGCGCGGTGACGGTGCAGACCATCATCGGCACGGCGGACACCGCCACCTGGGAGATCACCATTCCGCGCGACAGTGCACTGTGGATGGATGGCGCCCAGCTGCAGGGCGACAACCGCATCGAGCGCATCACCGCACTGGCCGACAGCTTTGCCGCGCATGGCATCCGCGTGCAGCGCGACACGGTGCCCGGCATTGCGCACGAGCCCTTCAAGGTCATCGAGCCGGTCGAGGCCTTCTTGCAGCAGTGCCTGCGCACGCCGCAAGCCGCCCCGGTGTAAGCCCCTGTCCCAAGCCCCCACGCCAACGTCACCACCACAAGGAAGACCATGCCCACCAGCCGCTCTCTTTGGTCGCCCGCGCTGCTCGCTGCAGCCTGCGCGCTCAGTGCCCACAGCCAGGCCGCCGGCGCCCCCGATATGCTGCGCGTGGCGCTGCATGCCGATATCGCCAGCGTCAACCCCGGTGTCAACCGCGACGCCAACTCCGACATGGTGATGGCCCATGTGGTCGAGGGCCTGGTCGCCTATGGCGAGGACCTGACTGTCAAGCCCATGCTGGCCAGCAGCTGGACAGCCAATGACGACAGCACCAGCTACGACTTCAAGCTGCGCCCGAATGTGCGCTTTCACAATGGCAAGACCTTGTCGGCCGCCGATGTGGTGTGGAACTTCAAGCGCTACCTCGATCCCAAGACCAACTTCCAGTGCATCAACCGCTACAACGGCAAGATCGGCCCGGCGCTGCAGGAGGTGAAGGCCGTCGACGCGCAAACTGTGCGCTTCAGCTTCTCGGCGCCCGCGCCCAACTTCTTGATGACCCTGGCCACCATCCAGTGCACGCCCTGGATCATCCACCCGGAGTCGGTAACAGCCAACGGCAGCGTCAGCCAGGTCATCGGCACTGGCCCCTACCGCTTTGCCGAAAAGCAGACCGGCCGCTACACCGAGCTCAAGCGCTTTGCCGACTACAGCGCGCTGCCCGGCGCGCGCGATGGCTATGCCGGCAACAAGCAGGCCAGCATTGCCACCCTGCGCTTTGTCACCGTGCCCGATGCCAGCACGCGCTCCAACGGCGTGCTCTCGCGCGATCTGGACGTCATCGACGATGTAGACCCCGACACCATCAAGGAGCTCAAGGGCAAGGGCGTGCAGGTGGAGGTGCAACCCACCCCGAGCTGGGTGGTGCTGCAGGTGCAGACCGAGGCGCCCGCGCTCAAGGATGTGCGCATGCGCCAGGCCATTGCCAAGGCGCTGAGCCTGCCCGATGTGGCCGAGGCCGCCGGCAAGGGCCTGTTTACCGCCAACCCCTCGGTGATATCGCCGCTGAGCCCCTACTACGACCAGCGCAGCAAGGCCTGGCCCGGCTATGACCCGGTGGGCGCCAGCGCGCTGGCCAAGCAGGCGGGCTACAAGGGCCAGCCCATCAGCCTGCTGGTAGCCAACCGCCAGGAGCGCGTGCAGCTGGCCACCATCCTGCAGGCGCTGCTGGGCTCGGCCGGCATCAATATCGACATCAAGGTGCGCGACTGGGCCTCGCAGCTGGATCTGTACGGCAAGGGCCAGTACGAGCTGGCCATCTTTGCCTACTCGGCGCGGCTGGACCCCTTGCTGATGTATGAATCGCTGATCGGCGACAAAAAGGCCGAGCCGACCCGCCAGTGGGACGATGCGCAGGCCTCGGCCTTGCTCAAGCAGGTGGCGATGGAGCGCGATCCGGCGCGCCGCAAGGACCTGTTCAACCAGCTCCATGCGCTGATGGCCAAGGAGGTGCCGATCATCGGGCTGTACAACCTGCCCGTCGTCACCGCGATGGCGCCCAGCATCAAGGGCTACAAGGGCTGGCCCGCCGGCACGCACCGCTTCTGGGGCGTGAGCCGCGCAGCGCCCTAAGCCAACCTCCGCCCGCGTGGGCAGAACGGTCTGGTTCTGCCACGCGCATGCCACTTTCTCCGCATTCCGATCTCTGCGTTTCACACCCTGTATGTCTTTCTCTGCAACCGATTACCGCCTGGCCGATGCCACGGCCCTGGCCCAGGCCATCCGCGCTGGTGCGCTCACGCCCCAGGCCGCGGTGGACCATGCCTTTGACGCCATCGAGCGCTGCAACCCCCAGCTCAATGCCGTGATCCTGACAATGCGCGCGCAGGCAGACGAGCAGCTGCGCCAGCTGCCGGCCGATGCGCCGCTGCGCGGCGTGCCGGTGCTGCTCAAGGACGACTGCCCCAGCTATGCCGGCGCAGCGATGTCGTATGGCTCGCGCGCGGCACTGGGAAACGTCTCGGCCACTGACCACACCTTGGTGCGCCGCTACCAGCAGGCGGGCATGGTGATCGTCGGCAAGACGAATCTGCCCGAGTTCTCGGCCAATGTGGCGACCGCGCCCAGCCTGCACGGCCGCGCCTTGAACCCCTGGAGTGCTGCGCACAATGTCGGCGGCTCCTCGGGGGGCTCGGCCGCCGCAGTGGCCGCCCGCATGGTGCCGCTGGCTTATGGCAATGACGGCGCGGGCTCGATCCGCATACCGGCGGCCTGCACAGGGCTGTTTGGCCTGCGCCCCTCGCGCGGCCGCGTGGCCTGCGGCCCTGTCTCCAGCGAGAACTGGGGCGGGCTCGTGAGCCACCATGTGCTGACGCGCAGCGTGCGCGACTCGGCCCTGATGCTGGACCTGAGCGATGCGCTGGAGCCCGGCTCGCTCTATGCCGCGCCGGCCAAGGCGGAAGACTTCAGCCAGGCGCTGCTGCGCCCGCCCGGGCGGCTGCGCATTGGCGTGCTGCAGGAGGCAGGCCCGGGCCAGGCGCTGGACAGCAGCATCCTGCAAGGCCTGCAGGACACCAGTCGTCTGCTGCAGGAACTGGGCCATGTGACCGAAGAGGCGCAATGGAACTTCTCGCACGCCGACCTGGCCGCCGCCTTCAGCCGCATCATTGCCGCCTACACCGCGCTGGAGATGGATGACCTGGTGCGCAGCACCGGCAGGCCAGCGACAGCGGAGTTCTTTGAACCGGTGAACCTGGGCCTGGCCGAGCAGGGCCGGCGCCTGGGCGCTGTCGAGCTATTGGCCGCGCGCAATACCTGCAACAGCATCGCCCGGCGCCTGGGCGAGATGTTTGGCCGCTATGACCTGCTGCTCTGCCCGGTGATGCCGACCCTGCCCCAGGGCCTGCAGGCGCTGGATGTGCGCCAGCCCGATGCGCAGCACTTCATGCAGGAGTTCATGGATGCGACCGTGTTCACCCGCCCGGCCAATGCCGCCGGCGTGCCCGCGATGAGCGTGCCGCTGTGGCAAAGCGCCAGCGGCCTGCCCATGGGCATGCAGTTCATCGCCCCCTATGGCGCAGAAAGCCGGCTGCTGCAGCTGGCCGCGCAGCTGGAGCAGGCCCTGCCCTGGGACCAGCGCCTACCCCCGGTCCACGCCTGATCTCTCTCTGACCCGCCCCCTCATGCTCTACACCAAACCCTATTACCAACCCCAGCAGCCCGCGCAGATCAAGGAGCTGGTCGACCGCGTGGTGCTGGGCACCCTGGTCACGCCGCACAGCGAAGGCGTGGCGCTGTCCCACCCGGTGTTCCGGCTCGACTCCACGCGTGGCGCGCTGGGCACGGTGGTGTCGCACGTCGCATCGGCCAGCGACCATGTGCGCTTTCTGCGCCAGGGCCTGCCGAGCATCGCCATCCTGATGGACCCGGGCAGCTATATCTCGCCGTCCTGGTACCCCCACTACCCGCATCGCGACAGCGCGCCGACCTGGGGCTTCCAGGTGGTGCACCTGCATGGCACCCCGCGCATGCTGGAAGAAGATGAACTGGTCGCCCACCTGCAGGACCTGGTGGGCCACATGGAGCGCGGCCGCCGCTGCCCCTGGGACAGCAGCGAGCTGGGCCCCGGCGGCCTGGAGCGGCGCCTGCCCGGCATTGTGGGCTATGAGATGCCGGTGGCGCGCTGTGAAGCCAAGTTCAAGCTCGGCCAGGACGAACGCCCGGCCGATATGCGCGGCGCCGTGGCGCGCCTGCGCGAGCAGAACCAGCATGCGCTGGCCGATACCATAGAGCAACACTGCCAACTCCAACAACCATGACCACCGCCGACACACAGACCGACCCCATCGCCGAGGCCATTGCGCGCCACCACAGCGGCCTCAGCGCCGTACCGGAGGCTGCCGCCTTCCATGCCTGGGTGGCGCAGCAGCGCGGCAGCTGGAGTGGGCTGATGCCCGGCCTGGCGCAGGCGCGCATGGGCCACGTCGATTTCCGCAGCGCTGACTCTGCCGTGGCCGCCGCCAGCGCCAGCATGGACCGCGAGGGTGCCATCCGCGCCTATGAGGCCCTGCAGCAAAGCCAGGGGTTTGACATGGGTGTGGGCCACTGGATGGAGCAGCGATGCGTTTACCAAAGCAGCAATTACGCATCGACCCGGCTGGCAGGCGCGATGCGCGACTGCCACCTGGGCGTAGACCTGTTTGCGCCAGCGGGCACCACGCTGCGGCTGCCGCTGGCCGCGGAGGTGGTGGTGGCTGAAGTGCGTGATATCCGGCTGGACTATGGCGGCATGCTGGTGCTGCGCCACCAGGGCCCTGCGCACCCAGAGTTTTTCAGCATCTGGGGGCATCTGAGCCATGCATCGGCCCGGCGCTGGCAGCCGGGCGATCAGATTGCCGCAGGCAGCGAGTTTGCCCACCTGGGCGACTTTGCAGAGAACGGCTGGTGGCTGCCCCATCTGCACCTGCAGCTGTGCCTGCTGCGCCTGCCCGACTTCAGCGATGCGCCCGGTGTCGGCGAGCAGGCCTTTGCACCGGTCTGGCAGGACATCTTCCCCAACCCGGCGCCGCTGCTGCGCGCCAACGATGAGGCGCTGCGCAGCTGAGGGCTGCGCTTATTGGCCAGCCGGGTCGCAGCGCACCTGGTTCATGTAGATCGAGCAGTTGTACTTGTTGCCTTGAAAGCTTGCCTGGTAGCGCGTCGATTCACGCTGCCGGTCAAAGCCGAAGACCTGCACATGCGCCTCGGTGCTGCTGAAGTAGTTGGCGGTTTTCTCGGCAATAGCCTGGTCCGACAGCACGGCATTGCTGCCAATGGGCGCCACCACGTCGCAGCCCTGCAAGGCCAGCACGGCGGCACAGAGCGCGGGCCAGGCGGCCAGGGACAATCGCTTGCGTGAAATGGAGGGGGTCATCGGTGCATCCTGTGGGTAGCGGCAATGCGCTACTGTCGCACATCCGGCCGCTGCTGTCAGGGGGCCTGTCAGCTGGCTTGCACCGCTACGGGCGCGGTTGCCACAGCGGCAGCTGAGCGCGCATTCCAGCGCTGCCAGGCTTTTTCATGGAAGAAAAAGGCAAAGGCCTGCACCGTGGGCTCCAGCAGGCTCAGCGTGAGCGAGGCGATCAGGTTGCCGGTGACGGCGTACGCCACCATTGCGGCGACCGTGATGTGGATCAGGTAGTAGCTGGCGGTCTTCTTCAGCGTCTGGCGGTTGTTCTGCAGGCTGCGGCGGATGGAGGACATGGCGGGCTCTTTCTTGCAATAAATCGATGGCAGTGCTGTAAATGATATTTATTAGCAATGGCAAAGGCCAATGAATCCTCGCTAAAAAAACCATAGGCCTGGCTAATACCGCCAGTCGCACGCTGGCGGCCCGCGCGCCAAGCCCTGCGCTATGATGCGGTGCGGTTGCCGAATGGGCGCCTCCATAACACCTTCATAACAAGCCAGACGACCTATGACGACGGACCAGCAACGCAGCTATACGGCGCCCTGCCCGGGCTGCGGTGCACCTGTGGAATTTGCCAGCGCCCAGTCCGCCTTCGCCGTCTGCCCGTATTGCCAAAGCTCCATCGTGCGCAATGGCGATATCCTGAAGCGCATCGGCAAGATGGCCGAGGTCTTCAACGACTACAGCCCGCTCAAGCTGAACCAGACCGGCCAGTTCGCCAAGGGCAGCCAGGGCAAGCCCGAGGGCTTCCGCCTTGTGGGCCGGCTGCAGTACAAGGGCGAGACCGGCAGCTGGAACGAGTGGATGGCGCTGGGCGACAGCGGCGAGACCGCTGTCATCAGCGAAGACAACGGCCAGTTTGTGCTGAGCCGCGCCAGCCAGGCCGCCACCAAGAACCTGCCGCCGGCCGACCGCTGGCAACCGGGCCAGCGCATTGCGATCAGCGGCGTGCAGTACAGCGTGACCAGCGTCGTACTGGCCCAGCTGATGGCGGCCGAGGGCGAGATGCCGCACCAGCCCGAATTGGGCAAGCCCTTTACCGTGGTGGAGCTGCGCACCGAGGACGACAAGGTGCTGTCCATCGACTACAGCGAGAACCCGCCCGCCGTCTACCTGGGCGCGCCGGTGCTGCTGGGCGCGCTCAAGATTGCAGGGCTGAAGACCACGTCCAACAAGAAGGACCAGGGCCGGCACTTCAACTGCCCGCGCTGCGCGGCGCGGGTCGATATCAAGCTGGACACGACCCAGGCGCTGACCTGCCCGAGCTGCGGCTCGCTCATCGATGTGTCGCAAGGCATTGGCGGGGAGCTGCGCGCCGCCATCCAGAAGGACCCGGTCAAGCCCCTGGTGCCGCTGGGCAAGATAGCGAACCTGGCTGGCAGCAAATGGCAGCTGGTGGGGTTTCAGCACCGCATCGGCATCGAGCCCGATGACGACGAATACTTTGGCTGGGACGAGTACCTGCTCTACCACAGCCAGCAGGGCTTCCAGTTCCTGGTCAACAGCAGCGAAGGCTGGAGCCTGGTCAAGACCCTGACCGGCGCACCCGACTACCGCGCAGGCCGCAGCACGGCGACCTGGAAACAGCAGACCTACCAGCTGCAATCGCGCTACCGCGCCGAGACCACCTATGTGCTGGGCGAGTTCTACTGGCCGGTGGCACGGGGCGACAAGACCGACAATGTGGACTTTGCCCGGGGCAAGGATGGCGCGCAGCTGCTGAACCTGGAGCAGGGCCCGCGCGAGCTGAGCTGGTCGCTGGGCCGCAAGATGACGCCCGAGTCGGTGGCATCGGCCTTTGGCATGAGCGACCAGCTGGCGCTGTTCAAACCCGAGACCAGCAGTTTCACGGTGCCCAAGCTCGGCTGCATGCCGGTCATCATTGGCCTGTTCCTGCTGTTCTTCCTGCTTATCTGGTTGTGGCCCAAGGGCTGCGATACTGCGCTGGAGCGGCGCAAACTGGCCGCCGACCCGACCTATGTGAGCAAGTGCAGCAGCAGCACGGGCAGCGGCCGGTCGTCCAGCGGTTCATGGGGTGGCTACAGCTCCGGCGGCAGCCACAAATAAACAATCGCTGGCAACAGCACTGCGCACAGCCCGATGAGGGCGCGCTTTTGACGAAGGAGAGAGTTGTGATGGATTTGGAATGGTTCCGCCCTGCGGCGTTTTTTGGCTCCATCCTGTTCGCCATGGTGGGCGTGGTGGTCTTCTGGCTGTGCTTTCTGATCATCGACAAGATCACCCCCGTGGACATGTGGGCCGAAATTGTAGAAAAGCAGAACCTCGCGCTGGGCGTGGTGGTGGCGGCGATGAGCCTGGGCATCAGCATCATCGTGGCAGCGGCGATCGGCTAGCTCTGCGCCTGCGCGGGCGCTGATGGCCATCGCCGTCAGCCGCCCTTTGCCACGCTGGCGGCGCCTGGCCTGTGCACGGGGCGCCCTGTCTTTTTCTCTTTTTCAGCCAACACTGCTGGCGCCTGCGCGCCCTGCACGGCTTCTGCAGCTCTCGCCCGTGTCGACCTCCACCCCCGCCACCCCTTCTGCCAACGCATCCCCCAGCCCCAGTCCGGGCAGCCCCCTGGGCGCGGGCGACGCGCTGGAGTTTGGCCATGCCGCCCTGCCGGAAGGCGAGGTGCGGCGCGCCAGCCCGCTGGAAGTGGCGATGCTGTTCAGCGTGTTTGTGGTGGCGGCCTGCGGCCTGCTGTACGAGCTGGCCGCAGCAGCGCTCGCGTCCTACCTGCTGGGCGATTCGGTGCTGCAGTTCTCCACCATCATCGGCACCTACCTGTTTGCGATGGGCATCGGCTCCTGGCTGTCGCGCTACCTGGTGCGCGAGCTGCCGGCGCATTTTCTGCGCATCGAGCTGATGGTGGCGCTGGTGGGCGGGGCCTTGCCTGCCGTGCTGTCCATCATCAACGCCTATGTGCCCAGCGCCTTCCACTGGATGCTGTATGGCACAGTGCTGGTGGTGGGCACCCTGGTGGGGCTGGAGATACCGCTGGTGATGCGCATCCTCAAGCGCAATGTGGTGCTGCGCGATCTGGTCTCCAAGGTGCTGACCTTTGACTACCTGGGCGCGCTGGCGGTGTCGCTGGCCTTTCCGCTGCTGCTGGTGCCGCACCTGGGGCTGATCCGCACCGGGCTGGTGTTTGGCCTGCTCAATGCGCTGGTGGCAGTATGGGCGCTGTTTCTCTTCAAGGAAGAGCTGCGCCGCTTTGGCAGCCATGTGCTGGCCTGCGGCCTGGTGATTGCCGCCTTGCTGGGCGGCCTGGTGGGTGCCGAGCGGCTGACATCGCTGACCGAGGACCACTTCTACCAGGAGCCCATTGTGCTGGCGCGCACCACGCCCTACCAGCGCATTGTGGTGACCCAGGGCAAGCGCGGCGCGCGCCTCTACCTGAACGGCAACCTGCAGTTTGCCCAGAGCGATGAATACCGTTACCACGAGGCCCTGGTGCACCCGGTGATGAGCCGCTTTGGCGCGCCGCGCAAGGTGGCGGTGTTTGGCGGCGGCGACGGCATGGCCGTGCGCGAGGTGCTCAAGTACCCCTCGGTCGAATCGGTGACCCTGGTCGAGCTGGACCCGCAGATGACCGACCTGTTCCAGAACGTGCCGAGCATGCAGGCGCTCAACAGCAATGCCTTGAACAACCCGAAGGTGCGCATCATCAATGCCGATGCCTTCCAGTGGCTGCAAAAGGCCGACGAGGTGTTCGATGTGATCATCGTGGACTTCCCCGATCCGACCAATTTTGCGGTGGGCAAGCTGTTCACCAACAGCTTCTACGCGATGCTGAGCCAACACCTGGCCGCCAGCGGCTTTGCGGTGATCCAGACCACCTCACCGCTGATTGCGCGCGAGAGTTTCTGGACCGTGGTGACCACCGTCGAATCGGTGGGCATGCAGGCCACGCCCTACCACGCCCATGTGCCCAGCTTTGGCGAATGGGGCTTTGTGATTGCCAGCCGCCGCCCCTGGAGCCTGCCGAGCACCTTGCCCGAAGGCATGCGTTTTTTGAGCCTGCCCAGCCTGCCGCTGTTGTTTGACTTTCCGCCCGACATGGCGCGGGTGCCGACCGAGGTGAACCGCCTGTCCAACCAGGTGCTGGTGCACACCTATGAGCGCGAATGGGGCAAGGTGGCGCACTGACATGATGGCCTGCCACCCTTGCCCACTGCGGACCGCCCAGTGATGCAGCGCCGCTCCGTCCTGAAAGGCGCCGCCGCGCTGGCTGGCAGCAGCGCGCTGGCCGGCTGCAAGCCCGCGCCACCCAGCACCAGTACCGCCCATATCCAAGGCGGCTTTGTGGGCCAGGCCTGGGAGCGCGGCCATGCGATGCGCGACCGCCTGGCGCAAGGCCTGCCGCTGCCCGCGCCCAGCCGCACCCACCGCGTGCAGGTGCTGATTGCAGGCGGCGGCATTGCCGCGCTATCGGCCGCCCGCGCGTTGCGCCTGGCAGGCACCAGCGATGTGGCCCTGCTGGAGCTGGAAGACCAGGCCGGCGGCAACAGCCGTGGCGGCACCGTGCAGGGCCTGCGTTGCCCCCTGGGCGCCCACTACCTGCCGGTGCCTGGTGACAACGCCCCCGAGGTGCAGGATCTGCTCGAAGAGCTGGGCGTGCGCCAGCGCGTGGCCGGCCGCTGGCAGTACCAGGACGAGTACCTGTGCTTCAGCCCGCAGGAGCGCCTTTTTATCCATGGCGAATGGCAGGAAGGCCTGCTGCCCACGCAGGAAGTGGCCGCCAGCACGCTGGCCCAGTACCAGCGCTTTGCCCAGCTGGTGGACCAGGCTATGCGCGCCCAGCCCTTCAGCATGCCAGCGATGCGCAGCTGGCAGGCCCCAGGCGGCCTGGCGCCCACCCACCAGGCGCTGGATGCGATCCGCTTTGACACCTGGCTGGCCCAGCAGCAGCTGGACGACCCGCACCTGCGCTGGTACCTGGACTATGCCTGCCAGGACGACTTTGGCGCCGGCTGCGCCCAGGTATCGGCCTGGGCCGGCCTGCACTACTTTGCCAGCCGCCACGGCTTTCAGGCGCCAGGCACGGCGGACGATGCGCATGACAGCGTGCTGACCTGGCCGCAAGGCAATGGCTGGCTCAGCGAGCAACTCGCGGCCCCGGTGCAGGCCGCCGGCTGGCTGCACCGCGGCCACACGGTGATGCGGATTGCCGAGACGCGCCAAGGTGTGGAGATCGACAGCTTCAACCACGCCAGCCAGCGCATGGAGCGCTGGCTGGCCGCGCACTGCATCGTCGCGCTGCCGACCTTTATCGCGGCCCATGTGGTGCAAGACCCGCCCGACTTTCTGCGCGCCGCCGTGCAGGCGCTGGACTGGGCACCCTGGCAGGTGACCAACGTCCACATCCGCGCGCCGCTGCGTGACCGCCCCGGCGCCGAACTGGCCTGGGACAATGTGCTGTACGACGATGTGGCCCACGGCGGCCTGGGCTATGTCAACGCCGGCCACCAGCGCCTGAATGCAATGCAGCAACTGCCCACCGTGCTGACCTGCTACCGCGCCTTGGGCGGCAACCAGCCCGGCGCCAGTGCCCGTGCCGCGCGCCAGCAACTGCTGGCCCAAACCTGGGAAGCCGCCCGCGACCAAACCCTGGCCACCCTGGCCCGCGCACATGCCGACATCTACGAAAAAACCACCCATGTCGAGGTCATGCGCTACGGCCACGCGATGGCCATCCCCCGCCCCGGCACCCAAACCGTGCTGAGCCGCATCGGCCAGCCCACCAGCACCGCCAAGCGCCCAGCGCTGATCAACGGCGAACGCCTCCAGGCCCTGCCGACCCCCAGCACCGGCCGCCTGCATTTTGCGCACAGTGACTGGTCGGGGTATTCGGTGTTTGAGGAGGCGTTTACGCGGGGGTTGTATGCGGGGGTGAGCGCCGGGTGATGGGCGTCTCAACCCAAGGGCCAGCGAGGTTCGCTGACCTGGCGCGCTGCGTTGCGGATCAATCCGCCTGGACGTTGGCCGACTTGACCACCGCCGCCCATTTCTTGCGGTCCTGGTCGATAACTTTGGCAAACGCCTGCGGGCTGCTGTGCAGCGGCTGGATACCGAAAGGCTTGAGTGAACTTTCCATCGACGGTTCACGCATCACCTCGACCAGCTTGCGGTTGAGGTAGGCCACGATCTCCGGCGAGGTCCCGGCCGGCGCCAGCACGCCCAACCACAGCGAGACGTCATAGTCCTTGAAGCCGGCCGTCTCGGCCATGGCCGGCACCTCGGGCATCGCTGGCATGCGCGCACGTGACGTTACTGCCAGCGGCCGCAGTTTGCCACTCCGGGTGTACTCGCCAAAGAGGGATGCGGTGTCGAACGTCATGTCGATGCGCCCGGCCAGCAGGTCGGGCAGCCCCGCCGAGCTGCCCTTGTAGGGAACATGCTGTATGTCCACCCCGGCGATCGATTTGAACAGCTCGCCCGACAGGTGGCTGCTGGTGCCGTTGCCCGCCGAGCTGAAGCTCAGCCCACCCGGTTTCTTGCGCGCCAGCGCCACCAGCTCGGCCACTGATTTTGCCGGCACCTGCGGATTCACCACCAGCAGGTTGGCGGTGACATGGGTCAGGCCCACCGGCGCAAAGCTGGTGGCTGGATCGTATTTGAGGTTGGGATAGAGGCTGGGATTGATGGTCAACACCCCCATCGTCGAGTACAGCAGCGTGTAGCCATCCTTGGGGGCGTTGGCCACGGCCTCGGCACCAATGCTGCCGCCCGCGCCGGCCCTGTTGTCCACGATCACCGGCTGGCCCAGCGCCTCTGCCAGCTTCTGCCCCATACCGCGTGCCATCTGGTCGGTGGCGCCGCCTGCCAGGAAAGGCACCACCAGACGGATGGGCTTGCTCGGGTAGCCACCCGGCCCCTCGCCCGCATGCACGGCGGTCATGGCGACGGCAGCCAGAGCGAGTCCAGCGATGAATTGCTTGCGTTGCATTTGATGTCTCTCCATTTTTTAGGTGCGGTAGGGCCACGGCGGACCAGCCCCGCTCCAAGTGTAGGCACTGCGCGGCGCTGTCCCAGCCAGGCTGCAGCAAGGCTGGCATGCATCCGGAGACATAGCGGGGGGGCCTGCCTGGCTCCAATGCGCATAACAGAAGTGATCCTGCAGAGCTGGCTGGCACCGGGGGCCCTTGGATAGACTGGTTCTTTGCCATCACCGAGAGAAGAGACATGAGCGACTGGAAAGAATTGACGCAGTTGAAGGTAGAGGTCGGCGACCATATTGCCGTGATGACGCTCGACAGCCCTCCGGTGAACGCGCTGACGCGCACGCTCAATGACGAGCTGACCTGGGCGCTGGACCGGGTCTCGGAAATGGACGAGGTCCGCGTTGTGGTGCTCACCGGGGCGGGCAAAGTGTTCTGCGCCGGCGCAGACCTCAAGGGCCGGGCCGATGTCATCAAAGGCCCCGGCGACCTGCTGGCGCACTCGCGGCGCACGCGCGAGTGTTTCCATGCGATCCGCGAATGCGCCAAGCCGGTGATCTGTGCGATCAATGGCGTGGCGCTCGGATCGGGCCTGGCGATGGCTGCGTCGTCCGACCTGCTGCTGTGCTCGGACAAGGCCTCGCTGGGTCTGCCCGAGGTGGATGTGGGCCTGCTCGGCGGCAGCCGCCATGCGATGCGGCTGTTCAACCATACCCAGCTGCGCCACATGATGCTGACGGGCTACCGCATGCCAGGCGCCGAGCTGTACCGGCTCGGCATCGTTCTGGCCTGCACCCCGCCTGAAGAACTGATGCCCACCGCGATGCAGCTGGCGGCCGTCATCGCCTCCAAGAGCCCGGTGTCGACACGCATGGGCAAGCACACCATGAATGTGGTCGAGGACATGAGCCTGCGCGATGGCTACCGCTATGAACAGGACATGACCGCGCAGATCGCCAAGACCGACGATGCCAAGGAAGCGCAGCTCGCGTTCAAGGAAAAGCGCGCCCCGGTGTTCACCGGGCGTTGAGCGCAGGCGGCGCGCATGGTGCGCGCGCTGCAACGCTCCGTCAGCCGTAGAGTCGCGCCGGATTGTCCTGCAGCACCTGGCGTGCCACTGCATCGCTCCCGCCCCACTGCTTGAAGGTGTCCAACAGCTGCCCGGCATCGGGCTCGGGCACTACGCGCAGATGCGGCCAATCGCTGCCCCAGACCAGTTGCTCGGGGTTGGCCTCCAGCAACCGGTCATGAAACGGCCGGGCGCGCTCCAGGTCCGCGTCACCCATGACGTTGCGGTAGGCGCAGAGCTTGACCCACACCTCGCCCTCCTCCAGCAAGGACAGCAGTTCGCGAAAGCCAGGCGCATCCACGCCAGCGGCGGCATCGAAACCGCCCATGTGGTCGATGACCACCGGCACCGGCAGCTGGCGCAGGCGCGGCGCAATATCGGGCAGCGCCTGGCTATCGGTCCACAGCTCGGCATGCAGTCCTTCGCTGGCCAAAGCGCCAGCCATGTCTTCCAGATCCTGCAATGACGCACTGCCGGCGAAGTTGCCGCCGGCGCTGCGTTGGCTGAAGCGCACCGCGCGCACGCCTTGGGCGCGCAGCCCGCGCAGGCGCTCCACCGCATGGGGGCGCAGCACGGCAACGCCGCGCAGCTGGGGCAAGGCGGCGAGCGTGTCCAGCAGCAAGCGGTGGTCTTCCCCATAAGCGCTGGGCTGCACCAGCACGCCGTGCGAGAGGCCCAGGCGCTGCAACAGCGCCAGATAGCCGGCCTGCAGGGCTTCGGGTGGCGTATAGCTGCGGTCCTCGTTCAGCGGATAGCGCGCGTAGGGCCCGAACAAGTGGGCGTGGCAGTCCCAGCCCCGGATGATCGCATCGCTCATGGCCTATCTCCCTGGTGTTGCGGCAAGGGGAAGGCCGGCTGCTGGCCTTCGGGCAGCGGAATCTCGTGGGCATTCAGCGTCATCGCCACCATGGTGTAGTAGCCGACCAGCGCCGTCAGCTCCACCACAGCGCGCTCGCCAAACACCCCCAGCGTCGCGGCGTAGGTTGCATCCGATACCGAGCGCTGCTGGTTGAGCTCCAGCGCGAACTGGTACACCAGCTGCTCCTCGGGCGCGCGGAACGGTGGCGGCGTCCGGGCCAGCAAGGCTTCGAGGATATCGGCCTCGATGCCGATCTTCTCCGACTCACGCCGGTGCGCATACCACTCGAACGGAGACTGGCAGGCACGGCCTGTCACCAGAATGGCGATCTCCGACTGCCGAGGCGTCAGGCTGGTGCGGTAACGCAGCAGCGCACCAAGGGCTTGCCAGCAGTCGGCCAACTCGGCGTTGTGCAGCGCCGCGCGCAGCGGGCCTTCGATCTTGCCGCGCGGGCCGGACACGACCTTGTCGTAGACCTGGCGTTGGGCGGGCGACATCTGCTCTGGGGCGGGTAGGGAAATGCGGGGCATGGGTCTCCTTCGTATGCTGGTCATCGATTTCACCATGCATGCCAGCCGGCTCACCCCCCGGCAGCCGGCAAAGCTGTTATGTCTGCAGCGTGGAGCGCCACATGCCGGCGTGCGCCTGTTCATCGACGATCTGCGCGATCTGCCGCGCCACGGCCGAGGCCGCGCGGCCCGGGCCCTTGTTGCGGGCAAAGACCATGGAGACGATGCGTTGCATCGGTGGATTGACGATGCGCGCAGCGCTGAGGCTGCCATCCTGCACCTCGTTCCAGACGGCATGGATCGGCAACACAGTGTAGAGCCGCTCCTGCGCTACCAGCGAGCGCATCAGCGGCAGCGAATCGGCTTCGATGACGGGCACCAGATTCATGTGCTCCTGGCGCGCCAGCGCGTCCAAGGTCGTGCGCAGGCCATTGGGCGCACTGGGCAAGATGAAGGGCAGATCGTGCAGCGCGGAAAAGGCCACTTCCGGCGCCGAGGTCAGCGCATCGCCTGCCGGACCAATCAGAAAGCTCTCCACGCTGGCCAGCGCCTGCTCCTGCTCGGGCACCGCATGGCTGTAGCGGTAGAGAATGGCGATGTCCACGCGCGCATCGGCCAGCCACTCCTCGACCTGGCCACTTGAGCCTTCGAGAATCTTCAGGTGGATGCCAGGAAACTGCGCCCGGATCTGCTGGAACAGCCGCCCCACGATGGGGCCGGAGATGGACGGCAGCGAGCCCACGGTGACACGCCCGGCGGGCTCGCGCGCCTCGCCACGGATCTCGACTTCCAGCTGCTCGGCATCCGCGAGCAGGTTCTTCACATGGGGGAAGATGCGTTCGCCCACATCGGACAGGGTCACGCCGCGCCCGGTGCGGTTGAACAGCCGCGCGCCGCAGTCGCGCTCCAGCGCATTCAATTGGCGGCTCAACAGGGATTGGTTGCTGTCAAGAAAGAGCGCGGCCCGCGTCAAGCTGCCCAGCTCGGCAATGGCCAAAAACGTGCGCCACTTGTGCAGGTTGGAGGCGATGTCGAGCTGGAGTGTGGTGGCTTTGGCGCTGCACATTGAATGGGAAAGAGGCATCAGGACGATGGCTGATTAAACCCCATGTGCTGCGCCTGCGCTGCGTCCGCCCCCCTCCGGCAGCAGGGCCATCCAGCGCGCGATGGCGCCGGCCACCGCAACGGGTTGCTCCACCACCAGCGCATGGCTGGCCTGGTCGATCACCTGCACTGCCACCTTCTGTGCACCCAGCAGCTCCTGCAGCTCGCCGCGGCTTTCCGGCGGGCGCCAGGGGTCCTGCGCGCCTTGCAGGTCCAGCACTGGGGCGTTGGCCACCGTCCACCAGCGGTCCTTGGGCGGCACCGTGCCTGCCGCGCGGTAGACCGCACGCAACTCGGGATGCCAGCCTTCGAGCCAGGCCGTGGGGTCGTTGCCCTGGGCAAAGAAGGCGCGCTGCAGATGGGTGATGCGCAGGGCAGCGGGCTGGCTGGCGTCCGATGCCAGGTCCAGCGATTCCGCCATGCCTGCCGGAAACACGCGCGCTGCAGCCCCCGCCACGACCACACCGCGCACGCATTGCGGGTGGTCCATGTCGGCGACGCGTGCGATGAAATGGCCAAACGCATGGCCGACCAGTACCGCGCTGCCGCAGCCCAGCGCCTGAACGGTGTCGATCACGTCTTGCGCAAGCCTGTGCAGCGTGAGCTGTTCGAGGGGCAGCGTGGTGCGCCCCATGCCACGGGGCTGGGGCCGCAGCACGCGGTGACCGAGCAGCGCCAGCTGCTGCGCCAGGGGGTCGAAGTCCAGCGAATCGCGCTGCGACGACGGCAGCAGCACGATGGCCGGGCCCGCACCGTTCTCGGGAGCGTCGATCACGACATCGATCTCGCCGGCACTGGTGCAGACCATCTCACGGCGGCGCCACACTGCCGCTGGGGTCATGGTGTGCATGGCGTCAATCCACCGTCGCACCGGACTGTTGGACGATGCTGCGCCACTTGGGGATCTCGCTGCGCACCAGCTGGGCGAACTCCTCCGGGCTGCTGGAGGTGGGCTCGATGCCCAGTTGCGTGAGCTGTTTGCGCAGCTCGGGCGCTGCCATGGCTCGCACCAGGGCGGCATTCAATTTGTCGATCACAACCCGGGGCGTACCGGCCGGCGCCACGACGCCCAGCCAGTTCGAGACGTCGTAGCCGGCCAGTCCCGACTCGGCCAGTGTCGGAATGTCGGGCAGCGAACTGAGCCGGGTACGCGATGTCACGGCCAGCGCGCGGGCCCGTCCACTGCGGATCTGTTCTTCGTAAACGGTGTAGGAGTCAAAGGTCATGTCGACCCGCCCCGCCAGCACATCGGTGAGCAGCGGCGCACTGCCCTTGTAGGGCACATGCACCATCTTCACCCCGGCAAGCTCGTCGAAGAGCGCACCCGACAGATGGCTGGAGCTGCCGTTGCCGGCCGAGCCGTAGGTCAGCACGCCGGGCTTGCTTTTTGCCAGCGCAATCAGCTCCTTGACCGTACGCGCCGGCACTGCTGCGCCTACCACCAGCACCCGCGGGGTGGTGTGCGTCAACGCCACCGGCGCGAAGTCCTTGACCGGGTCGTAGCGCAGCTTGGCATACAACGCCGGATTGATGGCCTGCGTGCCCATGGTGGCAAAAAACAGCGTGTAGCCATCGGCTGGCGCACGTGCCACCTGCTCTGCCGCAGTCACGCCACCAGCGCCACCCCGGTTGTCCACCACCACCTGCTGCCCCAGCTCGGTGCCCAGGCGCTGGGCCATACCGCGCGCCATCATGTCTGCAGCGCCACCAGCCGGGAAAGGCACGACCAGCCGCAGCGGCTTGTCGGGAAAGCCTTCAGCCCGGGCCAGCGAAGGCACAGCGGCGCACAGCACCGCCGCCGCCAGCGCCAGCAGCCAGGTGCGCCGGCCGGTGCCGGCTGCTGCGCATGCAGGTGCAGTCAGGTGGTGGGGAAATGTCATGGCGCCTGTCTCCTCGTTATTGAAATCCTGCCATCGCGTGATAGATGATCCGTCGTCTCGGGGGCGGAGGTCCGCCGCCCGGCCTCAGTGACGCCAGCCCACGCCGCAACCCGGCCCGTCGGGCAGCGCCAGGCTGCCGTTCTGCACGGGCAGTGCCGTGAACGGGTCGTCCTGCAGATGCAGATGCTCCGACAGCTCGCAGGCGTAAGGCAGCGCCTTCGGAATGCATGCCGCCTGCAGGGCCATGGACTGCATCAGCGCCGGCCCGAACGCGGCACCGATGCGGCAGGCCACCTGGCCGGCCTCGCAGATGCGCACGGCTTCGAGGAAGTGGCGCAGCCCGCCGAGATTGGTGACCTTGAGGTTGATCACATCCACCACGCGTTCGGACACCAGCCTGAACACATCGCGCACGCTCTGCGCGCTCTCGTCAGCCTCGATGGCCACCGGCAGCGTGCGCGTCAGCAGCGCCAGCCCGGCGATATCGGCCGCAGGCACGGGCTGCTCGATCAGCGCGATGTCATAGCGCTCCATTTTGGAGAACGCACTGATCAGCTGCTTGGCGTGGTACGACTGGTTGGGGTCGAGCGTCAGCGTCACATGGGGCCCCACTGCCGCGCGCACAGCGGCAATGCGCTGGATGTCGGTCACCGTATCGCCCGACAGCTTGAGCTTGAGCTGCGAATAGCCTTCGCCCGCCAGCCTGGCCGCGATGGCCGCCATGTCGTCTGGCGACTTGATCGGAAGAATGCGTGACAGCGCGGCGCCATTGCGCATCTTGCCACCCAGCAGCACATGTACCGGTACGCCCAGGCGGCGAGCCAACAGGTCATGCAGTGCCATGTCGACACCGGCCTTTACGGTGGGGTTGAAGGCCAGTGTGGCGTCGACCTCCTCCATGATGGCAGCGATGTCATCGGCGCGCCGGCCGATCAGCCGTGGCGCGAGGAATTCCAGCGCCGCCAGCGCGCCGGCGCCGTGTGTGGAGATCGCGGGAATCGCATGCACATAGCCAAGGCCGATATGACCGTCCTCGTCCTGCAGCTCCAGCACCGCCGCTTCAAGACGCGGCACCTGCGCGCGAGCAAACTTCCATTGCGGATCCGCCAGCCCCTGGATACAGGGCTTGACCAAGGCGTGGGTAATCTTCATCGCGATCAGTCCAGCGTGATCTTCGCGCTGCTGATCACGCCACGCCATTTATCAGACTCGGCCTGCATCAGGCTGCGGTACTCCGCTGGCGTCGAGGTGGCAGCGATCGCGCCCTGCTTGAGAAACCGCTCCTTCATCTCCGGCGAGTTGATGGCCGCCACGGCGGCTTCGCGCAGCTGGGTCTGCACGCCGGCAGGAATGCCCTTGGGCGCAATCAGCCCGTAGGTGGTCTCCATCAGCACATTGGGCAGCCCCAGCTCCACCGTGGTGGGGAC
Organism: Comamonas sediminis; assembly: GCF_041107495.1. Lineage (NCBI taxonomy): Bacteria > Pseudomonadati > Pseudomonadota > Betaproteobacteria > Burkholderiales > Comamonadaceae > Comamonas > Comamonas sediminis. The sequence goes on from NZ_JBGBDC010000005.1 coordinate 439,796, forward strand.
ATCCGGGAGCTGCGGCGCACGCGTCTTGCCCGCGACCGCCAGCACCACCAGATTGCCATTGGCGGCAAAGGGCAAGATGGGCAGCAGATCGACCATGGTCATCTGCACCTCGCCCGAGAGCACCGCGCTGATGGCTGGCGCCGCGCCCTTGTAGGGCACATGCACGATGGCTGCGCCCGTCTCTTGCTTGAACAGCTTAAAGCCGATATGCGGCGTGGTGCCCGCCCCTGCGGAGCTGTAGTTCAGGGTGTCGGGGGCAGCCTTGGCCTTGGCAATCAACTGCGCCAGCGAGGTGATGCCGGACTTGCGGTTCACCACGATCACGCTGGGGATGCGCGCCGCCAGCGTGAGAAACTCCAGATCGTCGAGCGAGTACGGTACTTTCGTCAGGTTGGGCATGCCGGCCAGCGGGCCCGGCGCGACCAGCGCAAATTGGTGGCCGTCCGCTGGCGACTTGGCGGTGGCATCGACGCCAATGGTGCCGCCCGCGCCTGCCCGGTTGTCGACCACCACCGGCTGGCCCAAAGAGGCTGCCATCTTGGTTCCGATCATGCGCGCGATGGCGTCGGTCGGGCCGCCAGCGGCATAGGGAACGATGAGCTTGAGCGGCTTGTTGGGCCAGTTGTCGGCCCATGCGTGGCCGCTTGCGAGCAAGGGGCCGATAGCCGCCAAGAGGCTGGTGAAAGTACGTCTATGCATGGTGGTTGTCTCCTTTTTCGCCAGTCTAGGCAGAGCCTTCCACCGAAGTAAGGCCCTTGCATCGCAAGCCTGTTATGTGCCTCGAAGCATCTCAGCCTTGCGCGCGCCCCGGCTAGGCGCCCTGCCAAGGCAGGCCTAAAGTCCAGGCATTGCATATCTGACTGGAGTCTTGCTGATGACCAATGCCAAAGTGGCTGCTGGCCCGTTGTCGCACCTGCGGGTGCTGGATCTGAGCCGTATTCTTGCGGCGCCCTGGGCCGGGCAGATCCTGGCCGATCTGGGAGCCACGGTCACCAAAGTGGAGCGACCGGGCGCCGGCGACGACACACGCTCCTGGGGCCCGCCCTTCCTCAAGGATGCCGATGGCAAGGACACCAAGGAGGCCGGCTACTACCTGGCGGTGAACCGCGGCAAGCGCTCGATCACCGTGAGCCTGGACACCGCAGAAGGCCAGCAGATCGTGCGCGACCTGGCCCTGCAGTCGGACATCGTGCTGGAGAACTACAAGGCCGGCACGCTCGCGCGCTATGGCCTGGACGAAGCCAGCCTGCGCAAGATCAATCCGCGACTCATCTACTGCTCGGTCACCGGGTTTGGACAGACCGGTCCGCGCCGCGACCAGCCCGCCTATGACTTCCTGATCCAGGCCATGGGCGGTCTGATGAGCGTGACAGGGGAGCGCGACGGCCAACCGGGTGGTGGCCCGCAAAAGGTCGGTGTGCCCATCGTCGACCTGATGACCGGCATGTATACCGCAGTGGCGGTGCTCGCGGCCGTGGCCCGCCGCGACCAAAACGGCGTGGGCGACTCCATCGACATCGCCATGCTCGATGTGCAGGTGGCGATGCTGGCCAACCAGGCCATGAACTACCTCGTGTCCGGCAAGACGCCCCGGCGCAACGGCAATGCGCACCCCAATATCCAGCCGCAGGATGTCTACGCCTGCGCCGATGGCGATGCCATCCTAGTGGTCGGCAACGACGGCCAGTTTGCCAAGTTGTGCGATGTGCTCGGCCACGCCGAGTGGGCCCAGGACGAGCGCTTTGCCACCAACGCCCAGCGCGTGCGCAACATCACGACCCTGTCGGCCATGCTGCGGCATGCGTTCTCTCAGCGCCCGCGCGCCGAGTTGATCGCTGCGCTCGACGGCGCGGGCGTGCCCTGTGGCGCCATCAACTCGGTGCCCGACGTGTTCGAAGACCCGCAGGTCCAGGCCCGTGGCATGCTCCAATATGTGCCGCATCCCAGCGGCGTGCAGGTGCCGCAGGTGGTGAGCCCGATGCGCTTCTCCGAGACCCCGCTGCAGCAGCAGGTGGCGCCGCCGCTGCTGGGTCAGCACTCGCGCCAGGTGCTGGAAGAGCTGGGCTATTCGGCCGAGCGTATCGAGGGGCTGCTGGCCAGCGGTGTGGTGTAGCCCCGCACTGGACAACACATGCGTACCAGCGCCGGTACGCTCCTTTGTTTTCTCTTCCTGGATTGCTATGCAACTGCACTGGTCCCCCAAATCTCCCTATGTCCGAAAAGTCATGATCTGCGCCCATGAGCTGCAGCTGACGCAGCAGCTGGAGCTGGTCCGCTCTGTGGCCGCGATGCTCAAGCCCAATGCCGTCCTGATGCAGGACAATCCGCTGTCCAAGATCCCGACACTGATCCTGGACGACGGCCGGACGCTGTTTGACTCGGTCGTCATCTGCGAATACCTGGACGGTCTGGCCAGCGGCTCGCTCTTCCCTCGGGAAGGCGACGCCCGCTGGGCGGCGCTGCGCTGGCATGCGCTGGGTGATGGCCTGCTCGATGCGCTGATTCTGTGGCGCAACGAACGCGAGCGCGCCGTGCCGCTGGCGGCCCTGTTGGCCGCATTCGAGCTCAAGACCCGCGCCAGCCTGGATCTGCTGGAGGGCGAGGTACCGGCACTGGAAGCGCGCGCCTTTGGCATCGGCCATCTGACCCTGGTCTGCGCGCTGGGCTACATCGATTACCGTTTCGACACGCTGGGCTGGCGCGAACAGGCACCGCAGTTGGCGGCATGGTTCGCGAAGATGCAACAACGCCCATCCGTGGTGGCTACCGAGCCGGTGGACGGCTGATCGCATCGCAGTGTGTGGAACTCCTTTTGTCTGAATCATCGCCAGGACGAAGGTCGTAGCAAACGGTTCATCGATGCGGCTGGGTCGATTCTCGGTTCAATGCCCCAAAATCCGAACGTAACGGCAATCTCACGGAGTGCTACTGCGATGGCCTACGCCAAGGAATTTTTTGATCTCCAGATCTATTTCGCCAGAAAGATCGCGGTACTGGCGAACCTGAAGCTGGAGACGGCCCTGCTCGACTACACGAATTTCTACGTCCGATTGGTGGGCGGTCGAGATTTCAATCCCCACCATCCCAGGTGGGTGGCCTACATTGCGGGTCTGAAAGACCATCCGGACCTTGGTGCATGGACCTACCATGTCTACACCCCACGCGCGCACCTTGATCGTCCCGACTCGGTGATTGCAACATTCGGCTGTTTTTCGTATGCGCTGGGGGAGCCGGGTCAGATCAGGCTTCATTTCCACAACGACGACCACAGCTTGCAGGGTCCGTTGAGCGACGAGCGTATGGAGTTGCGGCTATCGGAGCTCGCTGCACTCGTGGCCCATGTTCGCGCCAAGCTGCCATCAGTCAAGCAAATAGCGGGTGTCTCCTGGCTCTACCACTTGCCTGCCTACCAACGGCTTTTTCCTCCGCAATACACCACGCAGGCAATGGTGGCCAGCAACAGATTTCGCAACATGCCACTGTGGGGCCAGTTTTTGGACCGCCACGGCGATGTTCGAAAGAGCGTGGCGGCAGTGTTCCTGCAGCGGGTCGACAGTCAAACCAACTTGGACAACCTCGCGCAGTGCTTTCCACTGCAGCCACTGGCCACTTCCGCACCTGTCGACGTCTTTCACGATTTCTACCAATCGCAACTTGCCACCAGGCTTTAGTGCAGCCAACACAAGCTTTGCCAGGTGACCCCATGGGCACATCCAGGTCACACGCCCAAGCCTCTCTGTGGATCATCGCTTCACTGACAGAACCTCCGTTACTTGCGTTCCCCCACCCTTTATCACCTCTCCCAGATTTAGCCATGCACTAACCAGGGATCGCCATACTGCCCAGCGTTTTCAACTGCTATCGCGCGCTGTGCGGCAACCAGCCTGGTGCCAGCGCCTGCAACGCCCGCCAGCAACTGCTGGCCCTAAGCTGGGAGGCAGCACGCGACCAAACCCTGGCCACCCTGGCCCGCGCGCACGCCGACATCTACGAAAAACCACCCATGTCGAGGTCATGCGCTACGGCCACGCGATGCCATCCCCCGCCCCGGCACCCAGACCGTGCTGAGCCGCATCGGCCAGCCCAGCAGCAGCGCCAAGCGCCCAGCGCTGATCAACGGCGAACGCCTCCAGGCCCTGCCCACCCCAAGCACCGGCCGCCTGCATTTTGCGCACAGCGACTGGTCGGGGTATTCGGTGTTTGAGGAGGCGTTTACGCGGGGTTGTATGCGGGGGCGGGGGTGGGGTGATGGGTGCTTTGGAATCTGCGCCAAGATCGGGTTCGGGTTGGCGCAGGCGCTGAGAGAAGCAGCAAAACGACTGCTGGCATTCCATCTGTACATGCCTCTCGCCGCGTCGCAGAAAGCAGTGAACCCACCACCGCCAAATGCTACTGGTCGAACGAACTCATTCTGACGTCCGTTTGGTGGGTGTTTCAAAAATAGAAAATAGGCCTTTGAACTGAGCGCAGCCCTCTGTCCCTTTTCCCGGTTCCGGAAATCTGTAGACCCAAGCTACATCAACAACCCCAGCATCTGATTTCAGATCATTGAATCGCTTGTATAAAGATACTTCTTGCTGCATAGAAGTATTTGCCTTCAGCACAACAATCTCCGAGCGATGTCCAAAGGCATATATAGGCCTAATCTCTGTTTTCGCCTCTCTGTATTTCGCAGAATAGTTTATTCCGAAACCGAATACAGACCAAGGAAGAAAATCGTAGAGAATGTCCAAGTCTTGGGACGAAATGTTATCGATCGAGACGACTAACACATCGTTATTTTTTGGCTCAACGCTAACATGCACAGGGCACGCTTGAACCGATGCGCTTAAGCCAACCAGCATCCATAAAGATTTAATATCAATCACCTTTATCGTTAGCTCTCACATTTGCAGCATTAAAAATCCCACTTATGATTTGATAGTTTTATGCGGGAGGAGACTTGAGCACACCCTCGAAACGTCGGCAATGCTTTTCAAAAATCTCACTATTTGGAATAACGTATTCCCATGCAATTGAAACTCTATCAATAGAAATTCCAGAGTAATGCGAGGCCAAATAGCCAACATTTACCTCACTAGATATTGAAGATTTAGGACCTAATTTTAAAACCAACGTATTTCGTCCGACTCCATGCACCTGTTGAATTCGTTTGCCGTCAACCAACACATGGAATTCCACACCGCCAGACAAAAGCACCCACGGTAGGCGGTCGTATTGAATTTCATGAGGTTTACTCATATTATTCTTAAGACCCAACTCGACCCTTCCATTGCTTTTTTCAATTAAGAGCAATTCGACTGGGCAATCGCTTTTTGCCAAGGATGTTCCAGCATAACAAGCTATCGCAATGAATAAAATTCTCCTCATAATTACCCCCAATACGTTCCTTGTCGCACTTTGATTTTTAAATTTTCGTTCCTGATGATTTCATCTCTAATCCAGCCTTGGCAATATGCATCACACCCTTCGGAAACGGATGCTTTTAAACATGCAATTTGATTGTCAAGAGCACGAATTTCTGCATTTTTAGTGTAGTCAGCCATTTTGTATGACTTTCCATCCTCTCCATAGTATCCAACAGCCTTCCCATTTACACCATCACATATTTTAGGATCAAAGCTAATTGCATCCCGTCTGTGAGTATCCTCATGAACTCTTAAACATTTTTCAATTGCGGGACATTTGCTATAATCTTCACTAGGAATAATATACAATTCCAGTCGACCATCTTTGCAGTATATTGTATTAACATCGCCTGCAGGTGGAACTGGTATCAAACCCCATCCCCCGGCTGATAGCCCTTTATCATCAAAATATATTAAAGGATTGGCATTGCCATATTTGTAAAAATTAATACCACCGTTTAATTTTATAGGATCCCCCTGCAAATACCTGCCCACATTTTGCCGATAATTCCTATTAAAATTGTAGACGCTTTGCTTCTCTTCATCAAAATATTGCCCGGGGAATCGGAGATTGACTTGCGCGATACTTTCCACAGTTTGAGTGGCTCCAAACGCGTCATTGATCTTTTTCCACGTAACCGTGCCTGCCTTATCTGTCGCTATATCAGGCGTCCCCAGATGATCCGTATGCAGAAAGTGATAGCCGGTTTGGGAACTAGCTAAATCACTATTAACAGCCTCCGCCTGCCAAACCGGATCCGTACTCCACAACCCCTGCTGCCCCGCAACCGGATTGAATCCATAAGCCCGTTGCAGCTTGCCATCCTTGTCCAGCTCTCCCATCAGCGCCTGCTCGCTGTAGACAAAGTAGGTCACCTGCGTGGCCGCGTCTTTGGTCACGCTCTTGCTGATTCTGCGGCCGAACGGGTCGTAGCGGTAATGGGCTCGGGTGCCATCACTGCTCTCGTAGGTGATCAGCCGCTCGGCGGCGTTGTAGCGGTAGGTCTTGTTGTCCTGCCCACTCGTTTCCTGCTGGGTATGTCCCTGCGGGGTGTAGCTCACCTGGGTGTCTACCGCAGGGCTTGGGCTAAACGGCTCTTTTTGGGGATAGCGGACCATTTGGTTGTCGGCGTTATAGCTCCAGGCGCCCGGCTGGTGCGCGCTGCTGGTACGGTTGCCGACGGCGTCGTAGCCATAGTGTTCGCTGGGCAGGCCCAGGCCCTGCAGGCTTTGGTCGGGGGTCGCCTGGGTGAGGCGGTCCAGGTTGTCATAGCCATATTGGGTGGTGCCCAGGTCGCTGTCGATCTGGGTGATATTGCCGGCCTTGTCGTATTGGTAGGCTTTGCTGGCCAGGATCTCGTTGCTGCCGTTCTGGACCTGGATGCGGGTGGGGCGTTGCAGGGCATCCAGCGCCAAGGATTTGGCAGCGCCTGGGGTTTGGATGCTGGTAGGAACGTTCCACTGGTAGTTTTGGTAGCTGATCTCGCTGCTATTGGGTAGCGTGATGTGGGCGAGCTGCCCCTGGGTGTAGCTATAGGTTTGTTTACTGCCGTCGGGATAGGTGTGGCTTGCCAGTTGGCCGTCACTGTTAAAGCTTTGGCCTGTGGTGAAGCTAAAGCTTCCTGCTCCTTCTACCTTGCCATACGTTGTTTGGCTTTGTGCTGTGCGCCCTTGCGCATCGTGGCTGTAACTGGCGCTGCTGATAAGTTGGCCGTTGCCGTCTTGCTGCTCGTAGGCAGCCAGGCGCCCGTCGTTGTCGTACTGGTAGCTGGTTTTTTCATCAAGGGTGGTGCCGCCAAGCTGGTGTTGCGCCTCGGTCATTCGGCCGGCCGCGTCATAGCTATAGGCTCGTGTATTGCCTCCCGCATCGATGCGCAGGATTAGTTGGTGGGCCGCGTCGTAGCGGTAGGCAATGGCTCCGCCCATGGGGCGGGTTTCTTTGGTCTGCTGTCCTGATTTGTCGTACTCGAAACGGTGGGTGTTGCCATTGGCATCCGTCAGGCTGGTCAGCTGGTCAAAGGCATTCCAGCTTTGGCGGGTGGATTGCCCTGCCGGGTCCGTGCTCTCGCTCTTTCTGCCCAGCGCGTCGTACTCAACCAGCGTGGTCTTGCCTGCGGGATCGGTGCTCGCTACGGACTGGCCCAGCACATCATAGGTTTGGCTTTGTGTGCGAGTTTCGTTTCCCCCCAGGTGCTGCATGGTGACGGTCTGCCGCCCTTGCTGGTCGTACTGGTAAGTCTCTTTGTAGGTGGGGTATTGGGTTGCTATCAGCAGGCCTGCCTGCTCGGTGCCGTCTTGTCCATATTCGTAGCGGGTAGTATTGCCAGCAGGGTCCTTGGTGGCCTGGATGCGGCCTCTCTCGTCATAGGTGGTTTCTGTGACCAGGCCGCTTGGGCTGATGGACTGAATCGGCCAGCCATTGCTGTCATACACCGTCCTGCGGCCCGCGCCTTCGCTCTCACCAGGGGCCAGGATTTCAATCACCCGGCCTCTTTGGTCGTAGCGGGTGACTTGGGTGTTACCCATGGGGCTGATGACATGGGTGCGCCTGCCTCTCGCGTCATAGCGGATTTGGGTGGCGTGGCCTAGCGGGTTGGT
>NZ_JBGBDC010000006.1:0-422362 GCF_041107495.1 Comamonas sediminis
CGCGCCGATGATAGTGCGGATTCCCGTGTGAAAGTAGGTCATCGTCAGGCTTTTATACTGATCAACCCCTCTGCTCTTCCCGAGTAGAGGAGTTTTTCTTTTGCGCCGCGCTATCTGGCAGCCGTAACCAGCCTTCGGCTGACCCTCTTTTGCACTTCAGCGCGGGCAGGCAAGCACCTTGGTGCACGGCTCGATGGCGGTGTTTGGCACAATAGCTGTTTGTGTTTCAAGGACTGCCATGACAGAGCAAAGCTGTCTGCGCCAAGCGCAGCGCCGCCGTCTGCTGCATCTATTGGCGCTGCTGGGCGGTGCCGGTGCGGTATCTCCGGCTTTCGCGCTCTCGCTCGCCGATCTGACCCATACCGATGCGAGCCAGGGCATCAAGGCTGCGCTGACCCAGGGTGCGCAGGTGGCGGTGTCCCAGTTGGGCCAGAACGGGGGCTTTTTCAACAACCCCCAGCTGCGCATTCCGCTGCCTGGCTATATGGGTGAAGCGGCCAAGATGATGCGGCGCTTTGGCCAGGGCCGCTATGTAGATGAGGTGGAGCAGGGCATCAACCGGGCGGCGGAGCTGGCCGTTCCGATGGGCAAGGATATGCTGCTGGATGCCGTGCAGCGCATGACGCTGGACGATGCCAAGCGAAACCTGAGCGGCGGTGAAGGCTCGGTAACCACGTTCTTTATGGAAAAAACACGCCAGCCTTTGACCCAGCGGTTTTTGCCGGTGGTGACCCAGGCGACGGGTCAGGTGGGTGTCGTGCAGCAGTACAACCAGCTGGTGGGCAAGGCAGCGAGCTTTGGCGTCTCCAGCGATGCACTGGATCTGAACCAGTATGTGACCGGCAAGACCCTCGATGGCCTTTACGCTGTGATTGGCGAGCAGGAGCGTGCTATTCGCCAGAACCCGCTGGGCAGCGCCAATGCCGCCGTGCGCAAGGTCTTTGGAGCATTGCGCTAAGCCATGGCCAAGAAACCCCCATTGCCCACGCAGCCCGCCTGCCCTTGTGAATCCGGGGCCGCCTACAGCGCCTGTTGCGGCCGCTTCATAGCGGATTTCGAGGGCATGCCAGCACCGGATGCCGAGCACCTGATGCGGTCGCGTTACAGCGCCTTTGTGCTCGAGGAGCGTGCCTACCTGTTGGCGACCTGGCATGCCTCTACCCGCCCGTCTCAGCTGGATTTTGAGCCGCAGTGCCGCTGGCTGGGCTTGCAGGTCAAGGCCTTCGAGCCGGTGGATGGCAGCCATGCCGAGGTCGAGTTTGTCGCCCGTTACAAGCTGCAAGGCCGTGCGGTGCGCCTGCATGAGCGCAGCCGCTTCGTGCAGGAACAAGGCCGTTGGTTTTATCTGGATGGTGACCAGTTCTGATCACCACCTGTTTTTCGAGGATCCCAAAATGAACCCCAATGCAGGCTTTGAGGCCATGCTGTTTGATTGCGATGGTGTGTTGGTGGACAGTGAAGTTATCACCAACCGGGTGTTGTGCACGATGCTCAATGAGGCGGGCTGGGTGCTGTCGTCCGAGGATTGCCTGCAGCTGTTCATCGGCAAGATGGTGCGCAGCCAGAAGGACCTGATCGAGGCCCACACCGGCAAGCCGTTGACCGATGCCTGGATGGAGGAGTTCTATGCGCGCCGCAATGCAGCGCTGGAGCAGGATGTCAAAGCCATCGACGGTGCGGTGGAAGCGATCAAGGCCCTGCATGCCCAGTTCAACGGGCAGATCGCCTGCGCATCGGGTGCCGACCGCAAGAAGGTGGTGATGCAGTTGCGCATTGCCGGCCTGCTGCCCTATTTTGAAGGCCGTATTTTCAGCGGCCATGAGATGCCGCGCACCAAGCCTTTCCCCGATGTCTACCTGGCTGCGGCTGCTGCGCTGGGTGCCGATCCGCAGCGCTGTCTGGTGATCGAAGACAGCGTGACCGGCACCCAGGCGGGTGTGGCGGCCGGCGCTACCGTGTGGGCCTATCACCCGCCTGCGCATGCAGTCTGCTCGCAGGCCGATCTGGCGGCAGCCGGTGCCAGCCAGTTCTTTGAACACATGGACGATCTGCCGCAGCGCGTGGCGCGCGCCTCGGCCCTCGCGGCCTGAGCATGACGCTGCCCACCAGGCGCAGAGGCGGACACTGAAGCGACAGGCCTGATCCCAGGCTGCACCTAGACTTTTCATCTGTTTGCCACCTGGAGTTGTTATGGGGCCTGTGCATGAGTGGGATGCGGCGTTTGACTTCATCATTGTCGGTGCCGGCATGGCTGGCTGCATCCTCGCCAACCGCCTGAGCGCATCGGGCCGCTTCCAGGTGTGTCTGCTGGAGGCTGGTCCACCCGATCACCACCCCTACATCCACATCCCCGCCGGCTTTATCAAGGTCGGCTACAACCCGCGCTACACCTGGCCATTCAAGACCGAGCCCGATGCCGCCACCCTGGGCCGCGAGGTCGTCGCTCAGTTGGGCCGCACCCTGGGCGGCTCCAGCGCCGTCAACGGCTTCAACTATGTGCGCGGCCAGGCCCAGGACTACGATGACTGGGCAGCCCAGGGCGCCACAGGCTGGTCTTATGACGAGGTGCTGCCGTACTTCAAGCGTTCGGAGCGGCGCCTGGCCCTCTGTGACGTGAACTACCGGGGGCTCGAAGGCGAGCTGCCCATCACCGACTGTGACTGGCGCCATCCGCTGTGCGATGCCTTTATCGCCGGCGCAGCCAGCCTGGGCATCCCCTCCGGCAAGGACTACAACGCGGCCAAGCAAGAGGGCGCAGGCTATTACCAGCGCTGGATCCACCGGGGCTGGCGGGTCAGCGCCGCCAAGGCTTTTTTGCGGCCTGCCAAGGGGCGCTCCAACCTGCGGGTCATCTGCCGCGCCCAGGTCAGCCGCCTGGTGATCGAAGGCACACGCGTCACCGGCGTGGAGTACGCGGCCGAGCCTGGCGGCCCGCTGCGGCGCCTGCAGGCCAGCCGCGAGGTGATTGTGGCGGCCGGGGCCATCAATTCGCCCAAGCTGCTGAATCTGTCGGGCCTGGGCGACGCGCAGCGGCTCCAGGATCTGGGCATTGCGGTGCGGCAGCACCTGCCCGGCGTCGGCGAAGGCCTGCAGGACCATATGATGCTGCGCTCCATCGTGCGGGTGCAGAACGCGCCGACGTTGAACACCACCGCCCGGGGCTGGCGGCTCTGGGGCCAGGTGGCGCGTTGGCTGGTCCGCAAGCCCAGCATTCTGGCCATCAGCCCTTCGGTGGCCTATGCCTTCTCATCGGCACAGGCGCCAGGCGCGCGGGCGGATTTTCAGTTCCATTTCTCGCCCGGCAGCTATGCCTCCGGCATTGCCGGCCAGCTCGATGGCTTTCCCGGCATGACCTTGGGCTTTTACCAGCTGCGCCCCCAGAGCCAGGGCCATGTGCGCCTGGCCTCGGCCCATGCCTGGGACAGCCCGGTGATCCAGCCGCACTACCTGCACCATGACGCCGACCAGCGCCTGGTGGTCGAAGGCCTGCGCCAGGCCCGCCGCTTGCTGCACAGCGCCGCCTTGGCGCCCTATGTGGCCAGCGACGAGGCGCCGTCCGCCCAGCTGCAATCGGACGAGGAACTGCTGCAGTTTGCCCGTGAGCGGGGCAGTACCGCCTGGCATTTCATGGGCACCTGCCGCATGGGCGCGGCGGGCGATGGCCAGTCCGTGGTCGACCCCCAGCTGCGTGTGCATGGCATGGCGGGATTGCGGGTCGCCGATGCCTCGGTGATGCCCGCCATGCCCTCCGGCAACACCGGTGCGCCGACGATGATGATTGCGGAAAAGGCGGCGGACCTGCTGCTCGCGGCACACCGCGACTAAGGGGTTGTAGTTACGAACTCTTACTTAGGAGTAAGCCAGAAGAGCGATTGCGGCATCCGCCGCTATATTGAAGAAGACAAGGGCCTCGTGCGTGCAGACGAGGCTGACAAAGAGATTTTGACAACAAAGCAAGGAGACAAACATGTACAAGCTCGTCTATCGTCTGACGAAGGCTGCGGCGTTGGTAGCCAGCGTTTTCGCCTTTTCGGCACAGGCCCAGGACATCAAGATCGGCTACACCGCCGACCAATCGGCCAGCGGCGTGGCCGAGCTGGGCATTTCCGGCCGCTGGGGGTTTGAAGCCGCCATCGAAGACATCAACAAGGCCGGCGGCATCATGGGCCGCAAGCTGGTGGGTGTCATCCGTGATGACCAGGGCACACCGCCCAAGGCCATCCAGACCGTGCAGGAGCTGATCGACAGCGAAAAGGTCAGCGGCATCGTGGGGCCGGCCAACTCCGGCAACGCGCTGGCCTGGCTGCATATTCCGCAGCAAAAGAAGGTGCCGGTGATCGTGCCGATTGGCACGGCCACCGAAATCACCACCCGCTACGCCAAAGAACCGCAGAACTACCTCTACCGCATCTCGATGGTGGACCGCGAACAGGTCGCGTTGCTGGGCGCCTATGCCGTCAAGGCCTCGAAGGACAAGAAGATCGCGATCCTGGCCGATTCCACCGGCTACGGCCAGGGCGGCATCAAGGATGCGACTGAGATTCTGGCGCTGCACGGCGTCAAGCCCGTGGCGGTCGAGAAGTACGGTCCGAAGGACACGGACATGACCTCGCAGCTCAACAAGATCAAGGCGGCAGGCGCGGACACCGTGATCATCTACGGCATTGCCGATGGCGCCGCCCAGGTGCTGCGCAGCATGGAGAAGATCAACTACATGCCCACGACCCTGGGCACCTGGGGCAACCTGAGCTCGCTGCTGCCCAAGATGGCGGGCACCAAGCTGGCCGAGCACCTGATCATGGCGGCCTCGACGACCGAAGACACCTCCGCCAAGACCAAGGCCCTGGGCCAGCGCGTGCGTGTGAACTTCCCCACCCTGACGACCTTCCCCTGCGCTGCCCAGGCCTATGACTCGGTGATGCTGCTGGCCGCAGCGATGAAGCAGGCCAACAGCACCGATGGCGAGAAGGTTGCCGCTGCGCTGGAAAACCTGAACAGCACCGACGGCGTCATCAAGACCTACGACAAGCCCTTCAGCAAGACCAACCATGAAGGCCTGAGCGTGAGCGACTTCTACCTCGCCCGCTGGAAGGGCAGCGACGTGGTGCGCTTTGAGGACAGTGTCTACAAGTCGCTGACACCAGCGGATCTGAAGAAGTAAGGCATCGGCTCGTCAGGCCTGCGCCCGCCCCATGCGGCACGCAGGCCTGGTTTTTTTAGCAGCAATGTGTCTGGGGTACGTATGCTGGATTCGATACTGCAGGCGGTCTTTAGCGGGCTGGCCTTGGGAAGTATTTATGCCTTGGTGGCGGTGGGCTTCAACATCACCTTCAACACCACCAAGACCTTGAACTTTGGCCAGGGCGAGTTCCTGGTCGCGGGCGCGTTTGTCGCGGTCTCGGTACTGCTGCTGCTCGCCGGCAAGAACATCACCGACAGCCTGCTGCCCGCCGATGTCAGCCTGTGGCGCTATGTGCTCAGCCTGCTGGGCACGATGGCCGTCCTGGCGCTGCTGGGCCTGCTGCTGTACTACGCCGCCGTGCGGCCCTTTGTGGGGCGTGGCGGCATGGCCTGGGTGATGAGCACCATCGGCTTTGGCATCATCATCCAGAACACGGCGCTGGCCATCTGGGGTCCTGCCCCTCTGGTCATGCCCTCGCCGCTGGGCAGCGAGGTGCTGCGCATCGGCAATGCCGGTGTGCTGCCCCAGGAGGTGCTGGTGCTGGTCTGCAGCGTGACCGTGTTGCTCGCGCTCGATTATGTGATGCGCCATACCCGCATCGGCAAGGCCGTGCGCGCGGTGGCGCAAAGCGGCAGCGCCGCCACCCTGATGGGCATCAATGTGACGGCCATCGTCGTGCTGGCCTTTGTCATCAGCTCCAGCCTGGCGGGCCTGGCCGGTTTGCTGATTGCGCCCATCACCACGGCATCGGTTTTCATGGGCATGAGCCTGGCACTCAAGGCTTTCTCCTCGGCCATTCTGGGGGGGCTGACCAGCCCGCGCGGCTGCATGCTGGGCGGCTTTGTGCTGGGCCTGATTGAAGCGCTGGTGGGCCTGTGGCAGGCGGAGATGCGCGAGATCAGCATCTTCTTGCTGATCATCGTGGTGCTGGTGGTGCGGCCCCAGGGCCTGCTGGGCCAGAAGATCGTGGAGAAAGTCTGATGAACAGCGAGATCAAGCACTACGGCTGGCTGGCCCTGGTGGCGGCGCTGGTGGCCGCCATCCCGCTGATGACCAGCAACGACTTCTACCTGCGCATCGTCTTTCTGATCGGGGTGAACTACATCGCCGCCTCCGGGCTGAATGTGCTGGTGAACTACACCGGTCAGAAATCGCTCGGCCATGCCGGCCTGTTTGCTGTGGGCGCCTATGCGGTGGCGCTGCTCACCACCCGCTGGGGCTGGAACCCCTGGGCCGCGTTTGCGATGGCCGGCGTGCTGGCCGGCCTGTTCGGCGTGGTGATTGCGCTGCCGGCGCTGCGGGTCAAGGGCCCGGCGCTGGCCATGGTGACCATCGGCTTTGGCATCGTGGTCGAGAAGGTGGTCTCCGAATGGCAGGATGTGTTTGCCGGCCAGCAGGGCATCTATGGCGTGGTGCCGTTGAAGCTCGGCGATCAGATGTTTGCCTCGTCGCACTGGGTCTGGTTTGTGCTCGCGCTGTGCGTGGTGCTGCATCTGATGTTTCGCCACCTGCTGGCCGGGCGCTTTGGCCGCGCCTTCATGGCCGTCAACACCGCCGAGGTGGCGGCCGAGAGCGTCGGCGTCAGCGTCTACAAGTTCAAGGTGCTGGCCTTTGTCATCAGCGCCTTTACCTGCGGCATCGCCGGTGCGCTGATCACGCAGCAGAACCAGTACATCAACTCCGACTTCATCACCTTCAACCTGTCGGTGTTCTTCCTGCTGGTGGTGCTGTTTGGCGGCAATTCCGTCTATGGCCCGCTGCTGGGTGCGGTGGTGCTGACCTTGCTCGATTCGCTGCTGTCGCGCTGGCCAGGTGTGCAGCATTTCACCTATGGTGCGCTGTTGCTGTTTGCGCTGTACGCCATGCCCAATGGCCTGGCCGGCACCTTGCGCAGCCTGGCGCGCAAATATGCGCCGGGCCTGCTGCCTACGCCGCAGCTGCCGCGTGATCTGCCGGCCTGGCAACTCAAATCGGCCGCGCCGCTGGCCAGTACCGGCAGCGAGGGTTTGCTGGACGGCCGCGGCATCTACAAGGCCTATGGCGGCGTGGTGCCGACCAATGAGGTGGATCTGTGCATCAAGCCCGGCCATGTGCATTCGCTGATCGGGCCCAATGGTGCGGGCAAGACCACGTTGCTCAACATCCTCTCGGGCATTGTGGTGCCCGAGCGCGGCACCATCCAGTTCGCGGGGCAGAGCATTGTCGGTGTCTCGCCCAACCGGATTGCCCGCATGGGCCTGGGCCGCACCTTCCAGAACCTGCGGCTGTTCAGTGACATGACGGTGCTCGACAACGTCAAGGTCGGCTTGCATGCGCATATCCAGGCGGGCTTCTTTGCCAGCCTGATCGGGGTGGGCAAGGCCCGGCGCGCCGAGCTGGCTGCGCGGGATGAAGCCTTGCAGATCCTCGACCGCCTGCAGCTGCGCGACAAGGCGCTGCATACCGCAGGCAGCTTGCCCTATGGCCTGCAGCGCCGGCTGGAGCTGGCGCGCGCGCTGGCCACCCACCCGCGTTTGTTATTGCTCGATGAGCCGGCCGCCGGCCTCAACCCGCAGGAGACGCAGGAGCTGATCCAGGTGATTGCGCGCATCCGCGATCTGGGCATTACCGTGCTGCTCATCGAGCACCATATGGACCTGGTGATGGCGGTGTCCGACCACGTGATCGTGCTCGACTACGGCCAGAAGATTGCCGAAGGCACGCCCCAGCAGGTGCAAAGCAATCCGCGGGTGATTGCCGCCTACCTGGGCAGCGACGATGAATCCGAGGACGACGCGATGAACGGAGGCACCCATGCCTGAGCAAACACCATTGCTGCGTGTCGAGGCGCTGGAGCTGCACTACGGCGCTGTGCAGGCCCTCAAAGGGGTGTCGCTGCAGGTGCATGCCGGTGAGGTGGTCACCATCATCGGTGGCAATGGCGCGGGCAAGAGCACCCTGATGAAGGCCATCTCGGGCCTGGAGCCCACTGCAGCGGGCCGCATCGAGTTCCTGGGCCAGGACATCACCCGCATGCCCGGCCACCTGCGCGTGCCCTTTGGCATCGCCCAGTCGCCCGAGGGGCGGCAGGTGTTTGCCGACCAGAGCGTGCATGACAACCTGCTGCTGGGCGCCTACCACCGCAAGGATGGCGCCGCCGCGATTGCCGCCGATGTGGAGCAGCAGTTCAACACGTTCCCTCGGCTGCGTGAACGCCGCGCGCAGATGGCCGGCACCATGTCGGGCGGCGAGCAGCAGATGCTGGCGATTGCGCGTGCGCTGATGTCGCGGCCCAAGCTGCTGCTGCTCGATGAGCCCTCGCTGGGCCTGGCGCCGCTGATCGTCAAGGAGATCTTTGCAATCGTGCGCCAGCTCAAGGCGCAGGGGGTGACCATCTTGCTGGTCGAGCAGATGGCCAACCAGGCGCTGGCGGTGGCCGACCGCGCCTATGTGCTGGAGACCGGCCACTTCACGTTGCAGGGCGCAGCGGCCGATCTGCGGCGCGACCCCAAGGTGCGTGCCGCGTACCTGGGAGCCCATGCATGAGCGCGCCGGCCGCCGACAGTTTTGACTATGTGGTGGTCGGCAGCGGCGCGGCCGGAGCCATCGTCGCTGCCCGCTTGGGCGAAGACCCGGCGCTGCGCATCTGCGTGCTTGAAGCCGGCCCGCCTGACCACCGGCCCTACCTCAAGCTGCCGGCCGGCTTCATCAAGGTGATCTTCAACCCGGCGGTGGCCTGGCAGTTCAGCTCCGAACCGACGGAGCGCACCGCTGGCCGGCGCATTCCGCTGCCCCAGGGCAAGACCCTGGGCGGCTCCACCTCCATCAATGGCCTGGTCTACAACCGGGGCCAGCGCGAGGATTTCGACGGCTGGGCCGCGCAGGGCAATGCCGGTTGGTCCTATGACGAGGTGCTGCCGTATTTCCAGCGCAGCGAGCATTTTGTCGATGGCGGCGATCCGGCACTGCGCGGCCACAACGGCCCGCTCAAGGTCAGCCTGCCGCACTGGCCGCACCCGATTTGCGAGGCCTTTCTGGAAGGCGCCGCCGAGCAGGGCCTGGCGCGCAACCCGGACTACAACGGCGCCTACCAGCAAGGCGTGGGCTATTTCCAGCGCAGCATCCACAACGGGTGGCGCATGAGCACGGCCGGCTGCTTTCTGCGCCCGGCCGTGCGGCGCGGCAACCTGGATGTGCGGACCGGCGCGCAGGCGCTGCGCATTCTGGTCGAGGGCGGCCGCGCCTGCGGTGTGGAGTACCTGCAGGATGGTGTGCGGCGCCAGGTGAGGGCGCGGCGCGAGGTGATTGTCAGCGCCGGCGCCATCAATACACCGAAGCTGCTGCAGCTGTCGGGCATTGGCGATGGCGAGCGGCTGCGCGCGCTGGGCATTGCCACGCAGGTGCACCTGCCCGGTGTGGGCCAGCACCTCAAGGACCATTTCTCGGTGCGGCTGGTCGCCTCGGTGAAGAACGCCACCACCATCAACGAGCTGGCACGTGTGCCACGTCTCTGGGGCCAGGCCTGGCAATGGCTGCGCGGCAAACCCAATATCCTGCAGCTCAGCCCCTCGGTGGTGCACTGGTTCGCGGCCTCGCAGCCGGGGCGGGAGCGGCCCGATCTGCAAGGCGTGTTCTCACCGGCCAGCTACCGTGAAGGCTACGTGGGCCAGCTCGATGTGTTTCCGGGCATGACCTGCGGCGTCTGGCAGCACCGGCCGCAAAGCATGGGTACGGTGCAGCTGGCCTCCGACGACCCACTGGCCGATCCGGTGGTGCAGCCACGCTATCTGGAGGACGAGGGCGACCGCCAGACCTTGATCCGTGGCGTGCGGCTGGCCCGCGCCTTGCTGCAGAGCCAGGCGCTGGCGCCTTACCGGGTGGACGAGGTCATGCCGGGGCCGCAGGTGCAGTCCGATGACGAGATCCTGGACTTCATCTACCGCTACGGTGTGTCGTCCTACCACCTCAACGGCACGGCGCGCATGGGGCCCAGGCCCGAGGCGGGTGCCGTTGTCGATGCTCAGCTGCGCGTGCACGGCTTGCAGGGGCTGCGGGTGATCGATGCCTCGGTGATGCCCGAGATCACCTCGGCCAACACCTGCGCGGCCACGATGATGATTGGCGAAAAGGGCGCCGATCTGCTGCGCCGCGCAGGCTAGACTCCCGGCACTCCTCGCCCTGCAGCAGCGGGCCCGGCGCGGTCAGCGCTTTTTGTGCGCCCGCATGTCCAGCACCTGGGGCAGGCTGCGCACATCCTGGCCTGCGGCCAGAATCCGGTGCTTCTGGATCTTCTGCGTGCCGGTGGTGGGGATCTCGTCGGTGAACCACCACCAGCCTGGCACCTTGTAATAGGCCATCTCCTGCTGGCAGAACGCGAACAGCTCCTGGCAGATGGCAGTGCCGGGCGCCACACCTTCGCTCAGCACGATGCTGGCCAGCACCTCTTCTTCGCGGATGTCATCGGGCGCGGCCAGAACGGCCACCTGGTGCACCTTGGGGTGGGACAGCAGCACGGCCTCCACCTCGGCGGCCGCAATGTTCTCGCCGGAGCGGCGGATGATGTTCTTGCGCCGGTCCATGAAGTGCAGCAGGCCATCGGGGTCCTGCACCACGACATCCCCGGTGTGGAACCAGCCGCCCTCCCAGGCCTTGGCGGTGGCCTCGGGGTTGTCCAGGTATTCGCTGAAAAAATGCTTGCGCGGCGTCTCGGCCGAGTGGCGCACCAGCATCTCGCCAGGCGTGCCGGGCGGCACCGGCTGGCCGCTCTCATCGGCCACCCGCACCTCCAGCCCCGGTGTACCCCGGCCAAAGGAGCGTGTGCCCACCTGGCGGTCGTCGCCATGGTCGGAGAGGGTGCGCACCACCTCGGTCATGCCCCACAGCTCGATCAGCGGAAAGCCAAAGCGCTGCTCGAAAGCGGCATGCAGCTGCGGCTCCACCCCCGCGCCATAGCCAAAGCGCACGCAGTGCTGTTTTTCCCAGTCGGATGGCGGCTGCTTGAGCAGCAGCGGAATGATCACGCCCAGGTAGTGGACGATGGTGGCGCGGCTGCTGGCCACCTCTTCCCACCAGCGGCTGGGCTGAAAGCGGTCGGTCTGGATCTGGCAGCCACCGCTCAGCAGCATGCAATAGAACGACAGGATGGAGGCGTTGACATGGAACAGCGGCAGCGGGTTGAACAGGCGCTCGCGGCCTTCCTGGATCGACACATGGCCTGGGTGGGATGCATACCACTTGCCAGCGGCCAGCTCATAGGCATGCGACAGCACGCAGCCCTTGGGCTGGCCGGTGGTGCCGGAGGTGTAGAGGATGCTTGCAGGCGTATCGGCACTCAAGCGGCCCGACGGCTGCGAGCGTGCTGCTGGCAGTGTGATGGCGCTGCCATCTTGCGGATCGGTGCAGACCAGCGCCGGCTGGTTGCGCGTGTCCTGCAGGGACTGCTGCAGCGCCTCCAGCCGCTCGGGCAGGCAGACGACCAGATCCAGCTGCGCATGGTCGATCAGGTAGTTCAGCTCGCGGCGCTTGTAGTCGGGGTTGATGGGCACACAGCAGATGCCCAGGCTGTTCATCGCCAGCTTGTGCCAGAGGTGCTCGGGCCGGCTTTCCAGAAACAAGCCCACGCGGTGGCCCACGCCATAGCCGGCCGCCTGGTAGCTCGCCTGCAGCCGCGCAATATGGGCGCCGGCCTGCGTGTAGCTGAACTCGCAGCCCTCGGGCAGGTAACTGCGCTTGGGGTTGGCCGGCACTGCCAGCAGGCTGTGGTCGGGGTAGCGCGCCATGGCGGCCTGCAGTGCCTGGCCAATGGTGGTCTGGTCGGTGATGGCGATCATGTCGAGGGCTTCCAGGCAAGGTCAGGGCCGGATCAACGGCGACGGAATGGGGTCGATCTGCTGGTCCAGCGCGGCCTGCTTTTCGGCCTCCAGGCTGCGCAGGAAGGCGGCGCGCTGTTGCAGCTGCATCCAGTAGTGCTGGGTGGCCGGCCCCCATTGGGACGACATGCCCAGGTAATCCGACAGCATCAGCGCATAGCCCACGGCCACATCGGCGGCCGTGAAGCGGCCTGCGCAGAGGTAGGGCTGGTTGTCCGGCATCGCCTGGGCGGCGGTCTCCAGCGCGCGCAGCCGCCCCAGGAACCAGCGCTCGTAGTCTTCAGCCACCTGGGGCTGGCGCCGCACGGCGGGCTCAAAGAACTGGTAGCGCAGCACCAGGGTCTGCGGAAAGGTCAAGGTCGCATCGGACATGTGCAGCCAGTTCAGGTAGCTGCCATAGGCGGGGTCGCTGGGCTGCACGTCCAGGCGCTGGGCGGGGTCGCGGCTGGCCAGGTACTGGCAGATGGCGGCGGACTCGGTCATGCGCGTGTCGCCGTCGATCAGCAGCGGCACGGTGCCCAGCGGGTTGAGCGTCAGATAGTGCTTGGCCAGTGCGCGGGGCGGAAAGGGCAGCATCTGCAGCCGGTAGGGCAGGCCCAGCTCTTCCAGCATCCATAGCGCGCGGAACGAGCGCGCGCTCGCACAGTGGTACAGCTCGATCACAGCAAGTCTCCATCCGATGTTGTGCCGCCATCTTGGCACGAATGGACGCCAGTGGCTGCCCTGCAGGTGTCAGCCAGGTTGCAAATCGGGCCGGTGTCAGGCCCGCATCTGCGGAGCCTCAGGCCGG
Organism: Comamonas sediminis; assembly: GCF_041107495.1. Classification (NCBI taxonomy): domain Bacteria; kingdom Pseudomonadati; phylum Pseudomonadota; class Betaproteobacteria; order Burkholderiales; family Comamonadaceae; genus Comamonas; species Comamonas sediminis. The sequence continues at coordinate 12,821 of NZ_JBGBDC010000006.1, forward strand.
CGGCCGGGTGCTCTTGCGGTACTCGGCCGGGGACATGCCCATCCAGGTGCGGAAGGCGCGGATAAAGCTCTTGTCATTGCTGAAGCCGGCCAGCTGCGCGATCTGCTTGATCGGCCGGTTGCTGCGGTGGAGCAGGGTCAGCGAGCGTTCGCGCCGCACCTCGTCCTTCAGGGCCTGCAGCGATGCGCCCTCGTCCTTGAGCTGGCGGTGCAGGGTGCGCAGCGACAGATGCAGCTTGGCCGAGAGGCTGTCGGCGCTGTGCATCGCCGAGGGGTCGGCGGCCAGCAACTGGCGCACGCGCTGCACCATCAACCGGTCGCGGCGGTAGGGACGCACGGTGAGCGGCAGCGCGCGCTGCAGCATGCGCTGCAACGCCGCTTCGTCGCGGGCAATCGGCAAGGCCAGGTAGCGCGCATCAAACTGCATGCGGGTGACCGGTGCGCCAAACTGCACATCGCCAGGGAAGAGCAGCGCATACACATCGGCATGGGCGGGTGCGTCGAACGGAAAACTCACCTTGAACAGCGGCAGCGACGAATCGACAAACCAGCTCGACAGCCCATGCATATTGCGCAGCATGGAGACCAGGCAGAACTCGCGCAGCTCGCCCAGGCCGGTGTGTTCGATGATCTCGACCGTGGCCGTCTCGCCCTGCACCTGCAGGCTGAGCGCCAGGTCATCGGTGAGCAGGCCATGGTGGCGGCACCAGCGCTTGAGCGCCACCCCCAGGTTGGGGCTGGTGAGCGAGGCGCGGGCCAGCATGCCATAGCTGCCCCAGGGCAGGCGGCGGCTGAACCAGCCCAGGGCCTCGTCGTCCAGCTCCTGCATGGCGGCGTCGGAGAGGGTTTCGAACTGCAAGGCGGTGATGCCAGGGCCGTCTTTTTCGACCGCCAAGGGATCGATTTGCGCCAATTGCAGCGCACGATCCGCACTCAGCCCCCGGTGCTGGTAGGCACGGGCGATCGCCCGGACAAAGGCCATGGGCGTGACTGCGGGGTGGTGCACGACGGCAGAAGAGGGCAGGGGTTTGGGCATGGAGGGTGGGGTTTAAATAGCGCCAAGCAGGGCCATTGTACTGGCGACATTTGCAACCATCCTGCCATCATTTGCGCGGCACGCTCGCGTATGCTGAAAGACAAGGAAAAAGGCCGCCGACCCGGCTGGTTGGGCGGCGGACAGGAGACACCATGAGCGAGACCAGATTGACCAGCAGCTATGCACGGGGCGCCAGCGAGCCGCGCCTGCTGAACAAGACCATCGGCCAGCAACTGAGCGAGACGGCGGCCCGTTTTGGCGCGCGTGATGCGCTCATCAGCCGCCACCAAGGCCTGCGCCTGAGCTACCAGCAGCTGCTGGCGCAATCGCAGCAACTGGCCAGTGCCTTGCTGCGTGCCGGCATCGCCAAAGGCGACCGGGTCGGCATCTGGTCGCACAACAATGTGGAATGGGTGCTGCTGCAGCTGGCCACCGCCCATGTGGGCATCATCCTCGTCAACATCAACCCGGCCTACCGCACCTCCGAGCTGGCCTATGCGCTGAACAAGGTGCAGTGCAAGGCGCTGTTCGTGATGGAGCGCTTCAAGACCAGCGACTACCTGGGCATGGTGCGCGCGCTGGCGCCGGAGTTGGAAACCCAAGGCAGCGCCGCACTGCAGATCGCGGCGCTGCCCGATCTGCGTCTGGTGGTCTGGATCGATGTCGCAGGCCAGGGCCAGGAGCAGCCGGGCATGCAGCGCTTCTCGCGCTTTATCGCCAGCGGTGAGGCAGCCGACCCGCAGGTCGCGCAGATCGGCGCCACCTTGACGCCTTACGACCCGATCAATATCCAGTTCACCAGTGGCACCACCGGCTTTCCCAAGGGCGCCACCCTGACCCACCGCAATATCGTCAACAACGGCTATTTCATTGGCGAGGCGATGCGCCTGACCGAGGAAGACCGGCTCTGCATCCCCGTGCCGCTCTACCACTGCTTTGGCATGGTGCTGGGCAATATGGCTTGCATGACGCATGGCGCGGCCATGGTCTACCCCAATGATGGCTTTGATGCGCTGACCGTGCTGGAGACCGTGCAGGCCGAGCGCTGCACCGGCCTGCATGGCGTGCCCACGATGTTCATCGCCGAGCTGGACCACCCGCGTTTTGCCGAGTTCGACCTGTCGAGCCTGCGCACCGGCATCATGGCTGGCTCCCCCTGCCCGATCGAGGTGATGAAGCGCGTCGTCAGCCAGATGCATCTGTCCGAGATCACCATCGCCTACGGCATGACCGAGACCAGCCCGGTCAGCTGCCAAAGCTCGACCGATACGCCGCTGGACAAGCGCGTGTCCACCGTCGGCAAGGTGCATCCGCACCTGGAGGTCAAGATCGTCAGCCCCGAGACCGGCGAAACCGTGGCCCCCGGCCAATCGGGTGAGCTCTGCACACGCGGCTACTCGGTCATGCATGGCTACTGGGGCGACGAGGCCAAGACGCGCGAGGCCATCGATGGCGATGGCTGGATGCACACCGGCGACCTGGCCACGATGGATGCGGAAGGCTATGTGAACATCGTCGGCCGCATCAAGGACATGGTGATCCGGGGCGGCGAGAACATCTACCCGCGCGAGATCGAGGAGTTCCTCTACACCCACCCGCAGGTGCAGGATGTGCAGGTGGTGGGCGTGCCCGACAGCCGCTTTGGCGAGGAGCTTTGCGCCTGGGTCATCGTCAAGGCCGGCCAAAGCCTGGATGCCGAGGCGCTGCGCAGTTACTGCAAGGGCCGGGTGGCCCATTACAAGGTGCCGCGCTATATCGAGTTTGTCGAGGCCTTCCCGATGACGGTGACCGGCAAGATCCAGAAGTTCAAGATCCGCGAGGCGATGATCGAATCGCTGAAGCTGGATGTGAGCAAGACCGCCTGAGACCGGCAGAGCGCCGCCATGCAGCACCCGTTTGAACGATCAATGCCCTTCCAGCTTGGCAGCCTGCTTGGCGGCGGCGCGGCGGGCCACTTCCAGGCGCTTGCGCAAGGTGATCTCGCTCAGGTCCAGCTCCTGGACCAGGCTGCGCAGCGATTCGTCGTTGATGCGGTTGTTGTGCCGCTCTGCGTAGATGGTGTGGCGCTCGACCTTGATGCAGTTGAGCCGCATCTCCAGCTCGGCCACATAGCGCAGGCGCCGCTCCTGCACGGCGTCGGGCGTGGCCAGGTCCTGCACCTCGGCCGATTCGGGCGTGCGCTCTTCGTCGAGCAGGTCGATACGGTTGCGGTACTCACGCGCAATCCGGCCTTCGATTTCATGCTGCTGGGCCTGCCATTCGGTGGGTTGCTGGGCGGCATCGTCGTCACTCATCGCCAGGCTGTTGATCGCTGCGCGGCAGGCTGCAATGCGCGCCTGGCGCTCTTCGCGCACCGATTCGGGCTCGCTCGTCGCCTGCACGCGGCGCAGCACCAGCGGCAGGCCGATGCTGCCGATCACCAGGGTGAACAAGATCGTGCCGGTGGCCAGAAAGATCAGCATGTCCCTTGCCGGAAACGGCTGGCCGTTGTTCAGCAGCAGCGGCACGGACAGCGCACCGGCCAGCGTGACCGCTCCGCGAATGCCCGCCAAGGTGGTGGCCAGGTTCAGCCAGAGATCGGGTTTCTTGATCAGCTTGCCGGCCTGGTGGGCCTTGTGCAGGCTGCGGCTGACGCCCAGCATCAGCCAGATCCAGCGCAGCGCCAGCAGCGCGATCGAGATGATGGCCACATAGCCCACCAGAATCCACCAGTCATGGCCGGCATCGCGCAAGGTCACGCCAATAATCGACGGCAGCTGCAAGCCCAGCAGCAGGAAGATCGCGCCGTTGAACGCCGATTCGACCATCGCCCAGGTACCGGCGGTCTGCATGCGCTCGGAGATGTAGTCGGCCCGGTTCAGGTCGCCAAAATTGGTGGCCACGCCAGCGGCCACGGCCGCCAGAATGCCGGAGACGCCAATCTTTTCACCCAGCAGGTAGGCCGCAAACGGCAGCAGCACCAGCAGCAGCACCATCTGGGTGGCCGCCACATCGCCCAGGCGGCGGGTGACGGTATCGCGCAGGTAGCTGAAGCCCCAGCCCACCGCCGCACCCACGCCCAGGCCGCCCAGCGCGATCCACAGAAATTCCTGCGTGACCTGGGTCCAGGAGAACACGCCGGTCAACGTGGCGGCGATGGCGAATTTCAGCGCCACCAGGCCCGAGGCATCATTGAGCAGCGACTCGCCTTCGAGCACATGCATGGTGTGGGCCGGCATGCCCAGGTTGCGCGTGATGGCCGAGACGGCTACCGCATCGGTGGGCGATATCACGGCGGCCAGCGCAAAGGCCACGGTCAGCGGGATCTCCGGAATCATCCAGTGGATCAGGTAGCCCAGGCCAATCACGGTAAACAGCACCAGGCCAAAGGCCAGCCGCAAAATAGGGCGGTACAGCGCAAAGAACTCGCGCTTGGGAATGCGCCAGCCGTCGGCAAACAGCAGCGGCGGAATGAACAGCAGCATGAACAGGCCGGGATCGAAATCGATATGCAGGCCTTGTTGCGGCCAGGACAGCGCAGCGCCCAGCATGATCTGGATCAGCGGCAGCGGTATGGCCCGGATGTAGCGCGCAATGATGCCGGTGACGGCACCGATCATCAGGACGAGCAGGACGGTTTCGACGGTGTGCATGGTGCGGATTCGTTTGGCAGCAGACTATTTTTAAAGAAAACGCGTTTCTGAACGGAACGCTAGAACATTGAAGAGGACAAGCATGAGCAAACTCGCAACCCAGCTGAATGCCCGGTCGGCAGATTTTCAGACCAATGCGCAAGCCATGCGCAGCATTGTGGAGGACCTGCGGGCCCAGTCTGCCAAGGTGGCGCAAGGCGGTGGTGAAGCCGCACGGGCCAAGCACCTGGGCCGGGGCAAGCTGCTGCCGCGTGACCGCGTGCAGATGCTGCTGGACCCCGGCACGCCCTTTTTGGAGCTGGCACCGCTGGCTGCACTGAACATGTACAACAACGATGCGCCCGGCGCGGGCCTGATTGCCGGCGTGGGCCGGGTCAGCGGGGTGGACTGCATGATCGTGTGCAATGATGCCACGGTCAAAGGCGGCACCTACTACCCGATGACGGTTAAAAAACATTTGCGCGCGCAGGAAGTGGCGGCGCAAAACCGCCTGCCCTGCATTTACCTGGTCGATTCGGGCGGCGCCAACCTGCCCAACCAGGACGAGGTCTTCCCTGACCGTGAGCACTTTGGCCGCATCTTCTACAACCAGGCCAATATGTCGGCCCAGGGCATTGCGCAGATCGCCGTGGTCATGGGCTCCTGCACCGCCGGCGGCGCCTATGTGCCGGCGATGAGCGATGAGTCCATCATCGTGAAGAACCAGGGCACGATTTTCCTCGGTGGCCCACCGCTGGTGAAGGCTGCGACCGGCGAGGTGGTGAGCGCCGAAGACCTGGGCGGCGGGGATGTGCACACCCGCCTGTCGGGTGTGGCCGACCACCTGGCCGACAACGACACCCATGCGCTGGCGCTGGCCCGCAAGGCCGTGAGCCATCTGAACAAGGCCAAGCAGCCCCATGCCGCGGACAAGGCGCCGCAGGCACCGGCCTACCCGGCCGATGAGCTGTATGGCGTGATTCCCGTCGATACGCGCAAGCCTTTCGATGTGCGCGAAATCATCGCCCGCATTGTCGATGGCAGCGATTTCGACGAGTTCAAGGCCCGCTTTGGCGCCACCCTGGTCTGCGGCTTTGCCCGGGTCGAGGGCATGGAGGTCGGCATCATCGCCAACAACGGCATTCTGTTCAGCGAATCGGCCGTCAAGGGCGCGCACTTCATCGAGCTGTGCTGCCAGCGCAAGATTCCGCTGGTCTTCCTGCAGAACATCACCGGCTTCATGGTGGGCCGCAAGTACGAGAACGAGGGCATTGCCCGCCATGGCGCCAAGCTGGTGACGGCGGTGGCCACGGCCAGCGTGCCCAAGTTCACGATCATCATCGGCGGCAGCTTTGGCGCCGGCAACTACGGCATGTGCGGCCGAGCCTACAGCCCACGCTTCCTGTGGATGTGGCCGAACGCACGCATCAGCGTGATGGGCGGCGAGCAGGCGGCCAGCGTGCTGGCCACGGTCAAGCGCGATGGCATCGAGGGCCGGGGCGGCGCCTGGACGGCGGAGGAGGAAGAGGCCTTCAAGGCACCCATCCGCCAGCAGTACGAGGACCAGGGCCACCCCTACTACGCCTCGGCACGCCTGTGGGATGACGGCGTTATTGACCCGGCAGACACCCGCCGCGTGCTGGCGCTGGGCCTGGCCGCCACCCGCAATGCACCGATCGAAGACACCAAGTTCGGCGTCTTCCGCATGTAAGGCCCTGAGACAGAGAGGACACCATGAAAAGCACATTTCTGACCGTTGAAGCCGCTGGACCGGTGGCCACCATCACGCTGACCCAGCCCGACGTGCGCAATGCCTTCAGCGATGAGGTGATTGCCGACATCACCCGCGCCTTCAGCTGGGTGGGTGCGCAGGCCCAGGTCCGCGCCGTGGTGCTGGCCGCCGAGGGCCCGGCCTTTTGCGCCGGCGCCAACCTGAACTGGATGCGCGCGATGGCCGACTACACCCGTGAGGAGAACCTGGTCGATGCCGGCAAGCTCGCCGAGATGCTGCGCGTGATCTACACCTGCCCCAAGCCGACGATTGCGCGGGTGCAGGGCGATGTCTACGCCGGCGGCATGGGTCTGGTCGCTTGCTGCGACATGGCGGTGGCGGCCAGCCATGCCGGTTTTTGCCTCAGCGAGGTGAAGATCGGTCTGATCCCGGCCACGATCAGCCCCTATGTGATCCGCGCGATGGGCCCGCGTGCGGCGCACCGCTACTTTCTGACCGGCGAGCGCTTTGACGCCGCTGAAGCACTGCGCACCGGCTTCGTGCACCAGGTGGTGGAGGCCGAGGCGCTGGACAGCGCCGTGGACGGCCTGCTCAAGCACCTGCTGAGCGCCAGCCCGGCAGCGGTGCAGGCCTGCAAAAAGCTGGTGCTCGATGTGGCCGGCCGCGAGGTGGACGAGGCGCTGATCGCCGAGACGGTGGCCGGCATTGCCGATATCCGCGCCAGCGCCGAAGGCAAGGAAGGCGTGCAGGCATTCTTGAACAAACGCAAACCCAGCTGGCTGGGAGGCTGAAGTACGCATAACGCGGCCTTGGATGGCAGACAGCAAGCAGGCGTTGGCGCTATAAACAGCGCGTTTGCTGACTGGCACTGAGGAGCCCCCACCATGGATACCTGGAACACCATCGTCAACTGGCTGCACGGCATGGGCCTGCATCTGGACAAGGACACCGCCCAAACGGTGGGGCAGGCGGCCGACCAGGTCGGCCAGGTGGCCGGCCAGATGGGCCAGGCCATGGCGCAGTGGGACTGGGGCCAGCTGATGGCACTGGCGGCCGCGCTGGGCTGGGCCAGCGGCTTTCGGCTCTACGCGGTGGTGTTTGTGACGGGCACGCTGGGCGCGACGGGCGTGCTGCACCTGCCCGGCGGGCTGACGGTGCTGCAGCAGCCGGTGATCCTGGTCATCAGTGGCGCGCTGCTGTTTGTCGAGTTCTTTGCCGACAAGATCCCCGGCGTAGATTCGGTCTGGGATGTGGTGCAGAGCGTCGTGCGTGTGCCCGCTGGCGCGGCCTTGGCCGCCAGCGTGTTTGGTACCGACAACGCAACGATGGCCACGGCGGCCGCCTTGATGGGCGGCACCCTGGCGCTGAGCAGCCAGGTGGCCAAGACCACGACGCGCGCGGCGATCAACACCAGCCCGGAGCCGTTCTCCAATTGGGGGGCGAGCCTGCTGGAAGACGGGGTGTCGGTCGGCGCAGTGTGGCTGGCTATCAACCACCCGCTGGTGTTTGCGGTGGCGCTGGCCGTGGTGCTGGTGCTGATGTGGGTGATGACCTGGGCGCTGTGGAAGTTTTTGCGGGCTGTGGTGCGCCGGATTCGCCGGTGGCTGGGCCATGAAGAGCCGGTGGCCCTGGCTGCCACCGGCGCGGATCACCAACGATATTGACCCAGGGCTTGCGAAGGCGGGCCGGGGACAGGGAAGAAGACTGAGGAGATTGTTGTATGTTCTCGAAAATTTTGATCGCCAACCGTGGTGAGATTGCCTGCCGCGTCGCCGCTACCGCCCGCCGCATGGGCGTCAAGACCGTGGCCGTGTACTCTGATGCCGACGCCCATGCCAAGCATGTGGCCGCCTGCGACGAGTCCGTGCACATCGGTGGCAGCGCCCCCAAGGACAGCTACCTGCGCTGGGAACGCATCATCGAGGCCGCCCAGGCCACCGGCGCCCAGGCCATCCACCCCGGCTACGGCTTTCTGAGCGAGAACGAGGACTTTGCCGCCGCTTGCGCCGCTGCGGGCCTGGTCTTCATCGGCCCGCCTGCCAGCGCCATCCGGGCAATGGGCCTGAAGGCCGAATCCAAGCAGCTGATGGAAAAGGCCGGCGTACCCCTGGTGCCGGGCTACCACGGCGCAGGGCAAGACCCGGCCCTGCTGCACGCGGAGGCCGACCGCATCGGCTACCCGGTGCTGATCAAGGCCAGCGCCGGCGGCGGTGGCAAGGGCATGCGTCTGGTGGAGAAGAGCGAAGACTTTGCCGCCGCGCTGGAATCCTGCAAGCGCGAAGCCATCAACAGCTTCAGCAATGATGCGGTGCTGATCGAGAAATACGTGCTGCGCCCGCGCCATATCGAGATCCAGGTGTTTGGCGATACGCAAGGCAACTGCGTCTACCTGTTCGAGCGCGACTGCTCAGTACAGCGCCGCCACCAGAAAGTGCTGGAAGAGGCACCAGCGCCCGGCATGACGGCCGCACTGCGCCAGCAGATGGGCGAGGCGGCGGTGGCAGCGGCCAAGGCCGTGGGCTATGTGGGTGCGGGCACGGTGGAATTCATCGTCGAGCAGCCCGGCGGCTACGACCAGCCCGAGGCGATGAAGTTCTACTTCATGGAAATGAACACGCGCCTGCAGGTCGAGCACCCGGTGACCGAGGCCATCACCGGCGAGGACCTGGTGCAGTGGCAGCTGCTGGTGGCCAACGGCCAGCCGTTGCCCAAGCAGCAGGCCGAGCTGAAGATCAGCGGCCACGCGATCGAGGCGCGTATCTGCGCCGAGAACCCGGACAACAACTTCCTGCCCGCCACCGGCACCTTGCATGTCTACCGCAAGCCCGACTGCAGCAGTTTTGCGATCAGCGATGTGCGCATTGACGATGGCGTGCGCGAAGGCGATGCCATCAGCCCGTTCTACGACAGCATGATCGCCAAGCTCATCGTCCATGGCGCAGACCGCGCCCAGGCGCTGGCACGGCTGGATGCGGCGCTGGCGGCCGTGCGCATCGTCGGCCTGCAGACCAATGTGCAGTTTCTGCGCCATATCCTGGCCACGCCCTCGTTTGGCCAGGCCAAGCTCGATACGGCACTGATCCAGCGCGAAGAGGCGCTGCTCTTCAAGCAGCGCGGCCTGGGCCTGGATACCGCTGCGGCCGCTGCCGTGGTGGCCGAGCTGCTGCAGGAGCGCGCTACCGAGAGCAACGACCCCTTCAGCCGCCGCGACGGCTGGCAATCGCATGGCGTGACCGAACGCCGTTTTGACTTTGAGTTTGGCGGCGACAAGCTGCAGGCGGCGCTGCGCTACGAGGCCGGTGGCTTGGTGCTGACGGTGGGCGATGCCACCGGGCCGCTGCAGTTCAGCCCCAACGGCGAGCTGGTGGAGCTGCAGTTCAACGGCCAGCGCGACCAGGTGCAGACCTGGCAGCAGGGTGAGGTGGTGCATGTATTTGCCCCACGTGGCGCGGCCGAGATCACCGCCATCGATGCGCTGGCCCATGCCGGCGACGCTGGCAGCGAAGGCGGGCGCCTGACGGCGCCGATGCCGGGCAAGGTGGTGTCGTTTGCGGTCAAGGCCGGTGACAAGGTCAGCAAGGGCCAGCCGCTGGCGGTGATGGAGGCCATGAAGATGGAGCACACGATTGCCGCCCCAGCCGATGGCGAGGTGCTGGAGCTGCTGTTTGCACCCGGCGACCAGGTGACCGAAGGCGCCGAGCTGCTCAAGCTGCAGGTCGCTGCGTCCTGACGTATGCGCCTCTGCGCTGTCTGTGACGGCGCTGCGCTGCTTTCTGTGCTGAAATGCCGGCCATGAAAATTCTCGTCTACACCGACAGCGATGCGCTCCAGCCCTGGCTGGACGCGATTCGGCTGCACCTGCCCCAGGCGGATGCCAGCGGCTGGACCCCGGGCATGGCCCAGGCCGACTACGCGCTGGTCTGGAAGCCGCCGCAGCAGCTGTTGGACGAGCAAGGCGCGGGCCTCAAGGCCATTTTCAACATGGGTGCCGGCGTCGATGCGCTGTTCGCGCGCCGGCTGCCGCCTGGCGTGCCGGTGCTGCGGCTCGAAGATGCCGGCATGGCCGTGCAGATGGCCGAGTATGTCTGCCATGCGGTCATCGACCATTTCCGCGACCTGGCGCCGTACCGCGCCCAGCAAAGCGCCGGCGTCTGGGCACAGCAGCCCTTGCGCTTGCGCAGCGATTTTCCCGTCGGCGTGATGGGCCTGGGTGTGCTGGGCGAGCGCGTGGCCCAGGCGGTGGCGCAGTTTGATTTTCCGGTGCGCGGCTGGAGCCGCTCGCCCAAGCAGATCGCTGGTGTGGACTGCTATGCAGGCAGTGCCCAGCTGCCGGCCTTTCTGCGTGCCACACGCATCCTCGTCAACCTGCTGCCGCTGACCCCGCAGACCGAGAACATCATCGACGCCAGCCTGCTGGCGCAGCTGCAGCCGGGCGCCTATGTGATCAATGTGGCGCGCGGCGCGCACCTGGTCGATACCGACCTGCTGGCGGCGCTGGACAGCGGCCAGGTCGCTGGCGCCACACTGGATGTGTTCCGCAGCGAGCCGCTGCCCGCCGGCCACCCGTTCTGGCAGCATCCGCGGATCCGCATCACCCCCCACAGCTCCGCCCGCACCTTGCCCGAAGAGACCTTGCAGCAGATCCTGCACAAGCTCCAGGCCTTTGCCGCCGGAGAGAAGCCTGGCGGCATGGTCTATGCCGATCGCGGATACTGATTCCGCCCCCCGTTTTTGAGAAATACTCCAGGAGACGCCCCATGGCCCGCTACCCCCAACGTGTCCAATTGATTGATGTCGGCCCCCGTGACGGCCTGCAGAACGAGAAATCGCCAGTGCCGGCCGCCGTGAAGATCGAGCTGACCCACCGGCTGCAGGAGGCAGGCCTGACCGAGATCGAGGTGACCAGCTTTGTCAGTCCCAAGTGGGTGCCTCAGATGGGCGATAACGCCGAGGTGATGGCGGGGCTGGCGCGCAAGGCCGGTGTGCGCTATTCGGTGCTGACCCCGAATCTGAAGGGCTATGAAGCGGCCGTGGCCTCCCAGCCCGATGAGATCGTGGTCTTTGGCGCGGCCAGCGAGGCCTTCAGCCAGCGCAACATCAACTGCTCGATTGCGGAGAGCATCGAGCGCTTTGCCCCCGTGGTGGACGCGGCCAAGGCTGCCGGCATTGCCGTGCGTGGTGCGATGAGCTGCACCGTCGGCTGCCCCTATGAAGGGGAGATTGCGCCTTCGCGCGTGGCCTACCTGGCCGAGCTGATGAAGGGCATTGGCGTGGAGCGCGTGGATGTGGCCGACACCATTGGCGTGGGCACGCCGATCAAGGTGCAAAAGGCGCTGGAGGCCACGTTGCAGTATTTCGATGTTGACCATGTCAGCGGGCATTTCCACGACACCTATGGCCAGGCGCTGCCCAACACCTTGGCCTCGCTGGAGCTGGGCATCTGGAACTTCCAGTCTTCCATCGCCGGCCTGGGCGGCTGCCCCTATGCCAAGGGCGCAACCGGCAATGTCGCCACCGAGGACCTGGTCTACATGCTGCAGGGCATGGGCATCGAGACCGGCATCGATCTGGACAAGCTGGTCGATGCAGGCATCTACATCAGTGACTTCCTGCAGCGCAAGCCCAACTCTCGCGTGGCCGTGGCACTGATGAACAAGCGCGCGGGCTGAAGGGCCGAGGCGGGGGCGCGAATGTCCGGGACGCGAATGTCCGGGGCACGAATGCCCGGGGCACGAATGCCCGGGGCACGAATGCCCGGGGCGCTGCAGCCGGGGGCGCAAGCCGGCACAATCATGGCTTAACCAGGAGTCAAACCATGTGTGGAGCGGAATTGCTGAGCCTGCCCGAAGGGGTGCAGCGGGTAGCCAGGGTGCTGCAGGACCAGGGCCATCCGCATGGGCCGCAGATGCTGGAGGTCTCAGCGCGCACAGCCCAGGAGGCTGCCGATGCGCTGGGCATTGCATTGGGCCAGATTGCGAAGAGCATTATTTTTCGCCGCAAGAGCGATGACGCCTGCGTGCTGGTCATTACCTCGGGCGATTGCCGCGTGGACGAGGCCAAGGTGGCCGCGCTGGTCGGCCCGGTGGGCCGTGCGGATGCGGACTTTGTCAAAGCCCGCACCGGCTTTGCGATTGGCGGTGTCTCGCCGGTGGGCCATCTGAGCAAGCCCATTACCCTGATTGACCGCGAGCTGTTCCGCTTTGAACAGATTTGGGCTGCAGCAGGCCACCCGAATGGCGTGTTTGCGCTGGCGCCAGCCGATCTGCAAGCGCTGACCGGCGCGCCGGTGGCCGATGTGGTCAAGGAGGCGGCATGACAGAGCAAGCGGACAAGCCGGTGGCGTTGCCCGTGGCCTCGCCCGCGCCGCTGGCAGCGCGCACCAAGCAGGTCCGGGTGACCGGTGCCTTTGCGGCCTGTTACGCCGATGTGGTGCCATCGCCCTGTGTGTCGCTGTGCAAGATGAACGCGGACCGCAGCCACTGCATCGGCTGCTACCGTTCGATTGACGAGATCCGCGCCTGGTCCAAGGCCGATACCGCCGAGCGCCAGCAGATCTGGCTGCAGGCACTGGGCCGTGCGGGCCTGGGCAGCAATGGCCGGCCCTTGGTGCCGGCGGTGTGACCGGGGTCCGGTATGAAAACCATCGATTTCTACCTGGACTTTGTCTCTCCCTATGCCTGGCTGGCCTTTGATGCGCTGCCCCAGGCCTTGCAAGGCCATAGCGTGCATGTGCGCTATCGGCCTGTGCTGCTGGGTGCGTTGCTGCAGCAGCATGCCAATCCCGGGCCGGCCGGCATCGCCGGCAAGCGCGAATGGACCTACCGCCACGCCAGCTGGCTGGGCCACCGGCAGGGCTGCGGTCTGCAGATGCCCGCCCAGCATCCTTTCAACCCGTTGCCGTTGCTGCGCCTGGCGCTGCGCACAGCGCAGGGCGGCTGTATCAACCGCTTCACGGCCGACGCCATCTTCCGCCATGTCTGGCTGGGAGGGGCCGATGCGCTGGATGCGCAGCGCCTGCAGGCGCTGGAGCAGACACTTGCCGAGCAGCTGCGCGGTGGCGATGCGGCCGAGCAGGAGGCCAAGCAGGCCTTGCGCAGCAATACCGACGCCGCAGTGGCCGCCGGCGTGTTTGGCGTGCCCAGCATGGTGCTGGATGGCAAGCTGTTCTGGGGTTTCGATGGCTTGCCAATGCTGAGTGCCTACCTGAACGGCGATGCCTGGTTTGCCGATGGCCAGTGGGATGCGTCGGCCGACCGTCCTTCCGGATTGGCCAAACGCTGATGTCCGGCTTCTGAGTCGCTGAAAACACCTTTTCCCGTGGATTTGCCAGCCCTGGGACTTTCCCTTGGTTGCTGCTGCAGTGCAGCGATTTTCCACATAGCAAAACCTTTTCTGCGGGTTGCGCTGGATTTTGTCAGCGAATTGTCAGCAGCTTGCAAGCTAGTGTTGGAAAACCGTCAGACTTGGGTCAGCGCATGCTTGAAGAATGCAGTGTCCGCCAAACAAAAGTGCGGCAACACTACAAGGAGACAACAGCATGGCAACCAGTGCAGCAGCACGGCCGATGACCAAGGAGGAGCGCAAGGTCATCTTTGCCTCGTCACTCGGCACCGTTTTTGAGTGGTACGACTTCTATCTCTACGGCTCGCTGGCGGCCATCATCGCCAAGCAGTTCTTCTCCGGACTGGACCCCACCTCCGCCTTCATCTTTGCGTTGCTGGCCTTTGCTGCCGGCTTCATCGTGCGCCCCTTCGGCGCGCTGGTGTTCGGCCGCCTGGGCGACATGATCGGGCGCAAGTACACCTTCCTGGTCACCATCTTGCTGATGGGCGCCTCCACCTTCATCGTCGGCATCCTGCCCAACTACGCCAGCATTGGCGTGGCAGCGCCCATCATCCTGATCGTGTTGCGCATGCTGCAGGGTCTGGCGCTGGGCGGTGAATACGGTGGTGCCGCGACGTATGTGGCCGAGCATGCCCCCAACGGCAAGCGCGGTGCCTACACCTCGTGGATCCAGACCACGGCCACCCTGGGTCTGTTCCTGTCGCTGCTGGTGATTCTGGGCACGCGCACCGCGATGGGCGAGCCTGCGTTCAATGACTGGGGCTGGCGCATTCCGTTCCTGGTGTCGATCATTCTGCTGGGCGTGTCGGTGTGGATTCGCATGACCCTGTCCGAATCGCCTGCGTTCCAGCGCATGAAGGCCGAAGGCAAGACCTCCAAGGCGCCGCTGAAGGAATCGTTCGGCCAGTGGAAGAACCTGAAGATCGTGATCCTGGCACTGGTGGGTTTGACCGCTGGTCAGGCCGTGGTCTGGTACACCGGCCAGTTCTATTCGCTGTTCTTCCTGACCCAGCAGCTCAAGGTCGACGCCGTGACCGCCAACCTGATGATCGCCGTGGCCCTGCTGATTGCAACGCCCTTCTTCGTGATCTTTGGCTCGCTGTCCGACAAGATCGGCCGCAAGCCCATCATCATGGCGGGCTGCCTGCTGGCCGTGCTGACCTACTTCCCCGTGTTCAAGATGCTGACCGAAGCGGCCAACCCCGATCTGGCAGCAGCGCAAGCGAGGAACAAGGTGGTGGTGGTGGCCAACCCGGCCGAGTGCTCGTTCCAGTTCAACCCGACGGGGACGTCCAAGTTCACCAGCTCCTGCGACGTGGCCAAGCAACTGCTGGCGGCCAATTCGGTGAGCTATGAAACCGAGGCAGCACCAGCGGGCACAACGGCGGTCATCAAGATCGGCAACGACACCATCCCCAGCTATGCAGCGGTGGGCCTGAGCGGCGACGATCTGAAGGCCAAGGATGGCGCGTTCAAGAAGGCTGTGGCGGAAACGCTGGCCAAGGATGGCTACCCCACCAAGGCCGATCCCTCCAAGATGAACAAGCTCTTGACGGTGGTACTGCTGACCTACCTGGTGCTGCTGGTGACCATGGTGTACGGGCCGATTGCCGCGATGCTGGTGGAAATGTTCCCCACCCGCATCCGCTACACCTCGATGTCGCTGCCCTATCACATCGGCAATGGCTGGTTCGGTGGTTTGCTGCCCACGACGGCCTTCGCGATCGTGGCCCAGACCGGCAACATGTACAACGGTCTGTGGTACCCGATCATCATCGCCGGCATCACCTTCGTGATCGGTACCTTGTTCGTTCGCGAAACCAAGGATGTCGATATTTACGCCGACGATTGACCCGCGCAACTGCGAGCAGGCCCCGGTTATCTGCACTGCGTGATACCCGAGGCCTTCACCTCCCCACAGCACCTCCGGGTGCTGTTTTTTTTGCCCCTTTCCGGCTCTCATGGTTAATACCAGGGTGTGTCATCAAAGTGTGGTAGCGATGCGTCACTCTCTCAAAATCTGCGCGATGGAAAGCACGATAAATGGGGTCTGCCGCCTAGAATTAACAATATGTGACGGGCCGAATACTGCTCTGTGCAAACGCTATCAGCACCGTCCAACCATTTTTAATGACTACATCCCCGAGGACACTATGCGCTCACTGAATCGTTTGATGATTGCCACCTTGGCCGTTGCTGGCTCTACCGCTGCACTGGCTCAAAGCAGCGTGCAGGTTTATGGCCGTGTGAATACCTCGGTGGAGCGCCAGAAGGTGGGCGATGTCTCCACCACCGGCCTGTTCAACAACGCATCGCGTATCGGCTTCCGTGGCACGGAAGACCTGGGTGGCGGTCTGAAGGCTGGCTTCGTGCTGGAATCGGGTTTCAACTCGGACGACGGCTCGGGCACCGGCTCCGCAGGTGGTCTGACCTTCCGCCGCCAGAGCGAAGTGAACCTGGCTGGCAACTTCGGTATGCTGCGTCTGGGCACCTTCACCTCCGAGTCCTACTATGCGGTGGCCGACTACGGCGTGCTGGACCAGCCCAACCACGACACCGGTTCGCTGTCGGATGCGCTGTACACCTACGTGATGCGTGACTCCAACAAGATCGCCTACCGCACCCCCGTGTTCCTGGGCGGCCTGACCATCGAAGGCGCTGCATCGTTCCACGAAAAGGCCGCTGGCACCAATGACAAGCATGGTTACGACCTGGCTGCCAACTGGGAAAGCGGCCCTCTGGCGCTGGGTGCAGGTTTCAGCAAGGTCGGTGGCGACAAGCAACTGGGCCTGCGCGCGCACTACACCATCAATGCCTTCCAACTGGGTGCTTACTACCAACGCTCTGACGAAGAGCTGCGCGGCAAGCGCAACGCGGCCCGCGTGACCGGTATGTACACCGTGGGCGCGTCCGAATTTGTCGCTGGCTTCGGCTGGGCTGGCAAGTGGGACGACGTCAGCAACAGCGGCGCCCGCCAGCTGATCCTGGGCTATAACTACAACCTGAGCAAGCGCTCCAAGCTGTACGCTGGTTACACCAAGGTCGACAACAAGGCCAATGCCAGCTACGCCACCGGCATCTCCGGCGCCGACTTCAGCACCTTCGCTGCAGGTATCCGCCACAACTTCTAAGCAAGCCGGGCGCCCAGCGCGCCTTCCGCTTCACGACCCGCGTTCGAAAGAGTGCGGGTTTTTTTATCGCGGTAATGGCTTCTCGATGAAGGTGTTACCTGTCGCGCGCTGTTGCGCACTGACCCGCATTCGCAAGAACGCGGGTTTTTTATTTTTCGGCATCAATGGGTTTAGCCTGATTCTGCCTACCTCCCACGTTTATCCAAACGGTCTTGCCTGCATTAACCAAACTGCACTTTTTAAAATAGAAAATAACTATTAAAAACCATGTTTGGGTATTAAATATAAATAGCCAGACCGGTCTTCATGCAGAAATCGGCGGTCCTGTCTGGCGATTTCAAAGACTTTCCGTGAGGAGACAACATGCGTGTACTGATTAACCGTATGACCTTGGCCGGCCTGGCCGCTGCCGGCTCGTCTGGGGCAATGGCGCAAAGCAGTGTGGAGATTTTTGGCCGCATCAATACCACGCTGGAACGGCAAAAAACAGGAGATGTAACGACCACCGGGCTGTTCAACAACCGCTCGAGCATCGGCTTTCGCGGTACCGAAGACCTGGGTGGCGGGCTGAGAGCAGGCTTCGTGCTGGAGGCCGATTTCAACTCGGACGATGGGAGCGGCCGTGGAGGCACGGGCATCGACTTCAGGCGCCAGAGTGAAGTGAACCTGTCGGGGCATTTTGGCAGCCTGCGCCTGGGCTCGATGCCTTCCGAATCCTATATTGCCATGGCTGCCCAAGGGGTGATGGGCCAGCCCAACCATGACTTGGGTTCGCTGTCTGATGCGCTCTACTACTACCCGATGCCGGATGCCAACAAGGTGGCCTATCGCACGCCCGTGTTGTGGGGCGGCCTGACGGTGGAGGGCGCGAGCGCATTCCATGAAAACGGAGAAAACAGCGGCAACAAGAACGGCTACGACCTCACGGCCAAGTGGTCCCAAGGGCCGCTGTCGCTGGCCACAGGCGTCACCAAGGTCCACGACAGCACCACGTTGGGCCTGCATGCCCAGTACACCTTTGATGCCTTCCGAATAGGGGCCTACTACCAGCGCACCAATGAAGACCTGCGCGGCAAGCGCAATGCGGGCCGCGTCACTGCGTTGTACAGCCTGGGTTTATCGGATTTGATTGCCGGGTTTGGTTGGGCGGGCAACTGGAGCGGGGTGGGAAGCAGCAGCGCGCGCCAACTGATCCTGGGCTACAACTACCACCTGAGCCTGCGCACCAAGGTGTATGCCGGCTACACCAGGGTGGACAACAAGGCCAACGCCCGGTATGCCACCGGCACCGACGGTGCCGACTTCAGCACCTTTGCGCTGGGCATACGCCACCACTTCTGAGGGGGCACCCTCAGGCGCCCCGCGCGCCTTCTGCTGCCAGGCCCGCATTCGACAGGATGCGGGCTTTTTCGTGGGGGCAGGGCCTGTGGTCCGGATACATCGTTGACTTGCTAATATCTGTAAATTTGTACAGTGGTTTGCAGGGCTTTGCCGCGAGCTGATTCAGCCGATGAATGAACTCCCTAGAATGGTTGTTCACGATCATTTGCCCCCACGCAGTCGTGTCAGCCTTCCAAGTCCGGGCTTCCCTGCTACTGAGCCGGGGCCTTGCTTATCCGGTTGCTGGACTGCGCCAACGAATTACTGGATAGCTCATCGGTATGTCTCAGGAAAACATTCGCATCCGTGGTGCGCGTCAGCACAACCTCAAGAATCTGGATCTGGATATCCGCACGGGGGAGTTGACGGTGGTGACCGGGCCCAGCGGCTCGGGCAAGTCCAGCCTGGTGTTTGACACGCTCTATGCCGAAGGGCAGCGCCGCTATGTCGAGACCTTCAGCGCCTATGCGCGCCAGTTTCTCGACCGCATGGACAAGCCTGCGGTCGACAAGGTCGAGGGGGTGCCGCCCGCCATCGCGATTGACCAGACCAACCCGGTGCGCAGCTCGCGATCGACGGTGGGCACGATGACCGAGCTCAACGACCACCTGAAGCTGCTGGTGGCACGCGCCGGCCACCTGTTTGACCAGCAGACCGCGTTGCCGGTGCAACACGACACGCCCGAGAGCATTTACGAGCAGCTGCTGCAGCGCACCCAGGCGGACGATCCGCGCATCGTCGTGACCTTCCCCGTCGAGTTGCCGGCCAACACCAGCGCCGAGCAGCTCGAGCAATGGTTGTCGGCCAGCGGCTTTACCAAGGTGCAGGCCGAGCGTGAGGTCGATGCCGTGCGCCACGCCGCTGCCGTGGACAGCAGCAAGAAAAAGCCCAAGGCCGGCAAGCAGGCCGCGTCGGAGGCGCCCCAGCGGGTCAAGCTGCTCGATGTGGTGGCCGACCGTTTCCGCCTCAGCAAGGCCGAGAAGGCGCGTGTGATTGAAGCCATCGAGGTGGCTTTGAAGCGCGGCAGCGGCCATATGACGGTGTATGCCATCGCCGAGGCGGATGCCGACGGCAACACCGCCGAGCCCGCGCTGTGGAAGTTTTCGTCCGGCCTGCACTGCCCGGAAAGCGGCCTGCGCTACCGCGAGCCGACGCCGTCGATGTTCTCGTTCAACTCGGCCGTTGGGGCCTGCGATGCCTGCCGGGGCTTTGGCCGGGTCATCGGTGTGGACTGGGGCCTGGTGATCCCCAACGACAAGCTGACCTTGCGCACCGGTGTGATCAAGCCGATCCAGACGCCGGCCTGGAAAGAGATCCAGGACGATCTGATGCGCCATGCCGAGGCGCAGGGCATTCCCCGCGATACCGCCTGGGCCAAGCTGACCGAGGCGCAGAAGGACTGGGTCATCAACGGCGAAGAGGGCTACAAGGATGGCAACTGGAGCCGCCAGTGGTATGGCATCCGCCGTTACTTCGAGTACCTGGAAACCAAGTCCTACAAGATGCATATCCGCGTCTTGCTGTCCAAGTACCGCAGCTACACGCCTTGCCCGGTCTGTGGCGGTGCACGTCTCAAGACCGAGAGCCTGCTGTGGCGCGTGGGCTCCAAGGCCGCTGCCGATGCGGCCCTGCCGCCCGCACAGCGCTTCATGCCGCGCGGGGTGGCCTGGAGCCGCGAGCAACTCGAAGCCCTGCCAGGCCTGAGCCTGCATGACCTGATGCTGCTGCCGATCGTGCGGCTGCGCCAGTTCTTTGCCAGCATGGACATCCGCCGCAGCAACGATGGCGACGCACAGGCGCTGCGGCTCTTGCATGAAGAGATCAGCAACCGGCTGCAGTACCTCTGCGATGTCGGCATTGGTTACCTGACCCTGGATCGCCAGAGCCGCACCTTGAGCGGCGGCGAGGTGCAGCGCATCAACCTGACCACGGCGCTGGGCACCTCCCTCGTCAACACCTTGTTCGTGCTCGACGAGCCCTCGATCGGCCTGCACCCGCGCGACATGGAGCGCATCACCGTCGCGATGAAGCGGCTGCGCGACGCCGGCAACACCTTGGTGGTGGTCGAACACGACCCGGCGGTGATGTTCGCCGCTGACCGTATGATCGACATGGGCCCCGGCCCGGGCGAGAAGGGCGGCCAGATCGTGTTCGACGGCACCACGGCCGAGCTGCGCCATGCCGACACCCTGACCGGCGCCTACCTGGGCGGCCGCAAGCAGGTGGGCATGGGCGCCAAGCGCATGGTCACCGAGAGCACGCCACGCCTGATTCTGGAAGGCGCGACCGAGCACAACCTTCAGAACGTGTCGGTGGATTTCCCGCTGCAGCGCATGGTGGTGGTGACCGGCGTGTCGGGCTCGGGCAAGTCCACCCTGATCCAGGATGTGCTGGCGCCGGCCCTGATGCGCCATTTTGGCAAGCCGACCGAGCTGGCCGGCGCCCACCAGCGCCTGCTGGGGGCCGACCACCTGTCCGATGTCGTCTTTGTCGACCAATCGCCGATTGGCAAGACCGCGCGTTCCAACCCGGTCAGCTATGTGGGCGCCTGGGATGCCATCCGCGAGCTGTTTGCGACGGCGCCGCTGTCGCTGCAGCGCGGATACACCGCCGGCAAGTTCAGCTTCAACAGTGGCGATGGCCGCTGCCCCACCTGTGGCGGTTCGGGCTTTGAGCATGTGGAGATGCAGTTCCTCTCGGACGTCTACCTGCGCTGCCCCGATTGCGATGGCAAGCGCTACCGCACCGAGATTCTGGAGGTGCGCATCGAGCGCAATGGCCGTTTGATGAACGTGGCCGATGTGCTGGAGCTGACCGTCAGCGAGGCCGCTGGCTTGTTCGCCAAGGACCGCGAGGTGATCCGCGCGCTGCAGCCCATCGTCGATGTGGGGCTGGAATATGTGAAGCTGGGCCAGCCCGTGCCGACCTTGTCGGGCGGCGAGGCCCAGCGCCTGAAGCTGGCCGGTTTCCTGGCCGAGGCTGCCAAGAGCGCCTCCAAATCCAAGCAGACCCTGGCGCGCAAGGGCAGCCTGTTCCTGTTCGACGAGCCCACCACCGGCCTGCATTTCGAGGACATTGCCAAGCTGATGCGCGCGCTGCGCAAGCTGCTGGAGGCCGGCCATTCGTTGATTGTCATCGAGCACAACCTCGATGTGATCCGTGCCAGTGACTGGCTGATCGACCTGGGGCCCGATGCCGGCGAAGACGGCGGCAAGGTGGTGGAAGAGGGCACGCCCGAAGAGGTGCGCAAGTCCGGCCGCTCCTACACCGCGCAGGCGCTGCGCGATTACGAAGTGGCGATGCTGGGCGGGCGTACCGACGGCCAGCCCCATGAGGTGCGCGAGCCGCGCGCCGGCTATGCGCTGGAGCGCAGTGCGCCGGCTACCGCAGCCGTGGCGCCCAGCGACAGCATCCAGATCATCAATGCCAAGGAACACAACCTGAAGAACCTGAGCGTGGACATTCCGCGCGGCAAGTTCAACGTGGTCACCGGGGTGTCGGGCTCGGGCAAGTCGACGCTGGCGTTTGACATTCTGTTCAATGAGGGCCAGCGCCGCTACCTGGAATCGCTGAACGCCTATGCGCGCTCGATCGTGCAGCCGGCCGGCCGGCCCGAGGTCGATGCGGTCTACGGCATTCCGCCCACGGTGGCGATTGAGCAGCGCCTCTCGCGCGGTGGCCGCAAATCGACGGTAGGCACCACCACCGAGGTCTGGCATTTTCTGCGCCTGCTGTATGTGAAGCTGGGTGTGCAGCACTGCACCAAGGATGGTGCGGCGGTGCAACCGCAAACGCCCGAGAGCATTACCGCGCAGCTGATGACGCAGTACCGGGGCCAGCTGATTGGCCTGATGGCGCCGCTGGTCGTCGCCCGCAAGGGCGTCTACACCGAGCTGGCGGACTGGGCGCGGCCGCGTGGCTACACGCATCTGCGCGTCGATGGCCAGTTCCTGCCGACCACCGGCTTTCCGCGCCTGGACCGCTTCAAGGAGCACACGGTCGAGCTGCCGGTGGCCAGCATCGAGATCAGGCCCGAGAACGAGGCGCTGCTGCGCGACAAGCTGGCCACGGCGCTGGAGCTGGGCAAGGGCGTGCTGCATGTGCTCTCGGCCATCGACAGCCTGGAAGCGGCGATGCTGGCGGGCAGCGACACGGCCGCCATCGGCCAGCTGCAGGTGTTCTCCACCAAGCGCGCCTGCCCGGTCTGCGCCACCAGCTATGCCGAGCTCGACCCGCGCCTGTTTTCGTACAACAGCAAGCATGGCTGGTGCCCCGATTGCGTGGGCACCGGTGTCAAGCTGACCAAGGACCAGCGCAAGGTCTACGACGACTCGGTGATGACCCAGGACAACCGGGGCCGCGAGCAAAGCTTTGAGGAGCCCGAGGCCGAGGACGTGGGCGAAACCACCTGCCCGACCTGCCAGGGCACGCGCCTCAATGCCACCGCGCGTGCGGTGCTGTTCCATGGCCAGGCGATCTCGTCGATCGCGCGCCTGTCGGTCACCGATGTGCGGCTCTGGATCGAGGGGCTGCAGCTGTCCGGCCGCGAAAGCGACATCGCCCGCGACCTGGTGCCCGAGATCCACAGCCGCCTGGCCTTTCTGGAAGAAGTGGGCCTGGGTTACCTGACCCTGGACCGGGGCGCGCCGACCTTGTCGGGCGGCGAGGCGCAGCGCATTCGCCTGGCCGCGCAGCTGGGCAGCAATCTGCAGGGCGTGTGCTATGTGCTCGACGAGCCCACCATTGGCCTGCATGCACGCGACAACCACATCCTGCTCAATGCGCTGCACAAGCTGGGCGCCAAGGGCAATACGCTGGTGGTGGTGGAGCATGACGAGGACACGATCCGACGTGCCGACCATGTGATCGACATCGGTCCCAGCGCCGGCAAGCGCGGTGGCCGCCTGGTGGCCCAGGGCACAACCCAGGATGTGATGGACGCGGCCGATTCGCAGACCGGCCGCTACCTGCTGCATGCGATGCGCCATCCGTTCCAGCCGCGCCGCCTGGTGCATGGTGTGGCCGATGCGGTGGCTGTGCCCGCCGAGGAGGCCAAGCCGGTCGCCAAGAAGCGCACTAAGAAGCAGATCGCCGCCGACACTGCTGCCGCGCTGGCGGCTGACAGCGCCGAGGCCAATGCCGCGCTGGCCGCACCGGCCCGGGCTGATGCGATGGCGCCGTTGCACTGGCTGACGGTGCTGGGTGCCAACCTGCACAACCTGCAGAACGTGGACGCACGCGTGCCGCTCAAGCGCCTGGTCGCGGTGACGGGGGTGTCTGGCTCGGGCAAATCGACCCTGGCGCGGGATGTGCTGCTGACCAATGTTGCGGCCTGGGTCGCCCAGCGCGCGACCAAGGCCGGGCGTGACGACATGGATGCCGGCAAGGCCCCGGCGCTGACGGGCTGCAAGGGCCTGCAGGGCTTTGAAGGCATCGACCGGGTGCTGGAAGTGGACCAGACACCGATTGGCAAGACGCCGCGCTCCTGCCCTGCCACCTATATCGGGTTCTGGGACACGATCCGCAAGCTGTTTGCCGAGACCCTGGAGGCCAAGGCCCGCGGCTATGCGGCCGGGCGCTTCTCCTTCAACACCGGCGAAGGGCGCTGCCCTGCGTGCGAGGGCCAGGGCATGCGGACCATCGAGATGAGCTTTCTGCCCGACGTGAAAGTGCCTTGCGAGGTCTGCCATGGTGCCCGCTTCAATGCCGAAACCCTGGCGGTGACCTGGCGTGGCAAGAGCATTGGCGAGGTGCTGCAGATGGAGGTGGATGAGGCCGTGGCCTTTTTCGCCAGCATGCCGAGCATCGCCCATCCGCTGCAGCTGCTGCAGGATGTGGGCCTGGGCTACCTGACCCTGGGCCAGCCTTCGCCCACCTTGTCGGGCGGCGAGGCGCAGCGCATCAAGCTGGTGACCGAGCTGACCAAGGTGCGCGATGACATCACGCGCCGTGGCAACAAGGCACCCCACACCTTGTATGTGCTCGATGAGCCCACCGTTGGCCTGCACATGGCCGATGTGGACAAGCTGATCCATGTGCTGCACCGCCTGGTCGATGCCGGCCACAGCGTCGTGGTGATCGAGCATGACCTGGATGTGATTGCCGAAGCCGACTGGGTGATCGACCTCGGACCGGAAGGCGGCAATGCCGGTGGCCGCATTGTGGCCGCTGGCACGCCTGAAGACCTGGTGCAGGCGGGCACGCATACCGGCAAGGCGCTGGCGCCTGTGCTGGCGCGCTGAGCCGGTGCCGGGCTGCCAGGGCAGGGCGTTTGCTGACAGCGCGCCCTGCCGGGCCTGGGCACAATCGCAGCATTGACCTGCAAGGAGCCCAGAATGCATATAGACCCCCGGCACCCGGAAGCCCCGCCTGTGAAAGACCCCGCCCCGGTGCAACCCCCACCGGTGCCCACGCCTGGCATTCCGTCACCCATCCAGGAGTAGCGCTGGGCATGGCGTGCCCGTGCAGCGGCCACTTGGGCGTATGATCGCGCTCTTTGTGGGTCTACGGGCGGGCGACAACGATGCGCATTTTGCTGATTGAAGACGAGCAGGAGATGGCCGCCTGGCTGGTGCGCGCCCTCAAGCAATCGAATATCGAAGCAGTGCATGCCTCACAGGCTGCGATGGCCACGCGCCTGCTGCCCGATGGCCGCTTTGACGTGGTGGTGCTCGATCTGCAGCTGCCCGACCAGCATGGCTTTGACTGGCTGTCGGCGATGCGAGCGCAGGGCCACCGTGAGCCGGTGCTGGTGCTGACCGCGCAAGGAGCGGTGCAGGACCGGGTCGAAGGCCTGCACCGGGGCGCCGATGACTACCTGACCAAGCCATTTGAGGTGGCCGAACTGGAGGCGCGCCTGGCCGCGCTGCACCGGCGCAGCCAGGGGCGGGCCCAGGCGATGCAGCAATGCGGCTCGCTGCGCTATGACAGCAACCACCGCACCTTCTGGCTGGCCGAGCAGATGCTGGCGCTGACCCCGCGCGAGCATGCGGCGCTCGAAGCGCTGATGGCGCGCACTGGCGCGCCGGTGGGCAAGTCCAAGTTGACAGCCAAGGTCTTCCCGCAGGACAGCAGCGTGAGCCCCGATGCCATCGAGCAGGTGCTGCACCGGGTGCGGCGCAAGCTGGCGGGCGGTGACGTGCATATCGTGACGGTGCGCGGCCTGGGCTATATGCTCGAAACCCTGGTGCCCAAGGGCCCGGGCAGCACACTTTCTTCCTGAATCCGATGCGCCCGCGCCTGCGCTCCTCCAACGGCCTGCGTCTGCGCCTGCTGTGGGTGCTGGTGCCCGTGCTGATGGGCCTGCTGGTGCTCGACAGCTGGCGCGACAGCGTCAGCCTGGCGCGCGAGCTGGAGCGGGCCTATGACCAGAGCCTGCTGGAGCCCGCCCAGGCGCTGTCGGACAACCTGCGCTGGGACAACGACGGCCAGCTGAGCCTGGACGAGCCGCTGCACATCATCTCGATGTTCGAGGTGCTCAGCAGCCGGCGCAAGTTCTTGCGCGTGCAGCTGCAGACGCCCGACGGCACGCAGCAGCGCCTGCTGCTGGGTGCCGCCGAGTTCCCCGAGCCCGCACATGACCCGGCCGACCCCAGCCGCCCCTTTCGCGCTGCCGACGATGGCACGCGGGTGTCGTATGCCGCCGAGGTGGACCACCAGCCGGTGCGGGTGCTGGCGCTGCTGCGGGTACTGCACGACCAGTCGGGCCAGGAATGGCGCGTGCTGATCCAGACCGCACAGACCAGCGCCGGCATCGAGCGCACGGTGCGCAGCCTGATGTGGGACAGCCTGCTGCGCGATGGCCGCACCTTGCTCGTCCTGGTGCTGGTGGTGTGGCTGGGTGTGGCCTGGGGCCTGCGGCCGCTCCAGGCGCTGCGCCGGGCCGTGCAGCAGCGCCGCAGCGAAGACCTGCAGCCGCTGGCCACCGAGGCCGTGCCCGGCGAGGTGCGGCCCCTGGTCGATGCGATGAACCTGCACCTGGCGCAGCAGCGCGATGCGCTGGCCCAGCAGCGCCAGTTTCTGGCCGATGCCTCGCACCAGCTGCGCACGCCCTTGGCCATTCTGAGCACGCAGGCCGGCTACGCGCTGCGTGAGACCGACCCCGACGCCGTGCAGGCCACGTTGCGCAGCATGCTGCAGCAGCTGCAGCGGGGCCGCCGCGTGTCCGAACAGTTGCTGGCGCTGGCCCATGCCAGTCAGCCGGCATCTCCCCAGGCGCTGGACGGCGCGGTCTGCGACGCCAATGCGGTCGCGCGCGAGGTGGTGCTGGCCTACCTGCCACTGGCGCTCGACAAGCAGCAGGACCTGGGATGGACCGATGTGCGCGGCCAGGATTTTGAAGGCGATGCCGAAGGCGAGACCGACCCGGGCGCGGCGATGGCTGCACCGGTGCAGGCGGCCGCCACCGCCGTCTATGAGCTGCTGGCCAACCTGGTGCACAACGCGATTGCCTACACACCTGCCGGGGGCCGCATCAATGTGTCGGTGCAGCGCGAGGGTGCCTGGGTGGAGATCCGTGTGCAGGACAACGGCCCCGGCATTGCGCCCGAGGACCGCGAGCGCGCCTTTGCGCGCTTCAGCCGCTTGCAGGCCGATGCGGCGTTGGCGCCGGGAGGATCGGGCCTGGGACTGGCCATCGCCCGGGCCTATGTGCAGCGCTTCCATGGCGACTTGCTGCTGCAAGATGGCGATGCCAGCGATGGCGCGGCTGGCCGGGGGCTCACCGCGGTGGTGCGCCTGCCGCTGGCTCCGGATCCGGCCTGAGCGCACTGTCCTTTGCGGGACTGTTTTCGCTAAGTAGATTTACGTATTTTGAGGCGCTGCCTGGCGTTTGGCAGCTGTTTGGCAGCTTCGTTTTCTAGACTTTCCGCGCAAGTTGTAAGAAAAGGAGACGAATATGGGTCAACACAGGTCCACCCTTGCGGGTGTGCAGGGGCGCCGGGCGCCCGCCAAGGAGCGGCCATGAGCACCGGCGGCAAGAGCTACAACAAGGATTACTACGGCGGCGCGCTGATGGTCCTGATCGGTGGCAGCGCTGCCTATGCGGCACAAGGCTACAACATCGGCTCGCTGGCCCACATGGGTCCGGGCTACTTCCCATTTGCGATCGGCGTGCTGCTGGCGCTGACGGGGGTGCTGATCGCGCTGAACGCCAAGAAAAAAGGCCCCGGTGACGATGCGGCACTGGTCGGGCACAAGCACGAGATTCCGGATTTCCGGGGCGCTGCCTGCATCATTCTGGGCACCATTGCCTTCTACTTCTGTGGCGAATACCTGGGCCTGCTGCCGGCGACCTTTGCCATCGTGTTCATCTGCGCCCTGGGTGACCGCAGCAACAGCGTGATGGCCTGCTTTGTGCTGGCCATGTCGATGATGATCGTCGCCGTGTTGATTTTCTGGTGGGCGCTGCAGGTGCAGATGCCGCTGGTCAGGTGGGGGATGTAAGCCATGGGACAAGCACTGCAAGACCTTTGGTACGGCTTTGGCATCGCCTTCCAGGGCCATAACCTGATGTGGTCGTTCTTCGGCGTGCTGGTGGGCAACCTGATCGGCGTGTTGCCGGGCATGGGCGCGCTGTCGGCGATCTCGATTCTGCTGCCACTGACCTACACCATGCATCCGGTGCCTGCCATCCTGATGCTGGCCGGTATCTTCTATGGTTCGCAGTACGGTGGCGCCATTGGCGCGATCTTGCTGAACCTGCCATCGCACCCGCCCCATGCCGTGACCTGCCTGGACGGCTACCCGATGACCAAGAAGGGCAAGGGCGGAACCGCGCTCGGCATCACGATGATCTGCTCGTTCTTTGCCGCGTCGGTCGGCATCATCGTGATGATCTTCGCCTCGCCGCTGCTGACCACGATCGCGTTCAAGTTCGGCCCCGCCGAGCTGTTCTCCATCATGCTGCTGGGCCTGCTCGCGGGCTCGACGATGTCGCGCGGCTCGCCGCTCAAGGGTGTGGCGATGACCTTGTTCGGCCTGCTCTGCGGCGTGGTCGGTACCGACGTGAACAGCGGCACCTTTCGCTTCGCGTTCGACCTGCCTGATCTGAGCGATGGCCTGGAGATGGTGGCCGTGGCGATGGGCTTGTTCGGTATTGCCGACTTCCTGCTGAACGTCAACAAGATGAAGGCGATCACCAGCAACACCAAGATGCGCATCCGTGACATGCGGCCCTCGATGGCCGAGCTCAAGGAAGCGTTCTGGCCGATGGTGCGCGGCACCACGGTGGGCACGCTGTTTGGCGCCATGCCCGGCACCGGTCCGACGATCACCACCTTCATTGCCTACGCGCTGGAGCAAAAGGTGGCCAAGGATCCGAGCCGTTTTGGTACCGGCATGATCGCTGGCGTCGCAGCCCCCGAGGCCTCGGCGCACTCGAAGACCCAGGTGGACTTCATTCCGACGATGAGTCTGGGCATCCCTGGCGACGCCGTGATGGCACTGCTGCTGGGCGCGCTGCTGATCCAGGGCATCCAGCCCGGCCCGCAGCTGATCACCGAGCATCCGGACATTTTCTGGGGTCTGATCGCCAGCTTCTGGATTGGCAATGTGATCCTGATGATTCTGAACGTGCCGCTGATCGGTGTCTGGGTCAAGATGCTGGCCGTGCCTTACAAGTACCTGTTCCCGTCAGCAATGTTCTTCATTGCGGTCGGGGTATTCACCACGCAGAACAGCCTGTTCCATATCTGGGAGGTGCTGGCCTTCGGCATCATCGGTGCGGTGTTGATGGTGCTGGACTTCTCGGTGGCGCCGATCATGCTGGGCTTTGTGCTCGGCCCGATGATGGAAGAGAACTTCCGCCGTGCGCTGCTGCTGTCCCGTGGTGACATGATGGTCTTCATGCAGCGCCCCATCAGCGCGACCTTTGTCTGCATCAGCCTGTTCCTGCTGGCTGCCGTGACCTGGTCGGCCTGGCGCAAGCGCTCCAGCGTGAGCAAGGTGGCGCAAGCCATCGCGCAAGAGACCGCTGGGGCGGGCGTCGTAGCGGCCAAGTAAGCCTCTGCTGCCCCTGCAAAAACCGCTCTCAGGAGCGGTTTTTGCATTTTTATGCTGGCGGAAATCAGCGCTGCAGTTGGGAGAATTCGCGCTCCACATCGGCATGGGCCTGCTGCATCGTGGCCGACGGTGGCGGCCCCATGCGGCTCACGGCCACGGCGGCGATCCATGCAAACACAAAGCCCGGGATGATCTCGTACAGACCCAGCCAGCCAAGCTGCTTCCAGACCAGCACGGTGACAGCGCCAACGATGATGCCGGCCAGTGCGCCGCCTCGCGTCATGCGGCCCCAGAACAGCGACAGGATGATGACCGGACCAAAGGCCGCACCAAACCCCGCCCAGGCATAGCTCACCATGCCCAGCACCTTGGCTTCGGGATTGCTGGCGATGGCAATGGCAATCAGCGCCACGAGCAGCACCATCGCGCGGCCCACCCAGACCAGCTCGCTCTGGCTGGCCTGCTTGCGCAGGAACACGCGGTAGATGTCTTCGGTCAGCGCGCTGGAGCAGACCAGCAACTGGCAGGACAGGGTGCTCATCACCGCAGCCAGAATGGCGGCCAGCAGCGCACCCGCAATCCAGGGGTTGAACAGCTGCTTGGTGATCTCCATGAACACGGTCTCGGCATTGGCGTTCACGGCGGCTGCACCCTCAGGGTGGGCCGCGAAGTACGGAATGCCGATGAAGCCCACGGCCACCGCACCACCCAGGCACAGCACCATCCAGGTCATGCTGATGCGGCGCGCCGCCGGAATGGTCTGCACCGACGAGGCGGCCATGAAACGCACGAGGATGTGCGGCTGGCCAAAGTAGCCCAGGCCCCAGGCCAGCAGCGATACGATGCCCGCAACACTGGCACCGCGCAGCAGGTCGAACTTCTCGGCGCTGACGATGGCATGCAGATCCTGCCCCGGCTGCAGCTGGCCCTGCACCGCCAGCCAGGCGATCACCGGTGCCAGCAGCAGCGCGGTGATCATCAGCGAGGCCTGGATGGTGTCGGTCCAGCTCACGGCCAGAAAGCCGCCAATCAGCACATAGGCGATGGTGCAGGCAGCACCCACCCACAGCGCGGTGGTGTAGGGCATGCCGAACATGTTCTCGAACAGGCGCGCGCCTGCCACGACACCGGAGGCGCAGTACAGGGTGAAGAACACCAGGATCACCAGCGCGGTGACGATGCGCAGCACATTGCTGCGGTCCTCGAAACGGTTGGCCAGGTAGTCCGGCAAGGTCAATGCATTGCCGGCGCGCTCGGTATAGAGGCGCAGGCGCCCCGCCACAAAGAACCAGTTGAGGTAGGCGCCGAAAATCAGGCCGACGGCGATCCAGGACTCGGACAGCCCGGTGGCATAGATGGCACCGGGCAGGCCCATCAGCAGCCAGCCGCTCATGTCGGACGCGCCCGCCGACAGCGCCGTGACAAAACTGCCCAGGCTGCGGCCGCCGAGGATGTAGTCGGACAGGTTCTTGGTGCCCAGGTAACCGAGCCAGCCGATGGCGAGCATGGCCACCAGGTAGATGGCGAACATGATCGCTGTGGGATCGTTCCAGGAAAATTGCATCACTGAGCCTCCATGGTGTTGTGGTATTTCGGGTTTGAAGAGCGAGCGCGTTTCTTGGCGATAAGCCGGGTCCGCCGGTGCCATGGGCTTGGAATGCTCCCCAGACGGAGGCCGTCAAAGGAAGTCGCCACGGGCCTGGGCTGGTCAACGCGCCCGGCCTGCAATATGGCACGGTTGCCCGGTGAAATTAACCCGGGTTATCTATTTTGATGTGACGATAGGTAAGAAAAAGCCCCTGGCTGGCAGGCCAGGGGCTGACGGCGAAGCAGGCGCCGTGGGAGATCAGGCCGGCAGGAAGCCGTCCACCGACAGGTAGCGTTCGCCGGTGTCATAGGCGAAGCCCAGCACCTTGGCGTTGGGCGGCAGATCGGGCAGTTTCTGCGCGATGGCAGCCAGGGTGGCGCCCGACGAGATGCCGACCAGCAGGCCTTCTTCACGCGCCGCACGGCGTGCGTATTCACGGGCGGGCTCGGCATCGACCTGGATCACGCCGTCGAGTACGCTGGTGTCGAGGTTGCGCGGGATAAAGCCGGCGCCAATGCCCTGGATCGGGTGCGGAGCAGGCTGGCCGCCGGAGATGACGGGCGAAGCGGTAGGCTCGACCGCGTAGACCTTGAGCTGGGGGAACTTGGCCTTGAGCACATGGGCCACGCCCGAGAGGTGGCCGCCGGTACCGACGCCGGTGATCAGCACATCCAGGCCATCGGGGAAATCGGCCAGCACTTCCTGCGCGGTGGTGCGCTCATGCACGGCGGTATTGGCGGGGTTCTCGAACTGCTGCGGGATCCAGGAGCCAGGGGTCTGCGCGGCCAGTTCCTCGGCGCGGGCGATGGCGCCCTTCATGCCCTTTTCCTTGGGGGTCAGGTCAAAGCTGGCGCCATAGGCCAGCATCAGGCGGCGGCGCTCAATGGACATGCTCTCGGGCATCACCAGGATGAGCTTGTAGCCCTTGACCGCGGCGACCAGCGCCAGGCCCACGCCGGTGTTGCCGCTGGTGGGCTCGATGATGGTGCCGCCGGGCTTGAGCGCGCCGGACTTCTCGGCATCTTCGATCATCGCCAGCGCGATGCGGTCCTTGATGGAGCCGCCCGGATTGCTGCGTTCGGACTTGATCCAGACCTGGGCGCCAGCGCCGAACAAACGGTTGATACGGACCACCGGCGTATTGCCGATGGTGTGCAGAATATTCTCAACTTTCATGGTGCCTCCAGCAGATCAGGATGAACAAGGGGGTGGAAATTGCCGAACCATTGTGACGCAGTTGATCATTCCATCTGGAATATCAATATGCCTAGGATGTTCTTAGCGTCGCCGGCTGCATTCCTTGACGGGCATCAATACCGCCTCCGGCCTCTGGGGCGAAGATGCCTGTGCATGTTACTGCTGCGCAAGGAGGCGGTTTGCTGAGTTTCAACACCACCCTGGTCTTACTGGCCATCTGCTGCGTCAGCCTGTTGCTGGGTTTTTCCTGGCGCGACAAAGGCTGGGCGCCGTGGCTGATGCTGGTATCGGTCTGTGGCCTGCTGGCGCTGATGGCCAGGATCATCTACGACCTGCTGGCGATGGGCTGAGCAGGCCCTGGTTCGCCACCAGGTTCCCTGGCGTCAGGCCGCTGTGCTGGCGCGCGGTTTGGCGCGGCGCAGCGGCGTCTTCCACAGCTCGGCCAGCAGCACACCCAGGATGGTCATCGCGCCGCCGATCCACAGGTAGCTGTGCAACTGCTCCTTGGCCCAGGCCGAGGCGATCAGCGCGGTCAGCAACGGGGTCAGGTTGAAGAACATGATCGAGCGGCTGGGCCCGAGCTTGGCGACGGCCGTCATCCACATCCAGGTGGCCACGATGGATGCCATCGTGCCGGCATAGGCAACCAGGTACCAGTTGTCGGCATGGAGGCCGACCTTGGGCGAGGCCAGGTAGAACGGCAGCTGCGCGACCATGGCCACCACCATCTGCAGGTAGAGCAACTGCCAGCTGGGCACGCGCGGCATGGCCCAGCGCTTGAGCAGGACGTTGTAGGCCGCATAGGCCAGGCAGGCCAGCAGCATCAGCAGATCGCCCCGGTTGATGCCCTGGTCCAGCAAGGACCCGGGGTGGCCTTCGCTGATCACCAGCACCACACCGGCAAAGGCCAGCACCGAGCCGATGGCGCCACCGGCCGTCAGCACCTGGCCGAGCAGGCCCACGCAGATGCCCAGCACCACCAAGGGCGACAGGGTCAGGATGATGCCCATGTGCGTGGCGGTGGTGTAGGCGGCGGCAAAGTACGCGCAGCTTTGGTAGACCACCATGCCGAGAATGCCCAGCACCAGGATCTGGCCGGCATGGCCCCGGATGGCCTCGCGGTTGCGCCAGACTGCCGGCAGCAGCACGGGGGTGACCAGCAGCACCGCCAGCACCCAGCGCAGAAAGCCGATTTCAATCGGCGCAATGGCGCCAGCGGCCTGTTTGCTGACAACGGTGTTGCCCGACCAGATCAAGACCGCCAGCAGCGGATACAGGTATTGCATATCTCAAGCATTCAAAAACATCTGGCTGCTATCATCGCTGTGGCGGGTTTAAAGCCTATAGCTGTAATCAGACATTTAAAGCACCAAGCCAGACATATTGCGCGGTGCGGCAGGCAAGGAGGCCGCGATGGCGACAGGCCAGGCACTGAAAATTTACGACGTGGATGCCGAGACGGCGCCCTATCTGGTGCGCTACGACGAGTTTGCCGCCGGCAGTTTTGCCGATGCGCACAGCCACCGGCCCGGCCACCTGAACTACACATCGCATGGCACGATGACCATCGTCACCCAGGGGCGGAGCCTGGTGGCACCGCCGCAGTACGGCATCTGGATTCCGCCGGCGGTGGAGCACAACTGCTATGTGCCGCAGGCGGCCGTCTACCGCTCGTTTTATGTGCAGCCGGCGCTGTGCACAGGCCTTCCCGAGCAGGCCTGCATCATCCGCATCAGCGCCATTGCGCGCAGCATCCTCGCCGATCTGGCACAGCGCGACATACGCCGGCCATCAACGGCCGAGGACCTGCGCCTGGCCGAGGTCATGGTGGACCAGCTGCGGCTGGCGCCGCCCGAGCACAGCTTTCTGCCATCGGCCCAGTCCAAGGCGCTGGTGGCCGTGCTCGATGCCCTCAAGGCCGAGCCTGGCAGCCGCCGCACGATGGCCGATTGGGCGTCTTCGGTGCATATGACGGAGCGGACCTTGGCGCGCCACTGCCACCAGGAGCTGGGCATGGGCCTGGCCGAATGGCGCCAACGCCTGCGCCACCTCTGCGCGGTGGATGCGCTGGGCCAGGGTCGGACGGTGCAGGAGATCGCCTTTGACCTGGGCTACAGCACGGCCTCGGCCTTTATCGCGATGTTCCAGCGCGCTGCGGGCATGCCGCCCGAGCAGTTCCGGCGCGAGTTCGGCAACGCGGTGGCCGAATAGGGCGGCGGTTGGCCGTTTATCCTGGCAGCGGCCTGCAGTTTTTGCCCGGCTGGCGCGGGCGGCTGCCATTCGGTGGAATAATCACGCCTGTGAAGCCTGCCAGACCGCCGCTGGTGCTAGTGCCGAAAGGCCGCACTGGAGGAACGTCCGGACTGCACAGGACAGCGTAGCAGCTAACGGCTGCCCACCGTGAGGTGAGGATCAGAGCAACAGAGACGAGTCCGGGGGGCGTACCGCAAGGTAAACCACCCGGGGTGAAACGGGCAATCTCTACGCGCAGCAATACCAAGTAGGCCAGCGTTGATGTGGTTCCGCAGAGTTGGCGGGTAGGTAGCGTCGAGCCGTGGTGGTGACACCCGGCCCAGAGTAATGGCGGTCACGCCTGGGGCAACCCGGGTGCACAGAATCCGGCTTATCGGCAGACTTCACACCTGATCGCGCACAGCGGCCACCGATGCCCATCGGTGGCCGTTTTGCTTTCCGCTCAGTCCTTTTTGCGGGCGCGCGGATGGGCCTGGTCGTAGACCTGGGCCAGGTGCTGAAAATCGAGCCGGGTGTAGACCTGGGTGGTGGTGATGCTGGCGTGTCCCAGCAACTCCTGCACCGCGCGCAAATCCTGGCTGGACTGCAGCACATGGCTGGCAAAGGAATGGCGCAGCATGTGCGGATGCACCGGCGTGGTCATGCCGGCGACCAGGCTGCGCTCGCGCAGGCGCTGCCAGACGCTGGCGGCCGACAGGCGGGCGCCGCGCACACCGATGAACAAGGCTGCATCGCAGGGCGCGACCTGGTCACGCACGGCCAGCCAGGCCTGCAGCGCCACCAGCGCCGCCTTGCCCACAGGGACCACACGGCGCTTGCTGCCCTTGCCCAGCACATGGGCCTCGGCTGCCTCCATATCGATCCAGCCCAGCGCCTGCACGCTGGCAGCGGTATCCAGGCCCACGAGCTCGCCCACGCGCAGTCCGCTGCCATACATCAGCTCGACCATGGCACTGTCGCGGGTCTGCACCCAGGGGTCGCCCTGCGCATGGCTGGCTTCGGAAAAGCGCACCGCATCGTCGACGGACAAGGCCTTGGGCAAGGGCTTCGGAGATTTAGGGGCGCGCACATCCTGCACCGGGTTGCGCTCGACCAGGCCTTCGCGGCCAGCCCAGTTGAAAAAGCCGCGCCAGCCGCTCAGGATCAGCGCAATGCCACGGCCACTGCGGCCTGCGGCATGCATCTGCGCGACAAAGCGGCGGATATGCTGGGGCCCCAGTTGCAGTACCTCGGTGTGGGCCTCGGCGGCCATGGCCGACAGGCGCTGCAAATCCAGCGTGTAGAGCGTGTGTGTGCGCGGCGCCAGCCGCTTTTGCACGCGCACATGCTCCAGGTACTGGAGCATGGGGGCGCTGAGCGCGGCGCTGTCCATGGGCCTAGCGCAGGCGGCAGAGCACGCTGGCGGCAATCTCGCCCATGCGCTCGAGCAGATCGGTGTCCATGTCGGCCTGGAAGCGGGCCGGATCGGGCGAGCCCAGCACCAGCAGGCCCCAGGCGGGGGTGTCACCCAGGATGGCGCCGTCGCGCAGCGGCAGCAGCACCACCGACTGCACCTGCGCGCTGTCGGGCAGCCAGCCGGCCGGCTCGACGCCGACATTGGGGCCGCAGTAGGGGGTGGACAGCGAGCTCGCAAAGCTGCGCGCATCGGCGCTCACGCCCTGGGCGAAGGGCTCGTTCAGGTAGGTT
The DNA here is from genome assembly GCF_041107495.1 of Comamonas sediminis. Classification (NCBI taxonomy): domain Bacteria; kingdom Pseudomonadati; phylum Pseudomonadota; class Betaproteobacteria; order Burkholderiales; family Comamonadaceae; genus Comamonas; species Comamonas sediminis. The sequence goes on from NZ_JBGBDC010000006.1 coordinate 48,779, forward strand.
TCGGCCACATCCCAGAGCCGCAGCGCGACCTGGGGCACCTCGAAGTGCTGCATCAGGCTGTCGGCAATCACCTCGGGCAGCTGCAGCGGGTTGCGGGTCTTGACGACATCGCAGGTCCAGTGGTGGATGCGGTCAATCGTGTGGTGGTTCTGGCTGCCGTTGCGCATCATGTCCATGATGCGGTGCTCCAGGCCCTTGATCTTGTCGCGCAGCATCTCGGCCTGGCGCTCCTGCAGGCTGACGGTGCGGTTGCCGTAGGGGCTGACCATGTGCACGCCGGTCAGCACCTGGGCCTGGCGCTCGAAGAAATCCGGTGTCTGCACCAGGAACTCGGCGATGTCTTCTTCGGTAATGGGGGGAACCTGGTTGTTGTTTGCGCTCATCGGTCTCTCTCGTATCGGCTGCTCGCCGTCTCCTCAATCGGTAGCCGCAAGGTGCAGCGCCGTGCCTAGTCCGGAATGCGGATCTCACCTTCGAACACGGTCGTGGCCGGGCCGGTCATCATCACCGGGTCAGCGGCCTGGCCGCTCCAGGCGATGGTCAGCAGTCCGCCCCGGGTCTGCACATCCACCGGGCTTTGCAGCAGGCCCAGCTCGATGCCGGCCACCACCGCCGCGCAGGCGCCGGTACCGCAGGCCAGGGTCTCGCCGGTGCCGCGCTCAAACACCCGCAGCCGCACCTGGTGCGCCGTCTGCACCTGCAGAAATCCGACATTCACGCGTTCGGGAAAACGGGGATGGGACTCCAGCACGGGGCCCTGGGAGGCGACCGGCGCAGTGTCCACATCGTCGACCAGCATCACCGCATGCGGGTTGCCCATGGACACCGGTACGACGAACACGGTGGTGGGATCGACCGGCACTTGCAGCGCCAGCGGCCATTTCTGGGTGTGGTGCTGGGCCACCGGCGTGAGGCCGCTGGTGTTGAAGGGCACGTCTTCGGGCACCAGGCGGGGCTGGCCCATGTTCACGGTGACCCGGCCATCGGCCATCAGCTCGGGGGCGATCACGCCTTTTTGGGTCTGAACCCGGATCGCGCGCTTGTCGGTCAGGCCCTTGTCATAGACAAAACGTGCAAAACAGCGCGCGCCGTTGCCACATTGCTCCACCTCGCCGCCATCGGCGTTGTGGATGATGTATTCAAAATCCACCCCAGGGGCGGGCGACGGCCGCACCGTCAGGATCTGGTCGGCACCAACGCCAAAATGGCGGTCGGCCAGAAAGCGGTACTGGTCGGCACGCAAACCCAGCGGGCCGGCGGTCTCGTCGAGCACGACAAAATCATTGCCGGCGCCTTGCATCTTGGTAAAACGGATGTCCATCTGCGTATTATCGCTTTTTGGGCCCGGCCGGCTGCACTGCGGGACAGAGGGCCTCATTACCCGCACCGCGCCCCGAGGTTGCAGATGCGGACAGTCTGGGGCAATGCCGTCCTTGCCGGCCCTGCGCGTGACACGGGCCAGCCATGCAAGTGTTGATAATGGGCCCATGACCCGTACCAGCCAGCTCCTCCATGTGCAACGCGAGCCCGCGCCGGCCCGCGCAGCCGCCACGGCCCTGTTCTTGCGCGATGCGCCCGATCCTGATGCGGGGCCCGGCGCCACCCGGCTGGAGGTGCTGATGTCGCGCCGCTCCGACCAGGCGCGCTTTGCCGCCGGGCACTATGTTTTCCCCGGAGGGGCTGTGGATGCCAGCGATGCCCAGCACCACGACCTGTTGGCGCGCCGCACGGCGCAAACCACCGAGGAGCTGACCTACGCCCAGGCCGCCATCCGCGAGAGCATGGAGGAGATGGGCGTGCTGTTGGCCCGCCACGCCGATGGCCGCTGGGCCAGCCAGGCCGAGGTGGCCAGCATTGACCGCAGCCAGCCTCTGCTGCCGCAGTGCGCGGCGCTGGGCTTGACCTTGGCCGCCGATGTGTTGTGGCCGTTGGCACGCTGGACGGCGGCGCAGGAAATACCGATCCGCTTCGACGTGCCTTTTTTGGTGGCGCGCATGCCGCAGGGGCAGGAAGCGGTGACCGATGACACCGAACAGTTCGAGCCGCTGTGGGTGCACCCCGCGCAGGCCTTGCAGCGCGCGGCCGACGGGCAGATGACGGTGATGTTCCCCACCCGGGTCACGCTGGAGCGCCTGGCCGCCTACCCCACGGTGCAGGCGCTGATCGATGTGCTGCAGGCGCTGCAGCAGGTGCAGCCCGGCCAATGGCTCTGGCAGTCGATGCCGCGGGGCGCGGTGGTGAACGGCGAGGTGCGCCGATTCATGGAACATGAGACCGCCTATGGCGAGCTGGCCCTGGTCTGCCCCGATGGCCAGCTGCACCATGCGCTGGGCTGGCAGAGCGCACAGCCGGTGCCGCTGCTGAAGAACGTGCAGCGCCTGACGGCCGACAACGGCGGCACGATGACCGGCCCCGGCACCAACACCTACCTGGTCGGTGACGCCGAGACAGGCTATATCGTCATCGACCCCGGCCCCAGGCCGCAGCCGCAGGACGACCCGCACCTCAGCCGCATCATGGCCGCCACCGGTGGCGATATCCGCGCCATCGTCTGCACCCATTCGCACGCCGACCATTCACCCGGTGCAGCGCCGCTGCAGGCACTGGTCGCCCAGGCAGGCCGAAGCAAGCCGCTGATCTGGGGCCTGTCGTCTGCCTGCACGGCGCGCGCGGGCAGCCAGTTCACGCCCGACCAGGAACTTCAGGACGGCCAGCTGCTGCGATTGGCGCACCCGGGCGATCCCGCAGGCAGCCACAGCCTGCGCGTGGTGCACACGCCCGGCCATGCGGCCAACCATGTCTGTCTGGTGCTGGAAGAGGACGGCCTGCTGTTCAGCGGCGACCATATATTGAACGGCAGCACCACCGTGGTGGACCCGCCGGATGGCAATATGCGCCTGTACCTGGCCTCGCTGGCCAAGCTGGCACAGGTATGTGAACAGGGGGAGATCGGCTTCATCCTGCCAGCCCATGGCTATGTGCTGGCCCAGCCGCTGCAGGTGATTGCCAAGCTGCAGGCACACCGCATGGCGCGCGAAGAGAAGGTGCGCCAGGCCATGGCGCAAGCGCCCGATGGCACGCCGGAGGACTGGGTGGCGATCGCCTATGCCGACACGCCCGAGCGGCTGTGGCCGGTGGCCAAGCGGTCACTGCTGGCCCACGTAGAGCATATTCGCGGGATGTGATCGGGCCGTGGGCGCGAGGCCCAAGGCTCTTAAAGCTTGGGGATCTTGATGCGGCTGATCATCAACGAGCCCGACACGGCAAACAGCAGCACCAGCGGGTGCAAGGTGAAGCCGCCGATCAGCACCTTGCCGAACCACAGATCGGCCCGCACCGCATTCATGGCGGCGGCCAGCGCCAGCAGCGCGACCAGCACGATCGACGTGGGGATGGGGGTGCCTTCAAAGTACTTCACCTTGCCCGAGGGACCCTCCGACAGCGACTCTGCGGTGACGTTGTAGCGCGCCAGGCGCGAGACGCCGCAGGCCACAAAGTAGCCCAGCACGATGCGGTCCCACATGCCTTGCATGCCGCAGGCATAGGCAATGATGGCAGGTGCCACACCGAAGGAGATCACATCGGCCAGCGAATCGAGCTCGCGGCCCATCGCCGATGATTTTTGCCGCCAGCGTGCAATGCGGCCATCAAAGATATCGAAGATCAGCGCGGCCAGCACCAGGGCGGCGGCAAAGTAGATATGCCGGCGGTCCGAGGTTTCCAGAAAGGTCATCGCCGAGAACAGTGCGCCTACGCCGCAGACGGCATTGCCCAGGGTGAACCAGTCTGCGAGGTGGAACTCGCGAATCATCGAAAAGCGTTTGTGTGGACTATTCATGGAAGATGGTGTCTGCGGCTCAAATGCACGGGCCGCCTCTGGGGGCGCCCTGGTTGCCGACCATGGTACACCCTGTATGGGCCAGCGCCAAACCAGGCAGCCGCCATGCTCCATGAAGCGGGCAAGATCTCCATCAATCCTACAAACAATGTAGGCGGAGCCACAACATTGCAGGGCCAGACTGGCGGCACTCAAAACTGGAGCCCTCCGCCGTGACTTTCAATACCGAACAACTGCTGGCTGATGAAGCCCAATACTGCTCTTTTGGCGACACCGTTCACTACGTCAATCCCCCCAAGATCTTCAGCGGCTGCGAGGGCAGCTACATGTATGACCAGGAAGGCACGCCTTACCTGGATCTGCAGATGTGGTATTCGGCCGTGAACTTCGGCTACAAGAACAAGCGCCTGGAAGACAAGATGATCGAGCAGCTGCGCGAGCTGCCCCAAGTGGCCAGCCAGTACCTGCACCCGACGAAGATCGAGCTGGCCAAGTTCATTGCGCAGGATGCCGAGAAGAAATGGGGCATGCCAGGCCGCGTGCATTTCAACGTGGGTGGCGCCCAGGCGATTGAAGACTCGCTCAAGGTGGTGCGCAATGCCACCCATGGCAAAAGCCTGATGTTCGCGTTTGAAGGCGGCTACCACGGCCGTACCCTGGGTGCCTCGAGCATCACCTCCAGCTACCGCTACCGCCGCCGCTTCGGCCATTTCAGTGACCGCGCGCAGTTCATTCCCTTCCCGTACCCTTTCCGCCGCCCCAAGGGCATGACTGCAGAAGAGTATGCGGATTCCATCGTGCAGGAGTTTGCGCGCAAGTTCGAGAACGAGTACCACGCCGTCTGGGATCCCAAGACCCAGCAGTGCGAGTACGCGGCCTTCTACATCGAGCCGATCCAGGGCACGGGAGGCTATGTGGTGCCACCGCCCAATTTCTTCAAAGGCCTGAAGAAGGTGCTCGACGACCATGGCGTGCTGATGGTGGTCGACGAAATCCAGATGGGCTTCTGGCGCACCGGCACCCTGTGGTCGGTGGAGAACTTCGGCGTCAAGCCCGATGTGCTGGTGTTCGCCAAGGCGCTGACCAATGGCCTGAACGCGCTGTCCGGTCTGTGGGCCCGTGAGGAGCTGATCAACCCCACGGTGTTCCCGCCAGGCTCGACCCACTCGACCTTTGCTTCCAACCCGCTGGGCACGGCGCTGGGCCTGGAAGTGATGAAGATGACCCACGAGATGGACTTTGGCCGCCAGGTGCGCGAGTCGGGTGCCTATTTCCTCGATGGTCTGCAACAGCTGCAAAAGCGCCATCCGGAAATCGGCGATGTCGATGGCATGGGCCTGGCGCTGCGCGCCGAGATCTGCACGGCCGATGGCTTTACCCCCAACAAGGCGCTGCTGGACAAGATGGTCGACCTGGGCCTGGAAGCCAAGCTCACGTACCAGGGCCAAAAACGGGGTTTGGTGCTCGACGTGGGCGGCTACTACAAGAACGTGATCACCTTCGCGCCGTCGCTGATGATCAGCCGCAGCGAGATCGATGAAGCGCTGGTGCTGCTCGACCAGCTGATCACCCTGGCCAAGGCGTCCTGAACTTGAGTGAATCCTTGCGCCCCTCGCGCAACCAGTTGGAGCCCTCTGCGCTGATCCGGCAGTTTGCCGCGCATCCGCCCGAGGGCTTTGCGGTGTTTTCGGACCGGCCGTTCCCGGCCTTTCGCGCGCCCTTTGACCTACTGACCACGGCTGACGAGGCCGTCAAGCGCTGGGTGCTGCAGCTGCCCGGCGGGGCCTGGCTGGCGCAGCGCTTGCGGCTGCGCACCGATTTTGTCGGCTCCACCTTGAGCGAGTACCTGGTGCTGCCCCCGGATGTGGCGATGGACAAGCTGGCCAGCCAGCTGTGCCGCTACGCCGGCCGCTGCATGCTGACCATTGTCAAGGACCTGCCGCAGGCATCGCCGCTGCTGCCGCCGGCCGACAATGCCGATGCCCATCGCTTGGCCCAGGCGCTGCAGCACGAAGGCTTCATCCTGGTGGAAGGCCAGGCGCTGGCCTATGTGCCTATCGATTTCGACAGCATTGACGGCTACCTGGCGCGGCTGTCCAAAAACCGGCGCTCCGACCTGCGCCGCAAGCTCAAGAGCCGCAGCCAGCTGCAGATCCGGCGCATTCCCACCGGCCCGGCCTTTGCCGACGAGGCCCTGGTCGATGCCTACTATGCGCTGTTCGAGGCCGTGTATGCACAAAGCGAGCTGCATTTTGACAAGCTCAGCCGCAGCTTTTTTGCCGCAGTGCTGCGCGATGCCGCCAACCAGGGCCTGGTGTTTGAGTACCGCGATGCGCAGGATGGCAGCTTGCTGGGCTGGAACCTGTGCTTTGCGCATGATGGGCGGCTGGTCGACAAATACATCGGCCTGTCCTACCCGCGTGCGCGCCAGACCAACCTGTACTTCGTCAGCTGGATCGTGAACCTGGAATATGCGCTGGAGTGCGGCCTGTCACACTATGTGGCCGGCTGGACCGATCCCGAAGTCAAGGCGCAACTGGGCGCCAGCTTCACTTTTACCCAGCATGCGGTCTACATCCGCAACCCGCTGCTACGGGCCTTGGGGCGGCGGTTTTCCCGGCATTTTGAAAGTGACCGCGCATGGCAGGAACAGCGATGACCCCGTTGGTGCTGGATGTCGATGGCTCCGTCGGCCCGTTGGCTGGTGAGCTGCGCCTGGCGCTGGGCGACTGGCAGGAGGCGATCCGCTTTGGCGCATCGCTGGGCCGCTACCAGCAGTTCCGCCGCCATCTGCAGGCCCAGCTGCCGCCGCAGCATGGCACGGCCTGGATGGGCAGTGGCGATTTTCACCACCTGTCCTGGCTGCTGATCGAGCACTGCATCGCCCGCCAGCGCTTCAGCCCTGCGCGCCCGTTGCGGGTGGTGGTGCTGGACAACCATCCGGACAACATGCGCTTTCCCTGGGGTGTGCATTGTGGCTCCTGGGTGCGGCGCATCGCCATGCATCCGGCGGTATCGCATGTGCATGTCGCGGGCATCACCTCGCCCGATATTGGCGCCGGCCATGCCTGGGAGAACTACCTGCGTCCGTTGCATGCCGGCAAGCTCAGCTACTGGAGCTGCGGCGTGGACACCGGTTGGGCGCGGCGCCTGGGCATGTCGGCCGCCTTTCGGGCTTTTCCCGGCCTCGATGCCTTGGCCGATGCCCTGACCGCCACCCTGGCCAGCGAGCGCCAAAGCACCTACCTCAGCATTGACAAGGATGTGTTTGCCACGGACGTGGTCACCACGAACTGGGACCAGGGCCAGATGCGCGAGGCGCAGGCGATGGGCATCATCGCGGCCTTGGGCGGCCAGCTGGTGGGCAGCGACATCACCGGCGATGTCTCGTCCTGGCAATACAGCACCTGGTGGAAGCGCTGGCTCAGTGCGGGTGACGGCCAGGACACGGCCATCGATGCCCAGGCGCTGGCGCAGGCACAGGCGGGCCAGCATGCGCTCAACCAGCGGCTGATGGCGGCATTGTCTGCCGCAACGCATCCAGCAACTGGCCAAACAACGCATCACTGAGCCAGGCGCTGTTGCTGATGGCCAGCAGGCGCTGTGCCCAATCGCGGGCCTGCGGCACCGGGTCATCCATCGCCTCGCCCAGCACGGGCGCATAGCGCTCGTAGTCGGGCAGCACCCGGCTGAAGGGCAGTGACAGCCCCCAGCCGCTGGCCCAGTGCGCCTGCATCAGCGCATCGCGCTGGGCGGCACTGGGCAAGCGCAGCAGAATCACCGGCCAGATGCCTTGCGCCTGGGGCGGGGAGTCCTCCACCACCTCCAGACCGGGCAGCGTGCGCAGCTGGGCGATGCGCTGCTGCGCCTGCTGCTGCGCCTGCGCCCAGTGCGCATCCAGCCGGGCCAGCGCACGCAGGCCAACGCGCTGGCGCCAAGCGCCCATGCTGTGCTGCGGGATGTGGCTGCCGAAGTCATCGCCAGCGGCTGTCACCCAGTCGCCCCGCGCCAGGCTGCGCCGCAGCGGTGCGCCGTAGACCCGGTCGAGCAGCGCCGGGCGGAAGGCTGCGGCATAGCCGAGCAGCTCCAGGCTGCGGCGCAGCTCCCAGGCCAGGTGGGGGCGTATCGATGCCTGGTGCTGTGCACGCAGCGCCGCCATCAGCGCCGGGTCGCGGGCCAGCAGCACGCCGCCTTCGTAGGTGCTCAGGCCCTTGCCCACTGCCAGGCTGAACAGCGCGATGTCGCCCTGCAGGCCCACGCTGCGGCCGTGCACCCGGGCGCCCAGGGCCTGGGCGGCGTCCTCGATCACATAGGCGCCGCAGGCCTGGGCGCGGGGCAGCAGCCGGGCGACATCGGCCACACGGCCGCCTAGGTGGGTGGGCACCAGTGCGAGGGTACGGTGGCTGAGCAGCGCATCGAGCGCATCGCCATCCATGTCCAGGCAGTCAGGTGACAGGTCGCAGAGCCGCAGCTGCAGGCCACACTGCGCAACGGCCAGCGCCACCAGCGGGCAGGTGTAGGCGGGCACCACCACCTCGCAGCGATCGGGAGCCAGCTGCTGCAGCGTGCGCAGTGCCAGCACCAGCGCGGAGGTGCCCGAGCACTCCAGCAGCACCTCGTCCACTTCCAGCCAGGCGGCCAGCGCCCGGTCCAGGCGCTTGTCACCCCAGGGGCGCAGATCGGCGCAGCGCAGCGCCAAGCCTGCGGTGGGAGGCACGGAGATGCGGCGCGCAGTCATCGGCGGTGGCCAGGGCTGTGGCGCGCCATCAGCGTGCAGCGGCGCTGGCGCCGGTACCGTCCGCCAGGTTCTCTCCCGGCTTGGCGGCACCATGGTCCCGGGCTTCGCTCAGGGCCAGGCAGGCAATGCCGGCCACGATGAACATGCAGCCCAGAATCTGGGGCAGGCCGATGGTCTCCTGGAACAGGTAGTGGGACAGCACCAGCACCGAGATGATCTCCAGGTGCGAGGCGGCAAAGGCGGGGCCGACGGGTGCGCGCCGCAGCAGATGCATCCAGGTGAAAAAGGCGCCGATGTAGCCGATCAAGGCGCCATAGATCCAGGGCTGGGCAAACACGCGCCAGAGCCAGGAGGGGCTGAACTCCAGCGGCAGTGCGGCATCGCCCGCCTTTTTGAAACTCAGCTGGGCCAGCGTGTCGAAGGCCATCAGCACCAGAAAGCCGACCAGGTAGAAGCGCTTCATGCCGTTACCCCTTGAGCCCGACGACGGCCACACCGATGGAGACCAGTACGATGCCTGCGACCCGCAGCGGTGCCAGCTTTTCCTGGAAGAACAGGCGCCCGGCCACCATGATGGCCACAATGTTGATGCTGCCCAGCAGTACGCCATCGGACAGCGGGACCAGAGACAGAAAGGCCAGCCAGGCAACGAATTCCACCACGTAGCAGGCACCGCCGATCCAGATCCAGGGGCGTGCCAGCATGAAGCGCCAGTGGGCCATGCCGGTGGCCGTGCTGGGGGTCTGGGTGGCAGCGGCCTTGAACGCCAGTTGCCCGCCGCTGTCGACCAGGATATTGATCAGCCACAGGCTGACCACCAGCGGCGTGATGTCAGCGCCCATGGGCCACTGCCTGTGTGCGTGCGCCGCCGATACGGGCGACAAAGTCATGCACCTTGGCGATCACCGTGCGGCGCTCGCGGTCGATCGTGATCATGTGGTAGCAGTTGTCGAGCAGCACGACCTCGACCCTCGCATGGACCGCGCCGGTGGCGATGTCCTCGGCATTGGAGCGGTGGGAGATGTCGTCCTCCCTGGCATGGATGGCCAGGCAGGGCGCGCGCAAATCCCGCAGGTGGCTGCGAACATGGGCCGAAAGCCTGCGCAGCTCGATGATGGACCACCAGGGATTGCCAGGCAGGCCGGCAGCAGCGCTGTCGCCGCTGTGCATCTGCGCCACCACCCTTGCGCGCAGGGCCTCGTCCTTGATGCCGTAAGGGGGGGCTTCCATGAACACGCGGTCGCGGCCGATGCCCAGCAGCCGAAACAGCGGCAGCAGAAAGGCCAGCCTGGTGTAGCGCGGAATGCTCCAGCCGTCATAGCGGAAGGTGGTGGACAGCGCCGCCACCCCGGCGACCTGGCGCGGGTGCGAGGTGGCCACCGCCAGCGACAGCAAGGCGCCCATCGACAGACCGCCGACGACGACCCGGTCCACATGGGGTGCAAAGCGCAGCAGCGCCGATTGCACGCTGGCGAGCCAGTCGGTCCAGCGCGTCTGGACCAGGTCCTGCATGCTGCCGCAGTGGCCTGCCAGCTGCACCGCGTAGACGGTAAAGCCTTCGCGGTTGAGGCCCTTGGCCAGCAGGCGCATTTCGGCTGGGGTGCCGGTCAGGCCGTGCACCAGCAGCACGCCGGTGCGTGCGGCCGTGCCGGAGCCGGGCAGGGCGAATTCGTGGGGTGTCAGGCACAGGGTTTGCAAGGCTGCTTCTGCGGCCCTTTCCTGCGGTTGGCCCGCCAGATGCTGGGCCAGTGCGTCATGGGGATTCATGCGAGGGCCTCCTGCTGCTGCATGAACTGCTGCAGCCACGGGGTGGCGTCACTGAAACCGAGGAACGGTGCATGCGCAATGCCATGCCGTTCGCAGTGGCCGATCAGCCGGTGCTTGGCCAGCACATAGTCGGCCTCGTGGGCGACGCAAAAGTCTGAGGTGCTGTCGCCCACATAGAGCACGCGCCCGGTGATTGCCTGCTGCGCCGCCAGGCGCTCGCACTTGCAGTTGCCGCTGGCACGCTTGCAGTGCGGGCTCGCCCAGGGGGCCTCCAGTGCCCAGCGCCGGGTGTCTTTCTGCACGAGGCGGTTGGCAATGACCTCCAGGTGGCCCAGGCCATGGCGTGCCAGCACGCGCTGGATCGCATAGTCGATTCCGTCGCTGACCACCTGTACCCGCAGACCCAGCACTTGCGCTGCCTGCACAAAGCCGGGGAAGCCGGGGTCGATGGCGATGCCGTCCAGGTGGGCGTCCAGCTCCTGCTGGTCCATGTCCAGCAGCGCGACCTGGCCTTGCATGCAGTCACGCGATCCGATGTCGCCACGCTCCCAGGCGTCTTCCAGACCGGTCCAGCCAGGCAGGCCAAAGCGCTGCAACAGGCTGTCGGTGACATCGACCAGGCTGATCGTGCCGTCAAAGTCGGACTGGATCATCCAGCCAGCGGCGTTGTGGCAGGCAGGCGCCTGCGCAGGCAAGTGTTTATTCATGGAAGCTCACTCTCACGTTCTGGCCCACACGCACATTGCCGGGAGCCGTCTCGAACTCGAGCACGCACTCGACCACGCGCAACGGTCCGCGCTGGGCGTCGTCCTGCAGGGTGGAAGGCCCATACATGGGGTTGATGCGCAGCACCCGGGCCTCGGGCAGCGCGGTGCTGCTGTCGTTGTCCAGCACCACGCTGGCGCGCATGCCTTTTTGCACCGTGCCGGCAAAGCTCTCGTTGAGCTCTGCGCGGATGCGCAGCGGGCGCAGCGGCAGCAGCCGCATCGCCGCCTGGCTGGTGTGGACCTGGCTGCCGACCTGGGCGCGCAGATGCACCACGGTGGCGGCCTCTGGCGCATGCAGGGCATACAGGCGCTGGCGCTCGCGCAACTGCTGGGTCTTGGTCTGGGCCAGCTTCACCTCGGCCTGTGCCACCTCGGCCTCGGATTGCGCATTGCGCAGCGCGGCCTGGGCGTTGTCCACCTCCTGCAGATCGGCCGCGCCATCGCGGGCAGCGGCCTGCAGGCGCTTGAGCTGGGTCTGCAGCAGCGGCAGCTTGGCGGCCAGCGCCTTGTGCCTGGCCTGGGCCAATTGGTACGAGGACTGGGCTACGGACAGCTCTGCACGCAGGTCCTCGTCATGGACCTTGAGCAGCAGCTGGCCGGCCTGGACCTGCTGGCCTTCGCGGACGGCAATCTGCTGCACGGTGCCGTCGACGGCGGTGGCCAACTCCAGCAGACCGCCGTCGACCTCGATCTTGCCCCGGGCCACGGCCACCGGCTTTTGGTGCTGCTGGGTGGTGTTGGCAACGGCCGGGCTATCGGCTGCCGGTGTGCAGCCTGCGAGCCCGCCGCCTGCCAGGCACAGCAGGCCCAGCAGATGCCAGGCATGCGGAACGGGCCAAGAGGTTGTGTGGGTCTTGGTCAAGTTGGGTTCTCCATCATGGTGTTTTGGCGCCGGTCGCGGTACACGGCGCCGTCTTCCATATCCAGTACGCGATCGGCATGCCCCACCAGGCGCGGATCGTGGCTGACGCAAAGCACCGTGGTGCCGTGGCTGCGGGCTACGCGGTGGAGGATGTCGATCACGCGTTGTCCGCTTTCGGCGTCCAGCGCGCTGGTTGGCTCATCGGCAAACAACAGCTGCGGGGCCTTGGCCAGCGCGCGGGCGATGGCGACGCGTTGCTTTTCGCCGCCGGACAGCTCGGCCGGCCGCATGTGCGCGCGGTGGGACAGGCCGACTTCATCGAGCGCGTCCTGCGCCCGTTTCAAGGTCTCGGCGCGCCGTATGCCGAGGTACCCTAGCGGCAGCTGGACCTGCTCCAATGCCGTCAGCGCCGGAAACAGGTTGAAGCCCTGGAACACAAAGCCGGTGTGCAGCAACCGAAAGCGCTCCATCTCGCGGGCGGGCATGGTCGTCAGGTTCTGGCCCAGTGCAAACGTCTGGCCTTCATCGGGCGTGAGCAGGCCCGACATCAGCGACAGCAAGGTGCTTTTGCCGCAGCCCGAGGGGCCGGAGATCAGCGTCAACTCGCTGGAATACAGATCCACCGAAAGGTCCTGCAGAACCTGGATGCGGATGGCGCCGGACACATAGCTTTTGCGCAATCCGACGGCCTGCAGCGTGGGGGTGGAGCGGGGGGGATGGGTCATCGCACCACCTCTCATCGCAGCAGGGTGGCCGGATCGGTGCGCAAAAGCACACGCATCGCGCCAAGGCCCGACAGCAACGCCAACGTAGCGACCAGTGCGGCGCAGGCCAGCACTGCTTGCAGATTGAGCGCGACAGGCACCCGGTAGACTTGGGCCAGCGAGACCAGCGCCACGCTGGCGATGGTGGTCAGCAGCAGGCCGGCGGCGCCGATCCAGCATGCCTGCTCCACGACCACCCGGCCCAGCGCTGCACGGCTGACGCCCAGCGCATTGAGCACCGCATACTCGCGCACCGAACCGGCGATCACGCCCTTGAGTGACTGGCTGGTGACGACAGCGCCGACCAGGCAGACGACGATGGCCATGAACAGCACGCCGGCACCGGCGCCGGTATCGAGCATCCAGTAGCGCTGGGAGCGGTGCGCAAAGCTGTCGGCAGTCCAGACTTCGTGCGGGCCGAAGCTGCGCGACTCGCTGCTCAGGCGCTGTTGCACGGCGTGGTTGTCCACCCCTTTGCGCACGCGCGCCAGCAGGTAGGTGCTGCCCTGGCTGGGTGCACTGCCCGCGATCTGGTGTGCGCTCTCCAGCGAGGCCAGTACGTTGACGCCTCCCAGACCCCGCAAGCCATCGACGGCGGCCACCACCCGGACGCGGTGGTTGTTGATCCAGGCGGTGCCGCCCTCATGGGTGGCCAGACTGGCCAGATCGGCGCGGTCCACGATGACGGCGCCGGGCTCGCGCAGCAGCTTGCGCTGCCACGGCGCAATGACCCGGTCGAACACCATGGCGGTGCCGGAGGTGGAGATGCCCGAGAGGTAGACCGATACTGCACCGGCGGCCTGGCCCGTGCCCTGGTCGGCGCGCCAGTCGCCATCCACCCAGACATACGGTTCGACCGCGCGGATGTCCGGATCCATGCGCAGGCGCATTTCCACATCCGGGCCGATGTTGCGGCCAAAGTTCACGCTTTGGGTGCCGGGGTAGCCGACCCACAGGTCGGCCGAGCTGGCGGTGATGTAGATCGCCGCCGAGCTGAAAATGCCCAGCACCAGCGCAGCCTGCATGACCAGCAGCACACCGGCAAAGCCCACCGCGAAGACCGACGGGACAAATCGGCGCCACTCGTAGACCAGGGTTTTGCGCGCCAGGGCAATCATCGTGTGGCTCCCGGCGTGTCAGGTGGGGCTTGCGCTGGCAGCGGGGCGCCGCCCAGCGCCTGGAACAGGGCCACAAAGGCCAGTGCCTGCGCGGCCTGGGCCACACTTTGTTGGCTTTGGTGCAGCAGCAGCTGGCGGCGCGGCTCCAAGGTGTCGAGCTCACTGGCCAGGCCCAGCTGCTGGCGGCGCTGCAGCTGCTGGGCGCGGCTGCGCAGCAGCGGCGTCTGGGCATCGAGCGATTGCTGGCGCAGCTGTTGTGCGCTCAAGCCTGCCAATGCGGTTTCCACCTCGGCCACACCGTCCAGCACGCTTTGCCGGTAGGCCTTGACGGCGTTGTCCATCTGCAGCGCGTCGGCATCGGCCTGCGCACGCCGGCGGCCCCAGTCGAACAGTGGAATGTCGATGACCGGGCCGAGCATGGGCTCGTGGTTGGAGCTGGAGCGGCGGTTTTGCGTCAGGTTGTAGGAGAACAGCAGCGAGCCACCGAGCGCAAAGCGGGGGTAGAGCGCCGAGTTCGACAGGCCCGCAGCGGCAGCGGCGCGCTGCACCGCGGCTTCGGCCGCGAGGATGGCCGGGCGGCTGCGCAGCAGCTCGGCCGGCAGCACCTGCAGCTTGAGCGCTGCTGCGCTGGGGATGTGGGGGGTGCTGGAGGCGGCCAGCCAGGCGGCGTCAGGCTCGCTGCGGCCCAGCAGCGCCGCCAGCGCATGCGCGGCGCGCGCCTGGTGCTGCAGCAGTTCCGCCTCCTGGCCGCGGCTGCGGTTGAGTTCCAGGTGGGCCTGCTGCACCTGCTCGGTGCTGCCCATGCGCTGCTGCACCCGGACCTGCTGCAGCTGCAGCCGGCGCGTATCGAGCTGCAGTTGCTGGTCCAGCCCAAAGCGTTGCTGCTGCGCTACGCAGATCTCCAGATAGCGTTGCACCACATTGGCGACGAGCTGGATTTTGGCTGCTTGCAACTGCGCCTGGGCATCGAGCAGCTGGCCCTGGCCGTCGAGCGCGGTGGATTCAGCGGCGCCAAACAGGCCGAGGTTCCAGCTCATGTCCAGGCTGGCATGGAAGTAGGAGTCGAGCGCGGCCACGTCCTGCAGCGTGCGCACGCCCGCAGTGAGCTCTGGCTTGTAGGCGGCGGTGGCCGTGCCCAGCAGGATGCGCTGGGCCTGCAGCCGGCCTTGGGCCTGGGCCAGGTCCAGGTTCTGGGCCAGCGCCTGCTCCACCAGCCTGTCCAGGGCCGGATCGCCCAGGAGTTTCCACCAGGCGGCCAGATCGGCAGCCTGGATGGCGCGCGCATCGGCCGCGCTGGTGCCAGCCTGGCGCCACTGCGCCGGGGTGTCAGGCTGGAGCGAGGGCTGCGGCGGCGTCATGCAACCGGCCAGCAAAGCGGCGGGTGCCAGTGCCAGCAGTGTTTTGCAGAACAAGGGTTTCACGTGCAATGGAGTCGGTTCTTGGCCGGTGGCGGCCGTGGCGGCCTGGCCGCGCAGGCAGGACAAATATGCGGTCCATTCAACCCTGCCAAGCTTGCGCAAGCTTGCACAATTGATGGAGGAAACATGGAGGCCGCCCAGGCGTGCAGCAGGCGGTCGGCACGGTCATAATGGCTTGTTTCAACAGCGTGCGGGCCTCTTTTTGATGGTGCCGCTGGAGCCTATTTGTGAATGCGTCCGCGATGAAACTACCTACGCCACCTGTGGCGGCTCCGCTGGTGCTCGTCGTGGAGGACGAGCCCGGCATCGCCACGATCTTGGTGGCCTACCTGGAACGCGATGGCCTGCGCACCTTGTTTGCGCGCGATGGCGAGCAGGCCGTGCAGCTTTTCCGCCAACACCAGCCCGACCTGGTGCTGCTGGACATCCATCTGCCCGGCATGGACGGTGTCGACGTACTGCGCTTTATCCGCGACCAGGGCCAGACCCCGGTGATCATGGTGACGGCACTGGCTGACGATGTGGACAAGCTGGTGGCCCTGCGCCTGGGTGCGGATGATTACGTGGTCAAGCCTTTCAACCCCGCCGAAGTGGTGGCGCGCGTGCGTGCGGTGCTGCGCCGCAGCCAACCCAAGGCTGCGTCCGTGCCGATGGCGCCGATCCGCGTAGGCGCGCTGGAGATAAACCCGGCCGAGCACAGCGCCCGGGTCTATGACCTGGCCGGGCAGGCCATACCGTTGCCGCTGACACTGACCGAGTTCCGCCTGCTGGCGTTGCTGGCCTCGCAGCCCCGGCGCTGCTTTTCCCGTGCGCAGCTGATCGAGCATTGCCTGCCCGAGAGCGATGCGCTGGAGCGGGTCATCGACTCGCACCTGTCCAAGCTGCGGCGCAAACTGCAGCTGGCCGGCCAGGAAGAGCTGATCGAGACCGTGCGCAGCATTGGATACCGTCTATGGCCCGGGGACTGAACCGCATCTGGGTCCGCTTTGGCTTCTGGATCGCCGGCACTCTGCTCAGTACGATTGCACTGCTGAGCGCCTGTGCCTGGGCGTTCAACGCGGTGCAGTACAACCAGTTCTACCAAAGCCTGCCCACATCGGTGCGGGTAGAGCTCGATGACCTGATCGAGCGCGACCTGGACAACAGCCCGCGCGCGATGCAGATCTATGGTGAATACTGGCGCGGCGAAGTGTTCTTTGGCGAGCAGGTGTCGCTGTTCATCGGCCTGCTGGTCTGCCTGCCGTTTGGCCTGGCGATGGGCTTTTTTGTATCGCGCTACATCACGCGGCCGCTGGCATCGATGGTGGAGGTGGCGCAGCGTGTGGCGCACGGGGATTTCAGCTCAACCCGGGTGGTCGAGGAGGGCGCGCACGGCGAGCTCAAGGAGGTGGTGCATACCTTCAACGCGATGATCGATGCGCTGCAAAAGCTCAATGCCGAGCGCCAGGCCTCGGCCGCGTCCATCTCGCATGAACTGCGCACGCCGCTGTCGGTGCTCAAGACCCATCTGCATGCGATGTGCGATGGCGTCATCGTCCCCAGCGAGCTGGAGTTTCGGCTGCTGCTGGCGCAGACCGAGCACCTGGGCCGGCTGATTGACGACCTGCATACCTTGGCGATGGCCGAAGCGGGCGAGATGTCGCTGCGCAAGGAGCGCCTGAGTATGGGCGCGCTGGTGCGCGAGAGCCTGCAGGAGCTCCAGCCTCAGCTGCAGCAGGCCGAAATGGCGCTGTCGCAGGTACTGCCCGAGGACGATGCCATCAGCGTGATCCGCGCTGACCCTTTGCGCATGCGCCAGATCATTGCCAACCTGGTCGGCAATGCGCTGCGCCACGCGGCCAGCGGGCACTGGCTGGAGGTGGAAGTGCGCAGTACGCGGGATGCGCAAGGGCATGTCTGGGTGGAGCTGCTGGTCAGCGATGCCGGCCCTGGCCTGCCGCAGGAGTTGCGGGCCCACCCTTTCCGGCGCTTTGCGATGGCGCCGGGGCGGCGCAAGCGGGAGGGCTCGGGCCTGGGGCTGTCCATTGTGCAGGCGCTGACCGAGTTGCAGGGGGGCGTGGCGCATGCCGAAAGCTCGTCCCGAGGCGGTGCACGCTTCCGTTTGCGTTTTGCGCCCGCTTGAGCCGGCCCGGGCTCGCAGTACCCGCGCAGGGCGCTGGCGACGGCAGGCGCTTAAAATAGCCCATGTGCTCTGCAGCTGCAGAGCTTTGCTATTTTTGAAGGAGCGGATGGTGCGGTACCGTGCCACGCCGCAGTGTTGCTGCCCATGCAAGCCCAAGACCCCCAAGCCATTCGCCTGTCCAAGCGCCTGGCGAGCGACATCGGTTGCTCGCGCGCCGAGGCCGAGCACTATATCGATGCCGGCTTTGTGACCGTGGATGGCCAGATCCAGGACACCCCGGGTGCCCGTGTGTTGCCCAGCCAGACGGTCTTGTTGCAGCCAGGCGCCGATCTGCGTCCGATCCAGCCGGTGACCTTGCTGCTGCACAAGCCGGCGGGCTACAGCCTGCGCGCGCTGGAGCCCGGCCGCCCCGGCCTCGGTGCGCTGGACCTGCTGACGCCGGAGAACCTGGCTGAGGTAGACACACCGCAGCCCGTTCGGCCTTTGCCGCGCCATTTTCGCCACCAGCAGTTCTTGCTGCCCATTCCCCGCGCTGCCAGTGGCCTGGTGGTCTACAGCCAGGATCCCCGCATCATCCGCCACCTGAGCGACGAGGCCGACTTGCTGGAGCAGGAATGCCTGGCCGAGGTACAAGGCGAGATGATCGAGGAGGGCCTGGCCCTGCTGGCCAATGGTCTGTATGTCGATGGCGAGCGCCTGCCTCCTCTCAAGGCCAGCTGGCAAAACGAGACCCATCTGCGATTTGCGCTCAAACGCGTAGCCCCTGAATGGCTGCCCGCCATCTGTGCCGCGCTCGGACTGGAGCTGGTGTCGCTCAAGCGTTTGCGGATCGGCCGGATATCGCTGAGCAAGCTGCCCCCAGGGCAATGGCGCTATCTGCAGGGTTACGAGCGGTTTTAAAGGGCCCAGGGCGGGAATACGCCCGCAGTGTGCAGCTGGCTGCAGGTTGGTATTAATTTGATAGCAAATTGCTTCGATCTCACTAGGCTTTGATGAAGGCCAATGCCTGCGGCCAGGCCGCAGGCAAAACATGCCACAATAGCCCGCTTCTGGCATGGCCGCAGAATTTACTGCAGCGGTCTTGATATTGCCTGGCATGGCCCCACATAACGGTGTTTGATACAAAGGCCTGTGCTTGCGCGATGGGCCGGTGGGCGGACAGGCCGGGCGCGTGGCGCGGCTTGCGATGGCCACCTTATGTGTAACTATCAGGGGTCCTATGTCACTCATTCCAGTCACCATCCTCACGGGCTTTTTGGGCTCGGGCAAAACCACGCTGCTCAAGCGCGTGCTGCATGAGTCGCACGGCATGAAGATCGCCGTGATCGAGAACGAGTTCGGCGAAGAAAACATCGACACCGACATCCTCAAGACGGAATCGAAAGAGCAGATTCTGCAGATGAGCAATGGCTGCATCTGCTGCACCATCCGTGAAGACCTGCGCGAAGCGCTGCAGCTGCTGGCCGCCAAGCGCCGCAAGGGCATGGTGGATTTCGAGCGCATCGTGATCGAGACCACGGGCCTGGCCGACCCGGGCCCGGTTGCGCAGACCTTCTTCATGGATGAAGAGATCGCCGAAACCTATTTGATCGACTCCATCATCACCCTGGTGGATGCCAAGCACGCCGGCCAGCAGCTCGATACCCGTCAGGAAGCACGCCGCCAGGTGGGCTTTGCTGACCAGATCTTCCTGTCCAAGACCGACCTGGTGAGCGAGGCGGACAAGGACGCGCTGGTCCACCGCCTCAAGCACATGAACCCGCGCGCACCGATCCGTGCGGTGCATTTTGGCGATGTGCCGCTGAAGGATGTGTTCGATCTGCGCGGCTTCAACCTGAATGCCACGCTCAACATCGACCCGGACTTCCTCAAGGAAGAAGGCCATGACCACGCGCATGTGCATGACGAGCATTGCGGCCACGACCATGACCATGTGCACGACGAAAACTGCGGTCACGACCATGGCCACGACCACGAACATGGCGAGCACTGCAACCACCCGCACCACCACCACCATGACGACGATGTGAAGAGCTTCGTCTACCGCGTGGACAAGGCCTTTGACCCGGCCAAGCTCGAGGACTTTCTGGGCGCCATTGTGAACATTTATGGCCCGCGCATGCTGCGTTACAAGGGCGTGCTGGCGATGAAGGGCACCGACCGCAAGGTCATTTTCCAGGGCGTGCACCAGCTCATGGGCAGCGATTTGGGACCCGAGTGGGGTGCCGACGAGCGCCGCCAGAGCAAGATGGTCTTCATTGGCATCGATCTGCCGCAGGACATACTGCGCCAAGGTCTGGACCAGTGCGTGGTCGAGGCCTGATCCCCGGCCGCAGGCTTTGCCAGCGGTAGCCCTCGGGGAAACCCCGCGTTGCATCGGGGCTGCAATCACTTGTTGCCGTGCCGCGATGCCATATACAATCGCGGCCCGAAATGCAGCAAAGCAGGCAAGCGGTAAGGCACGGGGCCGTGCTTGACCCAAGAGATGTCGATGAGAGGGCGCTGTGGCGCTGGGGCAGGGGCCCGTGCACAGCGTTGATGGAGAAGGAGGCTTGTGCAAGCGAGCTGAACGCTGCCAGCGAGTGGCGTCGGCCTGCAAGATGACGGAGATGCGGGCACCTGCCCGACTTCATAGATGTGCCAGGATCCTGCCGGATCCGGGCGAGTTGATCAGGGGGCTGAGCCTGCCGGGCTTGGCACCTTTTGTAACGAGACGGACATCCGTCGCATGTAAGAACTGCGCTAGCCAGTCGAGAGAACTATGCCTACCACTACGCAAACCATCCCTAAACGCGACGCCAAGCTGGCCAATGCCTGGAAGTCCAAGACGGTAGACACCCTCACTGACGATGAGGTGCTGTCCATGCCGGAGAGCGAATACATGAACGACATCCAGTTGGCGTTCTTTCGCAAGAAGCTGGTGGAACTGAAGACCGGTATCCACCTCAATGCCGATGCCACGACGGAAAACCTGCGCGAAGACACCGTCGTCGTGCCCGATCCGGCAGACCGCGCTACCATTGAGGAAGAGCATGCGCTTGTCTTGCGTACGCGCGACCGCGAGCGTAAGCTCTTGAAGAAGATCGACCAGTCGATCAGCCGCATCGATGCGGGTGACTACGGCTATTGCGACGAGACGGGTGAGCCCATTGGTGTGGGCCGTCTGCTGGCGCGTCCTACGGCCACGTTGTCACTGGAGGCGCAGCAGCGCCGCGAACTGAAGCAAAAAATGTTTGGTGACTGAAGCTGAGGCAGCGCACCGGACACATAAGGGGAGGGAGTAACCATGAGTGAGGCTCAGAAGCCAAACAAGGGTTTGTTGTCCAAAGTGGTGCGCTTTGTTACCAAACCCACGACACAGTGGTCGGAGCTGGACAGGACGCCGGAGCCGGAGAATCCAGAGGCGCAGTTTTCCAAACAGGCGCTCAAGGAGATCATGGAGCGCAAGCGCCGCAACGACTTTGTGCGCAAGCTGGAGTTTGACCAGCTGCGCAAGATCCGTCGCGAGGCCAACAAGTCCAGCAGCGCAGGCGCCGATGGTCTGGGCGCTGCCAGCTCGGCAGCGATGCTCGAGGGCGGCGCCGCGCCCGATGGCGCTGCCATTGCCGCGGGCAAGCCTGCCCATCCTTCGCACACCATCGAGAAAATCAACCAGATCGAGCGGCAGATGTCCAAGCAGTGGTGGTCGGGCGACAGCGCCAGTGCGCCGGCGGCCGCGCCCAGCGCTACGACTGAAACTGCACCTGCCAGTGCCCCTGTGCCGGTTGCGCCTGCTGCTGCACCGCTGGCCGCAGAACCTGCCGAGCCGGCCGCAGTGCCTGCAGTGGCTCCTGCGCAGGCCACCTTGCCTCCAGCCGCTTTCGATGCGCAGGTCGAATCCGCCCGCTTCATCCACGATACCGATCTCGAAGAGGCGGCAGTGCTGTTTGCCAATGGTGATGCAGCGGGCGCCGAGGCATCGCTGCTGGCGCTGGTGCAGCAGCGCCGAGGCGACCTGATGGGCCAGCTGACGATCTGGTTGACGCTGTTCGACCTCTACCGTGCGACCGGCGACCAGACCAAGTTTGATTTCCATGCGATCGAGTTCGCCAGCAAATACGGCCGCTCGGCACCGGTGTGGTTTTCGATGCCGCAGGAGCTGGGCGCCAAGGCTTTGCAAGGGGGGGATGCGCCGGCAGAAGAGGTGCGGCTGCTCAACTGGCAGGCTCCGCCGGTGCTCAGTGTCGCTGCACTCAATGGCCTGTTGGGCAACCTCAAGCGCTTTGCGCCACCCTGGACCTTGAACTGGTCCCGCGTGACCGAGGTGCGCGACGAGGCGGTAGTGCCGTTGCTGGCACAGTTTCGCGCCTGGGCGGACAAGCCGGATGTGCGCCTGGTGTTTGCCGGGGCAGACCAGTTGTTGTCGGTGCTCGAAGCGCAAACACCTGTTGGTGACAACCAGGTGCGCCAGGACCTGTGGTCGCTGCGCATGGCGTTGCTGCGATTGCTGCGGTTGGAGCAGGATTTTGAAGCCGCTGCGCTCGATTACTGCATTACCTATGAGGTATCACCACCGTCCTGGGTGCCACCTCGGGCAGAGATGAGCAGTGACAGCACCCGCTCGGGCGCACCGTTCGCGCCCGATTTGTCCCTGGTGCTGGATCTGCCGGAGAGAAAGCCAGCGGTTGCCGACAGCCCGCAGGCCGTGCTTGAAGGCGTTGTTGAAGGGGACGTCTCCCGGCAGTTGGACACCTTCAGCCCGATGGTGCAGCCCGACATGCCGTTCACCGTGCGCTGCGACCGCCTGATGCGCATCGATTTTGTGGCCGCCGGCTCGGTGCTGAACTGGGTGGCCGAATGCCAGCAGAAGAATGTGCTTGTTCGCTTTGGCAATCTGCACCGTCTGAATGCCGTGTTCTTCAACCTGATTGGCATCAACGAGCATTCCATCGTCAACCAGCGCGAGAACTGAAGGGGCTGCGATGCCTCGCGACGAACGCACCCTCGGGTGCGTTTTTTAATTTGCGCCTGCCCTGCCGCTGGCGCCTTGGAAAACGGGTGCATGGCTCTATATAGGCAGAACTATGGAACAGTATCACGGCACAACCATTCTCAGCGTGCGGCGCGAAACCCCGCAAGGCATCCAGGTCGCCATCGGCGGCGACGGCCAGGTCACCCTGGGCAACATTGTGGTCAAGGGCACCGCGCGCAAGGTGCGCAAGCTCTATGGCGGCAAGGTGCTGGCCGGCTTTGCCGGCGCCACGGCCGACGCCTTTACCTTGTTCGAGCGTTTTGAGGCCAAGCTCGACCAACACCAGGGCCAGTTGACCCGTGCAGCGATCGAGCTGACCAAGGACTGGCGCACCGACCGGGTGCTGCGCCGTCTGGAAGCGATGCTGGCGGTGGCTGACCACTCGGCCTCGCTGATCATCACTGGCAATGGCGATGTGCTGGAGCCCGAGCAAGGCATCGTGGCCATTGGATCCGGAGGCGCCTATGCCCATTCGGCGGCCAAGGCGCTGCTGAACAACACCGAGCTGTCGGCTGAAGAGGTGGTGCGCAAATCGCTGGGCATCGCCGGTGAGCTGTGCATCTACACCAATATGCACCACACCATCGAGACCCTGTAAGCGCCTTGCAGGCCGCTGCACCCCTGCCACCCGCTCCTACTGATCGACAGCTGCACCCGTTGCCCGGCGGGTGCCAACCGGAATTTGCACTATGTCCTCGATGACACCCCAGGAAATCGTTTCCGAACTCGACAACCACATCGTTGGCCAGGCCAATGCCAAGCGCGCAGTCGCCATCGCGCTGCGCAACCGCTGGCGCCGCCAGCAGGTCGCCGATGGCCTGCGCCAGGAGATCACCCCGAAAAACATCCTGATGATCGGCCCCACCGGTGTCGGCAAGACCGAAATTGCCCGCCGCCTGGCCAAGCTCGCCGATGCGCCTTTCATCAAGGTCGAGGCGACCAAGTTCACCGAGGTGGGCTATGTGGGCAAGGATGTGGATGCCATCATCCGTGACCTGGCTGAAGTGGCGGTCAAGCAAACCCGTGCATCGGATGTGAAGAAGCTGCGCGTGCGTGCCGAGGATGCCGCCGAAGAGCGCATCCTGGATGCGCTGCTGCCGCCCGCGCGCACCGGCGAGGCCGCATCCGATACCGGCACGCGCCAGGTATTTCGCAAGAAACTGCGCCAGGGCGAACTCAACGACAAGGAGATCGAGATCGAAGTGGCCGAGGCCAAGCCGCAGCTCGAGATCATGGGACCCCAGGGCATGGAGGAGATGGCCGAGCAGCTGCGCGGCATGTTCAGCCAGATGGGCCAGGAAAAGCGCAAGGTCCGCAAGCTCAAGATCAGCGAAGCGCTGCAGCTGATCACCGATGAGGAGGCGGCCAAGCTGGTGAACGAGGACGATGTCAAATCCCGCGCGATCGAGAACCTGGAGCAGAACGGCATCGTCTTCATCGACGAGATCGACAAGGTGGCGACGCGCCAGGAAACCAGCGGCAGCGATGTTTCCCGCCAGGGGGTTCAGCGCGATCTGCTGCCCCTGGTCGAAGGCACGTCGGTGTCGACCAAGTACGGTATCGTCAAGACGGACCACATTCTGTTCATTGCCTCCGGCGCTTTCCACCTGGCCAAGCCCAGCGACCTGATCCCTGAGCTGCAGGGGCGTTTTCCGATCCGGGTGGAGCTCGGTTCGCTGTCGGTGCAGGATTTCGAGGCCATTCTGACGCAGACCCATGCTTCGCTGATCAAGCAGTACGAAGCGCTGCTGGCCACCGAAGGCGTGAAGCTGCAGTTCGAGGCCGAGGGCATCACGCGCCTGGCGCGCATTGCCTTTGATGTCAACGAGCGGACTGAAAACATCGGCGCTCGCCGTCTGGCGACGGTGATGGAGCGTCTGCTCGAAGAGATCAGCTTCGATGCCGTCAAGCTGGGCGGGCAGACCGTGGTGATCGACGCTGCCTATGTGGACCAGCGCCTGGGTTCCCTGAGCCAGAACGAAGATTTGTCTCGTTACATTCTCTAACGCTGATTGCGCTTTGTGGCGCCGTTTGCTGCAAGTGCCCGCCCTGGTTGGCGGGCACTTGCTTTTGGGCCAAGCGCCACATGTGGGCGTGTAGGAGAGCTTCTACTTTTGTAACAAAAGGCCGGAAGCTGCTCATCGCCCGTTCTGCCAATTTTGCTAAGAGTCTGGATATAGAGGCGATTGTAAGTGCCTATCAAATAAAGAGAATTTCATAGCGGATTTTGCGCGAAGTACGTTATAAGTTATTGATTTACTTGTATTTTCATTGCAAATCATTGTGGTGGAGTGTGGCGCGATCAGGAATTCCTGATACAGTGGGGAAAAGTGCAGTTTTGTGGGAAATCGTGCACTTGCTTGTCCTCCGAAACCCCAACCAGAGTCCACGCCGTGTTTCAAGGAGCTTCTTCACTCAGTCTCGATGCGAAAGGTCGGTTGTCGATACCGACCCGGCATCGTGACGCGCTGACCAAGCCCGGACCGACCCTCACGATTACCCGCCACCCCCATGGTTGCCTGATGATTTTCCCCCAGGATGAATGGGCGGTTTTCAGCGCGCGCATCGCGCAGGTGAAGATGGGTGAGCAGGTGCTCAAGCGGATTTTTCTCGGCAGTGCGATGGATGTGGAGATGGATGGAACTGGCCGTGTACTGGTCTCTCCCGAGCTGCGCGCTGCTGCCAACATCACCAAGGACGCCATCCTGATGGGGATGGGCAGCCATTTTGAATTGTGGGACAAGGCGACATACGAGAAGCAGGAGGCGGAAGCCCTGCAGAATCTGCCGCCCGATGCCCTGGATAACTTTGCATTCTGAGGTGCATGTGGAAACCAAGAACTACCTGCACACGACCGTCCTGCTGAACGAGGCCGTGGACGCCTTGTTGGAGGCCAGGGTTGCGATGGACCCGGTCTTTGTCGATGGGACTTTTGGCAGAGGCGGGCACTCCCGCCTGGTGCTGTCCAAGTTGCCGGCCGAGGGCCGGCTCATTGCTTTTGACAAGGACGTCGAAGCGATTGCCGAGGCCGGCAAGATTGCGGACGCCCGTTTTTCCATTCGCCATGAGGGCTTCAGCCACATGGCACAGCTGCCCGCCGCTTCGGTGGCAGGCGTGCTGCTGGATCTGGGGGTCAGCTCCCCGCAGATCGACAGTCCCGAGCGCGGCTTCAGTTTCCGCTTCGATGGCCCGCTCGACATGCGCATGGATACCACCCGTGGCCAGAGTGTGGCCGAGTGGTTGCAAGAGGCGGAAACACAGCAAATAGCGGAGGTGATACGTGACTTCGGTGAAGAACGGTTTGCTGGGCCCATTGCAAAGGCGATTGTTGCGCGGCGGGAGGCTGGCTCGCCAGTCGCCACCACTGCCGATCTGGCCGAGCTCGTGGCTGGCACAGTCAAGACCCGCGAGGCTGGGCAAAACCCTGCCACGCGGACATTCCAGGCTCTTCGGATTTTCATTAATGCCGAGCTTGAAGAGCTCGAGCAGGCGCTAGAGGCCAGCCTGCGCGTGCTGGCGCCCGGCGGCCGTCTGGTGGTGATCAGCTTTCACTCGCTGGAAGACCGCATCGTCAAGCAGTTCATTGCCAAGCATTCCAAAGAGGTGTTCGACCGCCGCGCACCCTTTGCCGCGCCCAAGCCGATGCTGCTCAAGGCGCTGGACCGCATCAAGCCGAGCGACGCAGAAGTGACCGCCAATCCACGCGCCCGCAGTGCGGTGATGCGCGTGGCCGAACGCACCGAGGTGGCTGCATGACCACGCGCCGCCTGCCCGGACGATGCCACAAGGAGGCGCCGTGCTGCTGCGCCTGAACATTCTGCTGCTCATCGTGACAATCGTCAGCGCGATGGCGCTGGTGCAGTCGCAGTATGAATCGCGCAAGCTGTTCACCGAGCTTGACCGTGCGCTGGCCGAGTCGCGCCAGCTGGAGACCGACCACCAGCGGCTGCAGGTGGAAAAGCGGGCCCAGGCCACGCCGCTGCGGCTGGAGCAACTGGCCCGCGAGAAATGGGGCATGCAGACGGCCACCCCTGCGGTCACTGTCTATGTGTCTGAGCCGGGCGCTGGAGCGGTGGCACCATGAGCAAGGACATGCGCTACTCCACCAGTCCCTTGCTGGCCGAGCGCACGCCGATGTGGCGCAGCCGCTTCATCATGATCGGTCTGGCATTGGCCTTTACCGGTCTGATCGGCCGCGCCGCCTATGTCCAGGTCATCGGCAATGATTTCTTCCTGCGCCAGGGCGAGGTGCGCTTTGCCCGCACGATCGAGCTGCCGGCCAACCGGGGCCGCATTCTGGACCGCAATGGCCTGATCCTGGCCTCCAGCGTGCCTGCGGCCAGCATCTGGGCGATTCCGGAAGATGTGGACCAGGACGACCCGGCCATCAAGGGCAAGCTGGCCGAGATTGCGAAGCTGATGGGCATGCCCAAGGCGCAGTTCGATGCGAAGCTGGCGGACGAGGACAAGTCCTTTGTCTGGATCAAGCGCCAGCTTGACTGGGACATCGGGCAGAAGATCAAGGCGCTCGATGTCAAGGGCATCTACCTGCGCAAGGAATACAAGCGCCAGTATCCCGAAGGGGAATCAGCCGCCCACGTGGTGGGCTTCACCAATGTGGAAGACCAGGGCCAGGAGGGCATGGAGCTGGCCTTCAATACCGAGCTGGGCGGCAAGGCCGGTTCGCGCCGGGTGATCAAGGACCGCCTGGGCCGCATTGTCGAGGGCGTTGGTGTCGAGACACCGCCGCAAGAAGGCCAGGACATCCAGCTGTCCATCGACAGCAAGGTGCAGTTCTTCGCCTACCAGAAGCTGCGCGACCAGGTAGCGGCCTTCAAGGCCAAGGCCGGCAGCGTGGTGGTGATGGACGCCCACACCGGCGAAGTGCTGGCGCTGGCCAACTACCCCAGCTATGACCCGAACAACCGCTCGCGCCTGACCGGCGAGCAGTTGCGCAACCGCGCGATTACCGACACCTTCGAGCCCGGCTCGACGATGAAGCCGATCACCGTGGGAACGGCGCTGGAGCTGGGCCGGGTCAAGAACAACACCATCATTGACACCACGCCCGGCCGCTATGCGATCGGCGGTTTCACGATCAGCGACACCCACAACTATGGTGCGTTGACGGTGGACGGTGTGATCCAGAAATCCAGCAACGTCGGTGCGTTGAAGGTGGCGCAGAAGATGTCGGCGCAGGAGATGTGGAATGTGCACTCGGCGCTGGGCTACGGGCAAAAGCCCCAGATTGCCTTCCCTGGTGCGGCCAGTGGGCGTCTGCGTCCCTGGAAGAGCTGGAAGCCCGTCGAGCAGGCCACCATTTCCTATGGCTATGGCCTGTCGGCCTCGCTGTTCCAGATGGCGCGCTCGTACACGGTATTCTCGAACGACGGCAATGTGATTCCGGCAACCATGCTCAAGCGCAGTGGCCGCCCCGCAGGCACGCCGGTGTTCTCCAAAAAGACGGCCGAGCTGGTGCGCCACATGCTGTGGCTGGCAGCTGGCCCTGGCGGTACCGGCCAGAAGGCGCAGACCGTGGGCTATTCCATCGGTGGCAAGTCGGGTACGGCCCGCAAGCAGCAGGGCCGTGGCTATGCCGCAGGCAAGTACCGCGCCTGGTTCACCGGCATTGCGCCAATTGAGAACCCGCGCATCATCGTCGCCGTGATGGTCGACGAACCCAGCCAGGGCAGCTTTTACGGTGGTACCGTCGCCGGCCCGGTCTTCAGTGAGGTGGTGCAACAGACCTTGCGCCTGATGGGGGTGCAGCCCGATATGTCGGTCAAGCCGCAGATCGTGGCCAACGATGTGGAGGAGCCGCTATGAGCGCCACCACGACTGTGACCACCGTCCACAGCACCGCCGCCGCCGTTGAATGGCTGCGCGAGCGTGTGACCAGCGGCACCTTGCACACCGACAGCCGGCAGGTGCAGGCCGGCGATGCCTTCATCGCCTGGCCGGGTGGCGTCAACGATGGCCGCGCCTATGTGGCGCAGGCCGTGCAGCGCGGCGCTGCCGCGTGCCTGGTGGAGCAGGCGGGCCTCGATCAATTTGATATGCAAGGCATGCCGGTTGCGGCCATGCCGGGTTTGAAGGCCGCCACCGGCCCGATCGCCAGTGCCTGGTTTGGCCAACCCAGCGAGCAGCTGGATGTGCTGGCCGTGACGGGTACCAATGGCAAGACCAGCATCAGCTGGTGGCTGGCCCAGGCGGTCAGCCAGCTCTGCGAAGCCGGCGTGCTGCAGCACCGGGGCTGCGCCATGGTCGGCACCCTGGGTGTCGGCATACCGCCGCACCAGCTGGATGTGACCGGCATGACCACCCCCGATCCGGTGCTGCTGCAGCGCGCCTTCCGGGGTTTTGCCGATGCCGGCTACGGCGCTTGCGCGATCGAGGCCTCGTCCATCGGCATTGCCGAGCACCGCCTGGCGGGCGCCCGTATCCGGTTGGCCATCTTCACCAATTTCACGCAGGACCACCTGGACTACCACGGCAGCATGGATGCCTATTGGGCCGCCAAGGAGGCGCTGTTCCATTGGCCCGGCCTGCAATCGGCCGTGGTCAACCTGGACGACGCCCGGGGCGCGGCGCTGGCGGCCTCGTTGGCCGGTGGCGCGCTGGATCTGTGGACTGTCTCGGTGGATAACTCCACCCAGGCCCGTCTGTCTGCCCGGTCCATCCGCGCGGGCGACCGTGGCTTGGTGTTCGACATCGTAGAGGCCGGCGCCGAAGGTGCTGCCGTGACCTTGCACAGCCAGGTGATTGGCCAGTACAACGTGCTCAACCTGTTGCAGGTGATGGCCAGCCTGCGGGTGCTGGGAGCAAGCTTGGAGCAGGCTGCGCAGGCCTGCGCGGTGCTGGCGGCAGTGCCAGGCCGCATGGAGCAGGTCGGCCAGCCCGGTGCGCCGCTGGTGGCCATCGACTATGCCCACACCCCCGATGCACTGGACAAGGCCTTGCAGGCGCTGCGCCCGCTGGCTGCGCAGCGCGGCGGCCGGCTGTGGTGTGTGTTTGGCTGTGGTGGGAACCGCGATGCCGGCAAGCGCCCGCTGATGGGCCGCATTGCCCAGGCAGGTGCAGACGAGGTGGTCGTGACCAGCGACAACCCGCGCGGCGAGCAGCCCCAGGCCATCATCGACGACATTTTGCGCGGCATGACGCCCGATGCGCATTGGCATGTCCAGGCCGACCGTGCAGCCGCCATCGACGAGGTGGTGCTGCGCGCGGCCAGCCAGGATGTGGTTTTGCTGGCCGGCAAGGGCCATGAGGATTACCAGGAAGTGGCCGGCGTGAAGCTGCCCTTTCTCGATGCCGCGCACGCCCGTGCTGCGTTGGCCAAGCGGAAAGAACCCCTATGAGCATGATGACCCTGCAGCAGGCGCTGGGCTTCATTGAGCCCCTTGTTCCCCAGGCCCGCCTGGTGGGCGATGGTGCCGTGCCGCTGCTGCGCGTGCACTCGGACTCGCGCAGCCTGCAGGCGGGCGATTTGTTTGTGGCGCTCAAAGGCGAGCGCTTTGATGCCAACCAGTTTCTGGCCCAGGCCCAAGCGGCCGGCGCAGCGGCTGCGCTGTGCCATGCCGACCCTGCCGACGCAGGCCTGCCCGGCATTGTGGTGCCCGACACCTTGGCCGCGCTGGGGGCGTTGGCCACCGGCTGGCGTGCCCAGTTTGCGCTGCCGCTGATCGCAGTGACCGGCAGCAACGGCAAGACCACGGTGACCCAGATGCTGGCGTCCATCCTGCGCGCCCATGCCGGCGATGCCGCCTGGGCCACGCGTGGCAACCTGAACAACGAGATTGGCGTGCCGCTGACCCTGCTGGGCCTGACGGCTGCGCACCGCGCTGCGGTGGTGGAGCTGGGCATGAACCACCCTGGCGAAATCGCCGTGCTCGCCGCGATGGCGCAGCCCCGGGTGGCCCTGGTCAACAACGCGCAGCGCGAGCACCAGGAGTTCATGCACACGGTGCAAGCCGTGGCCCGTGAAAACGGCAGCGTGCTGGCCGCGCTGCCGGCCGATGGCGTGGCCGTGTTCCCTGCCGGCGATGTCTATACCCCGCTGTGGCAGGAACTGGCAGCGGGCCGGGCGACCTGCCTGTTCGGTGCGCAGGCCGATGGTGCCCAGGCCTATGCCAGCGATGTGCTGTGGCGTGATGGCGCCTGGCAGCTGCAGCTGCACCTGCCCGATGGCGCAGCGCCGGTGGTGCTGCAGATTGCCGGCCGCCACAACGTGCGCAATGCGCTGGCAGCGGCCGCCTCGGCCCATGCTGCCGGTGTGCCGCTGGCGGCCATTGCCCGGGGGCTGTCGGCGTTCGAGCCGGTCAAGGGCCGCTCGCGTGCGCTGGCGATGCCCGTCGCGGGCCGCAGCCTGACGGTGGTCGATGACAGCTACAACGCCAACCCGGATTCGGTCAAGGCGGCGATCGAGGTGCTGGCCGAGCTGCCCGCAGCCCGGCTGCTGGTGCTGGGCGACATGGGTGAGGTGGGCGACCAAGGACCCCAGTTCCATGCCGAGGCCGGCGCGCTCGCCCGCGAGCAAGGCATTACGCAGTTGTTTACGCTGGGCGCCCAAAGCCAGTCGGCCGCCGAGGCCTTTGGCGATGGCGCTCAGCATTTCGAGAGCATGCCTGCGTTGCAGGATGCGGTGTGCAAATTGATGCCTCAATTGGGCAGTGTGTTGGTCAAAGGTTCGCGGTTCATGAAGATGGAGCAAGTGGTGCAGGCGATGCAGTCGTGCGCAGACAAGGGGCCCAGCGCCCGTGAGGAGGCCGCATGCTGATTGTGCTCGCCAGCTGGTTGCAAAGCCTGTCGCCTGAATTCGGCTTTCTGCGCGTCTTCCAGTACCTGACCTTCCGCGCCGTGATGGCGGCGATGACGGCGCTGGTGATCGGCCTGGTGGCCGGTCCCCGCGTCATCCGTACCTTGTCGGCGCTGAAGATCGGCCAGCCCATCCGGGGCTATGCGATGCAAAGCCATTTGAGCAAGAGCGGCACCCCGACGATGGGCGGCGTGCTGATCCTGCTGGCGATCACGATCTCGACGGTGCTGTGGTTTGACCTGTCCAACCGCTTTGTCTGGATCGTGCTGATTGTGACCTGGGGCTTTGGTGCGATTGGCTGGGTGGATGACTGGCGCAAGGTGGTCAACAAGGACCCCGAAGGCATGCGCTCGCGCGAAAAGTATTTCTGGCAGTCGGTGCTGGGTCTGGCTGCAGCGCTGGCCCTCGTCTTCTGCATCTCGGAGAACACCAATGCCGAGGTCTGGAGCCTGTTCGTCAGCTGGGTGCAATCGGGCTTCTCGCTGGATCTGCCACCCAATGCCGGCCTGATGGTGCCCTTCTTCAAGCAGGTGAACTACCCGCTGGGCGTGCTGGGCTTTGTGATCCTGACCTACCTGGTCATCGTCGGTGCCAGCAATGCAGTCAACCTGACCGACGGGCTCGACGGTCTGGCCATCATGCCGGTGGTCATGGTCGGCTCGGCCCTGGGCGTGTTCGCCTATGTGACCGGCAGCGTTAATTTCTCGCGCTATCTGTTGTTCCCGCACATTGGCGGCACCGGTGAGTTGCTGGTGTTTTGCTGCGCGATGACCGGCGCGGGCCTGGCCTTCCTGTGGTTCAACACCCACCCGGCCCAGGTCTTCATGGGCGATGTGGGCGCGCTGGCCTTGGGCGGCGCGCTGGGCACGATTGCGGTGATCGTCCGGCAAGAGATTGTGCTGGCCATCATGGGCGGCATCTTTGTGGCCGAGGCCGTGTCCGTGATGATGCAGGTGGTCTGGTTCAAGTACACGAAGAAGCGCTATGGCGAAGGCCGCCGCTTGTTGAAGATGGCCCCGTTGCACCACCATTTCGAAAAGAGCGGCTGGCGCGAGACCCAGGTCGTTGTGCGTTTCTGGATCATCACGATGCTGCTGTGTCTGATCGGTCTGTCTACCCTGAAGCTGCGGTGAGCACCATGTCAACCGAGCACCTCCACCCCCTTGATCCCTCGGCAGAGGCCGCGGCTGCGCCATTGACGCCGGCAGTGGCGCCGGTGGCTGCGGCAGGCGTGGCCCAGCCTGACGGGCTGCAGCCTGAAGCGGCAGCACCTGGCGCCGATGCACCGCCGCCGGCCCCGCCTTTGCCGGCGGATGGCGTGCCGGTGGAGGCTGCTGCAGAAGAGGCAGCCGCTGTCGCCACCGATGCTACAGATGCTGCAGCGGCGCCGGCTGCCGAAGCGCCGGCGGTGGATATGGCGCCGGTTCCCGATGTGTCGACCCTGACGGCCGCCAAGGACGCGGCCGCCTTTGTGGCGCAGATTTTCGCCGATCCTGGCGTGTCCGATGCGGCCAGCAGTGAAGTGACCGCCGTGGATATACAGCCGCAGGAGGCCGAGGTGGTTTATGCCCCGGTGCCTGCGCAGTGGCCGCAGGGGCAGGAGCATGCGCTGCAAGGACAGCATGTGCTGGTGCTGGGCCTGGGTACTTCCGGGCTGGCGATGGCGCGCTGGTGTGCGCGCTGCGGCGCCCAGGTGACGGTGGCCGATACACGCGAGGCTCCGCCCCAGTTGGCACAGCTGCGCAGCGAGCTGCCCGATGTGCGCTTTTTCGCGGGCGCTTTGACCGCCGCGCTGGTCGATGGCCAGCCGGTGCGCGTGGTCTACCGCTCGCCCGGCCTGAGCCCCGAGACCGTGGCGCCTGTCGTCGATGCAGCGCGCGCCATTGGCTTGCCGGTCAGCGGTGAGCTGGATCTGTTCAGCCTGGCCCTGCAGTCGCTGGCCCAGGCGCACGGCTATGTGCCCAAGGTGCTGGCGATCACGGGGACCAATGGCAAGACCACGGTGACCTCGTTGACGGGGCAGCTGCTGGCCCATGCCGGCATGTCCACCGCTGTGGCCGGCAATATCGGCCCCAGCCTGCTTGACACGCTGTCACAGCACATCGATGCGCAAAGCCTGCCGCAGGCCTGGGTGCTGGAGCTGTCCAGCTTCCAGCTCGAAGATGCGCATGCCTTCAACCCGACGGCAGCGACGGTACTCAACCTCAGCCAGGACCACCTGGACTGGCATGGCAGCATGGCGGCCTATGCTGGTGCCAAGGCCAAGATTTTCGGCAGCGATGCGCTGATGGTGCTCAACCGCGACGACCCGGCCGTGATGGCCATGCTGCCGCCACCGGTGCGCATCAAGCTGCAGCGCCCCCAACTGCGCCCGCACATCAGCTTTGGGCTGGATCTGCCCACCCAGCCGGGCGACTATGGCCTGGAAGTGGTCAACGGCATGGCCTGGCTGGTGCGTGCACAGGACGATGGCAACAGCGCCAGCAACAAGCGCAACCAGACGGCAGCGGACGATGTGTTCCTGCAGCGGCTGATGCCTGCTGACGCGTTGCGCATCCGGGGCCGCCACAACGCGATGAATGCGCTGGCTGCGCTGGCGCTGGGCCATGCCGCAGGCGCCGGTTTTGCGCCGATGCTGTTTGGCCTGCGCGAATACCGGGGCGAGCGCCACCGGGTCGAGCCCATCGGCATCGTCAGCGATGTGGAATATTTTGACGACAGCAAGGGCACCAATGTGGGTGCCACCGTGGCCGCGTTGATGGGCCTGGGTGCCGAGCGCCGCATCGTGCTGATCCTGGGCGGCGAGGGCAAGGGCCAGGATTTCTCGCCGCTGGCCGCGCCTGTGCTGCGCTACGCGCGCGCCGTGGTGCTGATTGGCCGCGATGCGCCGCTGATCGAGGCTGCACTGGCCGACACCGGTGTGCCCCTGCTGCACGCGCCCAGCATGGACGAAGCCGTGCTGCTGGCCAGCCAGAAGGCCGTCGCCGGCGACGCGGTGCTGATGTCCCCCGCCTGCGCCAGCTTTGACATGTTCCAAAACTACGGCCACCGCGCCGAGGTGTTTTGCCAGGCCGTGGCGGCGCTGGCTGAAGAGCGCGGCACCAGTCTGGAGGTGCAGCCATGAGCACCGAGACCGGACTGCGCGGCAGGTTTTCGGGCTGGTTCAAACCGGCCGGGGAAAAGCCCGTCGATATTTTGCCGGTGCGTGTCGGCGGCAATGAATACCGCCAGACCCCATCGAACACGACCAATATCTTTGGCGCCGACCAGGTACTGATCTGGCTGGTGGTGGCCATCCTGTCCTGGGGCATCGTCATGGTGTTCTCGGCCTCGATCGCGATGCCGGACAACCCGCGCTTTGGCAAGATTGCCCATTACTACTTCTTCCAGCGCCACCTGATGAGTGTGGGCCTGGGCTTTGTGGCAGCGGTGCTCACTTTCCAGATTCCGATGAAGGTCTGGGAGCACTGGGCGCCCTGGCTGTTCATCGCCTCGATCCTGCTGCTGATTGCGGTGCTGATTCCGCATGTGGGCACGGTGGTCAATGGCGCGCGCCGCTGGCTCTCGCTGGGCATCATGAACTTCCAGCCGTCCGAGCTGGCCAAGATCGCGGTCATCATGTATGCCGCCGATTACATGGTGCGCAAGATGGAGGTCAAGGAGCGCTTCTTCCGCGCGGTGCTGCCGATGGGGCTGGCCGTGGGCATTGTCGGCGCGCTGCTGCTGGCCGAGCCCGACATGGGCGCCTTCATGGTGATCGCCGTGATCGCCATGGGCATCCTGTTCCTGGGTGGCGTCAACGCCCGCATGTTCTTCCTGATTGCGCTGGTGCTGGTGGCCGCCTTTGCGCTGATCGTGATGACCTCGGAATGGCGGCGAGAACGCATCTTTGCCTACCTCGACCCCTGGAGCGAAAAGCATGCGCTGGGCAAGGGCTACCAGCTCTCGCATTCGCTGATTGCCATTGGCCGGGGCGAGATCTTTGGCGTGGGCTTGGGTGGCAGCGTCGAGAAGCTGCATTGGCTGCCCGAAGCCCATACCGACTTCCTGCTGGCCGTGATCGGCGAAGAGCTGGGCCTGGTCGGCATCATTGCGCTGCTGGGTCTGTTCTTCTTCATGATACGCCGCATCGTGGAAATCGGCCGCCAGGCGATTCGCATGGACCGCATTTTCTCCGGCCTGGTGGCGCAAGGCATTGCGATCTGGCTGGGATTCCAGACCTTCATCAATGCCGGTGTGAACCTCGGCGCCTTGCCCACCAAGGGACTGACCTTGCCGCTGATGAGTTTCGGCGGGTCGGCGATTCTGATGAACCTGGTGGCGATTGCCATCGTGCTGCGCATCGACTGCGAAAACAAGGCCATGGGTGCCGGGGGGGCGCGATCATGAGCGGCAAGACGGCACTGATCATGGCGGGCGGCACCGGCGGCCATATCTTTCCCGGCCTGGCCGTGGCCCAGGAGCTGCGCAGCCGTGGCTGGACCGTCCACTGGCTGGGCGCGCCCGACAGCATGGAAGAGCGCCTCGTGCCGCCCCAGGGCTTTGCACTGGAGCGGGTGGCGTTCTCGGGCGTGCGCGGCAAGGGCCTGCGCTCGCTCGCCGGCATGCCGCTGCGCCTGTTGAAGGCATTGCAGCAGGCGCGCGCCGTGCTGCGCAAGGTCCGTCCCGATGTGGTCGTCGGCATGGGCGGCTACATCACTGTGCCAGGCGGCCTGGCGGCCCGGCTGGCCGGTGTGCCGATCGTGCTGCATGAGCAGAACTCGGTGCCCGGCATGGCCAACAAGCTGCTGGCCCGCATGGCCCAGCGCGTGTTCAGCGCCTTCCCGAATGCGATTGCCGGCGGCCAGTGGGTGGGCAATCCGCTGCGTGCCGAGTTCCTGCAGCAGCCCGAACCGGCACAGCGCTTTGCCGGCCGCAGCGGCCCGCTGCAGCTGCTGGTGGTGGGCGGCAGCCTGGGTGCCAAGGCCTTGAACGAGGTGGTGCCCCAGGCGCTGGCGCTGATGGCGCCCGAGACCCGCCCGGTGGTCACCCACCAAAGCGGCGCCAAGCAGATCGATGCGCTGCAGGCCAACTATGCGGCCGCTGGCGTGCAAGCCAGCCTGACCCCTTTCATCGACGACGCGGCCAAGGCCTATGCGGATGCCGATGTGATCGTCTGCCGCGCAGGCGCCAGCACGGTGACCGAGCTGGCCGCCGTGGGAGCTGCGGCGGTGTTTGTGCCGTTTCCGGCAGCGGTCGATGACCACCAGACGGCCAATGCGCGCTTTTTGGTAGATGCCGGCGCCGGCTGGTTGGTGCAACAAAGCGTTTTGACCGCGGAAAACCTAGCTCAGATGCTAGAGAATATGCAGCGGACGGGCCTGGTGGACATGGCCCAAAAGGCGAAGAAAATGCAGAAATTGGAAGCCGCCCAGGTGGTGGCGGATGCCTGCGCGGAGGTGGCACGATGAAACACGCCATCCAGCGCATTCATTTTGTAGGTATTGGCGGTGCAGGCATGAGCGGCATTGCCGAAGTGCTGCACAACCTGGGCTATGCCGTATCGGGCTCGGACCTGTCGGACAGCAGCACCATGGCGCATCTGCGCGATGCGGGCCTCACCACCTTTGTGGGCCACGATGCAGCGCATATCGCCAGTGCCCAGGCGGTGGTGACATCGACGGCCGTGCAGGCCGACAACCCCGAAGTCGTGGCCGCCCGGGCCATGGGCATTCCGGTGGTGCCGCGCGCGTTGATGCTGGCCGAGCTGATGCGCCTGCGCAAGGGCATCGCGATTGCCGGCACCCATGGCAAGACGACGACCACCAGCCTGGTGACCAGCGTGCTGGCCGAGGCCGGCCTGGACCCGACCTTTGTCATTGGCGGCAAGCTCAACAGCGCCGGCGCCAATGCGCGCCTGGGCAGTGGCGAGTACATCGTGGTCGAGGCCGATGAATCGGATGCTTCGTTCCTGAACCTGCTGCCGGTGATGGCCGTGGTCACGAACATCGATGCCGACCACATGGACACCTATGGCCATGACTTTGGCCGGCTCAAGACGGCCTTTGTCGATTTTCTCAACCGCATGCCCTTTTATGGCAATGCCGTGGTCTGCATCGACAGCCCGGCCGTCGGCGACATCATCGAGCGCGTGGCCTGCAAGGTCACGACCTATGGCCTGGGCGAAAACGCCCAGATCCGCGCGGTGAACCTGCAGGCCGACAACGGGCAGATGCGCTTTACCGTGCAGCGCCGCCTGGCCCAGCCCTTGCCCGATCTGGAGGTGGTGCTGAACCTGCCTGGCGAGCACAACGTGCTCAATGCGCTGTCGGTGGTCGGGGTGGCCGCTGCCATCGGCATTGATGACGCGGCCCTGCAGCGGGCGCTGCAAGGCTTCAAGGGCGTGGGCCGCCGTTTTCAGCGTTATGGCCAGGCCCGGCTGCCCCAGGGCGGCGAGTTCACGGTTATTGACGATTACGGCCATCACCCTGTCGAAATGGCTGCCACCATTGCGGCCGCGCGCGGCGCGTTTCCGGGGCGCCGGCTGGTGCTGGCCTTCCAGCCGCACCGCTACACCCGCACGCGGGATTGTTTTGAGGACTTTGTCCAGGTGCTGGGCGGCGCCGATGCGGTGCTGCTGGCCGAGGTCTATGCCGCCGGTGAAACACCGATCGTGGCAGCCGACAGCCGTGCGCTGGCACGCGCGGTGCGTGTGGCTGGCAAGGTGGAGCCGGTGTTTGTCGAGCAGATCAGCAGCCTGCCCCAGCAGATTCTGGACCAGGCGCAGGACGGCGATGTGCTGCTGTGCATGGGCGCGGGATCGATTGGTGCGGTGGCTGCCAAGGTGATGGCATTGGCCGATGGGCAAGAGCGTGTAGCGCCGCAAGGGAGCGCGGTATGAGTGAAACCATGAACAATATTGATGTGAAGGCCTTAGGCAAGGTCGCGGTGCTGATGGGCGGGAGCTCGGCAGAGCGCGAGGTGTCGCTGATGTCCGGCAAGGGCGTGCTGGCTGCGCTGCAGTCCAAGGGCGTGGACGCGCATGCGTTTGACCCGTCGCAGCAGGATTTGGGCGAGCTGCGCAAGCAAGGCTTTGCGCGCTGCTTCATCGCGCTGCATGGCCGCCATGGCGAAGACGGCACGGTGCAAGGCGCGCTGGAGCTGCTGGGCATTCCCTACACCGGCCCTGGCGTGATGGCCTCGAGCATCGCGATGGACAAGATCATGACCAAGCGCATCTGGCGCTTTGAAGGCCTGTCCACCCCCGAGTGGCGCATGGCCGCCAGCGAGCAGGACACGCGCGATGCGCTGGCCGCGCTCGGCGCGCCGATGATCGTCAAGCCCGCACGCGAGGGCTCGACGATTGGCCTGTCTAAGGTCAGCAGCCCTGAAGAATGCGCCCAGGCCTATGCGCTGGCCTCCCGCTATGACCCCGAAGTGCTGTGCGAGCAGTTCATCGAGGGCATGGAAACGACGTGCGCGGTGCTGGGCCAGGGCCGCAGCGCCAAGGCGCTGCCGGTGATCAAGATCGTCGCGCCGGACGGCAATTACGACTACCAGAACAAGTATTTCACCGACACCACCCAGTACTTCTGCCCCAGCGAGCTGCCCGCAGAGATGGAGGCGGCGATCCGCGACCTGGCGGAAAAGGCGTTCCGCACCCTGGGCTGCCGGGGCTGGTCGCGTGCCGATGTGATGGTGCGTGCCTCGGACCAGCAGCTGTTCCTGCTGGAGATCAATACCTCGCCGGGCATGACCAGCCATTCGCTGGTGCCGATGGCAGCGCGTGCCACCGGCATGAGCTACGAAGACCTGTGTTTGCACCTGGTGGCCCATGCATCGACCGATGCGGCCCAAGGCGCGGAGCTGTAAGACAAGGAGATGCGATCCATGGAGCAGACCATGCCAGTCCCCTTCGACGTCAAGCTGATGAACATGCTGGCCACGGCATTGTTCCTCGGCTGCGGCGCGTTGCTGGTGCTGGCAGGGGTGCGCTGGGCCATCCACCATCCGGCGCTGAGCATTGCACGCATCGTGGTGCAGGGCGAGATGGAGCACAACAGCGCGGTGTCGCTGCAGGCCAATGTGATGCCATCGCTCAAGGGCAACTTCTTCACGATGGATCTGGATGAGACACGCCGCATCTTCGAGCAGGCGCCCTGGGTGCGCCAGGCGCGGATCAAGCGCGAGTTTCCGAGCACCTTGGCGGTGACGATCACCGAGCAGGACGCGGCCGCGATCTGGGGCGCCGAAGGCGAGTCCCGGCTGCTCAACAGCGAAGGCCAGATGTTCGAAGGCGATTCCACCGACCCGGATCTGCTGCATCTGCCGCACCTGTCGGGCCCGGCAGGCCGCTCGCAAGAGGTGCTGGCCATGTTCCGGGCGCTGGCGCCGATCTACGCCAAGCTGGACAACGCGCTGGTGGCGCTGGCGGAGTCGAACAGCGGCAGCTGGAAGGCCACCTTGCAGTCCGGCGCGGTCATCGAGATGGGCCAGGGCCGGGAGGAGGTCCTGAGCGAGCGGGTACGTAAATTTGTTGAATCTTTGCCTGAAGTCACCGGTACCTACAGGCGCAGCGTGGCATCGCTGACGTCGGCGGATCTGCGCCATGCCGGGGGCTATGCGGTACGCATGCAGGGGGTGACCACGGGCACCCCGACATCGGGCCGGGCGCCAGTCAAAAAATAGAACACAGAGATGCGAAACATGAACCATACCAATCACTTGATCAGCGAGGGCAACTGACTATGGCGCGAGATAGCAAAGACGTGGTAGTCGGCCTGGACATCGGCACCGCCAAGATCATGGTGGTCGTCGCCGAGGTGCTGGGCAATGGCGAGCTCAAGCTGGCCGGGCTGGGCGTTGCGCCCAGCAACGGGCTCAAGCGCGGTGTGGTGGTGAACATCGATGCCACGGTGCAGAGCATCCAGCAGGCGCTCAAGGAGGCCGAGCTGATGGCCGACCTGAACATCCAGCGGGTCTACACCGGCATCACCGGCAGCCATATCCGGGGCATCAATTCCAGCGGCATGGTGGCCGTCAAGGACAAGGAAGTCTCGGCCGCCGATGTGGCACGCGTGCTGGACACCGCCAAGGCGATCAACATCCCTTCGGACCAGCGCCTGCTGCTGGTGGAGCCGCAGGAGTTCGCGATCGACGGCCAGGATGTGCGCGAGCCCATCGGCATGAGCGGGCTGCGCCTGGAGTCCAAGATCCACATCGTGACCGGCGCGCAGAGCGCAGCCGAGAACATCATCAAATGCGTGCGCCGCTGCGGCCTGGAGGTGGAGCAGCTGCTGCTCAACCCGCTGGCTTCCAGCCAGGCGGTGCTGACCGATGACGAGCGCGAACTGGGTGTGGCCGTGGTCGATATCGGCGCGGGCACCACCGATGTGTCGATCTTCACCGGTGGCGCGATCCGCCATACGGCGGTGATCCCGATTGCCGGTGACCTGATCACCAGCGACATCGCGATGGCGCTGCGCACGCCGACCAAGGACGCCGAGGACATCAAGGTCGAGAGCGGCTGCGCCAAGCAGCTGCTGGCCGATCCCGATACGCAGGTGGATGTGCCCGGTCTGGGTGACCGGGGCCCGCGCCTGTTGAGCAAGCAGGCGCTGGCGGGCGTGATCGAGCCGCGCGTCGAAGAAATTTTCTCGCTGGTGCAGCAAGTCATCCGCGAGTCTGGTTATGAGGAGGTGCTGTCGTCGGGCATTGTGCTCACCGGCGGCAGCGCGGTGATGCCGGGCATGGTCGAGCTGGGGGAAGACATCTTCCTCAAGCCGGTGCGGCGCGGCATTCCGAAGTATTCCGGCACCCTGGCCGAGATGGTGGCGCAGCCCCGTGCTGCCACCGTCATGGGCCTGCTGGAAGAGGCCCGCATGGCCCGCATGCGTGGCTACAAGGTGGCCCAGAAGTCCGGTTCGGTGAAATCGGCATTTGGGCGTTTGAAGGACTTTATTGTGGGGAACTTTTAACCATGCATGACACCACTTGTTGGCTGGCGCAAAGCAGCCCTTCAAGGCTCAAAGGGTATGACCCTTGGAGACCTAAAGGGCCACCAAGCAACCAATGTTCATTAAAGAGTGAATTATTCGTAACCCATTTTTCTCATGTTGACGCGAGAGCGAGAGGAGCAGG
Source organism: Comamonas sediminis (assembly GCF_041107495.1). Lineage (NCBI taxonomy): Bacteria > Pseudomonadati > Pseudomonadota > Betaproteobacteria > Burkholderiales > Comamonadaceae > Comamonas > Comamonas sediminis. The sequence continues at coordinate 90,118 of NZ_JBGBDC010000006.1, forward strand.
CAATGACCATCGAAATGTATGAAGGCAACACATTCAACCAAGGCACCCAGATCAAGGTGATCGGCGTCGGTGGCGGTGGCGGCAATGCGGTCGAGCACATGATCGCCAACAGCGTGCAAGGTGTCGAATTCATTTCGGCCAACACCGATGCGCAAGCGCTGGAGCGTTGCCATGCCCACCGCGTGATCCAGCTGGGTGAGACCGGCCTGGGCGCGGGCAGCAAGCCTGAGAACGGCCGCGAGGCTGCCGAATCCGCGATCGAAGACATCCGCGCTGCGATCGTGGGCTCGCACATGCTGTTCATCACTGCCGGCATGGGTGGTGGCACCGGCACCGGCGCTGCGCCGGTGATCGCTCGCGTGGCCAAGGAGATGGGCATCCTGACCGTGGGCGTGGTGACCAAGCCTTTCGAGTGGGAAGGCAAGCGCCGCATGTCCAATGCCGATGGCGGCCTGAGCGAGCTCGAGGCCAATGTCGACTCGCTGATCGTGGTGCTCAACGAAAAGCTGCTCGATGTGCTGGGCGATGACATCACCCAGGACCAGGCCTTTGCCCATGCCAACGATGTGCTGAAGAACGCCGTGGGCGGCATCTCCGAGATCATCAACGACCACGGCTACATCAACGTCGACTTTGCCGACGTGAAGACCGTGATGAGCGAGCCCGGCAAGGCGATGATGGGTACGGCAACGGCCAGCGGCCCGGACCGTGCACGCATCGCTGCGGAACAAGCCGTTGCCTGCCCACTGCTGGAAGGCATCGATCTGTCGGGTGCCAAGGGCATCCTGGTGTTGGTGACCGCAACCAAGGGCAGCCTGAAGCTGGCCGAATCGCGCCAGGCGATGAGCACCATCAATGCCTACGCCTCGCCAGAGTCGCACGTGATCTTCGGTGCGGCTTACGACGAGACGCTGGGCGACGAGATCCGCGTGACTGTGCTGGCCACTGGCCTGTCGCGTCCTGTGGCCAAGCGCCAGCCTATCTCGGTGATCCAGGGCAGCGCCGGTCTGCGTACCGGTACCGACGATATCGCCTACACGCCCCAGTCGGTCAACAGCCCCGTCTCGGGCCTGGGTGTGCAAAATGCGGTGCCGATGGGCAATGCCTTTGCCAACGACTTTGCCGACAAGAAGACCCCATCGGTCTGGCGCACGGGCCGCAATGCGGCTTCGGCCCGCGTCGATGCGATGTCGTCGAGCGGCATGGAAGACCTGGAGATCCCTGCGTTCCTGCGCAAGCAGGCGGATTGATCGTCTTGCAGGGCTTTTGCAAAAGCCGGTCCAGACCTTGAGATGGACCGGCTTTGAATACGACGCGCTGAAACCTTTCGGGGGTTCAGCGCGTTGTTATTTAAAACCTGTTTAAAGTCTTCTCGCGCCGCGACAGTGTTTGAACAGGTTCTTATAGGGCTGCGTGGTTGTTCGCTGTCCGCCGCCTGCCGTGGCAGTCACTGCATGGGCGGCTTTGTGCACAGATTGGCCGACAAGGCAAGTGTTTGTCCTACAAGGCTTGCGCTATCTGGGTGATTGGCATATTTACGCGTCCCGAGTGGACGTACGGCGTAAAATCAACAAGTTATGCTCCAGCAACGAACCATCAAGTCTTTAACCCGTGCCGTCGGCGTGGGCCTGCACAGCGGCCAGCGGGTCGAGCTCACCCTGCGCCCGGCCCAGCCCAATACGGGCATTGTGTTTCGCCGGGTCGACCTGCCCGAGCCGGTGGACATCCCGGTCAACGCCGAAGCGGTGGTGGACACCCGTATGGCTTCGACCCTGGGCAAGGGCGATGTGCGCATCCATACGGTCGAGCATGTGATGTCGGCCTGTGCCGGCCTGGGCATCGACAACCTCTATATCGACGTGACGGCCGAGGAGATCCCGATTCTCGACGGCTCGTCCGCCTCCTTTGTGTTTTTGCTGCAGAGCGCTGGCATTGAGCTGCAGAATGCGCCCAAGCGCTTTTTGCGGCTGACCAAGCCGGTCGAGATCCGCCAGGGCGAGGGCGCTGCCGAAAAGTGGGCGCGCCTGGACCCCTACCATGGCTACAAGCTGCGCTTCGAGATCGATTTCTCGCACCCGGCGGTGGATTCCACCGGCCAGACCTATGAGTTCGACCTGGGCATCGGCAACTACAGCCGCGATATCGCCCGGGCCCGCACCTTCGGTTTTACCAAGGATGTGGAGATGCTGCGTTCCAACGGTCTGGCGCTGGGCGGTGGCCTGGACAATGCCATCGTGATGGACGATTACAAGGTGCTCAACAGCGACGGCTTGCGCTATGACGACGAGTTCGTCAAACACAAGATCCTCGATGCCATTGGTGACCTGTACATCGTGGGCTATCCCTTGCTGGCCGCCTACAGCGCGTTCCGCTCGGGCCATGGCCTCAATAACCTGCTGCTGCGCGAGCTGATGCAGCGCCAGGATGCCTGGGACATCGTCACCTTCGACCATGTGCGTGAAGCCCCGCAGGGCTTCGCGCAATCTGCGCTGGCCTGGTAAGGCGGCTGGCACCGATGCTGCTGTTCCGCTGGGTCTTCATGCTGCTGGTGCTGCTGGCGGCCCTCAGCTTTTGCTTTTACCTGGGCACGGGCCAGCGCCGCTACCGGCAGTGGTCGCTGCTGCTGATCAAATGGACCGTCGTCGCGGGCCTGGCCTTCTTTGCTGTGCTCTTTGTGGGCCGCATGGTCTGAGGCCGCACGCCGTTTTTTGCAGGTGCGCGACAGGTAAAGTGCGGTAAACCCCGGGCGGCAGCAGGCGCGTGCATTCCCGCCCCAGCCGTCTGCCCATGCGGTTTTCCCCATCCTCCCCAACTTTACAAAGGGCGCCGGCGGTGCCCGTACGCCCTCGGCGGGTAAACGGTGGCGCGCTGAAGGGCGTTAAACCTCCATGGGGGCACCTTGCCGCTCGCACCAGCCACTGCTGGTTCACCTGAAAGGATTCCGTCATGATCAACCACCAAAGCCGTTTCAGCCGCCTGGCGGGCCTGGGCAGCCTGGCCCTGGCATTGGCCGGTGCGCTGGCCTTCAGTGCGCCCGTACAGGCCCAGCCTGATGGCCGCCATGGTGACCGCCATTACCAGCGCGATGACCGCCGTGGCCACGGCGATCACCGCCGCTGGGAGCGCGAACGGGAGCGGGACCGCCGCTACCATGAGCAGCGCCGGGACTACCGCCATGACCACCGTCCGCCTCCCCGCGTCGTGGTCGTTCCAGACCGTGGCCGTGGCGTAGGTCCGCGCAACGACTGGTACCGCGGCGGCTATGTGCCAGCTCCGTACCGGGGCTACAGCTATGTTGTCGGTGACTGGCGCGGCCACCGCCTCAGTGCACCACCCCGTGGCTACCAATGGATCCAGTATGGCGGTGACTACCTGCTGATCGCCATTGGCACCGGGTTGATCGCCAATATTGTCATCAATGGTTATTGAGGCGCTGCGAAGTCGCGATAATTGAGGGTTTGCATGGCGCCATCAACGAACCTTTAGAGGGCGCCTTACTCCAAAGCTTACTTTGGTGGTTGCACCTTATGCCGAGCGCTGCTTCACGGAGCGCACGGATCCACGCATAAGGAGCCTGTAGCCGGCCAGACCTGTGCACGCTAGCGATGCACAGGTTTTTTTTTGCCCGCGCGCTGCGGGCGGTGAGGGTTGCCGGGCCGCTCTGGCTGGGGCCGTGTCCGCTAGTAGCTGCGCCCGGCCTTGTACATCGCGTGCTGGCGGCGCTGCAGGGGGCTGGCCTCGGCCACGCGCGCCATCGCCAGCCCGGCATGGGCGTGGGTAATGGCCAGGCCCAGCGCATCGGCCGCATCGGTGCCGGGCAGGCCCGGCAGCTGCAGCAGGCGGCGCACCATCTCCTGGATCTGGTTCTTGGCGGCACGGCCATGGCCGACCACGGCCTTTTTCATCTGCAGCGCGGTGTACTCGGCAACCGGCAGGTTTTGCGACACCAGCGCCGTCAGCGCGCAGCCCCGGGCCTGGCCCAGCAGCAGGGTCGATTGGGGATTGACATTGACGAACACGATTTCCACCGAGGCCATGTCCGGCTGGTAGCGCTGGCTGACTTCGCAGATACCGTCAAAGATCATCTTCAAGCGGCCGGGCAGGTCGCCCAGGTTCAGCGTGGTGGTGCGGATGGTGCCGCTGGCCACATAGGACAGGCGCTGGCCATCGACGTCGATGACGCCAAAGCCGGTGGTCTGCAGGCCAGGATCGATACCAAGGATTCTCATGCGGTTCAAAAGGGGTAGCGAAGGTGTCGCCGGTCAGGGGAGCTCAGCATAGCGCATGCGTGCAGCAATGGTGGCGGTGCGGCGGTTCAGGTAGGCGGAGTTGGGGTTCTTGTCCGCGCCCTTGGGGTTGGGCAGCATGACGGCCAGGCGCGCTGCCTCGTAAGCATTCAACTGGGCGGCCGATTTGCCAAAGTAGCGCTGCGCAGCGGCCTCGGCGCCAAAGATGCCATCGCCCCATTCGGCATGGTTCAGGTACAGCTCCAGAATGCGCTGCTTGGTCAGCAGGAACTCCAGGCTGTAGGTCAGCAGCAGCTCCTGGCCTTTGCGCAGCAGGCTGCGCTCGGACGACAGCAGCAGGTTCTTGGCCAGCTGCTGGGTGATGGTGGAGCCGCCCATGATCTTGACCGGCGGGCCCGCTTGCACCGAGCTCGGGTCAAAAGCCTCACCGCGCCGCTCAGCCTGGGCCTGGGCGCGCGCCACCGCTTTTTCCTGGCGCTGCTCGGCGCGCTCCATGGCCTTGGCATTGCGCGCGCGGGCCTTTTCAATCGCATCCCAGAGCACGCCGTCGTGGTTGACAAAGTCGTCGTCTTCGGAAGCGATCACGGCGCGCTGCAGGTTTTGCGATATCTGCGTCAAAGGCCGCCATTGCTGGCGCCAGTGCAGCTGCCCGTCCTGGCGCAGCTGCCGCCAGGCTTCGCTGCGCTCGAAGGCGGTGGAGGCCGGATCCACGCTGGCCATCACCGCGATGCGTGCGATGAAGAACAGCTGCAGCGCGATGCCCAGCAGCAGTGCCCATCCGATCCAGCGTGCAATCGCTTTCATGGATGGGACCTGCCGGGAAGAAAGCGGGTGGGCATCGGCGCTTGCGCTCAGTGGGCGTCCAGTTCGCTGCGCAGCTGCGCCAGCACGGGCTGCGACGGAGGGCGCACGCCGCGCCACAGCGCAAAGGCTTCGGCCGCCTGCTCGACCAGCATGCCCAGGCCATCGCGGCCCTGGGCACCGTGTTGCGCGGCCCATTGCAAAAAGGGCTGGGCAGCGGGGCCGTACATCATGTCGTAGGCCAGCGCGCCGGGGCGCAGCACATGGCCAGCCACCGGAATGGCCGCGCCCTGCAGGCTGCTGGCAGTGGCGTTGATCACCACATCGAAGTGGCCTTCGAGTGCGCCGGCTTCCAGCGCCAGCAACTGGGTGGCCGAGCCCTCGACCAGGTCGGCATGCTGGGCCACCAGATCCTGGGCCTTGGCATGGGTGCGGTTGCAGACCACGAGCAGCGCCGGTGCCTGGGCGATCAGCGGTGCCAGCGCACCGGCAGCGGCGCCGCCGGCACCCAGCAGCAGCACGCGCTGGCCGGCCAGTGCCACACCCGCATTGCGCACGATGTCGGCCACCAGGCCCAGGCCATCAGTGTTGTCGGCATGGACGCGGCCATCGGCGCCTACCACCAAGGTGTTGGCCGCGCCCGCGCGGCGCACCCGGTCGCTGCGGCTGTCGGCCAGGCGTGCGGCGTCCAGCTTGAAGGGCACGGTCACATTCATGCCGCGGGTGCCTGTTTGCACCAGCTGGCGCAGGGCCGCGTCAAATTCGTCCAGCGCCACCAGCTCGGCCTCATAGACCAGCGCCTGGTCGGTCAGCTGTGCAAACAGCGTGTGGATGCGGGGGGAGCGGCTGTGGGCAATCGGGTTGCCCATCACGCAATAGCGGTCTGGAAGGGGCATGGTGGTAGGGGCCTGGGCCATGGCGGCTGCGCATTGAGGACGCTGGCCGCGCATCGCATAAAAAGGGCATGCGCTTGGGGATACCGTGGCGACCTGTCGACGCCTGTCAGGATGCCGCTCAAGCGCCTGCCACTTTACTGCAAATTGGCCGTTTCCAATGTCTGCTCGCGGGTGAAGCGGAATTTGGAGACCACGGCAATCTGGTCGGCCTTGGCGCGCAGCGCGGGCCCGAAGTGGCCAAAAGGCCCGCTGCTGACGGCAATGGCCTCGGCCCGGCGGTCCAGCTGCTGGTTGCCCGAGCTTTTGTAGACCTCGGTGCCCAGCACGCGGCCGTCATGGTTGACGGTCATGATCATCACCAGCTCGCCATAAAGCTTGCGGCCACCGGCTTCGGGGAAATTGCTGGTGCCCCGGTCCTCGACCTTGCGGCGCAGCTGGTCGTAGTAGATGGCAAACACTTCTTCACGCGTGGCGGGGCTGATGTAGCGCTTCTTGGGGCGGGCGTTTTCTTCGTGGATGCGCTTTTCGATCTCGGCCAGCATCTTGAGCAGCTGCTTGTGCTTTTCTTCCTGCTCGATGTCGGCCTGCGAGGCGCTGGCCTTGCGCGTATCGGGCGGCTGGTACTGGGCCAGCTGGTTGCGCAGGTCGGCCAGCAGCTGCATCTGCTGCGCCTGCATCGCATCGAGCTGGCGCTGGCGCTCTTCAAAGTCATCACCCATGTTGGTGATGGCCGAGTAGGGCATGGGGCTGGTGGCGCGCTCCTGGCTGTTGGCCGATTCGCCGCCTCCGGCCAGGTTGGCCTGGGCGACGGCCTGGGCCTTGTCAGGCGGCGCGTCGTTGGACTTGGCGTTGACCAGAATCACTTCGAGCGGGGTGTCCTCGAACACCCGGTCAAAGGCCTGGGGGTCGACAAAGCGGATGCTCAGGATGGCAGCGTGCACCAGCACAGACACGGCCAGCGCCAGTTGCAGCGTGGACAGCGATCGAAGAAATTGCAAAAACTTCACGGTTCCGGGTTAATCGGTTTTTGTGGTCGCCGCGTCCTCACCGTCGCTCATGTCCACCGCGATTGCGATGGGCCCAGCCACAGCCTCCTCCTCGTCTTCTGGCGACTCTGTCTCGGCTTGGTTGGCCTGTTCGTCGTCCAGTCTCTCCAGCACCGTTCCTGTCACATCCAGCGTGATCTCGTCGATCTCGCCGAGCTTGACCCGGACCTGGGCACCACGCGGCAGACTCTGCGCACCCAGCACCGGAAACACCAATGGTAGTTCATCTGCGCGCACCAGCATGCTGCCCGCCGGGCCTTCCTTCATAACTGTTGCGGTGAGGTCACTGATGTGGTTCTGGGTCAGGTACTTCAGGGTCCAGTAGCGCTCCATGCCGGCCTGGTAGCCGTTGTAGGCACTGTAGGCGGCGTCAAAGCCGCTGATGATCGAGAACAGCTCCGCATCCTTGGGCTTGAACGGTGCAACCAGGGCAGCGGTGGCGCCGTGGCGGGCACAGGCAATGATTTGCCACTGGTTGACCAGGTCGGTGTAGCGGCGCAGCGGCGAGGTGGCCCAGACATAGCTCTTGACGCCAATACCCGCGTGCGGCAGCGCCTTGGTGGACATGCGCACCTTGATGCCCGGTGCCAGACTGGCCTGGCTGCGGTAGATACCGGGCACACCATAGTCGGCCAGCAACTGGCCCCAGCTGCTGTTGGCGACGATGGCTGCTTCCGCCACGATCAAATCGAGCGGTGCGCCGCGCTTGCGCACGGAGATCTGCACGGTCTCGGTGCCGTCGGGCACCTGGTCGCCATGGCCTTGCAGGCGGAAGTTGTAGTCGGGGCGGTTGAAGTTCTCGGGCTTGCCGCGCACCTCTTCGCGGCCCGCCTTGAGGTGGCGCGAGAGGCGGTAGAGAAAGCTCAGCTCGGCGCGCTTGTCCAGCAGGGACTGGGGCGTGTCTTCGACCTGCAGCGCCGGATCAGTCAGCCAGGCTTCGGTGGCGATATGGTCGAGCTTGTCGTAGCGGAAGTTGGTGACGACGGGCACGCGCTCCAGGCGCGTTTCCTTGTTCAGCACTTCCAGCGTTGCTTCGTCATAGGTGACGTAGAGCGACACTGCCGGGTTGGCGCGGCCTTCATCCAGCGTGTAGATCTGCACCACTTCGTCGGGCAGCATCGTGACTTTGTAGCCCGGCATGTAGACGGTGGAATAGCGGCTGCGGCCCAGGTGGTCGAGCGCCGAGCCGGGCTCGATCGCCAGACCAGGCGCGGCAATGTGTACGCCGACGATCACCTGGCCAGAGCCCAGGCCCTGTACCGACAGCGCATCGTCGATTTCGGTCGTGGCCGAATCGTCGATGGAGTAGGCCTCCACCGTGGCCAGCGGCAAATCGGCCGGAGGCAGCGGCGCCGTGACCGCGGGAAAGCCCGTGCCCTTGGGAAAGTTGTCAAACAGGAAGCGCTGCCAGTGGAACTGGTAGGACGAATCGATGGCGCCGGCCTTTTGCAGCAGCGCCAGCGGTGCCAGCTGCGCCTTGCGGCTGGCCTCGACGACCGCCTTGTACTCTGGCGCGTTCTTGTCGGGGCGGAACAGGATCTTGTAGAACTGCTGCTGCACCGGGGCCGGGCACTGGCCATTGACGAGCTCGACCGCCCAGGCGTCGATCTGCGCCTGGAGCTGGGCCTTTTTCTCGATCGCGGCCAGCGCTTGCTGCACGATCTCGGCCGGCGCCTTCTTGAAGCGGCCCTTGCCCGCGCGGCGGAAGTAGTGCGGTGCCTCGAACAGTTTGAAGAGCGCGGCCACCTGTTCGGTGATCGAGGCGTTCTCGGAGAAGTAGTCGCGTGCCAGGTCGGCAAAGCCAAACTCCTGCTCGGGCGCAAACTCCCAGGCGAGCTGGGGGTCGATGTCGTCCGACAGGGTTTGCGCCTGTGCGATCAGCTCGGCAGGCGTGGGCTTGTCAAATTTGAGAAGCAGGTTCGCGGCCTTGACCTTGACCCGTTTGCCGGAGTCCAGTTCAATTTGTGCAGAGCTTTCAGCTTCGGAGAGGATACGGCCGGCCAGAAATTTGCCAGCGTCGTCGAACAGTGCATACATAGCCGCGCATTTTCCCATGCGGGATGGTCCCGGGGCGCGGCCGCAGGTTTTTTTGCGTGGGGGTTCTGGCCGGCCCCCTGCGGGCGGGCCAGCCGGCGCGGGTTTTACCAGCCCAGAAACTTGTCGATCTGCGGCAAGTAGCTCTCAAAATTGGACAGCGCGTGGTCGCTGCCCTCGTCCAGCAGCAGCTGTGCGGCAGGGTAGCGCGCCACCATGTCCTGCCAGTGCAGCACCTCGTCGCCCATCGCAGCGATCAGCAGCTGGGCAGCAGCGGGGGGCTGGCCGCCGACATTCAGCGCCTGCAGCTCGTCCAGGTATTCCGGACGGAAGAAGAAAGATTCCTCCGGCTTGTGCCAGGCGGTTTGCTCGCCCAGGTGCTGCTCGAGCGTGACCCAGGGCGTTGTCGACGGGTTGATCATCACGCTCTTGCAGCGCAACTGCTGGGCCACCCAGCTGGCATAGAAGCCGCCGAGCGAGGAGCCGACGACTGCCAGGCTCTCGGGAGGCAGGCCGGCCCAGCTGCGGGTGGTCTCCAGCAGCAGATCGGCTGCCTGCCGGGGCGACGGGGGGAGCTGTGGTGCGCACCACACGACATGCGGGCGGGTGTCTTCTATATGGCGCTGCAGGCGCTGGGCCTTGGCCGATTGGGGGGAGGAGCGAAAGCCGTGTAGATAGAGCAAGTGGGTGGTCGTCATGCACAAATGATAGCGCGCAGACCGCCACCGCTAAGGCATTGACAACCTTAGTTGTTTTGTTGAATGGATGTGGTTCGGGTGACACATGTAAAACCGTTCTTTACCGCTAGCGCTTTCGGGCGTTCTGTGCCAAGCAGGGATAATGGCGGCCATGTCCGAAGTTCTTGATAAACCGAATCTGTTCCAGCGTCTGTTGCCGATGCTGCGCGGTTATGACTGGCCACTGATCTTCATCATCGGCATGCTGGCCGCCATCGGACTGACGGCCATGTATTCCGCCGGATTCGACCATGGCAGCCGCTTTTCCGACCATGGCCGCAACATGCTGCTGGCGCTGGGCATCCTGCTGGTGGTCTCGCAGATCCCTCCGCACCGGCTGGCCAGCTTTGCATTGCCGTTGTATGGCTTGGGCGTTGCGTTGCTGGTTGCGGTGGCCCTGTTTGGTATCACCAAGAAAGGCGCGCAGCGCTGGGTGAACCTGGGCATTGTCATCCAGCCCAGTGAGCTGCTGAAGATTGCGATGCCGCTGATGCTGGCCTGGTGGTTCCAGCGCCGCGAAGGGGCCTTGCGCCCGGCCGACTTTGTCGTCGCGTTTGCGATTCTCATCATTCCCGTTGGGCTGATCATGAAACAGCCGGATTTGGGGACCTCTTTGCTGGTCATGGCCGCCGGCCTGGCGGTGATCTATTTTGCCGGCCTGTCGTGGAAGCTGATCATCCCGCCGGTGCTGGTGGGCGTGGTCGGGCTGCTGCTGATCGCCATCTATGGCCACCATCTGTGTGAAGACGGCATGGACCTGGTGGTGCTGCATGAATACCAGCGGCAACGCATCTGCACCTTGCTGGACCCGACCCGGGATCCGCTGGGCAAGGGCTTTCACATCATCCAGGGGATGATCGCGATTGGCTCGGGGGGCTTCATGGGGAAGGGCTTCATGGCGGGCACGCAGACCCATCTAGAGTTCATTCCCGAGCGCACCACCGACTTCATCTTCGCTGCGTTTTCCGAAGAGTTCGGTCTTGCCGGCAACCTGCTGCTGATCTTTTTCTTTCTGCTGCTGGTCTGGCGCGGGCTGGCCATTGCGATGCGCGCGCCGACCTTGTTTGGCCGCCTGATGGCCGGTGCGGTGGCGATGATCTTTTTCACCTATGCCTTTGTCAACATGGGCATGGTCAGTGGCATCCTGCCGGTGGTGGGCGTCCCCTTGCCCTTCGTCAGCTACGGGGGCACGGCCATGGTCACCCTGGGGCTGGCGCTGGGGATTTTGATGTCGGTCGCCAGATCGCAGCGCCAGTTGGCGCGGGAGCAGGCGCCGCGCCTGTGAGCCCCTTTGGGCAGCGTTGCCAGGGGCTCCGCCATTGAAAATACCCCCGTCAGCCGCAGATGCTGGGGAGGCAGCGGCTGCGTTGCTGGCCGCCACAAATCAACGCATGGGCCCACGGCCATTGCGCAAGCCCTAAAATCTCCGTTATGAATGCACCTTTTGACCTTGCTGTGGCCCAGCCGCTGGCGGCTTCCACCGAACAACGACTGGAGATGGCGCGCAGCCTGCTGCTGACACCCTTTGGTCTCGATGAAAGCCACCTCACGCGTGCGCTGGCGGACATCCGCGCCCACAAGGTGGACGATGCAGACCTGTACTTCCAATACACCCGGGCCGAAGGCTGGAGCCTGGAAGAGGGCATTGTCAAGACGGGCTCCTTCTCGATCGACCAAGGTGTGGGCGTGCGTGCCGTCGCCGGGGAGAAGACGGCCTTTGCCTATTCGGATGACATCTCGCTGGCGTCGCTGTTGGACGCCGCCCATACAGTGCGCAGCATTGGCGCGCAAAGCCAGTCGCGCCAAGTGCGTGTGCCGGGCAGGAAGATTGCACTGAGCCGCTCGCTCTACCCGGATCTGGACCCGATTGCCAGCCTCGACAGCAACGCCAAGGTGGCCTTGCTGGAGAAGGTCGAGAAGCTGGCCCGCGCCAAGGACCCGCGTGTCAAGCAGGTGATGGCCGGCCTGGCAGCCGAGCACGATGTGGTGCTGGTGGCCCGTGCCGATGGCACCCTGGCGGCCGATGTGCGCCCGCTGGTGCGCCTGTCGGTCACGGTGATTGCCGAGAGCAAGAGCCGCCGTGAAGTGGGCTCGGCCGGCGGCGGTGGCCGTTTCGGTCTGGCCTATTTTGACGATGCGCTGGTGCAGCAGTATGTCGACGAGGCCGTCAAGGCGGCGCTGGTCAACCTGGAATCGCGCCCTGCGCCTGCCGGTGTGATGACCGTGGTACTGGGCCCAGGCTGGCCTGGCGTGCTGCTGCATGAGGCAGTGGGCCATGGCCTTGAAGGTGACTTCAACCGAAAGGGCTCGAGCGCCTTCAGCGGCATGATCGGCCAGCGCGTGGCGGCCAAGGGTGTGACGGTGCTGGACGACGGCACGATCGCCGACCGCCGCGGCTCGCTCAATGTGGACGACGAAGGCCAGCCCACGCAGCGCAATGTGCTGATCGAGGACGGCATTCTGAAGGGCTATATCCAGGATGCGATGAATGCACGCCTGATGAAGGTCAAGCCGACAGGCAACGGCCGGCGCGAGAGCTATGCCCACATCCCCATGCCGCGCATGACCAATACCTACATGCTCGGGGGCGACAAAGACCCGCAGGAGATCATCGCGTCGATAAAAAAGGGCTTGTACGCGACCAATTTTGGTGGCGGCCAGGTCGACATCACCAGCGGCAAGTTTGTGTTCTCGGCCAGCGAAGCCTACTGGGTGGAAAACGGCAAGATCCAGTACCCGGTCAAGGGCGCCACCATTGTGGGCAGCGGCCCCGAGTGCCTCAAGCATGTCAGCATGATCGGCAACGACATGCGCCTGGACAGTGGCGTGGGCACCTGCGGCAAGGAAGGCCAGAGTGTGCCAGTCGGCGTGGGCCAGCCGACCATGCGCATCGATGGTTTGACAGTCGGCGGTACGGCCTGATGGCCCACGCCAGCCGCTTGATGGTCTGCGGCTAAAAGCCAGATGCAACCCAGCGCCTGCGCGGCTTGTGCCGCGCAGGCGTTTGTTTTTAGACATCTTTCTTCAGCGTGTCTTTCTGAGGACTGCAATAAAACTGCGTATAACGACAAATCGGCAATATATTGATGTGATTTCAATGTCGAAAACGGGATTTTTGCAATTTTTGTGCGTTTTGTACAAAATGATGAATTACGCCGCCCGCGGATGTGGTACATTGAAAAACATGCAAGCACGTAGCGCTTTTACCTTTTACTTTTGGTTCTCTGTCCCAGGCGGACGAGAGGTCTAAGAGCGCGCGAGCACCTAAACCTCCCAGACAACCGCCGAAGCTGCAAAGCCCGGCGGTTTTTTGTTGCATAAACCACCCACACATTCAGGATCCTCAGATGACTCAGCAAGCCCAACCCACAAGCGATGCTTGGTATCGCGGTGTCGAGAAAACCAGCCAAACCGACGACCAACGTATCAAGGACATTACTGTGCTGCCGCCACCCGAGCATCTGATCCGCTTCTTCCCCATCAACGGAACGCCCGTTGAATCGCTGATCAACAACACCCGCCAAAACATCCACAACATCATGTCCGGCACCGATGACCGCCTGCTGGTCATCATCGGCCCTTGCTCGATCCATGATCCGCAGGCTGCGCTGGAATACGCCCGCCGCCTCAAGGCCGTGCGCAAGCAGTACGAAGGCACGTTGGAGATCGTCATGCGGGTCTACTTCGAAAAGCCCCGCACCACGGTCGGCTGGAAGGGCCTGATCAACGACCCCTACCTCGACGAGAGCTACCGCATCGACGAAGGCCTGCGCATTGCGCGCCAGCTGCTGATCGAGATCAACCGCCAGGGCGTCCCGGCCGGCAGCGAGTTCCTGGACATGATCTCGCCCCAGTACATTGGCGACCTGATCAGCTGGGGTGCGATTGGCGCGCGCACCACCGAAAGCCAGGTGCACCGCGAGCTGGCCTCGGGCATCTCGGCACCGGTGGGTTTCAAGAATGGCACCGATGGCAATATCCGCATCGCCACCGATGCGATCCAGTCGGCCAGCCGCCCGCACCACTTCCTGTCGGTGCACAAGAATGGCCAGGTCGCCATCGTGCACACCAAGGGCAATACGAACTGCCACGTGATTCTGCGTGGCGGCAAGACGCCCAATTACGATGCCGCCCACGTCGCTGCGGCCTGCAAGGATCTGGAGGCCGCACACCTGCCCGCGACTTTGATGGTCGACTGCAGCCATGCCAACAGCAGCAAGCAGCACGAGAAGCAAAAAGAGGTCGCGCGTGATATCGCGCAGCAGATCGAAGGCGGCTCGCGCAGTGTGTTTGGCGTGATGATCGAGAGCCACCTGCAGGCCGGTGCGCAAAAGTTCACCCCGGGCAAGAACGACCCGGACAGCCTGGAATACGGCAAGAGCATCACCGACGCCTGCCTGGGCTGGGACGATTCGTTGGCCACCCTGGCTGAGCTGTCCGACGCCGTGCAGGCGCGCCGGGTGCGCGCAAACACCGAGGAGACCGCCGCTGCAACGGTGTAAGCTGGCGACTTTGGGGGCCGTTGCTTGCCCCCTCAGCACCATCAACAAGGGATTGTCATGCGCAATGAGGTACGGGTTCTGCTCGAGGATGGACAAGAGTTTGTCCATGGCTTTGACAGTGACGAGGCGATGTCCAACGAGGAGGGCCGCCGCTGGCTGGACCAGGAGTTTCTGCGCATGGACTGCGAGCCATTGCGCGCCAGCGGCAAGGTGCTGATCGTCGACAAGGTCGTCGTCGTTGCCAAGGCGGCCGGCGCGCAGTTGCTGGGCGATGCCCAGTGGCTGGCCCAGTTTGCCCGTGCCAGCGTGGGTGCGGTAGGCCGCCCCACGGTAGTGGTGAATACCAAGGCGATGACGGCCTCGTTCTGAGCCCTCGGGTGTCCGGTATGCGCTGACGTGCAAAAGCGGGGCTGCCAACGCCCGCTGGTGTGTCCAAAAAAACCTGCTTGTCTCCAGCAGGTTTTTTCTATTGTGGAGAATGCATCGTTAAACAGCCGCTATCAATGGGGCTGGGAAGGATGTCATTCGCATCAGCAGTGTCATCTGGTCAATGGCACTGGGAGAAAAGCCGATGCGAATACTGTTGGTGGAGGATGAACAAGACCTGGCGCATTGGCTTGCCAGGAGCTTGGCGCAGCAGTCCGGCATCCTCGTGGACTGGGCAGGCGATGGGCGGATGGCCGATCTGCGCCTGCAGCAGGAGGATTTTGATGCCGTGGTGCTCGATCTGGGTCTGCCCGGCATGGACGGCCGTACCGTGTTGGAGCGCATGCGCGGGCGCGATGACCGCACGCCGGTGATTGTGCTGACCGCGCGTGATTCCTTGACCGAGCGCGTAGGCACGCTGAAAAACGGCGCTGACGACTTTCTGGCCAAGCCCTTCCTGCTTGATGAATTGGAGGCGCGCCTGCAGGCGCTGGTGCGTCGCAGCCGGGGGCGGGCCCATCCCCGGCTGTCCTGTGGACCTTTGCTGTTCGATGTGGCAGCGCAGCGCTTTTCGATGGCCGGGGAGACCCTGCCGCTGACGCCGCGAGAGCATGCGGTGCTGCTGGCCCTGATACAGCGCAGCGGGGAGCCGGTGGGCAAGCAGAGTATTTTGGACCGCGTGTTCAACGGAGACCGCGATGTGAATCTCCAGGTCATTGAGGTTCTGGTGTTTCGGCTGCGCAAGAAGCTCGTTGGCCGTGGCGTTCAGATTGTCACATTGCGAGGAATGGGCTACTGCCTTGAGGAAGTGCACAGCCGCTTGATGGCCAGCGCCGCCATGCCGCAAGCATGATCTGGCAGAAGGCGGATTTTCTTGAGCTGGCGCAGTGGGGCACGCAGTCTCTCAAGGCTGCGCTGCTGATGTGGCTGGTGCCGGGCTTGCTGGTGGGCATGGGCGGCAGTCTGCTGTGGTCTGTCTACAGCCAGCGCACCCAGGTCGATGAGGCCTATGACCGCGCGCTGGCCGGTGCACTGCGCGCGATCAACTACAACATCTCCACGGTCAGCGGCGGCCTCAGTGTGGAGCAGCCCTATTTGTTGTTGGAATTCTTCGAGTTGACTGTCAATGGCCGGGTCTACTTTCGGGTCGCGACCGAGGAAGGACTGGTCGAAATTGGCAATCCTGGACTGCCTTTGCCTGATGGCGAACTGGAACCGGATGTGCCCCAGTTCTATGACGCCATGTACCTGGGCGAGCCGATTCGCGTGGCCGCCTGGGCACGCCTCGCAAACCCTCCGGTGTCTGGCAACCCGCAGGGCCGCATCATCGTGCAGGTGGCAGAAAATCTTCAGCAGCGCGCGCTGGTGGAGAGGCGCATGGTGGCGAATGCCATCCTGCGCGACATGCTGCTGGTCGCCATCAGTGTGGTGCTGCTGGTCGCTGGTGTGGTGCGCGCACTCAGGCCTCTGAAACACCTGCGCCAGCGTCTCGATGCGCGTGCCTGGGATGACCTGTCGCCTATCGACGCCGCCAGCTTGCCGGCAGAAGTGCGGCCACTGGTGCAATCGCTGAACCTCCTGGTGGAGCGCTATGCGCACAGCGCCGCCGCCCAGCGGCAGTTTCTGGATGATGCCTCTCACCAACTGCGGACACCGCTGGCGTTGCTGCGCACACAGATGGGCTATGCATTGCGTGAGCGAGACCCGGCCGAGATACGTGCTGCATTGCATGCGATGCAGGACGGTCTCGGACATGCTGAACGCCTGACCCAGCAGATGCTGGCGCTGGCGCGCGCACGGGATGCCGGGGCGGCCAACAGTCTCCGGTCGCAGTTTGCCCATGTCGATGTCGTGGTGCTGGCGGAGGAGGTCGTCGCGACGCTGTGGCCGCTGGCACGCGCCAAGCAGATTGACCTGGGGCTGGAGCTCAACGGTTTTGCAGACGGCCAGGAGCGCCGGATGCTGTCTGTGGAATGGCTGCTGCGCGAAGCCATCAGCAACCTGGTGGATAACGCGATTCGCTACACACCCAGGCATGGCCAGGTCACCTTGCAGGTAATCGGCCATGCCACATCGATCAGCCTGGTCGTCATCGACAGTGGCGGGGGGATGAGCGATCACGACAGGGAACGGGCCGGCAGCCGCTTCCGGCGTGGCGCGGCTGGAAAGCACCAACAAGGCGCAGGGCTGGGGCTCGCCATTGTGCAGACCATTGCAGGCATGCATGGCGCGGAGTTGACGCTGAGCAATGGACACGATGCGCAGGGAAAGCTGGGTTTGCATTGCCGGTTCCGATTGCCACGGGCGGCAGCAGACCTAGGAATAACCCCAAAATGAAAGGCTATTGAAAGCCATATCTATTTAGTCTTTGTCTACCTTGAAGGTGATTCCTTTGCCAGGCAAGGTTTCGCGTGCCGTCCGTCCTGCGTGTCGTGACCGGTACCGCAGCAACGGCGCTCAAGCGTTCATCCCAGTTCAGGAGACAAAGCATATGTTTACCAGCCGTTTATCAGGCCAGGCCTTGCGCCTCTTCACCAGCGCCGCCCTTGCAGCGGGCACGGTGGCGCCCGCGATGGCGCAGACCGAGCCCCGACGTCCGGAGTGCATTGCCCCGGCCCAGCCCGGCGGTGGATTTGATCTGACCTGCCGCCTGGCGCAGACCGGCATGCGCGAGTCCAAAGCGCTGCAACGGCCCATGCGCATCGTCTACATGCCGGGCGGCATCGGTGCGGTGGCCTACAACAGCATCATCACCCAGCGTCCTGCCGATGGTGGAGCCATCGCGGCGTTCTCCAGTGGTTCACTGCTCAACCTGGCACAGGGAAAATTTGGCAAGTACAGCGTCGACGATGTGCGCTGGCTAGCCACCGTCGGCGCCGATTATGGCGTAGCGATGGTGCGCGCGGATTCACCTTACCAGGACCTTCCCAGCCTGATGGCTGCCTTCAAGGCGGACCCTGCCAAGATCGTGCTGGGCGCCGGTGGCTCCATCGGCAGCCAGGACTGGATGAAGGCGGCGCTGACCGCCCGTGCCGCCGGCGTCGATTACAAGAAGATGCGCTTTGTCGCCTTCGAAGGCGGCGGCGAAGCGGTGACCGCATTGCGGGGTGGCCATATCCAGGCCTTCATGGGCGATGCGGCAGAGGCCGTCACGATGCTGGAAGGGGGCGCTCCGATCCGGGTGCTCGCGGTCTACCACTCGGAACGTTTGCCCGGTGCGCTTGCCCAGGTACCCACCGCGGCAGAGCAGGGCTTCAACATTGAATGGCCCATCATCCGTGGCTTCTATGCGGGCCCCAAAGTGTCGGATGCAGATTACCGCTGGTGGCAGCAAGCCTTTGACAAGGCCATGGCCACCCCGGAGTTCGGCAAAGCCCAGGCACAGCTGGGGCTCATGCCTTTCAATAAAACCGGCGCCGAGCTGGAGGCTTATGTGAAAGACCGCACACGGCATTACAGCGAATTGGCCCGCTCGTTCGATCTGCTCAAGTAAGGCCTTGTTCTATAGGGCGGCGCAATGGTCTTGCTTCGGCACGGGGCCGCAGGCAGGGGCTCTTGCCCCTCGCGGCGCAGCGACAGGTGTTCGTGGCCGCCACTCATCCGGAGATATACCGATGGTTCTCAATGATCGCGTTCTTGGCGTGGCAGCACTGCTGCTATCTGCTTTCTTGGCATGGTTTGGGCATGGACTAGAGGCGCCTTTTGCCTACGAGCCCGTGGGCCCACGGGCATTTCCGCTGTTGCTGGCGGCCGTGATTGCGCTGTGCGGTCTGCGCCTGGTCCTCAAGGGCGGCCACCCGGCAGCGCCTAACCCGATGGGCGCCAACATGCGCATCGCCTGGATGGTGGTGCTTGTGGTGGTGTATGCCGGGTTGTTCCAGGCCGTCGGCTTTGTCGTGGCAACGGCTGTCACGGCCGCTTGCGTGGGCCGGCTCTTCGGCGGCAGTTGGATGCAGTGCGGCATCGGCGGCGCCAGCCTGAGCCTGCTTTTCTATTTTCTTTTTGACCGCGTGCTGGACGTCGTGCTGCCGCTGGGCTGGTTGGAGGGCCTGTTATGAGTTCGATGCTGGACAACCTGTCGCTGGGTTTTGGCGTCGCCTTTTCAGGCACGAACCTGCTGGTCGCACTGATCGGCTCCTTTTTTGGCACCATCGTCGGGGTGCTGCCCGGCCTGGGGCCCACCAACGGTGTGGCGATGCTGGTGCCTATCGCCTTTGCCATGGGCCTGCCGGCAGATACCGCGTTGATCTTGCTCGCCGCAGTCTATGTGGGTGCTGAATATGGGGGCCGGATCACGTCGATTCTGATCAATGTGCCGGGCGAGGCCGCAGCGGTGATGACGACTTTGGATGGCTACCCGCTGGCGCGGCAGGGTCTGGGAAGCGTGGCCTTGTCGCTGTCGGCCTGGTCCTCCTTTGTCGGCTCGCTCATCGCGATCGTCGGCATCGCGGCGTTCGCGCCCTTTCTGGCGCAGTGGGCGTTGGCCTTTGGTCCGGCAGAGTATTTTGTCCTGATGGTGTTTGCCTTTTGTGCGCTGACCAGCCTGCTGGGTGAGCAGCCTGTCAAAGGCGTTTTGGCGGCTGCCATCGGCCTGTCGATTGCGACGATCGGCGTGGATGCCAACTCGGGCGTCTACCGCTACACCTTCGGAGTTCCGCACCTGACCGATGGCCTGGATTTTGTGGTGGTCGTCATTGGCTTGTTTGCCGTCGCTGAAATGCTGCAGATGCTGGAGAACAAGCTGTCGGGCCAAAGCGTTGAAGTGCCGCCGAGCCAACGCAAACTTTTCAATCTGCGTGAGCTGCGTTTGACCTCGGGCAGCACCGCACGGGGCAGCCTGCTCGGTTTTGTGCTCGGCGTGCTGCCCGGCGCTGGCGCCAGCGTCGCATCGGCCGTGGCCTACGCCAACGAGAAGCGCTATATAGAAGACAAGGACCCGGACGCCAAATTCGGCCAGGGGGATATGCGCGGCCTGGCTGCACCCGAGGCGGCCAACAACAGTGCAGCGACGGGCTCCTTCATTCCGATGCTCACCCTGGGCGTGCCCGGCTCGGGTACGACGGCGGTGATGATGGGCGCGCTCACGCTCTACAACATCACGCCCGGGCCGGTGCTGTTTGAGCAGCAGCCCGCGCTGGTCTGGGGTCTGATTGCCTCACTGCTGATTGCCAATGTGATGCTGCTGGTGATGAACATCCCGATGGTGCGGGTGTTTGCCGCGATGCTGTCCATCCCCGGCTGGCTGCTGGTGCCGGGCATCCTGGCGATCAGCTTCATTGGTGTCTACGCCATCAGTGCCACGACCTTCGACCTGATGGCGGTGGTCGCGATCGGCGTGGTCGGTTACCTGCTGCGCAAGCTCCACGTTCCGATGGCGCCGATGGTGTTGGGTGTCGTTCT
The DNA here is from genome assembly GCF_041107495.1 of Comamonas sediminis. Taxonomy (NCBI): domain Bacteria; kingdom Pseudomonadati; phylum Pseudomonadota; class Betaproteobacteria; order Burkholderiales; family Comamonadaceae; genus Comamonas; species Comamonas sediminis. The sequence continues at coordinate 110,207 of NZ_JBGBDC010000006.1, forward strand.
GGGCACGATGATGGAGCAAAACCTGCGGCGCGCGCTGTCCATCACCAATGGCGATGTGTCCATTCTTTGGGCCAGCACGGTCTGCATGGTCCTCTGGGTGCTGGCTGCGGCCGTGGTGCTGGGGCCCATGGGCTACCGGTGGCTGGTAAAACGCCATCGAGCGCAGGAGGCCGCTGTCTGAGGCGGGGCAGCGGGCCTGGTGCGACACCGCTATCCAGACCAAGGCGAGCACCGGAGGCTCGCCTTTTTCTTGGGGAGGGCGGTCGCGCCGGCCGATCAGTGGCGGGCGGCGAGCGCCTTCAGCAGTTTGTCGTGGATACCGCCAAAGCCGCCATTGCTCATGCCAACGATCACATCGCCTGGCTGGGCTGCCTGCAGCACCTGGGCGATCAGGCTGTCGATGTCCCCTGCAGTCTGCGCGCGTGCGCCCATCGGGGCCAGCGCCTGCGCAGCGTCCCAGTCCAGGCCGGCGGTGTGGCAAAAGGCCAGATCGGCCGATTCCAGCGACCAGGGCAGCTGCGACTTCATCGTGCCGAGCTTCATCGTGTTGCTGCGTGGCTCGAACACCGCAAGAATGCGGGTTTGCGCACCCACCTGCTGGCGCAGGCCATCCAAGGTGGTGCGGATGGCCGTCGGGTGGTGGGCAAAATCATCATAGACCTGGATGCCGGCGGCACTGCCGCGCAGTTCCATGCGCCGCTTGACATTCTGAAAGCGCGACAGCGCTTGGGCCGCTTTTTCGGGAGCAACACCCACATGCTGGGCGGCGGCCATGGCCGCGAGTGCATTCATCTGGTTGTGCACACCGCTCAGGCTCCACTGCACCTTGCCGGCGGGCGCATCTTTGTAGAACACCTCGAAGTTCGACGGGTCACCCTCGGCGCGCATATCGTCGATGGCCGCGCCAAAACGCACGACCTCGCTCCAGCAGCCTTGGTGCAGCACGCGGGTCAGGCTCTCCTCGACGCCATTGGCCACCACCCGGCCGCTGGCGGGCACGGTGCGTACCAGGTGGTGGAACTGGCGCTCAATGGCAGCCAGGTCATCAAAGATGTCGGCGTGGTCAAACTCCAGGTTGTTCAGCACGGCCGTGCGGGGGCGGTAATGCACAAACTTGCTGCGCTTGTCGAAAAATGCGGTGTCGTACTCGTCGGCCTCGATCACAAACACGGGGCGCGGGTCGCCATCGCCGGGCCGGGTGGGCGCACCCAGACGGGCGGAGACGCCAAAATCCAGTGGCACGCCGCCGACCAGAAAGCCTGGCTGCAGGCCGGCAGCCTCCAGAATCCAGGTGAGCATCGAGGTTGTCGTGGTCTTGCCATGGGTGCCGGCCACGGCCAGCACATGGCGGCCCTGCAGCACATGCTCGGCCAGCCATTGGGGGCCGCTGGTGTACGGGGCGCCGGTATCCAGAATGGCTTCCATCAGCGGAAACTTGGGCGAGCCATCATCCAGGCGGGCCCGGCTGACCACATTGCCCACCACATACATGTCAGGCTGCAATGCGAGCTGGTCGGCGCCAAAGCCTTCGATCAGCTCAATGCCCAGCGCGCGCAACTGGTCGCTCATCGGCGGGTAGACGCCGCTGTCGCAGCCCGTTACCTTGTGCCCGGCCTCACGGGCCAAGGCGGCCACGCCACCCATGAAGGTGCCACAAATACCCAGAATATGAATGTGCATGGAGATCGATTCTACGGCGCGCCCAGGCAGAACCCGCGCTGATGGCGGCCGTAATTGCAAGCAAGTGCCGCGCAGCCCGCGCAAATCCGACACAATGGAACGCATGAAGACTGATGCAAGCTGGGAAATCGCCAATACCGCCGCACGCATGGTGGTGGAAGAAGGCCTGGAATGGGGGCCGGCCAAGAAGCGCGCCGTCAAGCAACTGGGGCTGCCAGGTCGCACCGCGCTGCCCGACAACGACCTGCTCGAAGCAGCGGTGCGCGAGTACCTGGAGCTGTTCTGTGGTGACACCCAGCCCACCGAACTGCGTGCATTGCGCGAACTGGCCGTGCTGTGGATGGAGCGCATGGAGGCCTTTCGGCCCTATCTGGCGGGGGCGGTCTGGAATGGCACCGCCACGCGGCTGTCAGACATATATATACAGTTGTTCTGTGATGACTCCAAATCCGCTGAGATTGCGCTGATTGACCATGGTGTGCGCTATGAGGTATCGTCGATCAACGGTTTCCACGGCGAGACCGTCGACGCCTTGTCGATCAGCAGTTTTTGCAAGCCGCTGAACGAAAACATTGGCGTGCACTACCTGGTCTATGACCTCGATGACTTGCGCGGTGCCTTGAAGCCTGATGCGCAGGGGCGCACCCCGCGTGGCTCGCTGGAGGCGGTGCGCCGCCTGTTGATCCCCGCCACGGAGTGATGCCTGATGCCGACACCTGAACGCCCACCTGTCGATACGCCGCAAACCTTGCCATTACCGCCTGCCAGCGCCGGCCGCAGGCGGCTGCTGACCGGAGGCGTGGCCGCAGCGGCCTTGGCCGCGGGAGCGGGCTGGGCCTGGTGGCGCCACCGTCTTTCCGAGCCCAGCAGCCCGGCGCTGGACGGGCTGTGGAACCAGACCTTTGCCGCACCGGGTGGCCAGGCCGAAGTGCGCATGCAGGCGTTCCAGGGCAAGCCGCTGCTGCTTAATTTTTGGGCAACCTGGTGCCCGCCTTGTGTGGAAGAGTTGCCGATGCTCAACGCATTCTATGCAGCGCAACAAAGCAAGGGCTGGCAGGTTCTGGGTCTGGCCGTGGACCAGGATGCTGCAGTGCAGCGCTTTTTGCAGCGTCTGCCCCTCGCGTTCCCCGTCGGCATCGCGGGCCTGAGCGGCACACAACTGACACGCGACCTGGGCAATTCTGCCGGCGGCCTACCGTTCACTGTGGTATTTGGTAGGCAAGGTAACGTACAGCATCGTAAAATGGGGCAACTTCTTGCATCTGACTTGCAAAATTGGGCAAGTCTATAAGGCATGCAAGCCGGGACGGCAGTGTTGCCGTTGATCAAAAATCGAAGATATTGAGTCAAATAGGGCGAAATTGGAGTAAATTTGCGCCCTGTTTGATTTTTAGCCGTTGGAGCTCCCATGGATTTACGCAAGCTGAAAACCCTGATCGATCTCGTGTCCGAGTCGAATGTATCGGAGTTGGAAATCACCGAAGCAGAAGGCAAGGTTCGCATTGTGAAGGGCGGCGGTGCTGTGGTGCAGCAAGTGATGGCTGCGCCCGTGCTGCCCGCTGCGGCCCCGGCAGCGGCAGCGCCTGCTGCAGCCGCTGCGCCGGCCGAGGCAGCTCCGGCTGCAGCGCAAGGCCATACGGTGAAGTCGCCGATGGTGGGTACGTTCTACCGCTCGTCGGCACCGGGCGCCAAGGCCTTTGTCGAAGTGGGCAGCCAGGTCAAGGAAGGCGATACCGTGTGCATCATTGAAGCGATGAAGATCCTCAATGAGATCGAAGCCGACAAGTCCGGCACGATCAAGCAGATCCTGGGTGAGAACGGCCAGGCCGTGGAATTTGGTCAGCCTCTGTTCATCATTGAATAAGGCCTCGCCCATGTTCAAGAAAATTCTGGTTGCCAACCGCGGAGAGATCGCACTGCGTGTGCAGCGCGCGTGCCGCGAGCTGGGCATCAAGGCCGTGATGGTCTATTCAGAGGCGGACCGCGACGCCAAGTATGTGAAGCTGGCCGATGAGGCGGTTTGCATTGGCCCGGCGCCGTCGGCCCAAAGCTACCTGAACATGCCTGCGATCATCTCGGCTGCCGAGGTGACCGACGCCGAGGCGATCCACCCTGGTTATGGCTTTCTGTCCGAGAACGCCGATTTTGCCGAGCGCGTGGAAAAGAGCGGTTTCCAGTTCATTGGCCCGACGCCCGAGTCCATCCGCATCATGGGTGACAAGGTGTCCGCCAAGCAGGCGATGATCAAGGCTGGTGTGCCTTGCGTGCCTGGTTCGGACGGCGAACTGCCCGACGACCCGGCGCTGATCCGCCGCATTGCCAAGGCCATCGGCTACCCGGTGATCATCAAGGCCGCTGGCGGCGGTGGTGGCCGGGGCATGCGTGTGGTGCATACCGAGGCAGCGCTGGTCAATGCGGTGCAGATGACCAAGGCGGAAGCCGGTGCTGCATTCGGCAATCCTGCGGTGTACATGGAAAAGTACCTGCAGAACCCGCGCCACATCGAAATCCAGGTGATGGCCGACAAGTTCAAGAACGCCGTGTATCTGGGCGAGCGCGATTGCTCCATGCAGCGCCGCCACCAGAAGGTGATCGAAGAGGCGCCGGCCCCAGGCATTCCACGCCGTCTGATCGAAAAGATTGGCGACCGCTGCGTGGCCGCCTGCAAGAAGATCGGCTACCGCGGTGCGGGCACGTTCGAATTTCTGTACGAAAACGGCGAGTTCTACTTCATCGAGATGAACACCCGCGTGCAGGTTGAGCACCCGGTGACGGAATGGATCACTGGCGTCGACATCGTCGGCACCCAGATCATGGTCGCCGCTGGTGAGAAACTGCCGTTCACGCAGCGCCAGATCAACGCACAGATGCGCGGTCATGCGATCGAATGCCGGATCAACGCCGAAGATGCCTACAAGTTCACGCCGTCGCCTGGCCGTGTCACTACCTGGCACATGCCCGGCGGCCCCGGTGTGCGGGTCGATTCGCATGTGTATGCGAACTACTTCGTGCCACCGAACTACGACTCGATGATTGGCAAGCTGATCGTCTATGGCGACACCCGCGAACAAGCCATTGCCCGCATGCGCACCGCGCTGCTGGAGACGGCGGTCGAGGGTATTTCGACGAATATTCCGCTGCATTCGGAACTGATGGTGGATGCCAAGTTCAATGCCGGCGGCACCAATATCCACTATCTGGAAGAGTGGCTGGCTGCGCGCAAGCGTTGATGCACCCCCTTTCATCGTGATAGATGCTGGCATTTCCAAGGGAATGCCAGCTTTTTGCATTAAGGAAACCCTGTCATGTACGAACTGTGCCTGATGTGCCCGGAAGACCGGGTCGAGAGCGTGAGCGAAGCGCTGGATGCGCTCGATGCGCTCAGCGTCTCGGTCGAAGATGCCGATGCCCAGACCGATGCCGAGCAGGCGCTGTTTGGCGAACCCGGCATGCCGCCGCCCAAGGATGGCTGGCAGCGCAGCCGCATCGTGGCGCTGTTCCCGCAGCGCGCTGCAGCCGAAGAGGCGCAGAGCCTGCTGCAGCTGCAGGATTTCTTTGCAGGCTGCAGCCTGCTGGGCATCCGTGAAGTGGCCGAGCAGGACTGGGTGCGCCTGACCCAATCGCAGTTCGCGCCGGTGGACATCACGCCGGATTTCTGGATTGTGCCCACCTGGCACGAATTGCCGGCAGCTGCCACCCGCAGCATCCGCCTGGACCCGGGCCTGGCCTTTGGCACCGGCACCCACCCCACCACCCGCATGTGCCTGCGCTGGATTGCGCAGCGCGGCGCCGAGGGGCAGGATCTGGGCCGCGTGCTGGATTACGGCTGCGGCTCTGGCATTCTGGCCATTGGCGCCGCCAAGTTTGGCGCGCTGGACATCGACGCGGTGGACATCGACACCGCTGCCGTGGAATCGACCGAGTACAACGCCCAGGCCAACCACGTGCAGTTGCGCGCCGGCTTGCCCGATGCCGCACAGGGCGTATACCAGACGGTGCTGGCCAACATCCTGGCAACGCCACTGAAGGTGCTGGCCCCCTTGCTGTGCGCCCATGTGGCCGAAGGCGGTCACCTGGTGCTGGCCGGTATTCTGGAGCGCCAGACCGATGAGTTGAAGGCCGCGTATGCGCCTTACCTGCAGCTGGACGTGGCCGATAGCGAAGATGGTTGGGTGCTGATGACGGCACGGCGCGCAGCAGATTCCGCCACCGGGACAGGCCGCTGAGTTTCTGACCCTACAATCCACTGCGATGAGCCAGATAACGCGTTGCCCCCAGTGCCAGACCCGCTTCAAGGTGGTGGATGACCAGTTGCGCATCTCCGATGGCTGGGTGCGCTGCGGCAAATGCAAGGCGGTATTTGATGCGCTCACGCACCTGGTAGCCAGTGCGCCGGCAGCGCCTGCCGGCCCGCAGGCGCCGTCTGTGGAACAGGCCCCTGTTGCAGCGCAGGCCCCGGTGGCGGCTCCGTCCATGGAGGCGGCGCTCAACCCCGAGCCCACGCAGAGTGGGGCGGCGGTGCTGCGGACCGAGAACTCGCTGCAGGTCGACCCCCATGCCCAGGTGCCCGAGCTGTCGGTGCTGGTGTTTCCGCGCCGTGCCAATGCCAGCGGGGATTCGGGCTATGTGGACTCGTCCTGGATGCAGGCTTATGGGGACGAGGCCGAAGCGCAGACCCCCGCCGCGCCACCTGCAGCGCAGGACCGCAGCGGTCTGGAAAGCGAATGGCAGCCGATGGCCGACCAGCGCCCGGAATCGCTGCGCAGCAGCCGGGTGGATTTTTCGGCGACCGACGATCTGGCAGAGCTGCAAGCCCGCGAGGGCCGCTTGCTGGAGGCCATTGCCGAGCGCCAAAAGCCCGCAACTGTGCCTGTGCCGCCAGCGCCCGTGCAGCCCGCTACTGTGGATGATGCTCCGCTGCCCGTCGCTGCGGAGGTGGTGGCACCTGTTGCCCCTGTTGACCCTGTTGCAAACGACCGGCATGTCCCGGAACCTGCTTTGCCTCCGCCGTATTTGCGGCAGAGCAGCGCCCATGGTCTGTCCGACCCCGCCCCGGTAGCGCGGCAAGAGGATGAACTGCTGCTGGCGCCCGAGATGGCGGGCAGAAGCCTGCATGCGGGCAAGGTAGAGCCCTCGCTGTCCGGGCCGACCAACTATGTGGCGCAGATGGATGAGGCCGTTGCGGCGGCCGATGCCGCGGCGGCCGATGCCGCGGCTGCCGTTGGCATGGATAGGGCCGCCGAGCCCGGCTTTGTACGCGCTGCCAAACGCAAGGCGTTCTGGCGCAAGCCCTGGGTGGTGGTGCTGTCACTGCTGCTCAGTCTGCTGCTGTTGGCGGCCTTGCTGCTGCAGATGGCGCTAACCCAGCGGGACCGCCTGGCGCTGGCCCAGCCCCAGTGGCGGCCAGCACTGCAAGCGGCCTGCCGCCTGGCGGGTTGCGAGATAGCGCCGCCTCGGCAACTGCAGTCCGTCTCTATCGACAGCACCAGTTTCAACGCCGTGGGGCCACGCCAGTTCCGGCTGCGGGTGGTGTTGCGCAATGGGGCAGACTATCCGGTGGCAGTCCCTGCGCTGGAGTTGAGCCTCAACGACGCGGCAGAGAAGCTGGTGCTGCGCCGCGTGCTGCGCCCGCAGGAGCTGCAGGCACCAGACGCGCTGCAAGCGCATGGCGAGTGGACGGCGGAGATGGTCATCCAGGTGGCAGAGGCTGCCGGCGATGTGGTGGGCTACCGCGTACTCGCGTTCTACCCTTGAAATTTTGATAACAGAAAGAATAGCTTCATGGCTTCGCTGATCTGCGGCTCGCTCGCGTTTGACAACATCATGACCTTCTCTGGCCGCTTTGCCGACCAGATCATGCCCGATCAGATTCATATCCTGAACGTGTCCTTTCTGGTGCCGACCCTGCGGCGGGATTTTGGCGGCTGCGCCGGCAATATCGCCTACGCGCTGAACCTGCTGGGCGGCAAAGCCCTGCCGATGGCCGTCGTCGGTCATGACGGTGATGGCTACGTAGCGCATTTCAAGCAGCTGGGCATCGACACGCGCTTCATCAAGAAGCTCGACGACCATTACACCGCCCAGTGCATGATCACCACCGACATGGACAACAACCAGATCACCGCCTTCCACCCCGGCGCGATGATGCAGGCCCATCAAAATACCATCACCAAGGACTGCGGCGCAGCCATTGGCATCGTGGCGCCCGATGGCCGTGACGCCATGCTCCAGCACGCCGAGCAGCTGCATGCCGCCGGCATTCCCTTTGTGTTTGACCCCGGCCAGGGCCTGCCGATGTTCGATGGCAATGACCTGCGCCACTTCATCAGTCTGGCCACCTGGGTGACCGTGAACGACTACGAAGGCAAGATGCTGAGCGAGCGCACTGGCCTGTCGTTTGCCGATATCTCGACCCAGGTGCAGGGCCTGATGGTGACCCTGGGCGCCGAGGGCTGCGATCTGTGGGAAAACGGCGAGCGCACCCATGTGCCTGGCATCCAGGCCGCTGCGGTCGTCGATCCGACCGGCTGTGGTGACGCCTGGCGCGGTGGTTTGCTCTGGGGCCTGGAGCATGGCCGCCCGCTGCGCCAATGCGTGGAACTGGGCAACCGCATGGGCTCGCTGAAGATCGCAGCACGCGGGCCGCAAAACTACCAGCTGGATTTTGACCCTGCAGCGGTCTGAGACGGCGGCGCAAACCCCCTGGGTTGGGCCTTGCCGTCACGCTGGTTCAACGGGGGCCCAACGCGGGAAATGCGCCCGATGGGCTGAGGCGGGGCAAGCGCTCCTCTGAGCGGGCCCGGGCATCAACCCTTCGCAAAGGCCTCCAGCGCCTCGCCGGTCATCCGGTATTTGATCCATTCGCTCTGCGGCTTGGCGCCCAGGCTGTCGTAGAACTGGATCGATGGGGTGTTCCAGTCCAGCACGCTCCATTCGAAGCGCCCGCAGTCCTTGTCCAGCGCAATGCGCGCCAGATGGCGCAGCAAGGCCTTGCCCGCGCCGCTGCCGCGGTGGCCGGGGTCCACGTACAGGTCTTCCAGGTACAGGTCTTCCAGGTACAGGCCATTGCGCCCCTGCCAGGTGGAGTAATTGAAGAAATACACCGCAAAGCCGATGGCCTGGCCATCCTCCTCGCAGATCAGGCCATGCGCGGTGGCACCTGCACTGAACATCGTCTTGTGCACATGGGCGGGTGTGGAGAGCACCTCGTGCTCGGCGTTTTCGTAAACGGCCAGGTCGCGCACAAAGCGCAGGATGGTATCGGTGTCGTCGATGGTGGCGGGGCGAATGGTCAATGGCATACGGAAAAGCCGCGTAGGGCGCTGGCAAGCAAAAGCTCAATCGTACAACGGCAGCCAGGCGTGCACGGCCCAGGCCAGCACAATGCCGCAAACCACGCCACCCAGAATCTCGGCAAGGCTGTGGCCCATGCGTTCGCGCAGTGCAGTGGTGGTCGCCGCCGGGGCCTGCTGCTGTAGACGATTGATGGCCTGCGCATGCTTGCCTACCTGCCGGCGCAGGCTGCTGGCATCCAACACGACGATGAATGCCAGGGTCAGGGCAACGCCAAAAGCCGGGTGGTCAATACCATGCTTGAAAGCAACCAGCGCAGCCATGCTGCTGACGATCGCGCTGTGGTTGCTGGGCATGCCGCCATAGCCGATCAAGCCAAAGGCGGGCTTGCCCGCGCGCCAGCTGTTGATCAGAAACTTCAGTGAGCCGGCCACCAGCCAGGCCAGCAGCGGGGTCAGCAGATAGGACAGATCCATGCTTATCCTTTCAGTCCCGCCAGCGCCCACAGGCACACCAGCACCCATGCCAGTACCGTCAGCAGCAGCGGCAGATCGCTGAGCAAGGCATCGGTGGGCGACTCACCGCCGTCGAGCTTTTCCACCACATACCAGTAGCGAAACAGCCCAAACAGGACCAGCGGAATCGACACCACGAGTTGCGGGCGGACCGACATCACAAACATGCTGTAGAACAGCAGGGCACCGGTCGCAGCGATCTCGGCATAGCGCTCCACCAGCGACACCGAATATTTCTGCAAGACTGCCCGGGCTTCGGTACCCGTTTGCAGCAATTCCTGGCGCCGCTTGAGCGCCGCAAGATACAGCGCCAGACACAAGGTGGTGACAAACATCCAGGAGCTGATTGGCACCTGCAGCGCCTGCGCGCCGCCCCATACGCGCAGTACAAAGCCGATGGCGATCGTGAAAATATCCAGGACTGGCTGGTGCTTGAGGTAGTAGCTGTAGGCCAGATTCAGCACCAGGTAGGCGGCAATCACTGGCAGCACCTGCGGGGCCCATGGCCAGGCGGCCAGCAGCAGCGCATACAGCACCAGCAGCAGCAGCAGCGCCTGGCGCACCGTGACCAGGCCCGCGGCGAGGGGGCGGGTCCGGGATTTGCTGGGGTGCTTGCGGTCCTGCTCGATATCACGCAGGTCGTTGACGATGTAGGTGGCCGAGGAGGCCACACAAAACAGCAGCATGGCCAGCAGCGCCTGGACTACGGCATGCCGGTCGGTGAACGAGCCGGTGAATACCAGCGGTGCCAGCACAAAGCCGTTCTTGATCCACTGGCGTGGCCGCATCAGGCGCAGCAAGCCGAGCAGGCGTTGAGAGGGCGAAGCAGTGGTCGCGGGCATGGCGCTATCTTGCAGCACGCAGACGGTCTAGTACGCCAAAAATGGCACCTAACCAGAGCAGGATAAAGCCCGGCAGGAAGACGGCTGCATGGCGCTCTACCTCGACCATACCGTCGCCAAATACCGAGCTGAAGATGCTGTAGAAGCACAGCAAGCCGCCGATCCAGATGGCATGTGCCCACAGGGATTGGCGACCACGAGGCAGGAGCGCATAGACAAATGCCGCTGCTGCCAGCATGGCCATGACAGCAACCATTGCCAGGTACAGACCTCGTGGGGCACTGACGATCAGCGATGAGGGCGAACTGGCATACATGCCCGGAGACAGCTCACTGGCATGGTAAGGATAGAGTTGCGGGAAAAAGCCGTAGACCGGTTTGTAGGCCTCCACGCCTGCGAGCAGCGTCTTGGCAATAGTCGACGGTTGCTTCGCTGCCAGGTTCAGCAGCTTTAAGCGGCTGATGCTGGCAACCTCCGGGCAGATATTCTGTTTGAGGCCATGGTTGAAGGCATGCGCACCAATGCCGGCCATCTGGGCACATTCTGGGCGCAGCCCCAGGCTGACTGCAGCCTCCTCAGGGTTGCGGGAGTGCATCAGCACGCCATAAAAGATGGTGTCGGTGCGGTTGACGCGGTCGATGCCGGCATAGAACTCCTGGCTTTGTGCGGGGCGCAGATAGCTATGGCACAGGCTGGCCACCAGTACAGCGCAGAGCATCGCGGTGCTGTGCAGGCGGTACTGCCTGCCATTGAAGAGCAGGAAGACGGCCGTCAGCACGATGGCCAGGTAAAAGTACTGCTGGTTGGAAAACCCGAGCATGAAGGTCAGCAACGCGAGCAGCAGCGAGGCCCAGGGACTGCGCGAGAACGCATCCAGGCGGCAGGCCAGCAAAGCCGTGACGACAAATAACGAGAAGAACAGGCTGCTGAAGACCGGGTAGAGCGACTGGAAATACAGCAAGGTGCTCATGTCCCACCACAGCAGCACAAAACAGGCACTGAGAAACACGCGCAGGCGCATGCTGCGCAAGGCCCACATCAGCGCGGTATAGGCCAGCAGCACGATGACCCATTTGGCATAGGCCAGGTGCTGGATGGGGAAGGTGTCGCCCACGCTGTGGCCCAGCTTGAGTGCACTGAGGTAAATGGTTTCAGCCGTCGGATTGCAAAACTGCCACAGCCTTTCGCCGTTGTAGTGCAGCTGCGCGACCACCCGGTCAGGCGCAGGGCTGTGGAAGGCTTCGGACTGGGCGTCAAAGTTCCAGATGCCTACGCAGCCGGAGGTGCGCAGGAAATCGAAATTGTTGGGGTAGCCGAGCACAGGCGAGTGCGCGCTGAACACCAGAAAACGAACTGTACCCAGCAGCAGCAGCACGGCAATGAGCAGCCAGGGCCCGCGGGCACCTGGGCGGTTGGAGACAAAGGCTTGCATGGGCGCTATTGTCCGTTGCCCGCCAGCACTTTCTGCACGATCTGGAAATGGTCCTCAAAAAACTCGGCCTCGCGGGCGCGTATCGCATCGATGCTGAGCCAGAAGGCCTCGGCTGCATCATCGTCGGCACGCACCGCAGGCTTGGGGCTGCGCTGCAGGTCGAAATAGTGCACATGGGTGATAGTGCGGCCACGCTGGCTGCGGTCCGGGTGGTCGAACACGGTGACCGACTGCAAGCTGGCCTGCAACTGGGCCTCATTCAACGCGCAATGCGTCTCTTCCTGGAGTTCGCGCAGGCACGATTGCCAGAGGCTGTCGCGCGGCTCGACAAAGCCGCCGGGCAAGGCCAGCAGACCCTTGCCGGGCGCATGGCCTCGGCGAATCACCAGCACGTCATTGCCGCAGCGCAGCAGCGCATCGACGGTCACGAAGACCGGCGGGTAGGGCGCTGCCGCCCAGGAGGCCTGGTAGCGGCGCAGCATCTGCCATTCGGTTTGCAGTGCGGCGTATTCGGGGGTGGCGCGGAACTGCTGCAGAAACTGCAGCGAGCTGGCCGGCAGCATGCCGGCCAAGGCGGCCAGGCCTGCTGCGGAATCATTGCCTTGCAAGCCAAAGTAGGCGTCGCGGATGGGGGTGGCGTCAATGCTGTTCTGGCGCGGCAGGCTGACCAGCTCCCAGCCAGGGAAGTGGGCCAGGTAGCTGCTGCTCTCGTCCTTGAAGTGGCCCACCAGGCCAATGCGGGCGCCAGGTTGGCTGTGGCTGGTGACAGCTTCGCGCACGGCCGTGACCCAGCGCGGCTCGTCGTAGTAATCGCGGATGGGCACAAACACCAGGCGCGCCGCATCGGCCGGGCTCAGTGCTGCGGCAAACATCTGCGCACGCTCTTGCCAGGTAAAGGGGTTTTTGGGGCTGCGGGCCTGCAGTGCCGATCCCAATACCACCACCACCTTGCTGGCGCGGGCAAGCGCGTGCTGCAGCAAGGCCAGGTGGCCCAGGTGCGGCGGCTGGAAGCGGCCAATCAATACCGCCAGGTCATAGTGCTCGTTAGCTGCGCTCATATCTCGTTGTCTTGGTGCCTGCTGGTGTGTTTGTTGGGGATTATGCGCTGGGCATGCGCCGGCTCGCTTCAGGGGTAGTAGGCCGCAATCGGCATTTGCCGGCCGGTGCCAAAGGCGCGGGGGCGCAGGCGCAGAATGGGCGGCGCCTGGCGGCGCTTGTATTCGCTGCGGTGGACCATGCGCTGCACCTTGGCGACGGTCTGGCGGCCCGCGTCCGTCTGCGCCAGCCGCTCGACGAACTGCTGGGCGGCGTTGTATTCCAGGGTCGACAGGCGCTGGCCTTCGATCAGGATCTTGAGGATCTCGTCGAGCACCGCATAGGGCGGCAGGCTGTCCTCGTCCTTCTGGTCGGGGGCCAGCTCGGCCGATGGCGGCTTGTCGATGATGGCCTCGGGGATCAACTCGCGCCCGGCGCTGGCGTTGATGTGGCGCGAGAGCGCGAAGACCTCCGTCTTGTACAGGTCGCCCAGCAGCCCCAGGCCGCCATTGGTGTCGCCATACAGGGTGCAATAGCCTACGGAGATTTCGGACTTGTTGCCCGTGGTCAGCAGCAGATGGCCGAAGGCATTGCTGTACTCCATCAGGATGGTGCCGCGAATGCGGGCCTGAACGTTCTCCAGCGGCAGGCCCTGCAGTGGCGCGCCAAAGCTGGTCTCGAACTGCCGGGCATAGCCCTGTACCAGGTCGGCAATCGGGTGGGTGTGCAGCGCAATGCCCAGGTTGCGGCACAGTGCCACCGAGTCGTCCACCGAGCCGCTGGAGGAGTAGCGCGAGGGCATGGTGATGCCGACCACGTTCTCGGGGCCGAGTGCCTCTGCTGCCAGCGCCAGGGTGAGCGCGGAATCGATGCCGCCCGAGCTGCCCACGACGACCTGGCGAAAGCCGCAGCGGCGCGCATAGTCGCGCAGACCCAGAATGATCTGCTGGCGGTAGAACTCCATCGTCGGCAGGCCTTCTGCCGGTGGGCGGGCAGGTGGCGTGCCATCGGGCAGGCAGAAGCCGCCGTTGTCAAAGCCCAAGGTGCAGACGGTTTGCACAAAGCGCGGCGCTTCCCAGACGATGCCGCGCTCGGGCTGTACTGCAAACGATGCACCATCGAACACGATCTGGTCCTGGCCCCCGATCTGGTTGACATACAGGATGGGCAGGCCGTGGCGGCGCGCGGCCTGGCTGAAGATCTGGTGGCGTTCCTCGCGCTTGCCCAGGTGGCTGGGGCTGGCGTTGATGCTGACGACCACATCGGGGGCCGCATCGGCCATGCGCTCGAAGGGGTTGGTCGCGTAGTCGGCACCGCTGTCGTTCCAGCCGTCCTCACAGATCAGAAAGCCGACCTGCATCTGGCCGATGCGCAGCACCTTGGCCACATCGCGGCCCGGCTCGAAGTGGCGCCGTTCGTCAAAGATGTTGTAGGTGGGCAGCAGCTGCTTGTCGTACTGCAGGCGGATGGCGCCGTTGTGCAGCACCAGCAGGCTGTTGTGCAGATGCTTGCCGGGGCCGGCGGCGCGGGTGGGCGCGCCCAATACCCAGTGCAGATCGGGCAACTGCTGGCTCTCTTGCAACAGGCGCGCAATGCCGGCATCCACGCGGGCCAGAAAATCGGGCTCGTCGAGCAGATCGCCGGGGTAGTAGGCGGTCAGTGACAGCTCGGCAAAGACGACCAGCTGCGCGCCTTCGGCCTGCGCCTGGCGGGCGGCGGCCACCATCTGGTCGATATTGCCATCCATGTCGCCGACGGTGGGGTTCAGTTGGGCCAGGGTGATCTTGAGCATGGCGGCTCCTTAATGCGTCACATGGAACACTTGCTTGAGGTAGGCGAGGTAGGTCTCGTCGTCGCACAGGGTCTTGCCTGGGCTGTCACTGAGCTTGGCCACCGGTTGGCCATTGGCGTGGGTGAGCTTCATCACGATGTTGAGCTGCTTGAGACCCATGTCATTGGCAAGTTGCGTACCTATGCCAAAACCGCACTGGATGCGATCGGCGAAGTGCTGGTAGAGTGCCAGCGCGCTGTCCAGGGTCAGGCCATCGGAGAACACCAGGCGCTTGGAATGCGCATTGATGCGCAGCTTGGCGTAGTGGGCCAGCGCTTTTTCGCCCCATTCATAGGGGTCACCGGAGTCATGGCGCAAGCCGTCGAACAGCTTGGCAAAGTACATGTCGAAATCGGCGAGGAAGGCATCCATGCCCACCGTGTCGGTCAGTGCGATTCCCAGGTCGCCCCGGTACTCTTGCACCCAGTCTTCGAGCGCGGCGATCTGGAAATCGCGCAGCCGCACGCCGTGGGCCTGGTAGCTTTGCAGGTATTCATGGGCCATGGTGCCGATGGGCACCAGGTTCAGATCACGGGCCAGCAGCACATTGGAGGTGCCCTTGAACCACTGCGCCGTCTGCGTGGCAAAAGCTTGTACCACCTCGCGCTGCCAGGGGGCCGAAAAGCGCCGGCGCACGCCAAAGTCAAACAGCTCAAAAGGGTGGCGGTGCTTGGCCTCTTGCGCCAGCTCCTGCAGCCGCACGATCTTGGCGCCCAGGCGCTTGCGCCCTTCGGCCAGCGCGCTGGCCTGGTCAAAGCGGCGGAAGTACAGCTCGTTGACGATGGAGAGCACAAAGATCTCGAAGCCCATCACATGCACCTGGGGACCATGGGCGACGATATGCAGGCCATCGCCATCGGGCTCGACCTCGATAAAATCACGCTGGAACTGGAAGATGCGCAGAAAGTCGATGAAGTCGCTCTTCATGAAGCGCAGGCTGGCCAGGTAGTCGAGCTCATCCTTCTTGAACTTCAGCGCGCACAGCGCGTCGATCTCGGTGCGCACCTCGGCCAGCAGATCGACCAGCGGAAACTTGGTCTGCGAGCGGCAGACAAAGCGGTAGGTGGACTGGGTCTGCGGATGGCGATGGAGCATGGCCTGCCACATCGTGAACTTGTACAAATCGGTGTCGAGCAGGCTGGTGATGATGGGCTGCATACCGCGTCTTTCTCTGTCAAAAAGGAGAGCTGCCAGCGCCAGTTCAGTCCGTGCTGGCGCTGAAGTATTTATAAATGGAAAGCAGTGCTGGTGCAGCAGCGTACACCGATGGCGCGCATCTGCTGCAAAAAGGTTTCTTGGGCCGCTTCAAAGCCAGCGACGGGGCTCATGCAGTCGGTCAGCAGGACGATGCGCGAGAAATCCTCGGCGCCCCAAAGCGGCCCCATATGCTGCACGATGTGCTCGGTGGTGGCACGCACGCAGTGGCTGCCCGCCTCACCGGCAATCACCAGCGTATCGGCCTGTGCCAGCTGCTGCAGCAGGGCGGTGTTGAGGCCAGTGTCCGCATCCTGCGGATCGGGCACCTCGGCGCAGATGGCGCTGTAGTGTTCGGTGTAGGGGTTCATGCCCTTGAACACATGCTTGACGGCGCGTTGGCGCTGGCTCTGCCATTGGCGGCAGGCATTCAGGATGCTGGCGTGCACGCCGTGGCCGATGCTGCCGATTTCGCAGTGCAGCGGCCAGACCATCAAGGTGTAGCGGCCCTGGGCTTCCAGTGCATCCAAATAGGCGAGGCTGCGGTCCTGCTCGTCCAGGTTGCGGGGCCTGAAGCTGCTGTCGCGCAGCTGCGCGGCCGTGATGGCGGTAAAGGGCTGCACCGGGCTGCCATCGCCTTGCTGCCAGAAGGCGGGGTGGGCAATGTCGTAGGCCTGGTGGGAGTCGAGCGTGACGGTGATGCCATCGAGCTGAGAGGCATGCTGCAGCAGCCATTGCGCCAGGCGTTGCATGTCTGCATGGGCGCCCGCCACCGGCAGGCTGGGGGCAAATGGCGAGGGGCTTGCCGCACTGCTGGGGCGCCAATCTGGCGGCAGGTCGCAAAAGTCGTTTTGCGGGTCGATGATGAGCAGCTGTGTGCGTTGGCGCATGTCTTTCTCCTTCAATGAATGCCAGTCTACGCCTGTTAAATTAATTTTGCAACTAACTGATTGTGGGGGTCGGCAGCAAATCCTTGGCCTGAAGCCTAGGTTTGTATTGATTCCGGGTAGCTGTGGCGGCATACTGCCCCTTATGAGAAAGACTTGGTACAGAAATGAATCAAAGTGAAACCGCCTTGGGCCAGGTGCTGACCACCGTGGATGTGGTGGTGCTGACCTTGGTGGACGGGGTGTTGAGCGTCGTGCTGGTGCAGCGCGAGCGCGCGCCGTTTGCCGGGGTGTGGGCTTTGCCGGGCGGCTACATCCATGCGCAAGAAGACGCCGATGCCTATGCCAGTGCCGCCCGTGTGCTGCGCAGCAAGGCGGGGATTGAAGACGCTTATCTGGAGCAACTGGCCACGTTTACCGGCCCGGCACGGGACCCGCGCGGCTGGTCGGTCGCCATCAGCTATTGCGCACTGATCCCGCAGCAGAAGCTGCCGACCCATCGGCCCGGGCTGAAGCTGGTGCCGGTCACTGCCACCGGCCAGTTGCCGTTTGACCATGCACAAATCCTGCAGGCCGCAGTGGCGCGGGTGCGCAGCAAGAGCCAGTACTCCTCGCTGCCGGTGCATTTCTTTGGCGAGAGCTTTACCTTGCCGCAGTTGCAGCAGGTCTATGAAAGCATTTTGGGCGAGCCGCTGAACAAGGTGAGTTTTCGGCGCAAGATGGACGAGCTGGGCATGCTCGAGCCCGTGCCGGGAGAAATGCAGGCCGGCGGTGCACACCGGCCGGCGCAGTTGCACCGGGTTCGGCCGGAGTTCAAGCAGCAGCTGGCGCTGAGTGCGCGGGGATTGTGACTGCGCTGCCTGGGCCTGTGACCCTCCCATGAAAAAATCCGCTGGATCACTCCGAGCGGATTTCTTGCGAAGACAGACCTGAATTACTTCAGACCGGCAGCAGCACGCAGCAGCGCAGCCTTGTCGGTACGTTGGCTTCGGCCGGGCCTGGCGGCCCTTCACATCGCGAGCGATGTGAGCCTGCGCCGAAGAACCGACAAACTCGCTGCGCTCGGGGCCTTACAGGCCCGCAGCAGCGCGCAGCACTGCTGGCTGTCAGCGGTCTTTGGCTTCGGCCGGGCCTGGCGGCCCTTCACATCGCAAGCGATGTGAGCCTGCGCCGAAGAACCGACAAACTCGCTGCGCTCGGGGGCCTTACAGGCCCGCAGCAGCGCGCAGCACTGCTGCCTTGTCGGTTCTTTCCCAAGTAAACTCCGGCTCCTCACGGCCAAAGTGGCCATACGCCGCCGTCTTGCTGTAGATCGGGCGCAGCAGGTCCAGCATCTGGATGATGCCTTTGGGGCGCAGGTCGAAGTGCGCGGCCACCAGCTTGGCGATGTCGGCATCGGGGATCACGCCGGTGCCTTCGGTGTAGACGGTGATGTTCATCGGGCGGGCCACGCCGATCGCGTAGGCCACCTGCACCTGGCACTGGCGCGCCAGACCGGCAGCGACGACGTTCTTGGCGACGTAGCGGGCAGCGTAGGCGGCAGAGCGGTCCACCTTCGTGGGATCCTTGCCGGAGAAGGCGCCTCCGCCGTGGGGGCAGGCACCGCCGTAGGTGTCCACAATGATCTTGCGGCCGGTGAGGCCACAGTCGCCCTGGGGGCCGCCCACGACGAAACGGCCGGTGGGGTTGATCAGGTACTTGGTGTCCTGCAGCCATTCGGATGGCAGCACGGGCTTGATGATCTCTTCGATGATGGCTTCGGTGAAGCTAGCCTTCATCTTGGTAGCGGTTTCCGACTGGTCGGGGCTGTGCTGGGTGGACAGCACCACGGTGTCGATGCTGTGGGGCTTGCCATCCACATAGCGCATGGTGACCTGGCTCTTGGCGTCAGGGCGCAGGAAAGGCAGGCGGCCATCCTTGCGCAGCTGGGCCTGGCGCTCGACCAGACGGTGTGCGTAGTAGATCGGCGCGGGCATCAGCTCGGGCGTTTCGTCGCAGGCATAGCCGAACATCAGGCCCTGGTCGCCAGCACCGGTGTTCAGTTCATCATCGCTGGCCTTGTCCACGCCCTGGGCGATGTCCTGGCTCTGCTTGTCATAGGCCACCAGCACGGCGCAACCCTTGTAGTCGATGCCGTAGTCGGTGTTGTCGTAGCCGATGCGCTTGATGGTGTCGCGGGCCACCTGGATGTAGTCCACGTTGGCGCCGGTGGTGATTTCGCCTGCCAATACCACCAAACCGGTGTTGGTCAGTGTCTCGGCAGCCACGCGGCTGTGCGGATCTTGGGTGAAAATAGCGTCCAAAATCGCATCAGAGATCTGGTCGGCTACTTTATCGGGGTGGCCTTCGGATACCGATTCCGAGGTGAACAGAAAATCGCTGTTTGCCATAAACAAAAAACTCCTTCAAAGCTTTGGCAATTGCGTTGCCCGAGCCTTGAGGGAGCCTGGCGAACGCTTTAGCAGTTTGTTTTTAACGTCGCCCTGCAAGTTGCTCTTTAACTCAGCGACCGACATATTCTAATGCCATTCTTGTTTCGACTGTTTGCTGCGCTGCCGTTGTGGCTATTGCATGGCCTGGGCGCTGTCCTGGGCTGGCTCACCTTTGCCGCCTCCCCCACCTACCGCCGGCGCTTTGTGGCCAATGCCCGGCAGGCAGGCTACCGCTTTGCCGATGTGAAAAAAGCGGTGGCCCATGCCGGCCGCATGGTGGCCGAGGTGCCGCGCCTGTGGTTTGGCGCGCCGCTGCCCTGTGATATCCATGGCGCCGAAGTGATCGAGCAGGCACTGGCCGATGGCAAGGGCATTGTGTTCTTGACCCCGCACATGGGGTGTTTTGAGCTCTCGGCCCAGTACATGGCACGGCGCTGGGGCGTGGTGCATGGCCCCATCACCGTGCTCTACCGCCCGGCGCGCCAGACCTGGTTGGCCAAGCTGATGGAGACGGCGCGCGCGCGTCCTGGCCTGGCCTCGGCACCGACGACGATGGCGGGGGTGCGGCAGATGATCAAGGCCTTGCGCCAAGGCCATAGCGTGGGTCTGCTGCCTGACCAGGTACCGCCCGACGGCCAGGGCATGTGGGTGCCGTTTTTTGGCAAGCCGGCCTACTCGATGACCTTGGCCGCCAAGTTGGCCCAGCAGACCGGTGCGGCTGTTATATTGGCGCGCTGTGTGCGCCGGCCTCTGGGCCGGGGCTTTGATCTGTATGTGCGCGGCCTGCAGGCCCCGCTGGCCCAGGAGGCCGAAGCCGCCGTGCTGCAGATCAACCAGGAAATGGAGCGTCTGATCCGCGAGAGCCCCGAGCAGTACCTGTGGGGCTATGCGCGCTACAAGCAGCCGCGCAGTCAGGCTGCCGCTCCCTCGGAAGGTCAAAAGCATGGGTAAGTTGTTTATCGGTTGGATGTGGCTGATGTCGCACCTGCCTTTGTCGGTGTTGCGCGGCCTGGGCTGGTTGATGGGGCGCGTGCTGTTCTATCTGGTGCCATCGCGCCGCCGCATTGCGCTGCGCAACCTGGAGCTGTGCTTTCCCGAGACCACTGCCGCGCAGCGGCGCGACTGGGCCAAGCAGAGTTTTGTGGTGTTCTGCCAAACCTGGCTGGACCGCAGCTGGCTGTGGTTCGCGCCGCAAAAGACCTTGGAGAAACGCACCCGCATGACGGGCGCGCTGCAGGAGCTGGAAGGCGATACACCGACCATCATCTTTGCGCCGCACTTCTACAGCATGGATGCCGGGGGCACGGCACTCACCATCCACTGCAACCGGCCCTTCACCAGCATCTTCTCGACCCAGCCCAATGCCGATGTCGATGCCTGGATCCGCAAGGGCCGCCAGCGCTTTGGCGATGTGCGCATGCTCAACCGCGACGATGGCATCAAGCCCATCATTGCCAGCCTGCGCAAGGACCATGGGTTGTTGTACCTGCTGCCGGACATGGACTTCGGCCCGAGCGACTCGCTGTTTGTGCCTTACTTTGGCCAGGTTGCCGCGACCATTCCCTCGCTGTCACGCTTTGCGCGGCTGGGCAAGGCCAAGGTGATTGGCATGTATACGCGGCTGACACCCCAGGGCTATGAGGTGACCATCTCGCCCGCCTGGCAGGACTTTCCCAGTGACGATGTGGTGGCCGACACCACGCGCCAGAACCGCGAGCTCGAAGCCCAGATCCGCACTATGGTGCCCCAGTACTATTGGGTGCACAAGCGCTTCAAGACCCGGCCGGAAGGCGAGCCCTCGCTCTATTCATAAACAACAAAGGCCCGAAGGGGCCTTTGTTGTTTGGCGTTCGTGCCGTTTATTGCTCGTCCGCAGGGGCCTCTGGCGCCGCAGCAGCGGCCTCGGGGCTGGCCAGCCCTTCCGGGTGCGACCACTGCCACAGCAGCTGGGCCACCTTGTCCACATTCTGCTTTTTCAGCGCGCTGAACAGCATCACCTCGCCACCACCGGCATTGAGCTTGGTGATGGACAGGATCTTGGCCTGCTCGACGCGGGTCAGCTTGTCGGCCTTGGTGAGCAAAATCAAGAACTTGAGGCCTTGCTCCACCCGAGGGCGGATGATGTCGAGCAGCGCTTCGTCGAGCTCGGTCAGGCCCAGGCGCGGGTCGCAGAGCAGCACAATGCCGGTCAGGCTGGGGCGGCTGACCAGGTAGTTCACCATGACCTGCTGCCAGCGTTTCTTGTCCTCGCGTGAGACGGCCGCATAGCCGTAACCGGGCAGGTCGGCCAGCACGGCATCCATGACGCCTTTCTTGCCCAGCGAAAACAGGTTGATGTGCTGGGTGCGCCCGGGCTTTTTCGACGCAAAGGCCAGCTGGTTCTGCTGGGTCAGCGTGTTGATCGACGTGGACTTGCCGGCATTGGAGCGGCCCACAAAGGCGAACTCGGGCACATCGACGACAGGCAATTGGTGCAGTTGCGCAGCGGTGGTGAAGAAGCGGGCGGTGTGCATCCAGCCCATAGCCGCCTTGCCATCGATGCCTGGGCTTGGCGTGTCTGCAACGGCTTGGGGGGTACTAGGTGTTGTCGTCATGTGCGTTCGAGTCTATCTAAGGCATCATTGTAGAATCTGGCCGCTTTGGCCTTATACCCATAAACCAGACAAAGACCCACGATATGAAGTTGCTCGCCCCTTTGCTGACAACGGCTGTACTGGCTTTCTGTTCCGTTTCTGTGTATGCGGCGTCAGAGACGCCCAACCGGTCGCCCAAGCCAGACCTGGTCAAAGGGGAGGCCAGCTACACCGCCGTCTGCGTGGCCTGCCACAATGCCGATGGCAACGCCTCCATTGCCATCAACCCCAAACTGTCGCAGCAGCATCCCGAGTACCTGCTCAAGCAGCTGCAGGAGTTCAAATCCGGCAAGCGCAAGGACCCGGTGATGCAGGGCATGGTCGCAGGTCTGTCGGATGCGGACATGCTCAACATCTCCGCCTGGCTGGCCAGCAAACCCGGCAAGCTGGGTTTTGCCAAGGACAAGGACGCTGTTGCGTTGGGTGAGCGCATCTACCGCGGCGGTGTGCCTGACCGCCAGATTGCTGCCTGCGCGGGCTGCCACAGCCCCAATGGCGCCGGCATTCCGGCCCAGTACCCGCGGCTGGCAGGCCAGAACGCCGATTACGTCAGCAAGACCTTGCATGATTTCCGCGATGGCAAGCGTGGCAACAGCTTGCAGATGACGGGGGTCACCGCCAAGATGAACGACAAGGAAATCAAGGCAGTGTCAGACTATATTGCGGGCTTGCGTTAGGCTTTTTCTGGGGGCTTGTGTCCGCGCCAACACATTGATGGCGCTGCGGGGCATTTTCCGGACCTTCGGGCTATCCCTAGGTGGGCCTACTAAACTTACGCGTTCTGCGAACTTGTACCCGGGTGGTGACTCCATGGTGTGCGGACTGGCAGCGCAGCAGCGGTCCTGCCCCTGCTTTTCACCGATAGCGTCGTACCATGTCTGAATCTTCTCCCCCGCCAGCGCAACTGCAGCCCCAATTGGCCCCTCGGGCTGTCTATGAGATGCTGTCGTCGATGCGCTTTGCGATTGCGCTGCTGTCGATCATCTGCATTGCCTCGGTCATTGGCACGGTACTGCGCCAGCATGAGCCGGCCGTCAACTATGTCAACCAGTTCGGTCCTTTCTGGGCGCAGCTGTTTCTCGTGCTCAAGCTCAATGCCGTCTACAGCGCCTGGTGGTTCCTGCTGATTCTGGCGTTCTTGGTGACCAGCACCAGCCTGTGCATTGCCAAGCATGCGCCTAAATACCTGGCTGATTTGCGCCACTACAAAGAGAATCTGCGGGTGCAAAGCCTGCAGGCCTTCCACCACCAGGCCAGCGCCCATTTGGCAGAGACCCCGGCGCAAGCAGCGCAGCGGGTGGGGGCGCAACTGGCCGGCAGTGGCTGGAAGGTGCGCTTGCAAGAGCGCAGCGATGGCTGGATGGTGGCGGCCAAGGCCGGTGCTGCCCACAAGATCGGCTACCTGGCCGCGCACAGCGCCATCGTGCTGATTTGCCTGGGCGGCCTGCTCGATGGTGATTTGATGGTGCGCGCGCAAATGTTGCTGGGGGGCAAGACCACCTTCAGCGGCAGCGGCATGATTGCCGATGTGCCCGAGCAGCACCGGCTGTCCGTCCGCAACCCGACGTTCCGGGGCAATCTGATCGTGGCCGAAGGCGCACAATCGGGCACGGCCATCCTCAACCAGTCGGATGGCATCCTGCTGCAGGATCTGCCGTTTTCGGTGGAGCTGAAGAAGTTCATTGTCGAGTACTACTCGACCGGTATGCCCCGGCTGTTCGCCAGCGAAGTGGTGCTGCATGACAAGGAAACGGGGGCCTCGGTCGAAAAGCGCATCGAGGTGAACCATCCCGCCAGCTACCAGGGCATCGAGATCTACCAATCGAGCTTTGAAGACGGCGGATCGCGCCTGCAACTGCGCGCAGTGCCGCTGGTGCCCGGCATGAAGAGCTTTGAGGTCAACGGTGAGGTGGGGGCGTCCACGCAGATCACGATGGGAGAGGGGCAGGCGCCGCTGGAGATGGAGTTCACCGGCCTGCGCACCATCAATGTGGAGAACATGGGCGCCAACCCGGGCGATGCAGTGCAAGGCGGCACCGATGTGCGCAAGGTGGATTTGAGATCCAGCCTGGACAACCACCTGGGCGCCGGCAACAAGGTGACCACGCCGCGCGACCTGCGCAATGTGGGTCCCAGCGTCAGCTACAAGCTGCGCGACGCCGCCGGCCAGGCGCGCGAGTTCAACAACTACATGCTGCCCGTTGACATGGGGGATGGCCAGCCGGTGTACCTGTGGGGTGTGCGTGAAACCTTGGCCGACCAGTTCCGCTATCTGCGTATTCCCGCCGATGAGCAATCGAGCTACCGGGGATTTTTGCGCCTGAAGGCGGCACTGCAAACGCCGGCGATGCGCGAGCGGGCCGTGCAGCAGTATGTGGAGGGCGCCGTCGAAGCAGGCCGCCCGGCGTTGCGCGAGCAACTGTATGCCTCGGCCCTGAAAGCGCTGGTGATTTTTGCTGGCGATGGACAGACAGGCGCGAGCAGCGTCACCGGCTTGCAGGCGATTTCGGCCTTCATGGAGCAAAATGTGCCCGAAGGCGAACGCGCCAAGGCCGGCGAGGTGCTGGTGCGCATCTTGAATGGTGTGCTGTTTGAGCTGATGCAGGTGGCGCGGACTGACGAAGGCCTGGCACCGCTGGCGCCCAATGCGCAGACGCAGCGCTTCATGACCCAGTCGGTGCTGTCGCTCAGCGACGCACTGCTGTACCCGGAGCCGCTGGTGTTTGAGCTGACCCAGTTTGACCAGGTGCAGGCGAGCGTCTTTCAGGTGGCCAAGGCCCCGGGTAAGCTGGTCGTGTACCTGGGATGCCTGTTTCTGATTCTGGGGGTGTTTGCGATGCTCTATGTGCGCGACCGGCGCCTGTGGGTCTGGCTGGCGCCGCGTGCCGATGGCAGTTCGGACGCGCGCATGGCGTTGTCGACCAACCGCCGGACCCTGGATGTGGACCGTGATTTTGAAGGCCTGAGCCACAAGCTTCTGGGCACCAGCCCCAGCGGAGAACAACGATGAATACTGCTTCCACCCATCTGCCGCCTGCCCAGGCGGGCACTGTGGTCCAAACGGTGCAACTGAGCCCCGGCTACTTCAGCAGCCGGTCGGTGTGGGACTGGCTGTTTGCGTTGGCCCTGGCAGTGGGCGGCGGTTTTGCGCTGTTTTTGTATGGCCACCATATGGATGGCTATGAAAAAGGCATCCTGATCGCATCGGTGCCGTTTTTCATCTGGCTGGGCTGGTTCTGGCGGCCCTTGCAGCTGTTGATGGTGGTGGTGGCTGCGCTGTCACTGCTGGCTATTGGCCTGTACCGGGTCGATGGCGCAGGGCAGATCGCGCGCTCGGAAACGGTGTTTGGGCTCAAGTACTTCCTGTCCAGCCAGTCGGCCATTCTATGGATGAGCGTGCTGTTCTTCATGAGCACGGTGTTTTACTGGATCGGACTGCTCTCCAAGGGCGAAGGATCGACACTGACGACGGTGGGCAGCCGCCTGACTTGGCTGGCCATCGTGATGGCCTTGGTGGGCACGATGGCGCGCTGGTATGAGAGCTACCTGATGGGGCCGGACATCGGCCATATCCCTGTCAGCAATCTCTATGAGGTGTTTGTGCTGTTTGCCTGGATGACGGCACTTTTCTACCTCTACTTCGAAGCGCATTACCAGACCCGGGCGCTGGGCGGCTTTGTGATGCTGGTGGTCAGTGCCTCGGTCGGATTTCTGCTGTGGTACACGGTGGCCCGCCAGGCCCATGAGATCCAGCCACTGGTGCCCGCGCTGCAAAGCTGGTGGATGAAGCTGCATGTGCCGGCCAATTTTGTCGGCTACGGCACCTTTGCGCTGGCTGCGATGGTGGCACTGGCCTATCTGCTGAAGGCGGCCACGCAGCGGGCGCTGTGGATCGGCCTGGTGCTCGTACCCATGCTGGTGCTGGTGCTGCCGTTGGCGGCCTTCCGTGTCTGGGGTGATGAAAGCCTCTACCCCTCGCTCGACAAGACCTTGCGCATGGCCTTGCCGCTGGAGCTGTTCTTTGCGCTGATGATCGGGTTGCGCCACTGGATCAACCGGGGCACGCCGCGCCTGCAGATCATGGATGACCTGATGTACAAGGCGATCGCCGTGGGCTTTGCGTTCTTCACTATTGCCACCGTGCTGGGGGCGCTGTGGGCGGCCGAGGCCTGGGGCGGTTACTGGAGCTGGGACCCCAAGGAGACCTGGGCGCTGATCGTCTGGCTGAACTATGCTGCCTGGCTCCACATGCGCCTGGTCAAGGGCCTGCGCGGTGCAGTCTCGGCCTGGTGGGCGCTGGTGGGCCTGGTGGTGACGACCTTTGCCTTCCTGGGGGTGAACATGTTCCTGTCCGGCTTGCACAGCTACGGTACGCTGTAAGCGGTACGGACCAGGCTTACTGCGGGCGTTGCGGCTGCGGCGAGATCGCCTGCTGGGGCAGGGTGTAGTTCTGGTTGTCCATCAGATCGACCCCGCACATCAGGTGGTCGAGCCAGTCAAAGAACTGGGCGATGGCCGGGCCCATGATGGGTGCGCCGTGCTGAGGCACGATCAATGAAATATCCAACTGGCGCGCCATGGCCACCCACAGGCGCAGCACCTTGTTGGACACCATGTAGCGCCGGTGAAAGCCCTCCATGCGGGGAATATGGGGGGCCAGGTCCGTCACCGGCGTGCGGGCGATATAGCCATCGGTCATCGAGACCCCCAGATCGCCGGTGAACAGGATGCGGCTGATCGGGTCGTAGAAGTGGAAATTGCCTTCCGCGTGCAGAAAATGCGCGGGCAGGATGTGCAACTGGCTCTGGCCCAGCGGCAGAATGCCACCGGGGTCCTGCACGGGAATGACCCGGTTTTCCGTCTTGCCGACCTTGGTGAAATGCGGCACAAAGCGCTCCCAGACGCGGGAGATCACCAAGGATGCACGGGTGGAGGTGAGCCAGCGGTCCAGTGAGGCGATGATGTCCGGGTCGGCATGCGATGCGATCAGGTAGGACAGCTTGTGCGGCGAGAAATAGCGCACCATGCCCATATACAGTTCATTGAAGGCGAGGTTGCCGCCCGGGTCGATGATGGCGCCGGTGCCATGGTCGACAATCAGGAACTGGTTGGCCTGCACGGCCTGCGCATCCTCTTCCACCAGATCGGTGAACATCAGACAAGCATGCTGCTCGTCACGGTACAGTTCCACAGGTTCCAACGCCATCTCTTCCGCCCACACATCAATTGCAACGGGCGTGACTGTAACGGGGTGTAGTGGATTGGACCTTGAGGTGGATCAAGGATGCAGGCGGGGTGGATTGCCGCCGCCGCTTTCATCAGGGCCTGGCAGGGGCCTGCATCACCGGGGACGGCTGCAACTGGGGCTCAGGCCGGTCCGGTGCACTGGGGTCCAGCGTCTGCGGCAAGGTCGCCCGGTTGGCTGCTGCAGGCTCGGTCGGCAGGTACAGAGGCCCACGCTGGCCACAAGCTGCCAATAGTGCCGCACCGGTGGCAAGGACAAAGGTCCTGCATACAATTTGGTAAATACTCCACATTGAAGCATTGTAATGAACGAACTCGAATACCTGGATGCCGCGGAAAAACTCTTGCTGGCGGTTGAGCAGACCTGCGACCGCATCAATGATGAGACCGATGCCGATATCGACGCCCAGCGCGTAGGCGGCCTGCTGACCCTGGTCTTTGCCAACCGCAGCCAGATCATCATCAACCTGCAGCCTCCGCTGCATGAGGTATGGCTGGCGGCCAAATCCGGCGGCTACCACTACAAGTGGGATGGCAGCGTGTGGCGCGATACCAAGACCGGTAACGACTTCTTCGCCGACCTGACGCGCGATGCCGCAGTCCAGTCAGGTCTGCCGCTGGTCTTCAAGGCCTGAAGCGGATCGCCCGCAAAAAAGGCCAGTTCGTAGCGATACGGACTGGCCTGGTGGCTGGGTGCTGCTGCGTCAGTTGCGGAACAGGTCCAGAATCTTGTTGCGCTCATCAGCGTTCGGTGGCGGCACCATGGTGTCGGCGGTAGGCGCCGGCGAGTCCAGTCCCAGATTAGGCGCGCTGCGGGCGTACTCTTCGTAGAGCCAGTCACCGCCGACGTTGACCAGTCCGTTTGGAGGCGTCATCTTGGCCACCGGCACATCCTTGAGCGCGTGCTGCATGTAGTTGATCCAGATGGGCAGACTGAGGCCCCCACCATATTCGCGCGCACCCAGACTGCGGGGGTTGTCATATCCCATCCAGACAACGGCCGCATTGGTGGGCTGGAAGCCCGCAAACCACGCGTCCACCGAATCATTCGTGGTACCGGTCTTGCCATAGATGTCAGGGCGCTTGAGTTGGGCCTGGGCCTTGGCAGCCGTGCCGTAGCGGGCAACGTCCTGCAGCAGCGAGTCCATCACGAACGCATTGCGGGCATCAATGGCGCGGGGCAGGTCATCGGTGGCGGGCGGCGTGAATTCGGACAGCACATTGCCCCGGTGGTCGGTGATTTTGGCAATCAGATAAGGATTGACCCGGTGCCCGCCATTGGCGAATACCGAATAGGCAGCCACCATCTGCATCGGTGTGACCGAGCCGGCGCCCAGCGCCATGGGCAGGTAGGGGGGCTGCTTGTCGGCATCAAAGCCGAACTTCGTGACCCATTCCTGGGCTTTTTTCGGGCCCACCGACTGCATCACGCGGATGGTCACCAGGTTTTTGGAACGGGCCAACGCCTGGCGCATCGTCATGGGGCCATCGAAGCGGCCATCAGAATTTTTGGGTTCCCAGGGTTGTTGCCCTGCCGATCCGGGGAAGCTCAGCGGAGCGTCATTGATCACAGTCGTGGGCGAAAAACCTTTTTCCAGCGCTGCCGAATAGATAAAGGGCTTGAAGCTGGAGCCCGGCTGGCGCCATGCCTGGGTCACGTGGTTGAACTTGTTCTTGTCGAAATCGAAGCCACCGACCAGTGCCTTGATGGCACCGCTGCGCGGATCGAGAGAGACAAACGCCCCTTCGACCTCGGGCAGCTGGGTCAGCTCCCAGGTTTTCTTGGCGGTTTCCATGATGCGCACCACAGCGCCGGGGCGCAGCTTGGTGTTGGGTGGCGCCTTGTCGCTCAGACCGGATTGCACCGGCTTGAGGCCCTCACCGGTGATCTCGATCGGATCACCATCGGCGCGGATCACCACGACCTTGCGCGGTGCGGCTTCCAGCACCACGGCAGAGAGAATGTTGCCATTGTCCGGGTGCTGGGCGAGCACCTCGTCGATCGCCTCGTCGCGCTCCTGGCCTGCTGCGGGCAAGGTGATGAATTTCTCCGGACCGCGATAGTGCTGGCGCTTTTCATAGTCCATGATGCCCTTGCGCAGCGCGTCATAGGCAGTTTCCTGGTCGCTGGCGATCAGCGTGGTGTAGACATTGAGGCCACGGGTGTAGGCTTCGTTGCCATACTGCGCAAAGATCAGCTGGCGCGCCATCTCGGCCACATACTCTGCATGCACCCGGTTGTCTGCATAACTGGAGCGGATCTTGAGCGGCTCCTCGCGTGCCTGGCTGGCCTGGGCCGGCGTGATGAACCGGTTTTCTTCCATCCGGTCGATGATGTAGAGCTGGCGAATGCGGGCGCGCTTGGGATTGCTGATCGGGTTGTAGGCTGATGGCGCCTTGGGCAGGCCTGCCAGCATCGCTGCTTCGGCCACGGTCACATCCTTGAGCGGCTTGCCGAAGTAGGTCTCCGATGCGGCGGAGAAGCCATAGGCGCGGTTGCCCAGATAGATCTGGTTCATATAGATTTCCAGAATCTGGTTCTTGCTCAAGGTGTGCTCAAGCTTAAGGGTCAGCAGGATCTCATATATCTTGCGGGTATAGGTTTTTTCAGACGATAGATAGACATTGCGGGCTACCTGCATCGTGATCGTCGATGCACCCTGGGCCTTTTCACGCCCCAGGTTGGCGAGCAAGGCACGCGCCATGCCCTTGTAGTCCACACCGCTGTGCTCGAAGAAGCGCGTGTCTTCAATAGCCAGCACGGCATCCACCATCACCTTCGGAATTTCGCTGATGGGCGTCAAATTGCGGCGTTCTTCACCGAACTCGCCCAACAAGGCGCCTTCTGAGGAGTAGACCCGCATCGGCAGCTTGGGGCGGTAGTCGGCCAGTTCCGAGACATCAGGAAGGTTGGGGTAGGCCATGGCCAGGCCCACGGCGACGACCGCAGCACCGGCGATGGCACCCGCGACCAGCAAGGCCAGCAGCCAGCCAAAGAACTTCAGCGTTTTGGTGGCAAAGCTCGAGGGCTTGGACTGCTTGGGGGGCTTGGGAGGTTTCTCAGGCGTTCTGCGCGAGATCGGAGCGTCTGGATTCATGGGGTCAGACCGTCGAGGGGAGCTTGCATAAGCAGGGGATGCTATCACGCGCCTGCTTCGCGTGGCGTTGGCGCCGGTTTTGATTTAGCTTGTGACAAATGTCATGCGGCGTCCAATGTTTCCCTTGTATCGTATTGTTTTGACAACGAATCGGCGCGGCGAGCAGGTGGTTCTTTGCTGGGCGACTATCTTGCTGATAGCATTCATAAGGGGTGTTAAGTTTTGTAGCTCAATATAGAGCAAATTAGGGAGGAGCCCATCTTGGTCTCAATGGGATCTTTGTTCCGACGCCAGCCGCCTAGCCTCTTGGGGATAGATGTGAGCGCGTCGAGCATCAAGTTGGTTGAATTGGGGAGGAGTGGTAGCGGTCAATTCATTGTTGAACGCTGTGCGCAAGAGCTGCTGGAGCCAGGCTGGGTGACCGAGTCGGGCATCGAGCGCTTTGACGAAGTGGCCGATTCCTTGCGCCGCTTGGTCAAGAAAAGCGGCACCCGCACCAAGCAAGCGGCACTGGCGTTGCCGCTTTCTGCCGTTATTCAGAAAAAAATCGTGCTGCCATCGGGGCTGTCAGAGCTCGAGATGGAGTTTCAAGTTGAATCAGAAGCTAACCAATACATACCATTTTCCCTCGACGAGGTGAACCTGGACTTCTATGTGATCGGTCCGTCCTCCAATTCGGTAGGCGATGTCGATGTTCTCATCGCGGCCGCACGCAAAGAGACGGTGCAGGACCGGCAAGGTCTGGCCGAAGCGGCAGGCCTCAAGCCCGTGGTGCTGGAGATCGAATCCAATGCCACCGCGCTGGCTGCCCGGCGCTTGATCGGCAACATGCCCAGCAAGGGCAAGGATGCATTCATTGCCATTTTCGAGATTGGGGGCAGTGCGTCGTTCCTGCAGATCATCCACAACAACCAGGTGATCTATGAGCGCGACCAGTCTTTCAACGGCGGCCAGCTCACGCAGATGATCATGCGCCAGTATGGCTTCTCGCAAGAAGAAGCGGAGCAAAAGAAGCGCGGCAATGACCTGCCCGCGGATTACAAGCAGGTGGTGCTGCGGCCTTTTGTCGAGAGCATCGGGCAGGAGATCAACCGCGCCCTGCAGTTTTTCTTCACCAGCACCCCCCACAACCGCATTGACCATATCTTGCTGGCTGGTGGCTCGGCGGTGCTCAGTGGTCTGACGGATGCAGTGATCGATGCGACCGGCTTTGCAGCGTCTGCTGCCAATCCGTTTGAAGACATGGTGATGGATGCGGCAGTGCGCACGCGCAGCAAGAGCAAGGACTTCACGACCTATCTCACCGCCTGTGGACTGGCGTTGCGGAGGTATGCGGCATGATCTTGATCAATCTGCTTCCGCACCGCGAAGCTGCGCGCAAGAAGCGCAAGGAAAGTTTCCAGGCATCGATGCTGGCCGCTGCGCTGGTCGGTGCGCTGGTCTGCGGCGCCGTCTACATGTTCTACCAGTACAAGATCGACCTGCAAGGCCAGCGCAACGCGCTGTTGACGCGCGAGATCAAGGCACTGGATGTCAAGATCGCCGACGTTGCCAAGATCGACGCGGAGATCGCTGCATTGAAGGCCCGGCAAAAGGCCGTTGAAGACCTGCAGTCCGATCGCAACCTGCCTGTCCATTTGCTCAATGAGCTGGTGCTCCAATTGCCAGACGGCGTCTACATCGAGAGCCTCAAGCAACAAGAGCAGACCGTGCAGATCCAGGGCATCGCCCAATCCAACGAGCGGGTGTCCGAATTGCTCAACAGCCTGGCCACCAAGACGCCGTGGCTGTCCAAGCCTGAGCTGGTCGAGGTGGTGGGTACGACCACACAGATCAATACCCGTGAGAGAAAGCGGGTCGCTGGCTTCAACCTGCGTTTCGGCTTGGTGCGCTCCAGTGATGTGGAGCAGGCCCACAACGCGCAGGCGCTGAAAAAGTAAAGGCGACCATGGCAACGAAAAAAAATATGCAAGTGGGAGAGGCGCTGCAAGGCTTTCAGCGCCAGTTTCAAAACCTTGATCCCAAGGACCCCTCTGTCTGGCCGGCTGCTCCTCGCGCGGTCTTGTTGGTGTTTATTGCGGCACTGGTAATTGGTTTGGGCTGGTATGCCTATTTGAGCAGCTTTGAGGACGAGCTGTCGGTGTCGCAGGCCGAAGAGCTCAAGCTCAAGGAAGACTACAAGACACGTCTGCGCAAGGCGGTCAATCTGGATGCGCTGCGCAAACAGCGCGAGCAGGTGTTGCAGTACGTGACCCAGCTGGAAAAACAATTGCCCAGCAAGGCGGAAATGGCTGCGTTGTTGTCCGATATCAACCAGGCCGGTATTGGCCGCAGCCTGCAGTTTGACCTGTTCAAACCGGGTCAGACGGTGGTGCGGGACTATTACGCCGAGTTGCCAATCACCTTGCAGGTCAATGGCAGGTACCACGATATTGGCTTTTTTGCGGCGGACGTCGCCAATCTCTCGCGCATCGTGACCTTGAACAACATTGCGCTGGCGCCCGCCAACAAGGAAAGTGCGACGTTGGTGCTGAACGCTACCGCAAGAACCTTCCGCTATCTGGATCCGCAAGAGCTCCAAGAGCAGCAAGCGGCGAAATCCAAGCAGAACGCGAAGAAGTAAGGTGGATATGCATACTTTGTCTAAATGGATAGGCGCTGCGTTGGCGGTGTCGCTGTTGGCAGCCTGTACTGACGAAGGCGATGACCTGCAGCAGTGGATGCAGCAGGAGCAGGCGAACACCCGGCCTTCGGTCAAGCCTATCACGGCGCCCAAGGAGTTTGTGCCTCAGGGCTATGTGGCCAGTACGACGCTCGACCCCTTCAGCAAGGAACGTCTTGCCGCGTTGCTGGGTGGCAGTGCCAACGCGCCTGCAACCATCTCTGACGCCCTGGTCGCACCTGAACGTGCGCGGCGCAAGGAGCAGCTCGAATCATTCCCGCTGGACACCATCTCCATGGTGGGCTTTTTGAAGAAGGGCGGACTGGATGTCGCCTTGATCAAGGCTGATGGCTTGATCTACCAGGTCAGCAAGGGCATGTATCTGGGCCAGAACTACGGGAAGATTAAAAGCATCAGCGAAAGCGCAGTCACCCTGCGGGAGATTGTGCAAGATGGTGTGGGTGAATGGATAGAGAGAGATGCAGTGCTTGAGCTGCAGGAGGCCAAAAAATGAAGAAATTCAGCGTATTAATCCCTCTGATGGCCATGCTGTTGCCATCCTGGGCGCTGGCGCAGGGGCGTATCAACAAGGTGTCGACGCTCGTGCGGGATGGCGTCGAGCTGGTCAAGATCGAGACCGAAGGTGCGCCTCTGGTATTGCCCGAGACCTTCAGCATCCAGTCGCCTGCGCGCGTGGTGCTGGACCTGCCGGGTTTCAAAAGCGCCATGCCCAGTAACCGGGTGGAACTCAACCAGGGCAACCTGCGCTCGTTGAATGTTGTGGAAACGGACACCAAGGCCCGCGTGGTGCTGAATCTCAAGGAAAGCACCAGCTACAAGACCGAGATCAGCGGCAGCGATTTGCTGGTGTCACTGGAGCCTGCGGCGAAGGCTGTGCCCACCGCAGCGGCGCAAAACACGCAGTTTGCCGAAGACGGCAACAATTATTCGCAGCCACTGTCAGATCTGGATTTCCGCCGGGGGAGCGATGGTGCGGGTCGGCTGGTCATCACGTTGCCCAACAACAAGGTGGGCGTGAATATCTCCAAGCAAGGCGATGGACTGACGTTGGAGCTGCAGCACACCTTGTTGCCCGAGGCCCTGCGTCGCCGGCTGGATGTCGCCGACTTTGGTACGCCCGTCGGCATGATCTCTGCCCGCCAGGCAGGCAGCACCGTGTTTGTGCAGCTGAAAAACGCGGGTGAATGGGAGCACAGCGCCTACCAGAGCGACAACCAGTTTGTCGTCGAAGTGCGCCAGCGCAAGAGCGATCCGAACAAGCTGGGCTCCTCGGGCACGTTCACGGGCGAGAAGCTCTCGCTGAGCTTCCAGAATATTGAAGTGCGGTCGCTGCTGCAAGTGATCGCCGATTTCACCAACTTCAATATCGTGACATCGGACACCGTCAACGGCGCGCTGACCCTGCGTCTGAAGGATGTCCCCTGGGACCAGGCGCTGCAGATCATTCTCGATGCCAAGGGTCTGGGCATGCGCAAGTCCGGCACGGTGCTGTGGATCGCACCCAAGGATGAGATTGATGAGCGCATCCAGAAAGACTTCGATGCCGTTGCCAAGCTGGAAGAGAAGGTCCCGCTGCAGACCCAGGCTTTCCAGCTCAACTACGCCAAGGCGACCGAACTGCTCAAGCAAATCACCACCAATTCAGGCAGCGGTGGTGGTACAGGCGGCACCCAAAGCCGCTTTCTGACGGCACGCGGTTCGGCCATCGCTGAGCCCCGTACCAACCAGTTGTTCGTGACCGACGTGCCCGCCAAGCTGGAGGAGCTGCGCCGCCTGCTGGTGACCCTGGACATTCCCGTGCGCCAGGTGCTGATCGAGGCGCGCATTGTTGAGGCACGCGACACCTTTGGCCGTGCGCTGGGTGTGCGCCTGGGTGGCGGTGATATGCGTGCCGCTAACGGTGGTGATGGCGGCTACAGCATTGGTGGTGGCAACCGCGTGGGCTTTGGTACCAGCTATGACAACGCGGTTGGCACCACGGGTATGGGTGGGACCAACACGTCGACGGGTAACTTTGTCAATCTGCCCGCGGCAGCCCTGTCCACGGGGGCAAGCAGTGGTACATTTGCGCTGTCCATTTTCAACTCCGCCGCCAACCGCTTTTTGTCGCTGGAATTGTCTGCGATGGAAGCCGACGGCAAAGGAAAAATTGTCTCCAGTCCGCGTTTGATCACGGCCGACCAAACCAAGGCGTTGATCGAGCAGGGTACCGAAATTCCATACCAGAACTCTGCGCAGAATGGTGCGACGACCGTGGAGTTCAAAAAGGCGGTGTTGAAGCTCGAAGTGGTACCTCAGATTACGCCTGAAGGCAGCATCATCTTGGACTTGGACGTTTCCAAGGATTCCCAGGGTGCGAACACTACAGCGGGTCCTGCAATCGATACCAAGCACATTAAGACCCAAGTCTTGGTGGAAAATGGCGGGACCGTGGTGATTGGCGGTATTTTTGAGCTCTCGGAAACACAGACCACTAACAAGATTCCGCTGTTGGGCGATGTGCCGGTGCTGGGCAATCTGTTCAAGAACAACGTTCGAGAATCGGAAAAGCGTGAAATGCTGGTGTTCATTACGCCAAAGATGATTTCAGACCGCGGTGAAATGCGTTAATTAAGATAGACAGGGAGAGTTATGAGAAATTTGTTGAAGCCCTTGGCGCTGGTGGCGCCGCTGTTGTTGGCAGCCTGTGGTGGCGGTGGTGGCAGCGGGGGTGAATCGCAGCAGCAGTACAGCATCAAGCTGACGTCGTCGAAGACCACCGTGCCGGTGAATGTGGGGGGAAGTTTGCCGGGCTATGGCAATGGTGACTACTACCCCTATATGTCCACCCTTTATATCCAGGCCAATGCGGGCAATAACCCGATTCCTAACCAGGAAGATGGTGCTTTTTCGTGCAATATCACGTCGGGACTGGATTCGGGCGCGCTTTATTACCTAGATGGTAAAGATGAGCACACCGTCGATGTCGCCATGGGTACGGAAACCGTCAAGGTGCCCGGTGCTTACCGCAATATCACGCTGGGCTCCAACGCCGGCGGTGCATCATTCCACATCATCTCGCATGGCATCGCTGGCGATGTGACCGTGCAGTGCAGCGTGACCGATCCACGTGACAACAAGATCTATACCGACCGTGCCACAGTGAAGGTTGGCGGCGGCAGCACCGCGACACCAGCAAATGTTACGCTCACCAAGGATGCGACCTATCTGGGCTCGCGTGACAACGTGAACAACATCGCCAACAGCATGGTGGTGCAGGCGATCCTCAAGAACGACAATGACCAGCCCGTGAGCAGTTCGGGCAATGCCAATCTGCAGGTCAGCATTGTTCCCAATGCCGCATCCGACGGCGCCAGACTGCTGGCCGGTGGCCAGACCAACAGTGGTTCCATCCAGATCAGCACCGTCAATGGCATTGGCCAGTTCTCGGTGGCCAGCGGTCCTGCTTCGGGCTCGCTGCTGCTGCGTTTGACCGTCGATCGCGCCGACAATGACCTGACCAATGGCATCCAGCAGCCCATCACCCAGTACGCGGTGATTCCTGTTGTGCATGCGATTGCTTCCAGTGCGCTGACCATTCCTGAGTCGGAACTGGCGCAGACGGTGCAGAATGCCGAGCCCTATTCTCATGCTCTGGTTGTAGAAGGTGGTGTTGCTCCTTTCCTGTGGTCAACCACTTCGACCCTGCCAACCGGTCTGAGCCTGAGCTCTGACGGCCTGATTTCCGGCACTCCGAATGTCAAGGGTCCTGGTGCATACACCGTGGTGTTGAATGTGCGCGATGCCAACGGTGCGACCGCGCGCCAAACCCTGGTGTTGACCGTCGTGGGCAACCTGCCGGACAACCCTGTGGCCTTCACCATCAATGGTTGCACCGGTTCGTCGACGTCGCCATGCGAGATCGCCTCGGTGGAAGTGGGAACCTCCTACACCTACACCTTCTCGGCCACTGGCGATAATGTGACCTGGGCGCTGGAAGGCGCACCTAGCTGGCTGCAAGTGGTGGGCCAAGGCTCCACCGGCCGTATCGCTTCGGGCTCTCCACTGACCTGCGCAGATGTGGCCACCTACCGCATGTTTGTGACGGCGAAGAACGCGACCAATTCGGTCAGCCGCGAAGTGACCTTCCGTGTGACTGACACGGCAGGCACTTGCACGCCGACGACACCGACGACCCCTACTGCAGCGTCTTGATGACAAGCCTGTAGTTCCCACCTGGGTCTGCGTTAAAAACCTCCGGCACGCCGGAGGTTTTTTTATGCCCGCCATTGCCGCTATCATGTGCAGTCCGTTTTCAGGATGTAGCGCAATGGCACCTTCCGTGTGTTTGATTGGGCTGCCCGGCAGTGGGAAATCCACCATTGGCCGGCAGCTGGCACGCCTATGGGGTGTGGATTTTGTCGATTCCGACCATGTGATCGAGGCGCAGCTGGGCTGCACGATCAAGGAGTACTTCTCGGCCCAGGGCGAGCAGGCTTTCCGCGATGTCGAGGCCCAGGTGATTGCCGCGTTGGCGACACGGGATCGGGCCTGCATCCTGTCCACCGGTGGCGGTGCGGTGCTGCGGCCCGAGAACCGCGCCGTGCTGCATGCCCACACAACGGTGTTCTACCTGCATTCCAGCCCCGAGGACATTGCCCGGCGCCTGCGCAACGATACCGGGCGCCCCTTGCTGCAAGGTGATGACACGCTCAAGCGCCTCAAGGACCTGCTGGCCGTGCGCGCGCCGCTGTACGAAGAGACAGCGCACTACACCATCGACACCTTGCGCTGCGGCACGGGCCAGGTTATGCGCAAGGTCAGCATGCAGGCCGAGTTGGCGGGCCTGGTGCCGCAGCCGGGCGCCACTTTGGCAACTCCCCGATAATGGACGAGCGATATCCATACAACTTTCCGACGCAAACGCTGTGACCGACACTGTTCATATTGACCTGGGCGACCGCTCCTACCCTATCCTGATTGCTTCCGGCTTGCTTGCCCAGGCGGACACCTTTGCACACTGCCCCAAGGCGTCGCAGGCGCTGATCGTCAGCAATGAAACGGTGGCCCCGCTCTATGCCCGCCAACTGCAGGCTGCGTTGGCACCCCACTACCCCAAGGTGGAACAGGTGGTGCTGCCCGATGGCGAAGCGCACAAGAACTGGACGACCCTGCAAGGCATTTTTGATGCACTGATGCACAATGGCGCCGACCGCAAGACGGTGCTGTTTGCACTGGGTGGCGGTGTGGTGGGTGATATGACCGGCTTTGCCGCTGCCAGCTTCATGCGCGGCGTGCCTTTTGTGCAGGTGCCCACCACCTTGCTGTCGCAGGTGGATTCGTCTGTCGGCGGCAAGACCGGCATCAACCACCCGCTGGGCAAGAACATGATCGGCGCCTTCTACCAGCCCCAGCTGGTGGTCTGCGACCTGGACACCTTTGACACCTTGCCCGCGCGCGAGCTGAGCGCTGGCTTGGCCGAAGTCATCAAGTACGGCCCGATTGCGGACATGGCGTTCATGGACTGGCTGGAGGCCGAAATGCCCGCGCTGATCGCCGGCGACAAGCGGGCGCTGGCCCATGCCGTGCGCCGCAGCTGTGAGATCAAGGCCGATGTGGTCTCCAAGGACGAGCGCGAGGCGGACCTGCGCGCCATCCTCAACTTTGGCCACACCTTTGGCCATGCGATCGAAGCGGGCATGGGCTATGGTGTCTGGCTGCATGGCGAAGGCGTGGGGGCCGGGATGGTGATGGCCGCCGAGCTGTCCCAGCGTCTGGGTCTGGTCGATGCTGCCTTTGTGCGGCGCCTGCGTGCGCTGGTGGCCCGTGCCGGTTTGCCGGTGCGCGGTGCCATGTTGGATAGCCAGGACAATGCAGGCCGCTATCTGGAACTGATGCGCCACGACAAGAAATCCCAGGCCGGCGCGATCCGCTTTGTGCTGATCGATGGGCCGGGCAAGGCGGTAGTGCGCGAGGCGCCCGATGCGCTGGTGCGCGAAGTCATCGACCTGTGCTGCGCCGAGGCAGTGCAGGCCTGACCGGATGGACCGCCCCGCGCCGCTGATGCAGCCAGCCGAGCCCCAGCAAATCTGGACCGAGCTGGGCCTGGCGCCTTATGCCTGCTTCTCCCACCGCAGCCAGGGCCGCCTGCATGCACAAGAGGCGGCGCCCACGCGTAGCGCTTTTCAGCGTGACCGCGACCGGATCGTGCACTCCACCGCTTTCCGCCGTCTGGTCTACAAAACCCAGGTTTTTTTGAACCACGAGGGCGACCTGTTCCGCACCCGCCTCACGCACTCGATCGAGGTGGCGCAGCTGGGCCGCTCGGTGGCGCGGGCACTGCGCATCAACGAAGACCTGACCGAGGCGATCTGCCTGGCCCATGACCTCGGCCACACGCCTTTTGGCCATGCGGGCCAGGATGTGCTCAATGACTGCATGCAGGACTTTGGCGGCTTTGAGCACAATATGCAGAGCCTGCGCGTGGTCGATACGCTCGAAGAGCGTTACCCCGACTACAGCGGGCTGAACCTGTGCTTTGAAACCCGGGAAGGGATTCTGAAACACTGCTCCGCCAAGCATGCGCGGCAGCTGGAGGCCCGCGAGCCGGGCGGCGTGGGCCAGCGTTTCCTGCTTGGCCAGCGGCCTGGTCTGGAAGCCCAGCTGGCCAATCTGGCCGATGAGATTGCCTACAACGCCCATGATGCCGACGACGGCGTGCGCTCCGGCTTGATCAGTCTGGGGCAGCTGATGGGCGTGCCGCTGTTTGCCCGCTATGCCCACGAGGCGCTGGCCGAGTACCCGCAGTTGCAGGAGCCGCGCTGGCAGCGCAAATGGCTGTACGAGGCCACGCGCCGCATGCTCAGCGAGCAGATCTACGATGTGATCCGCCACACCAGCGCTGGCCTGCAGGCTGCGCAGCCGGCCGATGTGGATGCCGTGCGCCAGCTGCCCGCCCTGGTCGGTTTCAGCAGCACGATGGCCGCCGAGTCGGCCGAGCTCAAGCGCTTTCTGTTCAAGAACCTGTACCGCCATCCGCAGGTGATGCAGACCACCGGCCAGGCCAAGGTTGTCGTGCGCGAGCTGTTTGACATCTACCTGGCCGACCCCGCCCAGATGAAGCCGCGCTTTGCCGCCCGTGCCGCCGGTCTGGACCCGATCGCCTGCGCCCGCGTGGTGGCCGATTTCATCGCCGGCATGACCGACCGCTATGCCCTGCGCGAGCATGAACGCCTGACCGGCCAGCGCGTGCTGGTCCCCTGACAGCCGGACGCCTGCACGCTGGGCATGGCTTAGCGCTGCAAGTGGCAAAGCGCCCCTCGCTACAATGGCAGGCCCAGCGTCAGCCTCTGCCTGCCTGCGGCCTTGCGCCGCCATGGCGCCCAGCGCCCACCCCTTTGCAGGGTGATGGCCCGCAGACAGCCCCCGCTGGCCACCTATAACTCCACCAGAAAGCCCCACGATGACCGATACCCATGCTGCACCTGCGCCTGCAGATGAGGCCTTGCACCAGGTGGTGATGGCCGACACCGTGAACTGGCTGGAAAAAGCCGTCATCGGTCTGAACCTGTGCCCGTTTGCCAAGGGTGTGCATGTCAAGGACCAGATCCACTATGTGGTGAGCGATGCGCAGGATGCCGAAGCGGTGGCACATGATCTGCACCGTGAGCTCGAAGCGCTGGCCGAAGCCAATCCGGACAAGCGCGATACCACGTTGCTGATCCTCCCTTATGCGCTGCATGATTTTCTGGATTTCAATGATTTCCTCGAAATCGCCGACGACATGATCGAAGAGCTGGATCTGGGCGGCATCCTGCAGGTGGCCTCGTTTCACCCCTTGTTCCAGTTCGAGGGCACGACGGTCGATGACGTGACCAACTGCACGAATCGCTCGCCATACCCCATCCTGCACCTGCTGCGCGAAGAGAGCATTGACAAGGCGGTCGAGGCCTTCCCCGAGGCGGATGCGATTTACGAAAAGAACATGGACACGCTCGATGCGCTGGGCCTGGAAGGCTGGTTGGATCTGGGCGTGGGCCCGCGCTGCCCCTTCCCGCACCAGGATGCTGCCAGCGACAAGGCCAAGGAATGAAAACGATGAAAGCACCGCGCGCCGCTGGCCGTAGCACCCCCAAGCCCGCCGCCCCCGATGTCGCCCAGCAGCTGGAGCTCAAGCCCGGCCAGTCGATTGAGCTGCTCAAGGCGCTGCACATTCTCACGCGCGATGGCAAGCTGAACCAGGATTCGCGCCGCAAGCTCAAGCAGGTCTACCACCTCTACCAGTTCATCGAGCCTTTGCTGACCGAGCTGTCGGCGCAAGACCACCCGGTCAGTCTGGCCGACCATGGCGCCGGCAAGTCCTACCTGGGTTTTATCCTCTACGACCTGTTCTTCAAGAACCTGGGCCGTGGCCATATCTACGGCATCGAAACCCGTGCGCCGTTGGTCGAGGCCTCGCAGCAGCTGGCTGGCGATCTGGGTTTTGACCGCATGTCGTTCCTGAACATGTCGGTCGCCGATTCCACCCGCACCGATGCGGTGCCCGAGCGCTTTGATGTGGTCACGGCGCTGCATGCCTGCGATACCGCCACCGATGACGCCATCGCCTTTGGTCTGGAAAAGCGGGCCCGTGCGATGGTGCTGGTGCCTTGCTGCCAGGCCGAAGTGGCGGCATGCCTGCGCCAGAACAAGGCTATGAACCTTGCGCGCACCCCCTTGGCAGAGCTGTGGCGCCACCCCATCCACACCCGTGAGATGGGCAGCCAGATCACCAATGTGCTGCGCTGCCTCTACCTGGAAAGCCAGGGCTACCAGGTCACCGTGACCGAGCTGGTCGGCTGGGAACACAGCATGAAGAACGAGCTGATCCTCGCCAGGTACACCGGCCACAAAAAGCGCGCGGCGGCCGAGCGGCTGCAGCAACTGTTGGCGGAGTTCGGTCTGGAGCAGTCGCTGCAGCACCGCTACCGGATGGAAGCAGTCGCTGCCTGAGAAAGCCTTGCATGCGCCTATAGCGCACCAAGGTATCGCATTCGTGACGATGCGGTGACGTCATCGGATATTCATGGAGCCGTCATTTCCGCTTCCTAGACTGGGCCCTTTCCAACGGTGGTCCCACAATCAGGAGAGTCGAAGCGATGAGCAAATCCATTTCCGACAAAGTCGTCCGCAACACGGACGGCAACACACCATTCAGCACCATCCTGGAGACGCATATGTCGCGTCGCCTGGTGATGCGCGGCAGCCTGGGCTCGGCGCTGGCGCTGTTTGCCGGGGCCAGCATCTCCGCCTGCGGGGGCGGCAGCGATGGCGATGACGACCAGGCCGTCAAGCTGGGTTTTGCGTCGCTGCCCAACTCGATGACGGATGCCTGCGTGGTGCCCGCCGGCTATGTGGCCTCGGTCATCGGAGCCTGGGGCACGCCGCTCAACGACCAGGCAGCGCCCTGGAGCAATGAAGGCCGCAACAGCTCGCAGGACCTGTTGCACTCCACCGGCATGCACCATGACGGCATGCATTACTTCCCGCTCGCCGGCAGTTCCAGCGAAGGCCTGCTGGTGGTCAATCACGAATACATCGACGAGAAGGCCTTGCATCCGAACGGCCCCACCTCGGTGGACGGCAAGCGCCCGGCAGAAGAGGTGCGCAAAGAGGTCAATGCCCATGGCGTGGCCGTCATGCATGTGCGCAAGCAGGGCAGCCAGTGGGAGATCATCAAGAACTCGCGCTACAACCGCCGCTTCACCTCGGCCACGCCGATGAACCTGTCGGGCCCTGTGGCGGGCACGGACTGGGTCAAGACGCCGTTCTCCACGGCCGGCACCCAGGTGCGCGGCACCAACAACAACTGCGGCAACGGCACCACCCCTTGGGGCACCTACATCACTGCCGAAGAAAACTGGGCCGCCTGCTTTGTCAACACCGGTGAGGTGACTGCCGCCCAAAAGCGTGTCGGCGTGCAGACCAAGGCCGGCCGCTACCAGTGGGAGACGGCTGCGGGCGATGCGACCGAGCAGCAAGGCGAATTTGCCCGCTTCAACATCACCGCCAGCGGCGCCGATGGCCTGCAGGACTGGCGCAACGAGGTCAACGGTTTTGGCTACCTGGTCGAGATCGATCCGTATGACCCCGGCAGCACGGCCACCAAGCGCACGGCGATGGGCCGGTTTGCGCACGAAGGCGCGGCCTACGGCATCCCGGTGGCGGGCAAGCCGCTGGCCTTCTACAGCGGCGATGATTCGCGCTTTGAGTACATCTACCGCTTTGTGTCCGAAGCGCTGTGGGACCCCAAGGATGCTGCGCGCAGCGACCGCATTGCCGTGGGACACAAGTACCTGGACAAGGGCACCCTGTACGTCGCGCGCTTCGATGCCGACGGCAAGGGCGAGTGGCTGGCGCTGACCCCCACCACCAAGGGCAAGGACGGCCGCAGCCTCGGTGAGGCCTTTGGCACCATCGATGCCATCCTGATCAATACGCGCGGTGCGGCAGATTTCGTGGGCGCCACGCCGATGGACCGCCCCGAGTGGACCGCCGTGCACCCCAGCAATGGCGATGTCTACCTGACCTTGACCAACAACACCAGCCGCAATGCCGAACGCGGCACCAACCCCGCCAACCCGCGCCTGAACAATGTCAACGGCCACATCGTGCGCTGGCACGATGACGCCGGTGCCCACACCTTCCGCTGGGACATCTTTGTCTTTGGCT
The DNA here is from genome assembly GCF_041107495.1 of Comamonas sediminis. Taxonomy (NCBI): domain Bacteria; kingdom Pseudomonadati; phylum Pseudomonadota; class Betaproteobacteria; order Burkholderiales; family Comamonadaceae; genus Comamonas; species Comamonas sediminis. The sequence continues at coordinate 153,695 of NZ_JBGBDC010000006.1, forward strand.
CGGATGCCGCCTCCAACGCCGACACCAACCGCTCGGGCCTCACCGAGCTCAACCAGCTGGCCAGCCCCGATGGCATTGCGTTTGATGACCGTGGCATTCTGTGGATCCAGACCGACAACGGCATCGACGGTGGCCGCAACAACGCCGTCGCCAAGGCCACGAACGACCAGATGCTGGCCGTCGTGCCCGGTGCGCTGAAGGATGCCAAGGGCACGGGCCCGGTCATCAACGCCGCCAACCAGGCCGAGCTGCGCCGCTTCTTTGTCGGCCCGAACGAGGCCGAGATCACCGGCTTCGCCTATACCCCGGACCACACCAGCATCTTCCTCAACATCCAGCACCCGGTGAACTGGCCTGCCTATGGCACGGCCGACGCCACCCGCGCGCCCGATGGCAAGGTGCGCCCACGCTCGTCGACGGTGGTGATCCAGAAAGCGGACGGCGGCCCGATCGGCGTCTGATCCTCTAGCTGCGCTGCATAGAAAAAGCCGCCGGTCCTGGACTGCCAGGATCGGCGGCTTTGCTCTGTGCGCTTGGACGGATTAGCCTGCGGTCGCGCCCGAGGTCTTCACCACTTGCTTCCACTTCTCGTTTTCAGCGGCGATGAACTTGCCAAACTCCGCTTGGGACTCGGTCACCACTTCGCCGCCCTGGTCGCCGATCTTTTTGATCACGTCAGGCTTTTGCAACACCTTGATGATCGCAGCATGCAACTTGGCCTGCACATCGGCGGGCGTCTTCGTGGGGGCGAACAGGCCAAACCAGGAGGTGGCCTCGTAGCCGGGCACGCCTGCTTCGGCAACGGTTGGCACATCGGGCAGCTCGGGCGAGCGCTTGGCGGTGGTCACCGCCAGCGGGCGCAGCTTGCCCGAGCGCACATGCTGGATCGCAGAGGGCATGTTGTCGAACATGATCGCAATCTGGTTGCCCAGCAGGTCGGTCACGGCCGGTGCGCTGCCCTTGTAGGGGATGTGGATCATGTCGACCTTGGCCATCATCTTGAACAGCTCACCCGACAGGTGGATGGAGCTGCCGCTGCCCGAGGAGCCAAAGTTCACCTGGCCGGGATGGGCCTGGGCGTAGCTGATCAGTTCCTTGACGTTCTTGAAAGGCTGCGCCGGGTTGGCCACCAGCAGGTTGGGCACATTGGCCACGCGGGTCAGCGGTGCAAAGTCCTTGTTGGGGCTGAAGGGCATCTTCTTGTAGAGCCATTCATTGATCGCGTGGGTGCCCACGGTGCCCATGAAGATGGTGTAGCCGTCGGCCGGCGCACGTGCGGCGAACTGGCCGCCGATATTGCCACCAGCACCGGCGCGGTTGTCGATGATCACCGGCTGGCCCAGCTCCTCGCCCAGCGACTGGCCGACGATGCGGGCCAGGATGTCGGTGGTGCCACCAGCCACGAAGGGCACGACCATCGTGATGGGCTTGTTCGGGAAGGCCTCTGCCGCAAAAGCGGCAGGCACCAGGGCGGCGCCCAGGCTGGCAGCGGCGATGGCTTGCAGCACGGTGCGGCGGGCGTTGAAACGGGTGGTGTTCATGGGTATCTCCAAAGCAAAGTGAAAAAGGCTGCCACTTGTTTTGTCAGTGCTTGTTGGGTCTCGCGTGACAGCCGGAGGAAGGGAAGGTCTGGCCCGGTTTATGGCCAGAGCAGGGAGGAGCCGATGTAGATGGCCCCCACAACGAACATCGAGACCACGGTGTAGCCCATGATGTCCTTGAGCTTGAGCTTGGACAGCGCCAGCGCAGGCAGGATCCAGAAAGGCTGCACCAGGTCGTTCCAGCCATTGCCCAGCATCACCGACATGGCGGTGTGGGCCTGCGATGCGCCCAGGGTCTTGGCCGCTTCGATCATGAACGGGCCTTGCAGCACCCAGTGGCCGCCGCCCGAAGGCGCAAAGAAGTTGATGAAGAAGGAGCTCACCAGGCCCCACAGCGGCAAGGTATAGGCGGTCGAGAAGCTGACGAACACATGGGCGATCGATTCGACCAGGCCCGAGGCATGCATGATGGCCATGATGCCGGCGTAGAACGGGAACTGCAGAATGATGCCGCCAATGGTCTTGACGCCTTCATTGACCTTTTCCACATACTTCATCGGCGTGCCCAGCAGCAAGATGCCCAGGAACAGGATGAAGAAGTTGATCATGTTCAGATCGAGGCTGCCGTTCTGCATGAAGTGCATGGCCACAAAAGCCATTCCGGTCAGGCCGATCAGCCAGCTCAGGATGCGGCTGTTGTTCAGGCGGCCGGCAAAGGTCTTTTCGTCGCCCAGCAGGTTCGCGGCCGATGGGCCCTTGGACTCTTCGTTGCTGGCCAGTTCGGCACTGATCTCGGTGACTTTTTCACCGGCTTTCGGATGCATCGCCGCATTGATCAGCGGCAGCACGATCAGCACGGCCAGCGCGGTCAGCAGGATGTGGGGCGAGAAAATGGTTTCGCTCAGCGGGATGATGCCCATCTGCTTTTCAAAGCTGTGGCCCTTGGTGGAGATCAGCACCGGAATGGTGGCCGACAGACCCAGGCTGTACATCGTGAAGCCGGTGTAGGCCGAGGCGATGATCAGCGGGTAGTGCACGCCCTTGACGCGCAGCGCCAGCTTCTTGGCCATGATGCCGCCGATCACCAGACCAAAACCCCAGTTCAGGTAGCTGCCCACGCAGCCCACGACGGTGGCCATGATGATGGCGCCACGCGGCGTGTGCACCATACCGGCAATGCGGTTGAGGAAGCGGTCCACCACCGGTGCGGCCGCCAGCACATAGCCCATCACCAGAATCACCGCCATCTGGGTGGTGAAGGCCAGCAGGCTCCAAAAGCCCTTGCCCCAGTCCTGCACCACCAGGTTGATGGGCCGGCTCTCCACAGCAAAGGCCAGCACCATGGTGAGCAAGGTGAGCAGGATCGCGAACACAAAGGGGTCGGGCAGATACTTGCGCATCAGCTCGGTGAAAAAAGCGGTGATTTTTGACATCGATGTCTCTTGTTATCAATGGAAGGAGCAAAGCGGGGCCTGCAACCGACAGGCCCACGAAAAAAGGGCTAGACCGGTGCCACGCCCACGGTCATGCCGCCACAGACATAGAGCGCCTGGCCGGTGACAAAACCGCTGCGCTCGTCGAGCATGTAGGCCACGGCATGGGCCACGTCGTCGGGCGTGCCCACGCGCTTGACGGGCACGGACTGGATGATCTTTTGCGTGCGCTCGGCGCCCGGTGGGTTGGCCTTGTCGAACAGCTCGGTGCGGATGGGGCCGGGGCCGATTGCATTGGCGGTGATGCCCCATTGGCCCAGCTCCAGCGCCCAGACACGGGTCATGCCGATCAGCCCTGCCTTGGTGGCGGCGTAAGCCGTGCGCAAGTCCTTGCCCAGCGCCGCGCGCGAGGACATGTTGACGATGCGGCCAAATTGCGCCGCTTGCATGCCGGGCAGCAAGGCCTGCATGCACTGGAACGCGCAGCGCAGGTTCAGCGATACGGCGAGGTCGAACTCGGCCAGCGTCTGGCTGGCAGCGTCGTTGGGCACCACGATGCCGACGTTGTTCACCAGGCGGGTGATGGGACCGCCAGCGAGCGCTTCGTTCAGCGCGCGGGCCGTGTCTTCGGCACTGCTGAGGTCGGCCTGGATCGCGACAAAACCGGCGGGCACCTGGTCGATCTGGCGGTCGATGATGACCGGGTCATAGCCATCGGCATGGCAGCGCAGCGCAGCGGCTGCACCAATGCCGGCGCCGCCGCCGGTGATGAGCACGCGGGGGCGTGCAGAGGTCGATGGAGTCGATGGAGTGGACATAGCGGTTTCCAAGAAAGGCGTCACAGGCAGCACTGGCCGGCGACATAGGCCTTGCGCCAGCGCGTGATGCGCACCTGGGCAAACAGATCGGCCTGGTAGAAGGGATCGGATTCGATAAAGGCCTGGGCCGCCTCGCGCGTGTCCAGGTCCACCACATAGAGGCCACCGCCCATGTCGCTGCCGTCGTCCTGCAGCTTGGCGCCGCAGGCCAGCAGCAGCTCCGCGTTGCGCGCCAGAAAGTCCAGGTGCGCCGGGCGGTGGGCTTGGCGTACGGCCTGGTGTTCGGGCTTGTCGAAAGTCTCAATGATGTAGGGCATGGTGGCTCCGGGGTAGGTTGCGGCAGGCCAGGCTAGCGCTGCTGCCGCCGTAAAGCATTTCTCTGAAGGCCGGTCTCAGACCGTGGCAATCGGGGTCACCGGCGAGGCAATGGCGCCGGGCAGGTTCAGCGGTGGGGCGGTCAGCAGAAAGCGGCTGCGCCCATGGGCACGCAGCCACTGCGCCAGCGGTGTCAGATGCCACAGCTCGCCCAGGTGCAGGCCCAGCTTGAACAGGCAGTGCTCATGCAGGGGCAGCGCCGCGCAGCAGTCAGCACCAGGCTGGGCTGGGTGCGCCTCGACGGCATAGTTGTCGGCCGCAATCACGGCGATCTGGCTGTCGCTGATCCACTGCAGCAGCTTCTCGTCGCGGCCATTGAGCACCGCGCAGCTGTTGTTCAGCACCACGGGGTCGGGGTTCTTCTGCATCGCCAGCACCGCCTGGGCAAAGCCGGTGTGCAGGCACAGCATGTCGCCGGGCTCGATCTCCAGCCGGTCGGCCTCGATCACGCGCATCCATTCGTCGTAGCCAATCAGGCTGCGGGCATCGCCGTAGTGCGCATGCAGGTCCATCATCACGCCCCGGCCTTGCACGCCGTTCTGGGCCATGCCCTCAATGCCCAAGGCCTTGGCGCAGCTGGTGCTGCCGCTGCTCTCGGCCGTGGGCATACCGGTGTCGCTGACCAGCAGCGGCCCCAGTACATCGCGGCCTGCGGCAAAACCGTTGTAGTAGAGCGGCTCGGGTACACCATCGCCATTGGCGTCGAACAGCTGGCCGGCATGGGCCAGGCCATCCCACTGGGTGGAGTACTGCAGCGACAGCACGGCCATGTCGTCGGACAGCACATCGGTGCGGCCGGGCTCCAGATCACCGAGCAGGCAGTTGAAGTTGACCAGGCCCTTGCGCTGCAAGGGGCGCAGCACGGGCGGCTTGCGGTTGGGGTTGAGGGCGCTGCCGCCGGGGTAGTCCAGCGGCAGGCTGAGCGAAAAGCGCAGGCCTTCCTGCACCTCGGCAACACCCTGGCGCACCTTGGCGGCCGTCAGCAGGTGGAGGCGGCCGAGTTGGTCATCGGGGCCGAAGTCGCCCCAGGTCGATCCTGCAGGGCGCTGCTTCCAGCGTGGATTGGCATCGGACATGCTTGTCTCCTTGGTTGAGGAAGGGCTGCAGCGGGCGGTTGTTGTTCTTGGTGCCCGTCTGCCTGGTTCAAGGCGGCTGCCTCAGTGTTTCTGCAAAAAGCTGCCCAGTGCCAGGTCAAAGGCCTGGGGCACTTCGAGGTTGGACAGGTGCGAGGCCGGCACCGTCGCCAGTTCCGAGCCGGCAATGGCGGCATGCATCGCTTCGGCATCGGCCACCGTGGTCACCGGGTCGGCGCTGCCGCCAATCAGCAAGGTGGGGGTCTGGATGCGGGCGATATCGGCGCGCAGGTCTTCCACGGCCAGGGCCTCGCAGCAGCTGGCATAGCCTTCGGGGGCAATGCCGGCAATCCAGGCCTGGGCGGTCTGCACCACCTGGGGCTGGCTGGTGATGAAGCCTTCAGTGAACCAGCGGCTGGGCGATGAATCGGCCAGGGTCTGCATGGCTGCTGCGCCATTGGCACGCACCAGGGCCGCGCGGTCGCGCCAGCCTGCTTCGGCACCAATCTTGGCGGCGCTGTTGGCCACGGTGATGCTGCGCATGCGTGCGCCGGCATGCACGCCCAGCCACAGTCCGGTGAGGCCGCCCATCGAGATGCCGCAGAAATGGGCCTGGTCGATGCCCAGGCTGTCCAGAATGGCCAGCACATCGCCGCCCAGTTGGGCGAACTGGTAGGGGCCAGGGCTCACGACGCTGGCGCCGTGGCCACGGGTGTCGTAGCGCAGCACGCGGTACTGGCTGCTGAAAGTGCGGGCCTGGGCGTCCCACATATCCAGGGTGGTGCCCAGCGAGTTGGAGAAAACCAGCACCGGCGCGCCCTCGGGGCCTTGCAGATCGATGTTGAACATGCCGGTCGCAGTGGTGATTTGTTGTGTTGCCATGGCGTTCTGTCCTTCAAAAAGTGCCCCTGCATCGCTGCGCGGGCAAGGCTGCGCCAAGGTGGCCGAGGCAGCAGCGCTGGTGTTTGGGGGGAGGGTGTCGGGGGATGCGGGGCAAGGCGCGGCCCTAGCAGGCCCGCGCTTGCCGCCGCAGTGGGGCGTCAGACTTTTTCGAGGATCACGGCAATGCCCTGGCCCACGCCGATGCACATGGTGCACAGCGCGTAGCGGCCGCCCAGTGCATGCAGCTGGTTGACGGCGGTGGTAGCGAGGCGTGCGCCCGATGCGCCCAGCGGGTGGCCCAGCGCAATCGCGCCGCCCCATTGGTTGACGCGCTGGTCATCGTCCGCAATGCCCAGGTCGCGCAGCACGGCCAGGCCTTGGGCGGCAAAGGCTTCGTTCAGCTCGATGACATCGATGTCGGCCAAGGTCAGGCCGGCCAGCGCCAGCACCTTGCGCACGGCAGGTGCCGGGCCAAAGCCCATGATGCGCGGTGCCACACCAGCGGTGGCCATGGCCACCACACGGGCGCGCGGGGTCAGGCCGTATTGCTGGGCGGCTTCTTCATTGGCCAGCAGCAGGGCGCAGGCGCCGTCGTTCACACCCGAGGCGTTGCCGGCCGTCACGGTACCGCCTTCGCGCACCACGCCCTTGAGCTTGGCCAGCGCTTCGATCGTGGTGGTGCGGGGGTGCTCGTCCTGGCTGATCACCAGAGCATCACCCTTTTTCTGCGGAATGGTCACGGCCACGATCTCGCGCGCCAGGTGGCCGGCAGCGATGGCCGCTGCAGCCTTTTGCTGCGACGCCAGGGCCATGCGGTCCTGGGCTTCGCGCTCGATCTTGAAGTCGTCGGCCACGTTCTCGGCCGTCTCGGGCATGGAGTCCACGCCGTACAGCGCCTTCATCTGCTTGTTGACAAAGCGCCAGCCAATGGTGGTGTCGTAGACGGCATTGTTGCGGCTGAAGGCGGATTCGGCCTTGGGCATCACAAAGGGTGCGCGGCTCATCGATTCCACACCACCGGCGATCATGAGGCGCGCTTCGCCCGACTTGATGGCACGGGCAGCCGAGCCCACGGCATCCAGACCCGAGCCGCAGAGGCGGTTGACCGTGGCGCCAGGCACCTCGATGGGCAGGCCCGCGAGCAGGCTGGACATGCGGGCCACATTGCGGTTGTCTTCGCCGGCCTGGTTGGCGCAGCCGTAGATCACATCGGTGACGGCCGTCCAGTCCACGCCGGGGTTGCGCTCCATCAGCGCCTTGATGGGCACGGCGCCCAGGTCATCGGTGCGCACACCGGCCAGCGCGCCGCCGTAGCGGCCAAAGGGGGTGCGCACGGCGTCGCAGATATAGGCATGGGTCATGTTGGTCTCCAGGGATGAATACAAATCGGCGCTGCGCTTACAGCAGGCGCAGGCCGATCATTTTTTCGAGTTCGGCCTTGTCCAGACCGTCAACGGTGTCGATGAGCTTGAGGCCCTGGTCGGTGACCTCGATGGTGGCCACATCGGTGTAGATGCGCTTGACGCAGCCAATGCCGGTCAGCGGATAGCTGCATTGCTTGACGATCTTGCTCTCGCCCTTCTTGGTCAGCAGGTCCATCATCACCCAGGTCTGCTTGGCGCCGATGGCCAGGTCCATCGCGCCGCCCACGGCGGGAATGGCACCGGCTTCACCGGTGCTCCAGTTGGCCAGGTCGCCGTTCTCTGCCACCTGGAATGCGCCGAGCACGCAGATGTCGAGGTGACCGCCGCGCATCATTGCAAAGCTGTCGGCATGGTGGAAGAAGCTGCCGCCTGCCAGCAAGGTGACGGGCTGCTTGCCGGCATTGGTGAGGTCATAGTCTTCCTCACCAGCGGCCGGCGCCGGGCCCATGCCCAGGATGCCGTTTTCCGACTGCAGGATCACTTCGCGGTCCTGGGGGATGTGGTTGGCCACGGCCGTCGGCTGGCCAATGCCCAGGTTCACGTAGGCGCCGTCATGGATGTCCTGCGCCACGCGGGCGGCCAGTTCGTCTTTCGTGCGTTTTTGGTAGCTGCTCATGGTCTTGTCTCCTGCTTCAGGCTGTTTTCTTGAAGCCACCGGCTTGCGTGGCAACGCGCTCGATCTTGATGACCTGGTTGACATAGATGCCAGGGGTGACCACGGCTTCGGGGTCGAGCTGGCCCAGCTCCACAATCTCATGCACGGTGGCCACGGTGTACTTCGCCGCGGTGGCCATCACCGGGCCAAAGTTGCGGGCCGATTTGCGGTAGGTGAGGTTGCCCCAGCGGTCGCCTTGCTCGGCCTTGATCAGCGCCACATCGCCATAAATGGGGTACTCCAGCACATAGTGCTTGCCATTGATCTCGCGCGTTTCCTTGCCGGCAGCCAGCTCGGTGCCGTAGGCTGTGGGGCAGAAGAAGGCGCCGATGCCGGCGCCGGCCGCGCGCATGCGCTCGGCCAGGTTGCCTTGCGGCACCACTTCGAGCTCGATCTTGCCGCTGCGGTAGAGCTCGTCAAACACATAGCTGTCGACCTGGCGCGGGAAGCTGCAAATGATCTTGCGCACGGCACCGGTCTTGAGCAGGGCCGCCAGGCCGGTGTCGCCATTGCCGGCGTTGTTGTTGACCACCGTGAGATCGCGCGCACCCTGTGCGATCAGGCCGTCAATCAGGGCCGCTGGAATGCCGGCGGTGCCAAAGCCGCCGATGAGCACGGTCGAGCCATCCTGGACGCGGCTGAGGGACTCGGCAATCGAGTCCGAAATCTTGTTGATCATCTTGTCTCCTGGTTCTGAACACGGGTCGCAACAGGCTGCTGATCCCGCTGCGGCATGGTCGCGCTGCGCTGGGGCAGTGCCTGTACCGCGTGCGACAAATGCAATGCCGAGGCTGCCTGCGCGGACCTGGGAATGCATTTGAGAGGATCGGCGGCCCTTAGGGAGTTTCTGCAAAACTCCCTGCCGTGGTCTGCACGCGGGCTCGGGCGATCTGCCGCGTTGTCTTTCTTGTCAATAGCTGGCTATTGACTGCAAAAGACGCCTTGCATCTCATCCCGATCCGCGTCCATCCCGCTTGGCGAGGGTTTTGCAGAACCTCCCAGAGGCTCTTGGTAAAAATGTTCGTATATAGAACATTAGTTCGCTAAAAGAATTATAGACTGCCGGATAATCCGCTACCCGATGTCCCTGCGATTTGCTTTTGTATTGCCAGGGATCCGCTCCACGCCAACGACCACGATTGCGGCCTATGAAAGAAGAAGACCCGACCCTCCGCCCCAGTGACAGCTATGTGCAGTCCTTCGCGCGCGGGCTGGAGGTCATCCGCAGCTTTGGCGCTGCCGCGCCGCGCCAGACCTTGACGGAAGTGGCCGAGGCCACCGGCATGACGCGTGCCGGCGCGCGTCGCATCCTGCTGACCTTGCAGACCCTGGGCTATGTGCGGGTGGAGGGCCGTTTGTTTGCGCTCACGCCGCGCATCCTGGATCTGGGCTTTGCCTATCTGTCGTCGATGCCGGTCTGGAACCTGGCCCAGCCGGTGATGGATGCACTGGTCGAGCAGACGCATGAGTCCTGCTCCATCGCCGTGCTCGATGGCCAGGATGTCGTCTACGTTTTGCGCGTGCACACGCACAAGATCATGAGCACCAACCTGGGCATGGGCTCGCGCCTGCCCAGTTTCTGGACTTCGCTGGGCCGGGTGCTGCTGGCCGAGCTTCCGCCCCAGGAGCTGCAGCCTTTGCTCGAGGGCCGTGACCGCACGATGTTCACCCGCTTCACCCTCCAGGACGATGCGCAGCTGCTGGCCGAGCTGGCCCAGGTGCGTGCACAGGGCTGGTGCCTGCTCAACCAGGAGCTCGAAGAGGGGCTCACCTCGGTCGCTGCCCCCATCCGCAATGCCAGCGGCCAGGTGGTGGCGGCCATGAATATCAGCGGCCAGGCGAACCGCACCACGCCCGAGATCATGCAGGGCGAGTTGCTGCCCCAGCTGTTGCAGGCGGCGGGGCGCGTTTCGGGCCTGTTGGGCTACCAGGCGGGCCGGGGCATTGGCGGCAAGCTGGCGCCACGTTAAGCCGCAGACGCGGCTCGGCATTTCCATTTCATGGCTTCCCTGGCGCCGCCGGGTGCCGGCTTGGGTACGTCCTGTTGCAGTCCGGGTAGCCCTCCCCTGAGGGCGGGATTCGATGGCTTTGCGCCGCGCCGTTCCAGGGTTTCGATCGCGCGCAGCCTGCCTGCGTACTGTGTTTCAGCCATTTCTTAAGAAAACCTGAAGAAGTCTTAAGAAACCGCCTGCTGTGGCTTTGTCGCCTCTGTGTATCCCATTCTTAAAGATATGTAAATGAGAACCATTTTCCTCTTTAAGATGTGCGAGCTTTTTCACGGTGGTAGCCAACCAGAGTGCGGATTTCCCATCCGGTATAGCCAGACCGAACACATACCAAGGCAATAAAAGGAACTGGAATGGCTTTCAAAACCCAACCTGTGGTGGCAGCAGTGGCGCTGCTGTGCGCGGGCTATGCAGCGGCGCAGCAAGCGCCGGCCGAGACGACCTTGCAGGAAGTGCGCGTGCAGGCAGATACCGCGGCGGACGTGGGCTATGCAGCGCCCACAGCCAAGAGCGCCACGAAGATTGAAGCGCCTTTGCGCGACATTCCGCAAACCGTCAACGTGGTGCCCCAGCAGCTGATGCGCGACCAGGCCGTGCAGTCGATGCAGGACGTGCTCAAGGCCGTTCCCGGCATTGGCCTGTCGCATGGCGATGGCCAGCGCGACCAGGTGACGATCCGGGGCTTCACGGCGATTGCGGACCAGTTCGTCGATGGCGTGCGCGATGACGCGCTGTATTTCCGCGACCTGTCCAATGTCGAGCAGGTCGAAGTGCTCAAGGGCCCGGCATCGGTGCTGTACGGCCGGGGGTCTTCGGGTGGTCTGATCAACCGCATCACCAAGAAGCCCGGCATCGACCGCAGCGAAGTGGGCCTGACCCTGGGCAGCTGGAACCAGCGCCGGGGCGAGTTTGACCTGGCGCGTGCGCCGCAGGACAGCATCGTCTCCTACCGCCTGACCGGCGCCATCGAGCGCGCCGACAGCTACCGCGACCAGCAGTTTCTGGACCGCAAGGCGCTGGCCGGCTCGGTGCAGTTCAAGTTCAGCGCGGACACGCAGCTGCTGCTGCAGGCCGACTACCTCCAGGACAGCCGCCTCACCGATTTTGGTATTCCCGCCTTCCAGGGCCGCCCGGTGAATGTGCCGCCCCGCACCTACTATGGCGCGGCCAATGCACGCGATACCGATGTGAGCACCTCGGAGGTGTACTCGGCCTCGGCTACGTTGAGCCACCGCTTCAACGACAGCCTGAGCCTGCGCAATGTGCTGCGCTACTACGACTACAGCCTGGACCGCAGCAACACCCTGGTCGGCGCGGTCAACGAGAAGGCGCAGACGGCGACCCTCAACCGTGGCCATCTGGAGCGCGACGAGCACGGCTTTTTCAACCAGCTGGAGCTGACGCAGAAGCTGGAGCTGGCGGGCATGCAGCACCAGCTGCTGTACGGGCTGGAGCTGGGCCGCCAGAACAAGGGCTTGCTGAGCATCAACCAGAGCAATGTGGGGACGGTGTCGCTGTTCAACCCGGTGCTGCCGGCCGTCTCGCCGGTGCTGACGGCTGCACCTTCGGCCAACAACGACAGCGTCTTCAGCGTGGCCAGCGCCTATGTGCAGGACATGGTCGCCCTGGCCCCCGAATGGAAGCTGCTGGCTGGCGTGCGCTATGACCGCTTCCGCCAGGAAACCGACAACTACACGCCAGGCAGCGTCAACCTGGGCCGCACCGATGTGGCATGGAGCCCGCGCGTCGGCATGGTCTACCAGCCCAGCAATGCGCTGTCATACTACGTGTCGCTCAGCAAGTCCTTCCAGCCCTCGGGCGAGACCTTTGCGCTGGCAGCCAACAATGCCCAGCTGGCGCCTGAGAAAACCACCAGCCGTGAGGTTGGTGTGAAGTGGGATCTGCTCGACGGCAAGGCCAGCGCCAATGCGGCGCTGTTCGAGATCGAACGCACCAACATCAAGAGCGTGGACCCCGTCAGCAACACTTTGGTGCCGCTGGGCGTGCAGCGCACCCGGGGCCTGGAGCTGAGCTTTGCCGGCGACCTGTCGCAGGGCTGGCAGATCTGGTCAGGCTATGCCTACCTGTTGAGCGAGATGACCTCGTCGCCCGCTGTCGATGCCGGCCAGCCCGTGGAAGGCAAGCGCGCCACCTTGACGCCCAAGCACAGTGCCAATGTATGGGTGACCAAGGCCCTGGGCCATGGCTTTGGCGCCGGGGGCGGCATCAGCTATGTCGGCGCGCGTTTTGCCAACCCTGGCAACACCGTCGTACTGCCGGGCTACGCCACCTTGGATGCCATGGCCTACTACCGCCTGAACCAGGTGGACCTGCAGCTCAAGCTCAACAACCTCCTGGACAAACGCTACATCGTGGCCGGGCACGGCTCCTCGCCCAACCTGAACCTGCCGGGCGCGCCGCGCTCGGTGCAGTTGGTGGCGCGCTACCGCTTCTAAGCTGCAAGGCGGGGATAGAGAAAGGCCATCTGCCCAGGGGCGGATGGCTTTGTGTTGTGAGTGGTGCTGTGGTAGCTTGGGGCAACCCCTGCGCGCAAGGTGGCCGCGATTCGGGGGCAGATGCTGCGATTGCGTAGTGCATAGGGCGCAGCGTTGATAATGGAGCGGCTTTTCCTCTGCCGTCCTTTGCTGACGTTTCACCATGGCCCGCCTTTCCCGACTCAGTCTTCCCGACATGCCGCACCATGTGCTGCACCGGGGCAACAACCGGCAGACGGTCTTTGTCGATGATGAGGATTTCCAGCACTTCAGCGATTTGCTGCGCCAGCTGGCGCAGACCCACCTGGTGGCAGTGCATGCCTTTGTGCTGATGCCCAACCACTTCCATCTGTTAATCACACCCCAGACCGAGCAGGGCCTGCCGCTGTTGATGCAGGCGCTGGGCCGGGCCTATGTGCGCTATTTCAATGCCCGCCACGGGCGCAGCGGTACTTTGTGGGAAGGGCGCTACCGCTCGACGGTGGTCGAACCGGCCGAGCCGTTGCTGCAATGCATCATCTATATCGATTCCAACCCGCAGCGCGCAGGCCTCGTCGCTAAGGCAGAAGACTATCCCTGGTCCAGCTGTGCGCACCATTTAGGTGCAAAACCAATGGCGTGGTTGCGCGATCCGGCGGCCTTCTGGGCCTTGGGCAACACCCCCTTTGCGCGGGAGGCCCGCTATGCCCAGATGCTGGCCTATGGCCTGTCGCAGCGTGAGTCAGGTGCGCTGACCGATGCGGTACAGGGCGGCTGGGCGATGGGCAGTGCGGACTTTGTGCAATCCCTGCAGTCCAAAACGGTGCGCAGGCTGCACAAAAAGAGTGCGGGCCGTCCCCGTTTGGTCGCTCCCTCCGGCGAGTGAAGCAAAAATTTCATATATATCAACGATTATTTGGCTATTTTTAATATGACCCCAATTAATTGTTGAGAAAAATCATTTGAAAATAATTGGTATCTGACCCTAAATAAAATACTTGCTCGGGTATGGGCAGCTGCTCTACATTGACCTTCCCGCGATAGATTATTTGAAGGATTGCGCCATGTCGGCTACCGCACGCGAGCAGATGCAAGCTCAGGGTCTGTATGACCCGACTCTGGAACACGATGCCTGCGGCGTCGGTTTTGTGGCCCACATCAAGGGCCAGAAGAGCCATGCCATCGTGACCCAGGCTCTGAAGATTCTGGAGAACCTGGACCACCGGGGTGCGGTGGGTGCCGACAAGCTGATGGGTGATGGCGCCGGTATCCTGATCCAGCTGCCTGACGCGCTCTACCGCGACGAGATGGCCGCCCAGGGCGTCAAGCTGCCGCCGTTTGGTGAATACGGCGTGGGCATGGTGTTCCTGCCCAAGGAACATGCATCGCGTCTGGCTTGCGAGGAAGAGTTGGAGCGCGCCATCAAGGCCGAAGGCCAGGTGCTGCTGGGCTGGCGCGATGTGCCGGTCAACCGCGAGATGCCGATGTCGCCTACGGTGCGCGAGAAAGAGCCGGTCATCCGCCAGGTGTTCATCGGCCGTGGCGCCGATGTGATCGTGCAGGATGCGCTGGAGCGCAAGCTGTATGTGATCCGCAAGACCGCCAGCGCGGCGATCCAGAACCTGCAGCTCAAGTACAGCAAAGAGTACTACGTGCCCAGCATGAGCAGCCGCACCGTGATCTACAAGGGTCTGCTGCTGGCTGATCAAGTAGGTACCTACTTCCGCGATTTGGAAGATGAGCGCTGCGTCTCGGCGCTGGGCCTGGTGCACCAGCGCTTCTCGACCAACACCTTCCCCGAGTGGCCACTGGCCCACCCTTACCGCTATGTGGCGCACAACGGTGAAATCAACACCGTCAAGGGCAACTACAACTGGATGCGCGCCCGCGAAGGCGTGATGAGCTCGCCCGTTCTGGGCAACGATCTGCAGAAGCTCTACCCGATCAGCTTTGCGCACCAGTCCGACACGGCCACTTTCGACAACTGCCTGGAGCTGCTGACCATGGCGGGCTACCCGCTGGCCCAGGCGGTGATGATGATGATTCCCGAGCCTTGGGAGCAGCACGCGACGATGGATTCGCGCCGCCGCGCTTTCTACGAATACCATGCCGCGATGATCGAGCCCTGGGATGGCCCCGCATCGATCGTGTTCACCGATGGCCGCCAGATCGGCGCTACCCTGGACCGCAATGGCCTGCGTCCGGCCCGTTACTGCGTGACCGACGATGACTTCGTCATCATGGGCTCCGAATCGGGCGTGCTGCCCGTGCCCGAGCACAAGATCGTGCGCAAGTGGCGCCTGCAGCCCGGCAAGATGTTCCTGATCGATCTGGACCAGGGCCGTCTGATCGACGACGAAGAAGTCAAGTCCTCGCTGACCAATGCCAAGCCTTACATGCGCTGGATTGAAGACCTGCGCATCCGCCTGGATGACGTGGTCAAGCCCGTGGCCGGCGAGTCGCAGATCGACCAGCAGGCCAAGGCCTCGCAAGAGTTCGGTGCGATTGCCGAGGAGCAGAAGTCCCCTGAGCTGCTGGACCTGCAGCAGGCCTTTGGCTACACCCAGGAAGACATCAAGTTCCTGATGAGCCCGATGGCCGCGAACGGCGAAGAGGGCATTGGCTCGATGGGCAATGACAGCCCGCTGGCCGTGCTGTCCGACAAGAACAAGCCGCTGTACAACTACTTCCGCCAGATGTTCGCGCAGGTGACCAACCCGCCGATCGATCCGATCCGTGAAGCGATTGTGATGAGCCTGGTGTCCTTCATCGGCCCCAAGCCCAACCTGCTGGATATCAACCAGGTCAACCCGCTGCTGCGTCTGGAAGTGACCCAGCCGGTGCTGGACTTCAGCGACATGGTGAAGCTGCGCAATATCCGCTCGCACACCGCTGGCAAGTTCAGCTCGGCCGTGCTCGACATCACCTACCCGCTGGAATGGGGCAGTGAAGGCGTGGAAGCGCGCCTGGCATCGCTGTGCGCACAAGCGGTTGATGCGATCAAGACCGGCAACAACATCCTGATCATCAGCGACAAGGGTGTCAGCAAGGACCGCGTGGCCATCCAGGCACTGCTGGCGCTTTCTGCCATCCACCAGCACCTGATCCGTGAAGGCCTGCGTACGGCCTGCGGTCTGGTGGTGGAGACCGGCACCGCCCGCGAAGTGCACCACTTTGGCGTGCTGGCCGGCTACGGTGCCGAAGCCGTGCACCCCTACCTGGCGCTGGAGACGATCACCTCGATCCACAAGCACCTGCCCGGCGATCTGTCGGCAGACAAGGCGATCTACAACTACATCAAGGCCATCGGCAAGGGTCTGTCCAAGATCATGTCGAAGATGGGTGTGTCCACCTATATGTCCTACTGCGGTGCGCAGCTGTTCGAAGCGGTCGGCATCAACAGCGAAACCATCGACAAGTACTTCACCGGCACCTCCAGCCGTGTTGAAGGCCTGGGCGTGTTCGAAATTGGCGAAGAAGCCATCCGCCGCCACAAGGCTGCCTTTGGCAACGACCCGGTGCTGGCCACCATGCTGGACACCGGTGGCGAATACGCCTGGCGTGCCCGTGGTGAAGAGCACATGTGGAGCCCTGATGCGATTGCCAAGCTGCAGCACTCGACCCGCGCCAACAGCTTCAACACCTACAAGGAATATGCGCAGCTGATCAACGACCAGAGCAAGCGCCACATGACCTTGCGCGGCCTGTTCGAGTTCAAGATCGATCCTGCCAAGGCCATCCCGGTCGAGCAGGTCGAATCGGCGGCCGAGATCGTCAAGCGCTTTGCCACCGGCGCCATGTCGCTGGGCTCGATCAGCACCGAAGCCCATGTGACCCTGGCCGTGGCGATGAACCGCATCGGCGGCAAGAGCAACACCGGTGAGGGCGGTGAAGACCCCGCCCGTTACCGCAACGAGCTCAAGGGCATCCCGATCAAGCAGGGCGAATCGCTGGCGTCGATCATCGGCAAGGACCAGATCGAATCGGACTACGTGCTGCAAGACGGCGACAGCCTGCGCTCGCGCATCAAGCAAGTGGCATCGGGCCGCTTTGGTGTGACGGCCGAGTACCTGGCCTCTGCGGACCAGATCCAGATCAAGATGGCGCAGGGCGCCAAGCCCGGTGAAGGCGGCCAGCTGCCAGGCGGCAAGGTGACCGAGTACATCGGCAAGCAGCGCTACTCGGTGCCCGGTGTGGGCCTGATCTCGCCCCCGCCGCACCACGACATCTACTCGATCGAGGACCTGGCCCAGCTGATCCACGACCTGAAGAACGTCGCCACGCATTCGTCGATCAGCGTCAAGCTGGTGTCCGAAGTCGGTGTCGGCACGATTGCCGCCGGCGTGGCCAAGTGCAAGGCCGACCACGTGGTGATCGCCGGCCATGATGGCGGCACGGGCGCATCGCCGTGGTCGTCGATCAAGCATGCGGGCTCGCCATGGGAGATCGGCCTGGCCGAAACCCAGCAGACCCTGGTGCTCAACGGCCTGCGCAGCCGTATCCGTGTGCAGGCAGACGGCCAGATGAAGACCGGCCGCGACGTGGTGATCGGTGCGCTGTTGGGTGCCGATGAGTTCGGCTTTGCCACCGCACCGCTGGTGGTCGAGGGCTGCATCATGATGCGCAAGTGCCACCTCAACACCTGTCCGGTGGGTGTGGCCACGCAAGATCCCGAGCTGCGCAAGAAATTCAGCGGCAAGCCCGAGCATGTGGTGAACTTCTTCTTCTTCATCGCCGAAGAAGCGCGCCAGATCATGGCCCAGCTGGGTATCGCCAAGTTCGACGACCTGGTGGGCCGTGCCGACCTGCTGGACATGAAGGCCGGTATCACCCACTGGAAGGCCAAGGGCCTGGACTTTGGCCGCCTGCTGGCCCGTGCCGAAGTGGCGGGCGATGTGCCGCTGTACCACACGCAGAACCAGGACCATGGTCTGGAAAAGGCCTTCGACAACATCCTGATCGAGAAGTCGCGCCCCGCCATCGACAAGGGCGAGCGGGTCAAGATCCTGGAGACCGTGCGCAATGTGAACCGCACCGTGGGCGCGATGCTCTCGGGCGCAGTGACCAAGGTGCATCCCGAAGGCCTGCCTGACGACACCATCCACATCCGTGTCGAGGGCACCGGTGGCCAGTCGTTTGGCGCCTTCCTGTGCAACGGCATCACCCTGTACCTGGTAGGTGACGCGAACGACTACACCGGCAAGGGCCTGTCCGGCGGCCGCGTGGTGGTGCGCCCGAGCCTGGATTTCCGTGGCGAAGCGCACAAGAACATCATCGTGGGCAACACCGTGATGTACGGCGCGACCACCGGTGAGGCCTTCTTGAGCGGCGTGGCCGGCGAGCGCTTTGCAGTGCGCCTGTCGGGTGCCACGGCGGTGGTCGAGGGCACCGGTGACCATGGTTGCGAATACATGACTGGCGGTACCGTGCTGGTGCTGGGCAAGACCGGGCGCAACTTTGCAGCCGGCATGAGTGGCGGTGTGGCCTACGTCTATGACGAGGACGGCCAGTTCGCCAGCCGCTGCAACACCACGATGGTCACGTTGGACAAGGTGCTGAGCCAGTCCGAGCAAGAGGGCAGCATCGACAAGGGCATCTGGCACAACGGCCAGACGGACGAAGCACAGCTCAAGCGCCTGCTTGCCGACCACCTGCGCTGGACGGGCAGCAAGCGTGCCCGTGACCTGCTGGACAACTGGGCGGAGGTGCGCAGCAAGTTCGTCAAGGTCTTCCCGACCGAGTACAAGCGCGCGCTGGGTGAGATCCACGCCCGCGCCGAAGCCAAGGCGCAAGTCGCCAAGGCCAAGACCTCGGCCAAGAAGAGCGTGGACGCCGCCGCGAAGTGAGGCCGCTGGCGGCCCTGCCGCCAAGCACCCCGACCCTTATTAATGACCACGATTGCTGTTCCCGCCAACGCGGCGCGGGCAGCAGCCAAGCAAGAGATCCGATCATGGGAAAAGTCACAGGCTTTATGGAATATGCGCGTATCGACGAGGGCTATGCCCCCGTTGAGGACCGCCTCAAGCACTACAAGGAATTTGTTGTTGGCCTGAACTCGCAGCAGGCCAAGCAGCAAGGCGCCCGCTGCATGGACTGCGGCACGCCGTTCTGCAACAGCGGTTGCCCGGTCAACAACATCATTCCGGATTTCAACGATCTGGTGTACCGTGCCGATTGGGCGGCAGCCTTTCATGTGCTGGATTCGACCAACAACTTCCCCGAGTTCACGGGCCGCATCTGCCCCGCGCCTTGCGAAGCGGCCTGCGTGCTGAACATCAACAGCGATCCGGTGGGTATCAAGTCCATCGAACATGCCATCATCGACCGTGCCTGGGAAGAGGGCTGGGTGCAGGCGCGTCCTCCCAAGCACCAGACGGGCAAGAAGGTAGCGGTGGTGGGCTCCGGCCCTGCCGGCATGGCGGCAGCCCAGCAATTGGCCCGTGCGGGCCATGCGGTGACCTTGTTCGAAAAGAACGACCGCATCGGCGGTCTGCTGCGCTACGGCATCCCTGACTTCAAGCTCGACAAGGTCCACATCGACCGCCGTGCCGCTCAGCTGCAGGCCGAAGGCGTGACCATCCGCACCGGCGTGCTGGTGGCTGGCAAGGACGGCCTGGGCAAGGACAGCAAGGTCACCAACTGGGCCAAGGAAACCGTCTCGCCCGAGCAGCTCAAGGCGGAGTTCGACGCGGTGCTGCTGACCGGCGGCTCCGAGCAGTCGCGCGATCTGCCAGTGCCCGGCCGCGACCTGGACGGCGTGCACTACGCGATGGAGTTCCTGCCCCAGCAAAACAAGATCAATGCCGGCGACAAGCTCAAGGGCCAGATCCGCGCGGATGGCAAGGACGTCATCGTCATCGGCGGTGGCGACACCGGCAGCGACTGCGTGGGCACCAGCAACCGCCACGGCGCCAAAAGCGTCACCCAGTTCGAGGTGATGCCCATGCCGCCCGAAGAGGAAAACAAGCCGCTGGTCTGGCCTTACTGGCCGATCAAGCTGCGCACCAGCTCCAGCCACGAAGAAGGCGCTGTGCGTGAGTTCGCGATCTCGACCAAGACGTTCAACGGCGACAAGGGCAAGGTCAAGAGCCTGACCACCGTGCAGGTCGAGTTCAAGGACGGCAAGCTGAGCGAAGTCAAGGGCACCGAAAAGGAATGGCCTGCCGACCTGGTGCTGCTGGCCATGGGTTTTGTGAACCCCGTCTCGCCGGTGCTGGAAGCCTTTGGCGTCGACAAGGACGCCCGTGGCAACGCCCGCGCCACCACCGACTTCACCGGCGGCTACGCCACCAATGTGGACAAGGTGTTTGCCGCTGGCGACATGCGCCGTGGCCAGTCGCTGGTGGTCTGGGCCATCCGCGAAGGCCGCCAGGCCGCCCGTTCCATCGACGAGTACCTGATGGGCTGGAGCGATCTGCCGCGTTAAGGCCGTCGGGGCGCGTATGGCGCCGCTCAGAGGGGCCCTTTGAACGGAGCCCACAAAAAAACGCAAGCATCAGAAATGCTTGCGTTTTTTGCTATGCGTGGTCAAAGAATATCGGTGGCATGGCATAAAGCTGCGTCGCTCGGCTTAACCAGGTTCGCAGGTGTGACGTCGGGCATGCCATCTGCTGTGAGCGTTGTGATGAGCGACAGACAGCTGTTGTTGGCGGAGGTGTTGAACCAAGAAAATGCCTTGTCGTCTTGCGATTTCAGCACCACAAACCGCGCTTCGTAGTCTTTGCCAGCCTGCGGGGTAAATGTCTTGTTGACGCGGCATTGGACCTGCTTGCCGTTGTTCGTGTGGCCGTTGCTGAGATACGCAAAAGTCAGGGGCTCGTTGGCGGGTACATAGAACTCGGAGACAACGGTGCGGCCCTCACTTTTCAGCCTAACTGGCTCACCCGGCATGTTGAGGGTGCGGTTGTTCTGGTCTGCAAAACCTTTTTTCGATGAGACCATGACCCCTGCATTTGGCACGCGCCAGTCCACGCAGGCACTTTTGGGCACGGCGCGCACCATACCGTCAGAGATGATGCGAACGCGCGCTCGCTCGCCATCGCTGGGCTCTTGGTAAGCGGTCGAAAATGATTTCACGGTCTGGATATTTCCGCAGCCTGCCAGCAGGGAGGCGCCAAGCAGTGCCGCAAAACTTGGAAGAAATTTCATAACTGATCCGGTGTTCGATGATGTTGGTGGGAATTCTAGGCGGGGTCATTGTTGAGCAATCGTGCATATGGTCCACTGGGCTGTCGTGGAGACAGTGGTTAACAAACCCTGCTGGTTTTCAACACAGACAGCATCCATCTGGGATGGATACCCCCGGGGAGTAAGCTGGGTTTTCATACATTCTTCATACGGGAAATTTATGAATCTGACTTATACTCTGGCCCAGTACCTGAGTTTGGCGTGCTTTTGCGCCGTTGCGAATACCGCCTGCCATGCCCCATAACGCCGAAGACAAGCACCGCGCCATCACCCGCCTGCGCCGCATCAAGGGCCAGGCGGAGGCCTTGGAGCGGGCGGTGGAGGCGGGCAGTGATTGCGCCCCCATCCTGCAGCAGCTCGCCGCCATGCGCGGGGCCGTACACGGCCTGATGGCCGACTTGCTTGATGGCCATATGCGCGAGACCATGGCCAAGCAGCCGGCGCCATCGCAGGCGGACATTGACGAAATGCTGTCGCTGCTGCGCTCGTACTTGAAATGAACATCCCCCTGTGGCGCTGCGCGCCTTCCCCCCGCTCTCGCATGGCGGTGCCATGCGGGCAGGGGGACGACAGCCTCGGTGTGGGGCGGCGCGGCCGGCGTAGGCCCTTCCTCGCTGTCTCGCGGCTGGGCAGCGCCCGTGTTATGAATATTTGTCCATCTTTTGACCTACTAGGAGTCCACCCATGAAATCCCGCGCCGCTGTTGCCTTCAAAGCCGGAGAGCCTTTGCAGATTGTCGAGATCGACGTTGCGCCACCCCAGAAGGGCGAAGTGCTGGTCAAGATCACCCACACGGGCGTGTGCCATACGGATGCCTTCACCTTGAGCGGTGATGATCCCGAAGGCATCTTCCCGGCGGTGCTGGGCCATGAAGGCGCCGGCATTGTGGTGGAAGTGGGCGAGGGCGTTACCAGCGTCCAGCCAGGCGACCATGTGATCCCGCTGTACACGGCAGAGTGCGGCGAATGCCTGTTCTGCAAGAGCGGCAAGACCAACCTCTGCGTGGCGGTGCGCGCCACCCAGGGCAAGGGTGTGATGCCCGATGGCACCACGCGCTTCAGCTACAACGGCGAGCCGATCTACCACTACATGGGCTGCTCCACCTTCTCGGAGTACACCGTGGTGGCCGCCGTGTCGCTGGCCAAGGTCAACCCCGATGCCAACCCCGAGCAGGTCTGCCTGCTGGGCTGTGGCGTGACCACCGGCCTGGGCGCTGTCAAGAACACTGCCAAGGTGCAAGAGGGTGATACCGTGGCGGTGTTCGGCCTGGGCGGCATCGGCCTGGCGGTGATCCAGGGCGCGCAGCTGGCCAAGGCCGGCCGCATCATTGCCATCGATACCAACCCCGGCAAGTTCGAGCTGGCCAAGACCTTTGGCGCAACCGACTGCATCAACCCCAAGGATTTCGACAAGCCAATCCAGCAAGTGATCGTCGAGATGACCGGCTGGGGTGTGGACCACAGCTTTGAATGTATCGGCAGCACCCAGGTGATGCGTGCGGCGCTGGAATGCGCGCACCGTGGCTGGGGCCAGAGCGTGATCATCGGCGTCGCAGGCGCGGGCCAGGAAATCTCCACCCGTCCTTTCCAGCTGGTGACCGGCCGCAAATGGCTGGGCACCGCCTTTGGCGGCGTCAAGGGCCGCAGCGAGCTGCCCGGCATGGTGGAAGACGCGATGGCCGGCAAGATCCAGCTCGAACCCTTTGTCACCCACACCATGGGCCTGGCCAAGATCAACGAGGCTTTCGACCTGATGCATGAAGGCAAGTCGATCCGCTCGGTGGTCAATTACGCCAGCTAAGCATCGCTGAAGGCCGCTGGTCCGTGATGGCCAGCGTCGGCTGCCAGCACGGGACGCAATAGTCCTGCACGCCACTGGCAGCGGTGCCAGGGGCGACAATGCGAGGCTTGTTGTCCCTGCGGGCCGGCCCGCACCATTGAAATCCATGTCTTTTACCTCTCTTGGCCTTGCACCGTCGCTGGCCCACGCTGCCCAGGCCCATGGCCTGATTGCACCCACGGCCATCCAGACCCAAGCCATTCCGGCCATTCTGGACGGGCGTGACCTGCTGGGCTGCGCGCCGACCGGCTCGGGCAAGACGGCGGCCTATGTGCTGCCCTTGATGCAGGCCTGGATGCTCAGCGATGCAGCAGGCCAGGCGGGCCGCCATGAGACGCAGGCCTTGATCCTGGTGCCTACCCGCGAGCTGGCCACCCAGGTGGCCGAGCTGGTCTACTTTGTCGGCGAGGCGCTGGGCCGCCGCCCCAAGGTGGCCGTGCTCACCGGCGGTGTCTCCATCAACCCCCAGCTGCTGGCCTTGCGCGGCGGTGTGGATCTGGTGATTGCCACGCCCGGGCGCTTGCTCGATGTGGTGGCGCACAGCAAGCTGCGGCTGGACACCATCAGCACCCTGGTGCTGGACGAGGCCGACCGGCTGATGGACCTGGGCTTTGCCGAAGAACTGCAAAGCGTGCTGGCCCTGGTGCCGCCGCGCGAGCAGCGCCAGACCCTGCTGCTGTCGGCCACCTTTGCCCCAGCGGTGCAGGCGCTGGTGCCCACCTTGCTGCGTGCCACGCATGAGAAGGTGGAGATCGCCTCGACCCACCTGCAGGATGCCACCATCGTGCAGGAGGCCTACTACCTCGATGCCGCCAAGCGCACCGCCTGGCTGCGCGAGCTGGTGACCCAGTACGCCGGCCAGCGCATGCTGGTGTTTGTGGCCAGCCGCTACAGTGCCGAGCATGTGGCCAACAAGCTCTATGACAAGGGCATCAGCGCCACCGCCTTCCATGGCGAGCTGAGCCAGGGCGCACGCCAGCAGGTGCTGCAGGAGTTCCGCAGCAGCCAGTGGCAGGTGCTGGTGACCACCGACCTGGCCGCGCGCGGCATCCATGTCGAGGCACTGCCCCTGGTCATCAACTACGACCTGCCGCGCTCGCCCACTGATTACACCCACCGCATCGGCCGTACCGGCCGGGCCGGTATCTCGGGCCTGGCCATCAGCCTGGTGACCCCCGCCAGCCTGGCGCACTGGAAGCTGATTGCCAAGCGCAATGGGCTCGATGTGGCGCTGCAGACCCTGGACCAGTACCCGGTCACCGAAGCCGTGCCCGCGCATGCGCCCTCTGAAGATGCCGGCAATGGCGGCATCAAGGGCAAGCGCATGAGCAAGAAAGACAAGCTGCGTGCAGCGGCCGCCCAGGCCGCATCCCCGCAAGCCCCTACCGAAGGAAATTCCGATGTCTGATGCCCAAGCCAGCCTCAAGCTGCAGGCGGCCCATGCCTGCTTTGGCGGCGCCCAGCGTTTTTATGAGCATTTCTCCAGCCAGATCGGCCTGGCGATGAAGTTCTCGGTGTTTCTGCCGCCCAAGGCGGTGGAAGGCGAGAAAGTGCCGGCGCTGCTGTACCTGGCGGGCCTGACCTGTACCGAAGAGACCTTCATGACCAAGGCCGGCGCGCAGCGCCTGGCGGCTTCGCTGAACGTGGCCCTGGTCACCTGCGACACCAGCCCGCGCGGCGCGGGCCTGCCTGGCGAAGCGCAGAGCTGGGATTTTGGCGTGGGTGCCGGTTTCTACCTGGATGCCACGGCCAAACCCTGGGCACTGCACTGGCGCATGGAAAGCTACATCGTCGACGACCTGCTGCCACTGCTGGGCGCCAAGCTGCCAATCGACCTGCAGCGCCTGGGCATCTTTGGCCACAGCATGGGTGGCCATGGCGCGCTGACCCTGGCGCTGCGCCATCCCGGCGTGTTCAAGTCGGTCTCGGCCTTTGCGCCGATTGCCAACCCCATTAATTGCCCTTGGGGCCAGAAAGCCTTTGCCGGCTATCTGGGCGACAACCAGGCCGAATGGGCGCAGCACGATGCCACCGCCTTGATGGCCGCGCAAAAGCAGCCGCCTTACCCGGCCGGCATCCTCATCGACCAGGGCCTGGCCGACAAGTTCCTGCTCGAAAAGCAGCTGCTGCCCGAAGCCTTTGAAGCTGCCTGTGCGCAGATCGGCCAGCCTTTGACCCTGCGCCGCCATGGCGGTTATGACCACGGCTATTACTTCATCCAGAGCTTTATCGACGAGCACCTGCGCTTTCATGTGAGCCAGCTGTAGACAGAAGCCGATACGCGGATTTCTGCCAGGCGCTGCCGCCCACCCCGGGCTGGGGCGCCTGTTTTATTTGCGCGCCTCGGTCAGCATGCGCAGTGCCAGGCCCGCGAGCACGGTGCCCATCAACCAGCGCTGCACCTGCACCCAGCGGGGGCGGCTGGCCAGAAACCCGGCTATCGAGCCGGCCAGCATCGCGATGGCGGCATTCACGCTGATGCTGACCACGATCTGCGTGAAACCCAGCACCATCGACTGGGAAAAAACGCTGCCATGCGCCGGGTCGATGAACTGCGGCAGCAGCGATAGGTACATTACCGCGATCTTGGGGTTGAGCAGGTTGGTCAGAAAACCCATCGCAAACAGCTTGCGCGGGCTGTCCTGCGGCAACTGGCGCAGCTCGAAGGGCGCGCGTCCGCCGGGCTTGACCGCCTGCCAAGCCAGGTACAGCAGGTACAACGCGCCGCCAATGCGCAGTGCATCGTAGGCGTAGGGAATGGCCATCACCAGCGCGGTGATGCCCAGCGCCGCGCACAGCATGTAGAAGACAAAGCCCAACGCCACACCGCCCAGCGAGATCAAGCCTGCGCTGCGCCCCTGGCATATCGAGCGGGAGATCAGATAGACCATGTTGGGCCCGGGGGTCAGGACCATGCCCAGGGAAATGAGGCCAAAGGCGAGCCAGTTGTGGAGTTCAGGCATGGGGCGGGCGCAAATCGCAGTGCAAGAGGGTGGCGGGAGAGGAGGCGCCGACTGCGCATCAGGTGCTGCGCGGCGCTCCCACATCATAGACGCGCAGAGCGCGGTCGCCTATCTCCAGTGCAGGCCATGCAGCGCGCCAGGCCTGGATATGGCTGGACGCAAAATGCGCATCCAGCGCAGCCTGGTCGCTCCACAGCTCTTTGACGTGGATCAGGCCGGGCTCCAGTACATCCTGGGCATAGCCATATTCCAGGCAGCCTGCCTCGGCGCGTGAGGCTTCCACCATCGCCCGCATGGCGGGCAGCGCGCGTTCCAGGTTGGCGGCGGGCAGGCGAACGGTACCAACGATCAACAGCATGGCTTCTCCTATCAGCGGGCCATTTTAGGGTCAGCGCATCCAGCCAGGCACCTTGGTTTCCAGCAGCTGGGGCACCATGTCGGCGCTGGTCCACACCACCGCCAGCTGCTCCCACTGCGCCGCCCAGCGCTGGGCATCGTCGCGGCCCAGACCGATGACCAGAAAACCCGGTTCAGCCGGCCAGCCATTGGCGGGGTGCTGGGCGACCGCAGGCAGCGCGGCCAAGCCGGCGGCGCCCAGCGCGCGGCCCAACTGGGCATGGCGTTCGATATTTTCGTCCTTGTTCAGCAGCTCACCCATGGGGTTGAAGGCGGTGATGAAGCAGCTGCAATCGGTCTGGTGCTGCCGGTATAGTGCGCCGAGCGCCGCCTGGGCCTGGCCCACCTGCAGCAGGAACGGAGCCTGGATCAGCACGTGGTACCGGGTTTCTTCAAAGGCCTTGCGCAGTTCGGGCGAGAGGGTGGTCATAAATGAGGGGACGCCAGTGTTGTAAATCATTCACTCGCGGTATAGAAGGCCGTGAAATGTAGATGCCCTGGTCTCTGTATGGCGACCAGGGCAGCCATCGTAGCGGCTTGCTGACGTCCGACTAGGCCGGCGGAGTTTTCCCCATAAGCGACACGAAATTCGTGTGATCGGAGACAATACGCGATTCGCCCGCACTCTGATGCTTGTAAAAATCAAGTCAAGTGCTCTTACTTTGTCTTTCTCTTTGGTTGAGACACATGAAAAAACGTTCTTTCGTTGCCACCCTGGCGCTGACTGCCTTGCTCACCGCTTGCGGCAAGAATGATGCGCCCAAGCCTGCGGCTGAAGCACCCGCGCCTGCGCCTGTTGCTGCAGCGGTGACCAAGCTGGTGGTCGGTCTGGACGACAACTTCCCGCCGATGGGTTTCCGTGACGAGAAGAACGAAATCGTGGGTTTTGACATCGACATGGCCCGCGAAGCGGCCAAGCGCGCTGGCATCGAAGTGGAATTCAAGCCAATCGACTGGAACGCCAAGGAGGCCGAGCTGCTGGGCAAGCGCGTCGACGCCCTGTGGAATGGCCTGACCATTCTGGAAGAGCGCAAGGAAAAGATCCTCTTCACCGACCCCTACATGGTCAACAAGCAGATCATCATCGTGAAGGCGGGCTCGCCGATCAAGACCAAGGCCGACATGGCTGGCAAGATCGTGGGCGCCCAGGAAGGCTCCAGCGCCGTGACCGCGATGGAAAAGGACAAGGAACTGTCCTCCCAATTCAAGGAAACCAAGCTGTTTGGCGACAACATCGCCGCACTGATGGACGTGGAAGCCGGCCGCCTGGATGTCGTGGTGGTGGACGAAGTGGTCGGCCGCTACCTGGTCTCCAAGAAGCCTGACAACTACGTGGTGCTGGCCGACGACTTTGGCACCGAGGACTATGGTGTGGGCTTCCGCAAGGACGACGAAGCCACGCGCAACAAGATCAACGACGTGCTGGCCGAGATGAAGAAGGACGGCAAGGCCGAAGAAATCGCCAAGAAGTGGTTTGGCGCCGACGTGATCAAGCACTGATCTGCAGGTGACTTCGCACCGGGCCGGCACAGCGTGCCGGTCTTGTGCTTTTGGGCACGGCCCATGGCCGCCGCAGCGCTGGACGCTGCCCGGCGGCCAGAACGGATTTTTATGACAGGAGTGCCAGACCGGGAGCGCCAACGCGTTCCAAGGCACTCGTGCCTGTGGCAACCAGGCCCGCGGAGCCGGTGCCACCCTGAAGGCCATCGATGGATTATGTAATTTCAATGCTGGGGCCGCTGTCAAACGGCGCCCTGGTGACTCTCAAGCTGTTCTTCATCACCCTGGCACTGTCGGTGCCGCTGGGTCTGGCCTTGGCGTTGGCGCGCATCTCGCGCTTCAAGGCGCTGGCGCGCTTTGTCGAGGCCTATATCTGGCTGATGCGCGGCACACCGCTGATGCTGCAGCTGCTGTTCATCTACTTCGCGCTGCCCTTTGTGCCGGTGATCGGCGTGCGCCTGCCGGACTTCCCGTCGGCCGTCGTGGCATTCGCGCTCAACTATGCAGCCTATTTTGCGGAGATTTTCCGCGCCGGTATCCAGAGCGTGGACCGGGGCCAGTATGAAGGCGCCAAGGTGCTGGGCCTATCCTACAGCCAGACCATGCGCCGCATTGTGCTGCCCCAGATGGTGCGCACCATCCTGCCGCCGGTCAGCAACGAGACCATCACGCTGGTCAAGGACACGTCGCTGATCTATGTGCTCGCTCTCAACGACCTGCTGCGCGCCGCGCGCGGCATTGTGCAGCGCGACTTCACCACCACGCCCTTTGTGGTGGCGGCCGCCTTCTACCTGCTGATGACGCTGGTGTTGACCTGGGGCTTCAACCGCCTGGAAAAGCGCTATGCCAGGTATGACGCCTAAACAGTGCGTAACGATGAATCGGCACGAAGCAGTAGCAGCGAACAGCGCAGGAGAATGGCAATGACAGGCAATGACATGGGCACCCCGGTAATGGTGCAGGCGCGCGACATCCGCAAGGCCTTCAATGGCAATGAGGTGCTCAAGGGTGTCTCGCTGGATATCCACAAGGGTGAGGTGATGGCGGTGATCGGGCCATCGGGCTCGGGCAAGAGCACCTTTTTGCGCTGCTTGAACCACCTTGAAGTGATCGATTCGGGCGCGGTGGTGGTCGAGGGCCAGACCCTCGTCAGCACCGATGCGCAAGGCCATGCCCAGTACGCACCGGAGGCCCAGATGCGAGCGATTCTGCGCCGCATGGGCATGGTGTTCCAGGGCTTCAACCTGTTCCCTCATCTGTCGGTGATTGACAACATCACCGAGGCACCGATGGTCGTCAAGGGCCTGACGCGCGAGCAGATCATGCCCAAGGCCCAGGAGCTGCTGCGCAAGGTGGGCCTGCTGGAGAAGGCCGATGCGTATCCGGCGCGCCTGTCGGGCGGCCAAAAGCAGCGCGTGGCCATTGCCCGGGCGCTGGCGATGGAGCCCGACATCATGCTGTTTGACGAGCCCACCTCGGCGCTCGATCCGGAGCTGACGGGCGAAGTGCTGCGCACGATGCGCCAGCTGGCCGAGGAGCACATGACCATGCTGGTCGTCACGCACGAAATGGGCTTTGCCCGTGAGGTGGCCCAAACCGTTGTTTTCATGGACCAGGGCGCGCTGATCGAGGCCAAGCCGGCGCGGGCATTTTTCGAAGACTGCAGCCATCCGCGCATTCGTTCCTTTCTGGACAATATGCTCTAATTACGGGCGCTTCTCACCGTTGTTGACGCTGCAGGCAAGCCGCGTCAACGCCTTCTGTGCGATGCTGAAGGCTGGCTTGATGGCACAGGCCGCAACAATAGCCTGCGGCCTTGCGGGGCTTAGGCAGTCCGGGTTACGATCGGACGATTTAAATACATTCATGAATGTTTGTTACAAGCCGTAAGCCGCTCTCCTGCGCTGCGGCAACTGACTACAGAAAAGAGCCCTGCCCCCTCTTATGATGACGATGCCGGATGTTGCCGGCTTTTCTATGCAATCTTCTGCCTCACCACCTCTTGTCGAACTGCGCAACGTCACCTTTGGCTATGGTGACCGCACCATCCTGCGCGATGTGTCGCTGACCATCCCGCGCGGCAAGGTGACGGCGCTGATGGGGGCGTCCGGCGGTGGCAAGACCACGGTGCTGCGGCTGATCGGCGGCCAGGCCCGTGCGCAGGCCGGTCAGGTGCTGCTCGATGGCCAGGATGTGGGCGCGATGAGCCAGGCGCAGCTGTACGCCGCGCGGCGCCGCATGGGCATGCTGTTCCAGTTTGGCGCGCTGTTCACCGATATGACGGTGTTCGAGAACGTGGCCTTTCCGCTGCGCGAGCACACCGATCTGTCCGAAGGCCTGGTGCGCGACATCGTGCTGATGAAGCTGCAGGCCGTGGGCCTGCGCGGTGCACGTGATCTGATGCCTTCGCAGATTTCCGGCGGCATGGCGCGGCGTGTGGCACTGGCCCGCGCGATGGCGCTGGACCCCGAATTCATCATGTACGACGAGCCTTTCGCCGGTCTGGACCCGATTTCGCTGGGTACATCGGCCCAGCTGATCCGCGAACTCAACGATGCATTGGGCCTCACCAGCATCATCGTCTCGCACGATCTGGAAGAGACGTTCAAGCTGGCCGACCAGGTCATTATTCTCGGCCCCGGCGTGGTGGCGGCGCAGGGCACGCCCGATGAGGTGCGTGCCAGCAGCGATCCGCTGGTGCACCAGTTTGTCCACGCACTGCCGCAGGGCCCCGTGCCTTTCCATGTGCAGGGCCCCAGTCTGGATGCGGATTTTGGCGTGGATGCACTGAAAGGAGGCCGCTGATGCGTTGGTGGCACCCTGCTGATATTGGTTTTGCGCTGCGTTCCAAGGCGGCCGCAGTGGGCCAGGCCACACGCCTGCTGCTGCGCCTGCTGGCCGGGCTGGGCTATGTGCTCAAGCGCCCCGGTCTGCTGCGCGACCAGATCCATTTTCTGGGCAACTACTCGCTGGCCATCATTGGCGTGTCGGGCTTGTTTGTCGGCTTTGTGCTGGGTCTGCAGGGCTACTACATCCTGCAGCGCTACGGCTCAGCCGAGGCGGTGGGCATGATGGTGGCCCTGACCCTGCTGCGCGAGCTGGGCCCGGTGGTGACGGCGCTGCTGTTTGCCGGGCGGGCCGGCACCGCATTGACGGCCGAGATCGGCCTGATGAAGGCGGGCGAGCAGCTGTCTGCGATGGAGATGATGGCCGTCGATCCGGTCGAACGCATTCTGGCACCCCGCTTTTGGGCGGGCCTGATTGCGATGCCATTGCTGGCTGCGGTGTTCAGCGCCATCGGCATCATGGGGGGCTGGATCGTCGGCGTGCTGCTGCTTGGCATTGATGGTGGCGCCTTCTGGGGCCAGATGCAAAGCGGCGTCGATGTATTCAAGGATCTGGGCAATGGCGTGATCAAGAGCGTGGTGTTCGGCATCACGGTGACCTTTGTCGCCTTGCTCCAGGGCTTTGTCGCCAAGCCCACCCCTGAAGGTGTCTCGCGTGCCACCACGCGCACCGTGGTGATGGCCTCGTTGTCGGTGCTGGCGCTGGATTTCATGCTCACCGCGATGATGTTCAGCATCTGACGCCTACCTATCGATAGAAAAGAGAAACGGATTCGCATATGCAGCCCTCCAAAACCGATATCTGGGTTGGCCTGTTTGTCATGCTGGGCGCTGCCGCGCTGGTGTTCCTGGCGCTGCGCGCAGGCAACCTGCTGACCTTGGATTTCAACAAAGGCTATGAAGTGACCGCCCGCTTTGACAATATTGGCGGCCTCAAACCCCAGGCCGCAGTGCGCAGCGCCGGGGTCAAGGTGGGACGCGTCAAGAGCATTGGCTTCAACGACCAGACCTTCCAGGCCGATGTCCATATCGAGCTGACCAATGGCTATGCCTTCCCCAAGGACAGCTCCTTCAAGATCCTGACCAGTGGACTGCTGGGTGATCAGTATGTGGGGGTGGAGGCCGGCTTCGACGAAAAGCCCTTGGTCAGTGGTGATACCGTCACCAATACACAATCGGCTATCGTGCTGGAAAATCTGATCGGCCAGTTCCTCTATGGCAAGGCATCGGAGAGTTCCGCTCCCAAACCTACCGAATAACACAAGCAAAAAAAGAGAACGATGATGCGTTATCCAACCAAGCAACCCCATGCACATGCCCGCAGCTGGCTGCTGGCCTCCTCCCTGGGTCTGGCAGCGGTGCTGAGCGGCTGTGCCAGCGGGCCCGGCGCCAACCCGCGCGACCCGCTGGAGCCCTACAACCGCGCAATGTTCAGCTTCAACGATGCGGTCGACAGTGCGGTGCTCGAGCCCGTGGCCACCGGCTACCGCGATGTGACGCCGACCGTCGTGCGTACCGCCGTGACGAACTTCTTCGCCAACCTGGGTGATCTGTGGTCGGCGGTGAACAATGCATTGCAGC
The DNA here is from genome assembly GCF_041107495.1 of Comamonas sediminis. Classification (NCBI taxonomy): domain Bacteria; kingdom Pseudomonadati; phylum Pseudomonadota; class Betaproteobacteria; order Burkholderiales; family Comamonadaceae; genus Comamonas; species Comamonas sediminis. The sequence continues at coordinate 185,688 of NZ_JBGBDC010000006.1, forward strand.
TCAAGGGTGAAGGCACCTACAACAGCGTGGTGCGCTTTACGACCAACACCGTGTTCGGTCTGGGCGGTCTGATCGATATCGCCAGCGAGATGGACATCGAACGCCACAAGCAGGACTTTGGCCTGACGATGGCCCGCTATGGCATGCCTGCAGGCGCTTATATCGTCTGGCCATTGCTCGGCCCCTCGACCATCCGCGATTCAGCGGGCATGGTGGTGGACTGGCAGGGCAACGTGGTCAGCTCGATCAACGATGTGCCGGTGCGCAACTCGCTGACCGGTCTGCGCATCGTCAATACCCGCGCCAATCTGCTGGGCACGACCTCGCTGGTGCAGTCCGCTGCGCTGGACAAGTACAGCTTTACCCGTGATGCCTATCTGCAGTTGCGTGAAAACGCGACCCGTTCGGGTGACGAGGAGGACGAAACCCAGTGGATGAACGAATCGGCTGCTGAACCTGCTGCTCAAGGCAACGGGAAGTAAGCGAAACGTTATAAAGCCTTACAACAAACAGGATGGTGCATGCAACTGCGTGCCGTCCTCAGTATCTAAAAACGCTCAGGTCTGCAGTGCAGACGCGGGTAGAAAAGGACACATTATGATGAATCGTCGAGCATGGGGGCAGTATTGCGCTGCCTGGGCGCTGGTAGCCGGCATGGCTTCGGCCCCTTTGGTGGCAAGCGCCGCAGACATGGCACCGGACGCAATGATCAAGCAGCTCTCGGACGAGGTGCTCAACACCTTGAAGACCGACCAGGCGATCCGCAGTGGCGATGTCTCGAAGATCACCTCGTATGTCGACAGCGTCGTGATGCCGAATGTGGACTTTCGCCGCATGATGGCGTCGGCCGTGGGCCCCAAGTGGCGTACCGCGACGGCGGCGCAGCAGCAGCAACTGCAGGATGAATTCAAGAAGCTGATGGTCAACACCTATGCCGGTGCGCTGCACCAGGTGAGCGACCAGACCATCAGCGTCAAGCCCGTGCGCATGCAAGCCGGTGACAAGGAGGTGGTGGTGCGCTCGGAGATTCTGGGCCGTGGCGACCCGATCCAGCTGGACTACCGCCTGCAGAAAACGCCTGGCCAGGGCATGGGCTGGAAGATCTACAACCTGAACGTGATGGGCATCTGGATGGTGGAAACCTACCGCAACCAGTTCCAGGAAGAGCTCAACAAGCCCGGAGGCAGTCCTCAGACCTTGATCGACTCCATTGCCGCCCGTAACAAGGCCAATGCGGGCAAAAAGTAAGCGATGGCCGTGCTCAGCCTCCCGTCGACCCTGACCCATGACCAGGCCCAGGCCTGCCTGCAGCAGTTGCAGGCAAGCCTGGCACAGCTGCCCGCAGGCGCTGCGGTGCAGATCGACGCCAGTGGGTTGGCGGTGTTCGACTCATCGGCGCTGGCCGTGCTGCTGGGCTGCCGCCGCGCGGCAATGGCGGCGGGCCGGCCCTTGCAGATGCGCGGTCTGTCCGCGCCGGTACTGTCGCTCGCGCGCCTCTATGGCGTCGATGGCCTGCTGCAAACCGCCGGCTGATCACTGAATCCCCAGGACAGCGCCATCTGGCCGCTGCGCCTACAATGGCCGACTCATGTCCGCCATCGCATTCCAATCCGTCTCCAAGGTCTACCAGACCGCCAAGGGGCCCTTCCAGGCATTGAACAACGTCAGCCTCGATATCGAGGAAGGGGAGTTCTTTGGCCTGCTCGGCCCCAACGGCGCGGGCAAGACCACCATGATCAGTATTCTGGCCGGCCTGGCCCGCGCCAGCAGTGGCTCGGTCAAGGTGCTGGGCAGCGACGTGCGCGAGGACTATGCCAACGCGCGGCGCAAGCTCGGCATCGTCCCGCAGGAACTGGTTTTTGATCCCTTTTTCAATGTGCGCGAGTCGCTGCGCATCCAGTCCGGCTACTTCGGTGTGAAGAACAACGATGCCTGGATCGATGAGCTGCTCGAAAGCCTGGGCCTGGCCGACAAGGCCACCGCCAATATGCGCCAGCTCTCGGGTGGCATGAAGCGCCGCGTGCTGGTGGCACAGGCGCTGGTGCACAAGCCGCCGATCATCGTGCTCGATGAGCCCACGGCCGGCGTTGATGTGGAACTGCGCCAGACCTTGTGGCAGTTCGTCAGCAAGCTCAACAAGCAGGGCCATACGGTGCTGCTCACCACCCACTACCTGGAAGAGGCCGAGGCGCTGTGCAACCGCATTGCGATGCTGCGCTCGGGCCATGTGGTGGCCCTGTCGACGATGGCCGAGCTGCTGCAGGGCAGCTCCTCGAACGTGCTGCAGTTCAAGACCGATGGCCTGCTGCCAGCGGACCTGGCTGCCCAGGCGCGCATCACCGGCCGCATTGTGCAGCTGCCCGCCAGCAGTGCAGCGGATGTGGAGCGTATCCTTGCCCAGCTGCGCACTGCCGGCGTCGTGGTGGAAGACCTGGAGATCCGCCGCGCGGATCTGGAAGATGTGTTCTTGCAAGTGATGGCGCGCGATGCCGTGGTGGACCATGCCACCACGCAACTGGGTGCGGGAGTGGCACGATGAGCGGCTGGCAAACCCTGTTTTACAAAGAGGTGCTGCGTTTTTGGAAGGTGAGCTTCCAAACCGTGGCCGCGCCGGTGCTGACTGCCGTGCTCTACCTGCTGATCTTTGGCCATGTGCTGCAAGGCCGGGTGACGGTGTTCGGCGATGTCAGCTACACCGCCTTCCTGGTGCCGGGCCTGGTGATGATGAGCCTGCTGCAGAACGCCTTTGCCAACAGCTCGTCGAGCCTGGTGCAAAGCAAGATCATGGGCAGCCTGGTGTTTGTGCTGCTGACGCCGCTGTCGCACTGGGGCTGGTTCTTCGCGTTTGTCGGTGCCTCCATCGTGCGCGGTCTGGCCGTGGGCCTGGGCGTCTATGTGATCACCTTGTTCTTTGCGCCGCCGCATTTTGCGTCGCTGCCCTGGGTGCTGATGTTTGCGGTGCTGGGTGCCGGGCTGATGGGAACGCTGGGCCTGCTCGCCGGCCTGTGGGCGGACAAGTTTGACCAGATGGCGGCATTCCAGAATTTCGTGATCGTGCCGATGACTTTTCTGTCGGGCGTGTTCTATTCGATCCAGTCGCTGCCCCCGTTCTGGCAAAAGGTCAGCCACCTGAACCCGTTCTTCTACATGATCGACGGCTTCCGCTACGGCTTTTTTGGCCAGAGCGATACCTCCCCCTGGCTAAGTCTGGGTATTGTGGCCGTCGCCTGGCTGCTGGTGAGTGCGCTGGCCGTGCAGCTGCTGCGCACCGGCTACAAGATCCGCAACTGATGACTACCTGCTGCAGCCCGCGTGGCTGCAGCCGCCTGGCCAGCGTCCCGCCCCACGGCGCGGCTGGCAGGCATTTAGAACCGAACAAGTGAGAGCATGCAATGACTGCTGAGGACCTCAAAGACATCATCACCGCCGGCCTGGCCTGCGAGCATATCGCGCTCGAAGGCGATGGCCGCCACTGGTTTGCGACGATCGTGTCGCCTGCCTTCGAGGGCAAGCGCCTGATCCAGCGCCACCAGCTGGTCTATGCCACGCTGGGCCAGAAGATGCATACCGATGAAGTGCATGCGCTGTCGATGAAGACTTACACCCCTGCCGAGTGGGCTGCCCAGCAGGCCTGATTTTTCTTGTTTCAACCCAGGCTGGCCCAGCCCCATCCGGCGCGGATGCACAGGCTGCCGCTGGCGAAAGTGCCCCATGGACAACACCACCATGATCACCTTGGCCCTCTCCAAAGGCCGCATTTTTGACGAAACCCTGCCACTGCTGGCAGCCGCAGGCATCGAGGTGCTGGAAGACCCCGAAAAATCGCGCAAGCTGATTTTTGCCACCACCCAGCCCGATGTGCAGGTGGTGCTGGTGCGCGCCTCCGATGTGCCCACCTATGTGCAATACGGCGGTGCCGACCTGGGCGTGACTGGCAAGGACACCTTGCTGGAGCATGGCGGTGACGGCTTGTTCCAGCCGCTGGACCTGCAGATTGCCAAGTGCCGCGTGAGCGTGGCGGTGCGCAATGATTTTGACTATGCCCAGGCCGTCAAGCGCGGCGCGCGCCTGCGCGTGGCCACCAAGTACCCGCAGATTGCCCGTGAGTTCTTTGCGCGCAAGGGCGTGCACGTGGACCTGATCAAGCTCTACGGCAGCATGGAACTGGCGCCGCTGACCGGCCTGGCCGATGCCATCGTTGACCTGGTGAGCACCGGCAATACGCTGCGCGCCAACCACCTGCAGGAAGTCGAGCACATTATCGACATCAGCTCGCACCTCGTGGTGAACCAGGCGGCGCTCAAGCTTAAGCAAAAGCGCCTGCGTCATATCATCGATGTGTTTGCAGCCGGTGTGGGCCAGAACAGCTGAGCCACGCCCACCATCCTCAGGCGGGCACCTGCCTGTTTGAAAAGTGTCTGAGTCAGAAGGTAATCACTATGGAATTCGTCGCCGCTCCCGCCCGTCTGTCAACCACCGATGCCCAGTTTGCGCATGACTTTGCGCAGCGCCTGCATTGGTCGGCAGACACGGATGCTGCCATTGAGCAGCGGGTGGCCGACATCCTGGCGGATGTGCAAAAGCGTGGCGATGCCGCCGTGCTGGACTACACCGCGCGCTTTGATGGCCTGCAAGCGGACAGCATGCAGGCGCTGGAGCTGCGCAAGGACGAGCTCAAAGCCGCATTCGATGGCCTGCCGGCCGAGCAGCGCGAGGCGCTCGAATCCGCCGCGCGCCGCGTGCGCAGCTACCACGAGGCCCAGAAAAAGGCCAATGGCGAGAGCTGGAGCTACCGCGACGAAGACGGCACCTTGCTGGGCCAGAAGGTTACGCCGCTGGACCGCGTGGGCATCTATGTGCCCGGTGGTAAGGCCGCCTACCCCAGCAGCGTGCTGATGAACGCCATCCCGGCCCATGTGGCCGGTGTGGAGGACATCATCATGGTGGTGCCCACGCCCCAGGGCGTGAAGAACCCGCTGGTGCTGGCCGCTGCCTATGTGGCCGGCGTACACCGGGCCTTCACCATTGGCGGTGCGCAGGCCGTGGCCGCGCTGGCCTACGGCACTGCGACCATTCCCAAGGTGGACAAGATCACCGGCCCGGGCAATGCCTATGTGGCCAGCGCCAAAAAGCGGGTGTTCGGCCTGGTCGGCATCGACATGATTGCCGGCCCCAGCGAAATCCTGGTGCTGGCCGATGGCACAACGCCACCCGACTGGGTCGCGATGGACCTGTTCTCGCAGGCCGAGCACGACGAGCTGGCGCAGTCGATTCTGCTGTGCCCGGATGCCGCCTACCTGGATGCCGTGCAGCGCGAGATCGACCGTCTGCTGCCCGAGATGCCGCGCAAGGCCATCATCGCCAAGAGCCTGTCGGACCGGGGCGCGCTGATCCTCACGCGTGACATGGAAGAGGCTTGCGCGCTGAGCAACCGCATTGCGCCCGAGCATCTGGAGGTCTCCAGCCGCGATCCGCACCAGTGGGAGCCGCTGCTCAAGCACGCGGGCGCGATCTTCCTGGGCGCCTACACCAGCGAGAGCCTGGGCGACTACTGCGCCGGCCCCAACCATGTGCTGCCCACCAGCGGCACCGCCCGTTTCTCGTCGCCACTGGGTGTCTACGATTTCCAGAAGCGCTCCAGCCTGATCGAGGTGAGCGAGGCCGGTGCCCAGGTGCTGGGCAGGACCGCCGCGGTACTGGCCTACGGCGAAGGCCTGCAAGGCCACGCGCGCGCGGCCGAGATGCGCATCAAGCGCTGAGTACTGCACGCCTGCTGCCCTGGCTCACAATGGCCGGGGCACGGGCTGATCAGCGGCGCTCGCAGGCGGCAGGTACGTAGACGCGCCACTGCACCACCAGCTGGGTACGGCTTTGGCCCCGGGGCCAGGGAATGCTCCACGCGCCCTCATGCATGCGCATGCCTTGCAGACCGTCCAGCACTGGATACGGCCCGGTAGGCGCATCCCGATCCGCATCCTCTTCCAATTGCCAGATCCGCAGCGCGCCATGCTGCTGCAGGCGCTTGGCCGTGGCCCAGGGCGAATGGCGCGGATCACCGGGTATCAGCACCGACGGTTGGCTCTTGGCGCCGATGGCGACCAGGCCGCCCGTCCAGGCATCGCTGGCCACGGTATCGAGCGGGCAGCTGGACAGCGCGTTCCAGGTGGCTTCGGCCTGTTGCGCCAGCGCAGCTGAGGGCCAGTCGCTGCGCACGGGGCTCCTGCGGAAGTCCGAAATCTTCCACAGGTACAACCCACAGAGCACGGAAATCACCGTGAGCCACACGATGATGCCGCGCAGCAGATAAGGGCGGATGGGCGCCAGCCAGGCGCTGGGAATCAGCGCTGCAGCCAGCACGCCGCTGAAAGGCCACATCGGCACGCCCCACATATCACGCAAACGCAAGCCCAGCGCCATGCCCAAGGTGGCCAGCAGCAAACCCGGGGCCAGCGCGATCAGGCAGAGGTAGGCCGGCTTGGCGCTGTGCCATTGCCAGGGGGCCGACAGCGCAGGCCGCAGCCTGGACCAGCGCAGCCGCAGAAAGCCAAACAGCAGCACCAGCAGCAGCGGCAGGTGGTTGAGCAACTGGGTCAGCAAAAAGCCCAGCGCGCCTGCGCGGGCGGATTCGCCATAGTGGTTGGAGGAGCGGTCCTTGGCATAGGAGAAGGGCAGCCAGTCGTTGTTGTGCAGCCAAAGCAGATGCGGTGCAAATACCAGCCCCATCACGGCCAGCGCCAGCCAGGGGCCTGGGCGGCGCAGCAGGCTGCGTGCGGGGCTCAGCACGGTAAACAGCCCCAGGCAGAGCAGCAGCAGGCCGATGGAATACTTGCTCAGCAGCCCCAGTCCCGCCATCAGGCCCAGCATCAGCCACTGCCAGCGCTTGTCGTCCTGCCAGGCGGCCAGGTAGAAGTAGCAGATGCCGGCCCAAAAGGGCATTTGCGCGATGTTGTGGTTGAACTCCAGCGCGGGCCGGGTGTAGAAGGCCACGCCCATCGTCAGCACGGTGCCGATAAAGGCGCGCTCGCGCCCCACGAGGCGGCAGGCCGTGAGCCAGACCAGCCACAAGGTCAGCGCCACGCAAAGCTGGCTCAGCGCAAACGGGCCCCAGCGGCCCAGTGCCAGAAAGGACACATGCAGCGCAATGGGCGGCAGCGGCGGGTGCTTGTAGTAGCCCCATTGCCATTCACGGCCCCAGCCCAGGCTCTCGACCACATCGAGCGGAAAGCTGGGGGCCAGCAGCGGTGGAAAGAGGGTCCAGGCCAAGGCGTACAGGCAGGCACAGGCCAGCACGAGACGCAGCGTTTTCTGGTGATCGTGCGGCTGGGATGGGGGCGAAACGGCAGGGGACATGCAGTGGAGCGAGAGAAGGCTTCACAGCGCGGAGGCTGGTCGAGAGCTATGTAAAGCCCGCTAGTGTAGCTGCAGGCTATCGGCCGCATCTCCCGTGGGCCGTGCATCGCCGCAGGTATTGGTTACTGAAATATCAGCCGCTGCGGGCCGGCGCGAGCCATTCGGCCAGACTGCGCAGCGCGGGCGCGCAGGGCTGTGCCAGCTTCAGGTCCAGCAGCGCGTCATCGCGCATCTGGCCCAGGTTGATGGCCGCCACCGGCATGCCGGCCTGCTTGGCGGCATGCACAAAGCGCAGGCCGGAATACACCATCAACGAGCTGCCCACCACCAGCAGCGCGCCGCTGGCGGCCAGATGCTCCATGGCCTCCTGCCTGCGCGCGGCCGGAACATTTTCGCCATAGAAGAAGACATCCGGCTTGAGAATGCCGCCGCAGGCGGGGCAAGCCGGCACCTGGAAAGCGGCAAAGTCCACACCGGCCAGATCGGCATCGCCATCGGGGGCGGCGCTGGCACTCAAGTGGCGCCAATCGGGGTTGGCGTCGATCAGCTGGTGCTGGAAGTCCGCGCGCGCCAGGTGCTGGCCGCAGCCCATGCAGACCACCTGGTCCAGCCGGCCATGCAGGTCCACCACCCGCTGGCTGCCCGCGCGCTGGTGCAGCCCATCGACATTCTGGGTGATGAGCGCCTGGACATAACCGGCTTGCTCCAGCTGGGCCAGCGCCTGGTGCGCGGCATTGGGCTGGGCCTGCGAGAACACCGGCCAGCCGATCAGGCTGCGCGCCCAGTAGCGCTGGCGCGTGAGCGTCTCGGCCATGAAATCCTGAAAGCGCACCGGGGCGGGGCGCTTCCAGGCGCCTTGCGCATCGCGGTAATCGGGGATGCCGCTGCCGGTGCTGACGCCAGCGCCGGTCAGCACGGTCCAGGGTCGGTGCTGCTGCAGCAAGTGCGTCAAAGCCGCCAGATCGGTCGATGCGGCGGCTTGCGGGAGGAGGTCGGTGAGAAGTGGCATGGCTCAGACCTTGATGATAGTGGCCGCAGCGCCCGATTGCTGCAGTCTGGATTAGAGACACGAAATTCGTGTTGCACGAATTTCGTGTAAAATCGGCGCCATGAAAAATCTCACCATCACTGTGGAAGACAGCGTGCTGGAATGGGCCCGGGTCGAGGCCGCGCGGCGCGGCACCAGCGTCTCGCGCATGGTAGGGGATTTTATGGCTGAGCTCCAGCAGCGCGAGGACGCCTATGAACGCGCCTATCTCGCCTGGCGCACGGACGAGCGCAGCTGGCAAGGCGGCGCCATGCCCCCGGCCGGCGCAGCTGCGGCACGCACCATCGGCGGCCGCCGCAAGACTGGGCAGGAGGGCGCATGAGCACCGTGTTTGTCGATACCTCGGTGCTGGTCGCCGCAGAGAATGTCTCGGACGCCGCGCTCTACCAGGCCACCTTGGACTGGCTGGATGTGCTGTGGAGCACCCGTACCGGCCGCACCGGCAACCAGGTGCTGAGCGAGTTCTACGACCAGGTCACGACGGCGGCCAGCCCCATGCCCCAAGGCGATGCACGTGCTGCCATCCGCCGCTACCAAAGCTGGACGCCGTGGAAGACCGATGCCGCCACGTTGGAGACCGCGTGGGCGGTGCAGGCGCGCCATGCGTTGGACTTTGGCGATTGTCTGGCGGTGGCCTGCGCCCAGCACAGTGGCTGCCAGCAGATGCTCAGCCTCTACCTGCCCCATGGCGCCGAGTTTGGCGGGGTCACCATCGTGCACCCGTTGCGGCAAGCCGCACCGGCCCACGGCCAGGGTTGAATGTTTCTGATGTGAAAGAGTGATCCGATGACGTCTCAAGACAAGTCTCTGCAGGCCTTGCAACGCATCCGCGCCGATGTGCGCGCCATGCAGGCCTACCATGTGCAAGATTCCAAGGGTCTGCTGAAGATGGACACCATGGAGAACCCCTACCGTCTGCCGGATGCACTGCAGCGCAAGCTGGGCGAGCGGCTGGGCGCGCTGGAGATCAACCGCTACCCGGGCGAGCGCCTGGAGACGCTCAAGAAAATGCTGGCCGACTATGTGGGCGCGCCCACGGGCACGGCCGTGCTGCTCGGCAATGGCTCCGACGAGATCATCACCTTGCTGGCGCTGGCCACGGCCCAGCCCCATGCCGGCGGACGCGCCAAGATGCTCGCGCCGATGCCGGGTTTTGTCATGTACCCGATGTCGGCCCAACTGCAGGGGCTGGACTTTGTGGGCGTCAACCTGACAGCAGACTTTGACCTCGATGTGCCTGCGATGCAGGCCGCCATTGCTGCGCAACAGCCCGCCATCACCTATATCGCCTACCCCAACAACCCGACTGCCACCTTGTGGGATGACGACAAGGTGCAGGCTGTCATCGATGCGGTGGCCGATGTGGGCGGCCTGGTGGTGATGGACGAGGCTTACCAGCCCTTTGCCAGCCGCAGCTGGATCGACCAGATGCGCGCCGATCCTGTGCGCAACGCCCATGTGCTGCTGATGCGCACCCTGTCCAAGTTCGGCCTGGCCGGTGCGCGCCTGGGCTACCTGGTGGGGCCGGCGGTCATCGTCAACGAGATCGACAAGGTGCGCCCGCCCTACAACATCAGTGTGCTCAACTGCGAGACGGCGATTTTTGCGCTGGAAAACGAGGCGCTCTATGCCGAGCAGGCGCGCGCCATCCGGGCAGAACGCCAGCCGCTGATCGACGCGCTGCAGGCGCTCAGCGGCGTGCGCAAGGTCTGGCCGTCGGAAGCGAACATGGTTCTGATGCGCGTGGACGATGCGGGCAAGACCCAGGCGGCGATGAAGGCGCGTGGCGTACTCGTCAAGAATGTCTCGGCCATGCACCCGTTGCTGGCCCAGTGCCTGCGGCTGACCGTCGGTACCCGTGAAGAAAATGCCCGCATGCTGGCGGCGCTCAAGGAGTCTCTATGAACCATCTGGTGCCCACCCCATCGTCCGCCACGCCGCTGCACCGCACGGCCGAGGTGGCGCGCAACACTGCCGAGACCCGCATCCAGGTGCGTGTCGACCTCGACGGCACGGGCCAGGCCCGTCTGAACTCGGGCATCGGCTTTCTGGACCACATGCTCGACCAGATCGCGCGCCATGGCCTGATCGATCTGGACATCGAATGCGCAGGGGACCTGCACATCGACGGCCACCACACCGTCGAGGACATCGGCATTACGATGGGCCAGGCCTTTGCCAAGGCAATCGGTGATAAAAAAGGCATCCGCCGCTATGGCCATGCCTATGTGCCGCTCGATGAGGCGCTGAGCCGCGTGGTGATCGATTTCTCCGGCCGCCCGGGTCTGCACATGGATGTGACATTCACCGCCGGCAGCATTGGCCAGCTCGACACGCAGCTGGTGTACGAGTTCTTCCAGGGCTTTGTGAACCATGCCGGCGTGACCTTGCACATCGACAACCTCAAGGGTTTCAACGCCCACCACCAGTGCGAGACCATCTTCAAGGCCTTTGCGCGCGCACTACGTTTCGCATTGGAGCATGATCCCCGCATGGCTGGCGTGATACCGTCGACCAAGGGCTCGCTGTAAGCTGCCGTTGGCGGCAGTTGCTACACTCCATTCTTGCTATGACAACTTCATCCAATACCGTTGCCGTGGTGGACTACGGCATGGGCAATCTGCGCTCGGTGTCACAGGCCGTGCAGGCGGCGGCTGCGGGCTCGTCCGTGGCCGTGGTGGTGACGGCCGACCCCGATGTGGTGCGTGCTGCCACCCGCATCGTGTTGCCAGGCCAGGGCGCCATGCGCGACTGCATGGCCGAGCTCAAGGCCTCCGGCCTGCAGGACAGCGTGCTGGAAGCGGCCCGCAACAAGCCGATGTTCGGCGTCTGCGTGGGCATGCAGATGCTGCTGGACCACAGCGAAGAGGGCGACACCCCGGGCCTGGGCCTGATTGCCGGCCAGGTGCGCAAGTTCCAGCTGGCGGGCCGCACCCAGGCCGATGGCAGCCGTTACAAGGTGCCGCAGATGGGCTGGAACCAGGTGCAGCAACAAGCCCATGGCGGCCAGCCGCATCCGGTCTGGCAGGGCGTGCCCGACCAGTCCTATTTCTATTTTGTCCACAGCTTTTATGCGGCCCCCGCCAGTGATGCCCAGTGCCACGGCTGGGCTGAATACGGCGAGCGCTTTGCCTGCGCCATCGGCCGCGACAACCTCTTCGCGACCCAGTTTCATCCGGAAAAAAGTGCGGACCAGGGCCTGGCGCTCTACCGCAACTTTCTGCACTGGAACCCTTAATCCTTTCACCGACAACCGCCAGCCTCACTACCATGCTGCTCATTCCTGCGATTGACCTCAAGGACGGTCACTGCGTGCGCCTCAAGCAAGGCGATATGGACCAATCCACCACCTTTGGTGAAGACCCGGTTGCGGTCGCGCGCCGCTGGTACGATGCCGGCGCGCGCCGCCTGCATCTGGTGGATCTCAATGGCGCCTTTGCCGGCCAACCGAAGAACCTGCCGGTCATCAAGGCCATCCTCAAGGAGTTCGGTGACGAGCTGCCCGTGCAGCTCGGCGGCGGTATCCGCGATCTGGACACCATCGAGAAGTACATCGATGCCGGCATGCAGTACGTGATCATCGGCACCGCTGCCGTGAAGGACCCGGGCTTCCTGCAGAACGCCTGTACGGCTTTCGCCGGCCACATCATCGTCGGCCTCGATGCCAAGGACGGCATGGTCGCGACCGACGGCTGGAGCAAGATCACCCAGCATTCGGTCATCGAGACCGCCAAGCGCTTTGAGGACTGGGGGGTGGAATCCATCATCTACACCGACATCGGCCGTGACGGCATGCTCAGCGGCATCAATATGGAAGCGACCATCAAGCTCGCCCAGTCGATCAAGATTCCGGTCATTGCCTCCGGAGGTCTGTCGGGCATGGCGGATATCGAAGCGCTGTGCAAGGCCGAACCCGAAGGGGTGGAAGGCGTCATCTGCGGCCGCGCGATCTATACCGGCGATCTGGATTTTGCAGCGGCACAGGAGCGGGCTGACGAGCTCAGCGACAGCCTCTGACCAGGGGCGGGCCCCGCGTCAGCGGCGCTGTTTTGCGAGGCCACCGACCGGTGGCCTTTTTTATGGCTGTGTCAATTGAAACAGTTTGTATACTGCCTCAGTGGTTTGCTGGTGTTGGGGCTGTGGGACCTGGACTACACCCCGCTTTTAAGTCGATGTGTTGACTACAAATTTGAAGAATGTCAACAAATGCTAGTTGTTACCGGCAGCAGCTTATGTTGACTGGTAAGCGATTTACATAAGTTTGGCTTATTGGACAATGTACGCTTGGTCAGGATGCCTGCAGCTATAGGAGCCTTGGATAGCGCATTCTGCGAGACCTCTTTGAAAGCCCCCTGTGATACTCGTGACTGGCGGAGCCGGCTATGTTGGCTCTCATATCTGCATTGCGCTGGCCGAAGCCGGCATGCCGTTCTTGATTCTGGATAACTTCAGCAATGCCAGGCGTTCGGTCATTACGCGGCTGGCCAAAATCCTGGGGTTCACACCGCCGTGTATCGATGCCGATGTGCGTGATGTGACCGTGCTCGAGCAGCTGTTCGACGAGCAGCATTTCGATGCCGTCATCCACAGCGCCTTTCTCACTGCATCAGCGGATGCCGCGCGTGAGCCGCTGCGCTACTACGACAACAATGTCTCGGGCACGATTGGTCTGTTGCGCGCGATGCAGACCGCAGGGCTGCGAAACCTGATCGTCTCGTCGTCGTCGGTGGTCTACGGCGATCCAGCGCCGGTGGCTGTGCGAGAGGATGCACCGCTGTCGGTCAGCACCGCCTACGGCCAGACCGCATTGATGGTCGAGCAGGTGCTCAGCAGCCTCGATGAGGCCTCGCCCAAGCGCTGGCGCATGGCTTTGCTGCGCAGTTTCAATGCGGTGGGCTGCCATGACAGCGGCCTGATCGCCGAAGACCCGCCGCGCATGTCCTCCCATGTTGCGCCTTACCTGGCCCAGGTCGCTGCCGGCAAGCGCGATGGTCTGCGCATCTACGGCGGCGATTACCCCACACCGGATGGCACGCCCATACGCGACTATCTGCATGTGATGGACCTGGCCCGGGCCTATGTGGCGACCTTGCCGTACCTGCGCAGCCATCCGGGCCTGTCGCGCTTCAACATTGGATCGGGCCAGCCTACGTCGGTGCTGGGTCTGGTGCGCGCTTTCGAGCATGCCAATGGCCGCGCGGTACCTTTCCGCATTGGTGCACGCCGGGCAGGCGATGCGGCCCACTGCTGGGCCGATATTTCGCGCGCCCGCGCCGAGCTGGGCTGGCAACCCCAGCTGGGGCTGGACCGCATGATGGAAGACGTCTGGCGCTGGCAGATTGGTGTAGGCCGCAGCGTGCATTGACAGGCGCTGCAGGACCAGCCTGGCCGCACCCAGCGCCAGGCTTTTTTCTTGCCCGCAGGCTGCGTCCCGGCGCTGGGCGTGTTATTGTTTTGCCCGTCTGGCGCCATCGCCACCGCTTCCATCTGCAACGAGATCCTCCATGCTTGCCAAACGCATCATTCCCTGCCTGGACGTCACTGGCGGCCGCGTCGTCAAAGGTGTCAATTTCGTCGAACTGCGCGACGCCGGCGACCCGGTGGAGATTGCGGCGCGCTACAACACGCAGGGCGCCGATGAGCTGACCTTTCTCGACATCACCGCGACCAGCGATGGGCGTGACCTGATCTTGCCGATCATCGAAGCGGTGGCCAGCCAGGTCTTCATTCCGCTGACCGTCGGTGGTGGTGTGCGCACGGTGGCCGATGTGCGTCGGCTGCTCAACGCCGGCGCCGACAAGACCAGCTTCAACTCGGCGGCCATTGCCGACCCGGCCGTCATCAATGCCGCCAGCGACCGCTACGGCTCGCAGTGCATCGTCGTGGCCATTGATGCCAAGCGCCGCCAAGGCCAGGATGTCATCGAACGCGGAGAGGGCTGGGATGTCTACAGCCATGGCGGACGCAAGAATACCGGCCTGGACGCCATCCGCTGGGCCAGTGACATGGCCGCGCGCGGTGCCGGGGAGATTTTGCTCACCAGCATGGACCGTGATGGCACCAAATCCGGTTTTGACCTGGCCTTGACCCGTGCAGTCGCCGATGCCGTCGGTGTGCCGGTGATTGCCTCCGGTGGCGTTGGTAATCTCGACCACCTGGCCGATGGCGTGCAGCAAGGCGGCGCCGATGCCGTCCTCGCGGCCAGCATCTTTCACTACGGCGAATTCACCGTGCAGCAAGCCAAGGAGCGTATGCGCGAGCGCGGTATTCCCGTGCGTCTGTAAGACTGACAAGCCCCTTCTGCTTTCAACGCCGGTCCCCGCAGCGTTGCAATGCCCTCGGCGCGCTTGGGGAATGGCGTTCCCCAGGGTAGGTAGTTAGATCTGGCCGGGAAGGTCCGGCCGGGGAGGTCCAGCCGGCCAGCACCGGCCTCGGGGCCTCACCGCCTCGGATTCGGGTGCTCGCCAGAGGCTCTTCGGCCCGCATCCCTGGCGTGCACCGGCCCGCTAGCCATGCTTGAGAGCGGGCTCTTTTCCGGCAGACGCACTCGCCAGCAGCCCAGCAGCAGCGGAGCGCCCATCGGCCGCGCTTCGCCTTTCCACGCCCGTCCACGTTCACCAGTCAAGCGCGGCTGACAGCTGCGCCATCAGATCTTCCCGGGTTTTTCCTGCGTGCTGGGACGGCAGTGTCGGGCCAGGGCCCGGCATCTCCGCAAGCCGGACCCATGCCTGCATTTTTCCGGTACTTCGCCGTGAACGTCCCTTGCCAGCTGCGCAGAGCCGTTCGTCATTAATGATCTGCAATTCTATAAAAATGATTGATTTTCTCGATCACAAACCTTGATTTGCAATGTTTGACAATGTTTCTAAAGTTGACACACACTCATTAAACGCAAGATGCTATAAACCCGATCTATCTAATTTTGGTCACAGTTTGTTTCGGTTGTCTGGGAAGATTCGTATATCAAGACCGTCGGCAATTGCAATTGAACTATGAAAAGTGTCGCTAACTGTATCTAGCGGCGCTGTCTAAGGGCTGGGGAGTCGTCGGCTATGTCGGTGTTTGGGATATGCGTTGCGCAGGGATCGTCCTGCCTGTCTCACTTTCGTTGGTTGCACGCACGCGCGGTGCTGCTGGTGGTATCGCTGCTTCTGCCCTTCGGCGTCTGGGCGCAGATGTGCGCGGCACCTGGCAACGATGGGGCAGGGGCGGCCACCGGGGTGGTGAATGATTACTTCCCGGGCGCCGGCGCTTCGACACTGGCTGCTGGCAGCACCAGCCTGACCTTGGGCACCCAGCGAACCGGTGCCGCCAACAAAACCCTGGCCGCCAATGATTTGTTGCTGGTCATCCAGATGCAGGATGCGAGCATCAACGCGGTCAATTCCAGTGCCTATGGCAGTGGTGGCAGCGGCGGCCAGGGCTCGACCAGTGTCGGCAGCACCGGCCTGTATGAATTTGTCCGTGTCGTCTCTGTGTCGTCCGGGGTGGTGAGCTTTTCGCCCGCACTGACCAACACCTACCGCAATGCGGCGGCGACCGCCACCTCCGGTCAGAAGACCTACCAGATCGTGCGCGTGCCGCAGTACACCAGTGCGTCCGTCAGCGGGGTGACTGCGCCGCCATGGAACGGCGCTACCGGCGGGGTCGTGGCCATCGATGCCCGTGATGTGCTGACGCTCAACGGCGCAACGGTGGAGAACCAGGCCAACCGGGCGATCTTCCTTGCAGGCAAAGGCTTTCGCGGCGCCGTAGGCAGCAATGGCGCGAGCCGTGGCTCGCGCGATGACTGGATGGGTGACTACAGCAGCGCAGGCGGTGGTGGAGGCAAAGGGGAAGGTATTGCCGGCACTCCGCGGTATCTGGCCAACAAGGTCACGGCTTATGGCTCCAAGCTGGTCAACGCAGTGGCTTCGGGGGGTATTAATTCGGTGGATAACACCGCCGAAGGCTATCCCGGCGGTTCACGTGCACGAGGCGCCCCCGGCAATGCCGGTGGTGGCGGAGCCGATGGTGCTCCGGCTGGCACCAACAACAACCAGTACAACTCCGGCGGCGGGGGCGGCGGTAACTATGCCGCCGGTGGCGTGGGCGGCCGGCCCTGGAACTACCCGCTGGTCGACAGCGGGGGCCGAGGCGGCGGTGGCTATGTGGGCACCACCGCTTTCAACCGCATTTTCCTCGGCGGCGGCGGCGGCGCTGGTGGCACCAATGACGGCACTGCCGATAACAATGCCTATGGCAACAACGGCATTGCTTGCGCGGACACGGGCGGGCACTGCTCTTCCGGCGCTTCGGGCGGCGGCATCGTCATCTTGCGTGCGCAGAGCGTTACCGGCACTGGTGTGATCGACGTGCGTGGTGCCAATGGCTACAACGTGCAAAACGATGCCGCTGGCGGCGGCGGTGCGGGTGGCTCGGTCATCATCCACTCGGTCGAAGGCGGATCTGCGGTGATCGATGCCAGTGGCGGGGATGGCGGCAACGCCTGGGCGGGCAACCAGACCAATGCTGCCAACCGCCATGGCCCTGGCGGCGGCGGCGGTGGCGGCTTCATCGCCTTCTCTCCGTCCAGCATGTCGGTCACTACCACGATCAATGGCGGTACACCCGGCTACACCACCAATGGCACCACCGACAACTACGGCGCCTTTGGCAACCAAGGGGGCATCGCTTCGTTCCAGTCGCCGAACGTTCCTGGCACCTTGCCGGGTGCCTCCTGTGCGATTGACCTGCGCCTGACCAAGAGCAATGGCGTCAACATCGTCAATGCGGGCGGGCAAACCACGTACACGCTGACGGCCAGCAATGTGGGCGCGTCCCCCACCACAGGCACGGTCACCATCGTGGACAAACTGCCGCAGGGTGTGACCATTCCCGCTGGCTCGCTGCCGTTGACGGGCGCCAATGCCGCCAACTGGAGCTGCTCTGGCGCTGCCGGATCGCGCCTGATCACCTGTACCAGCGCTACCGCGATTCCCGCTGCAGGGAGCAGCGTGTTCGGGGTGACCGTCAATATCGGACTGCTCTCGGCGACGGGCCCCACGGCTACCAACAAGGCCAAGATCGGCGGCGGAGGCGATCCCCTCCACAGCACGGCGCCCACCGAAGCTGCCGTGGATGCCTGTACCGGCAACCAGTCCCCCGCAGGCTGCGCGCTGGATGTGGATGCGGTGAATTCGCCGCTGCTGAGCCTGACCAACACCGACAACACCGACGTGGTGCTGGCAGGCGGCACCACAACCTATACGCTGACGGTCAACAACGTGGGCAATGCGCCCACGGCCGGCACCGTCACCGTGGTGAATGCACTGCCCACCGGCATGGCCTACACCGGCGCGGCGAGCTTTACCAGCGGGGTGTTCAGCTGCAGCTACACCTCGTCGAGCAACAGTGTCAGCTGCACGACCAGTTCGGTGATCGCCGCAGGTGCCAGTGCCGCGATATCGCTGCCGGTGTCGATTGCGAGCACGGCGCCCAGCGCTTTGGTCAATCTCGCCAGCGTTGGCGGTGGCAGCGATTCGAGCAAGCCCAACGCGCCGACGGTCGCGTCCACGCAAAGCTGCTCTCCTGCGATCGCATCGGAAATCGCGACGGGCTGCGCCGCTGACACCGATGCGGTCAAGCGCGTGCAGCTGTCCTTGACCAAGGACGATGGCCGTTTCGGCATCTACGTCGGAGGCACGACCACGTATGCATTCCGCGTCAGCAACACCGGCGATACCGCCTCGGTGGGCACGATCAACTTCCGCGATGTGCTGCCGGGCCCGATGAACTGGCCCGCAACGTTGACCAAGACGGGCGCCAATGCGGCGGACTGGACCTGCACGCGCCTGAGCGCCACCGAAGTGAGCTGTACATCTGCCGCGCCGATTGCGGCCGGTGGTGTGAGCCAGTTCAGCCTGCTCGCCAATGCGGGTGCGATGACCAGTGGCACCCAGTACATGAACAAGGCGCGCGTCGGGGGCGGTGGTGATGCCACGCTGGCCACCGCTGCGCCCACTGCGGACCAGGTCAATGCCTGTACCAACAACAGCATTCCGGCGGGTTGCGCGATTGATCTGAACACGGCGCAGACACCGCCGACGCTGCGGCTGACCAAGACCCATGCCGATCCGCAATCCAAGGCGCCGGGGGCGGCGGTCGCCTTCACGCTGACGGTTGCCAACACGGGCGCGGAAGCCCTGGCCAATACCGTGCGGGTGGTGGATGTGTTCCCTGCCGGGCTCAGCAATGTCACGGTCGCTGCGACGCAGGGTATTTTTAGCTGTGCAATGGGCTCCGGCGCCGACAGCAATGTGCTGACCTGCAACAACACGGCAGGTGCCTTGGCCGCCAATGCGTCGGCCAGCATCGCGGTGACGGCGACGGTCTCGGCTACGACCAGCACCACCTTGGTCAACAAGGCGCAGGTGGGTACCGACAATACCGACCCCAGCACCAGCAGCTACCCCACCAGCACCACCGCCGCCGCCTGTACGGCGCTCAACACGCCTACCGCAGGCTGTGCCACCGACTCCGTTCCGGTGGTGCCATCGGCCACGTTGACGGTGGTCTCCAGTGTCAATGCCCGCGCTGCCAGCACGGACCAGTTCACCGTCGGCATCAGCAATGGTGGCCCCAGTGCGACGACGGCGGGCACCGCCACCAGTGTGAGCACTGCCGGCTTTGCGGTGACGCCGGGCACCAGCTACGTCCTGAGCGAGACCGCTGCGGGCACGACCAATCTGGCGCGCTACACCACCAGCTACGCCTGTACCAATGCCACGGCCGGCGGCACTGCGGTAGCGCCAGGCACTGGCACGACGCTGACGCTGACGCCGCAGGCGGGCGATGCCATTACCTGTACGTTCACGAACACGCCGATTGCGCCCCGTCTGACGCTGGCCAAATCGATTGTTTCGCGGGCCTTGGCGTCCGACCAATTCACGGTGGCCATCAGCAATGGCGGCCCCTCGGCGTCCACCACCGGCACCAGCACGACGGCCAGCACCACGGTCTTCACAGCGACCGCCGGCACCAGCTACACGCTGAGCGAATCCGTGCTGGCCGGCGCCAATCTGTCGCGCTATACCAGCAGCTACAGCTGTAGCAATGCCGGCGTTGCAGGTACCGTGATGCCGTCGGGCACGGGCACCAGCTTCAGCCTGGCGCCCCAGGCGGGCGACAACATCAGCTGCACCTTCAGCAACACCGCCATTGCGCCCAGACTGACGGTCAATACGGTGGTCGCCGGCCGCCTTCTCAGCACCGACCAGTTCACGGTCGGCATCAGCAACGGTGGCCCCAGTGCGACGACCACCGGTACGCAAACCACGGCCTCGGCAGGCCCGACCACTGCGACGGCAGGCACCAGCTACCTGCTGACCGAAACCGCTGCCGGCACGCCTGCCACCAATCTGGCCCGCTACACCACGACCTACAGCTGCACCAATGCCACTGCGGGTGGCACCAGCGTCGGATCGGGCACCGGTACCTCCATCACCGTGGTGCCCCAAGCCGGCGATGACATCAGCTGCACATTCACCAACACGCCGGTCTATCCCAAGCTCAGCGTGACCAAGGCCGCATCGCCGGGCAGCTTTGTCGCCGGTGCCAGCGGCCAAAGCTACCGCATCACCATCGGTGTGGCCAATGGCCCCACCACCGCTGCCATCAGCATTGCCGACAGCCTGCCCACCGGTGTGACCCTGTCCGGCGCGCCCACCGTCAGTGGCGGTGCCACATTGAGCGGTTGCAGCACCAGCGGCAGCACCATTGGCGCGTGCCAACTGGCCAGCGGCTTGGCCAACGGCAGCTATGTCGTGACCATTCCCGTCTCTGTCGCACTGTCGGCCACCAGCACGGGCGCTGCCAACACCGCCAACTTGGGCGGTGGTGGTGACCCCAGTTGTACCGCGGCCACTACGACGGACGCATGCGATCCGACCACAGGGGCGGTGGCTGTGAAGACACCCGCCAATGTCGGCCTGGTCAAATCCGGCGCTGCTACCGCTGTGGCTGGCAACAGCTATGTCTACACGCTGGCGCTGAGCAACAGCGGCCAGACCGCCACCGCCTCCAACCTGGTGGTGCGCGACCAGTTGGCCCCTGGCATGGTGGCTACCGCCGTCACCGGTGCCAACTGCGGCACCTTGCCCAGCGCTGCTGGCGCGTTGCTGAGCTGCACCGTGGCCGATCCGGTTGCGGCCGATGGCGGAACTGCCAGCATCCAGCTGACGGTGACCATGCCCAGCGGCGGCGGCAATGTCGTCAACTATGCGGCTACCCATCCATCGGGTAGCGGCAACCCCGGTGTGGATCCTGGCCCGGCCTGTACCAATGCCGCCAATGTGGTGTGTGCCAGCGCGACCACCGCATCCAGCACCCCTGCCAATGTCAGCCTGAGCAAGACCGGTGCGGCCACCGCGCTGACCGGCTCGAGCTACGTCTACACGCTGACCCTGAGCAACAGCGGCCAGCTCGTTACCGGCAGCAACCCGATCATCAAGGACCAGCTGCCCGCAGGCGTGGTAGCTACCTCGGTCAGCGGTGCCAGCTGCGGCACGCTGCCCAGCAGTGCCGCAGCCCTGCTGACCTGTACCGTGGCGGGTCCGGTCGCCGCAGGCGCATCTGCCACTGTGCAACTGACCGTCACTTTGCCAAATGCCGGCGGAACCTTGGTCAACAACGCGGCGACCAACCCTACGGGCTCAGGCGCTCCTGGCGCGGATCCCAGTGCCACCTGTGTGAACAGCGCCACCACCTTCTGCGCAAGCCATAGCCTCGCGGTCAACACGCCGGCAAGCCTGGCAACCACCAATGTGCTGACATCGGTCAATGGCAGCCCGGTGCCTGCCGGCTACCTGGCCAAGCCCGGCGATGTGCTGACTTACACGGTGACCGTCGTCAACAGCGGTGGCACGGCAGGCTCCACCGACGTGGGCCAGACCGTACCTGCCGGTACCACCTATACGGGCAGCGGCCAAGGCTGGAGCGCAGGCTGCACGGATGCGGGCACGCAGTGCACGCAAACCGTGCCAGTCGGAGCAAACCAAACCAGCACCGTGCAGTACACCGTCACCGTCGCCAGCCCAGGCAGCACGGCAACGATTGTTGATACCGCCACCAGCTCGGTAGGCACCTGCACCGCTTGCCAGGTCAGCACCGATACACAGCGGGCAGACATGCAGGCGAGCATCTCGGTCAGCCCAGGCACCACCAGTGCGACGGGTGTGGAGCTGACCTACACCAGCATCTGCAAGAACAATGGCCCGCAAACGGCCCTGAACGCCGCATGCACGGTGAGCGCTCCTGCTGGCGCCGCAACGACCTGTACACCCGCCAGTCCGGCTGCAACGCTCGCTTCCGGCTCCAGCATCACCTGCACCACCAAGCTCACACCGAGTGTGGTGGGTGACTACGCTGTGAGCGTTGCCACCAGCAACACCTTGTTCGACCCCGCAACGGGCAACAACAGCGCAACGGCGACCGTCAAGGTCAACACGCCAGCAGCCCTGCGTATCGTCAAGAGCCTGGCGCAAGTCAACGGCGCGGCTGTGCCTGCCAATTACGCAGCCAAGATCGGCGATACGCTGACCTATGCGATGGTGGTGACCAACACCGGCGGCACCGCTGGCACCACGGTCTTGACCGAGACCGTGCCGGAGGGCACCCAGTTTGTCGGCGGCAACGCGCCAGACCTGAGCCAAGGCTGGAGCCAGGCTCCGCAAGCTTGCGACGCGGCAGCCAGCATCTGCACGCAAACCGTGTCGGTCCCTGCACAGAGCCCGGACGGTGTTCCCGGTCAGCAGACGGTGCAGTTCACCGTGAAGGTCCTGGCCCCAGCGACCAGCAACGGCAAGATCACGAACACCGTGGCGAGCGACGTGGCTGCCGCCTGTGCTTCCGGTACTTGCGCGGTCGAGACGGCCAATGCAGTGGCTGATATGCAAGCGCAGATCAGCTCCATCCCCGCTACGGCGGTGGTCGTGGGTCAAAGCGTCACCATCACCGGCACCTGTACCAACAACGGCCCCGCCGATGCGGTGAACGCCAGTTGCGCCATGGCCGTGAACAATGCCGGCACCAGCATTGCCGGCACCTGCGCTGCCAATGCCGACCTGGCAATGGGCGCGAACCTGAGCTGCTCTGCGACCTTTGTCGCAGCCGAAGGTGCGATCAGCGCCACCATCCATGCGACTACGCAAAGCTACGAGAGCAACACGGCGAACAACACAGACACCAAGTCCACGGTGGGCAATACGCCAGCAAGCCTGGCAACCACCAATGTGTTGACTGCAGTGAACGGCAGTCCAGTGCCGGCAGGCTACCTGGCCAAGCCCGGTGATGTGCTGACCTACACCGTCAGCGTTACCAACAGCGGCGGTACCGCTGGCTCCACCGAAGTGGGTCAGACGGTACCAGCAGGCACGACCTACACCGGTACCGGCCAAGGTTGGGGCGCAGGATGCGCGGCAGCGGGCACGCAGTGTGCGCAGCCAGTCACTGTTGCCGCAGGCCAGACCAGCACGCTGCAGTACACGGTGACGGTGGCAAGCCCAGGCTCGATTGCAACTATCGTGGACACGGTTACCAGTTCGGTGGGCACCTGCACGGCTTGCCAGGTGACTACCGACACGCAGCAGGCAGACATGCAGGCTACCGTGACAGTGACGCCAGGCGCGACCAGCACCACAGGGGTGGAACTGATCTACACCAGCGTGTGCAAGAACAATGGTCCGCAAACGGCTTTGAACGCAGCTTGCGCAGTGACCGCCCCAGTTGGCGCTCAAACCACCTGCACGCCAACCAGCCCAGCGGCTACCTTGGCTTCTGGCACCAGCATCACCTGCACCACCAAGTTCACGCCAAGCGTGGCTGGTGACTATGCCGTGAGCGTGGCTACCAGCAATGATCTTTACGACGCGGCACCAGGCAACAACACGGCCAACGCCACTGTCAAGGTCAACACGCCAGCAGACCTGCATATCACCAAGACCTTGGCGCAAGTCAATGGCGCGGCTGTGCCAGCGAACTATGCAGCCAAGATCGGGGACAAGCTGACCTATGCGATGGTGGTGACCAACACGGGTGGTACTGCTGGTACGACGGTCCTAACTGAGACCGTGCCTGAAGGTACCCAGTTTGTAGGTACTACAGCCGACCCAAGCCAGGGCTGGAGCCAAGCACCGGTTTGTGAGGCAGCAGGTAGCACCTGCACGCAAAGCGTGACGGTGCCAGCGCAAAGCCCTGAAGGTGCTGCTGGTGAGAGGACCGTTGAGTTCACCGTGGAAGTGATTGCGCCAGCCACCAGCAACGGCAAGATCACCAATACTGTGCTGAGCGATGTGGCAACTGCTTGCGCAGGCACCAACTGCGCAGTGGAAACGGCGAACGCTGTTGCTGATATGCAAGCGCAGATCACCGACATCCCAGCAACGGCGGTGGTGGTGGGCCAAAGCGTGACCATCACTGGCGTGTGCACCAATAGCGGCCCAGCGAATGCAGTAAACGCTAGCTGCCAGATGGCGGTGAACAACGGTGGCACAAGCATTGCAGCGACTTGTGGTGCAAACGCGAACCTGGCGATGAGCGAAAGCATCAGTTGCTCGGTGACGTTCATTGCCGCCGAAGGTGCGATCAGCGCCACCATCCATACGACTACGCAAAGCTACGAGAGCAACACGGCCAACAACACAGACACCAAGTCCACGGTGGGCAATACGCCTGCGAGCCTGGCGACCACCAATGTGCTGACCTTGGTCAATGGCAGTCCAGTGCCCGCTGGCTACCTGGCCAAGCCCGGTGATGTGCTGACCTACACCGTCAGCGTTACCAACAGCGGCGGTACCGCTGGCTCCACCGAAGTGGGTCAGACGGTACCAGCAGGCACGACCTACACCGGTACTGGCCAAGGCTGGGGTGCAGGTTGCACGGCAGCGGGCACGCAGTGCGCGCAGCCAGTCAGTGTCGGCGCCGGTCAGACCAGCACGGTTTCCTACACGGTTACTGTGTCCAGCCCGGGCAGCACGCCAACGATCGTGAACACTGCTACCAGCTCGGTGGGCTCCTGCACGACCTGTGTGGTGACGACCAACACGCAGCAGGCAGATATGGCGGCAGCTGTGACCGTGACGCCAGGCGCTATCAGCACCACCGGTGTGGAACTGATCTACACCGCTGTTTGCAAGAACAACGGCCCACAAGCAGCACTGAACGCATCTTGCGTGGTGAGCGCACCAGCGGGCGCATCGGCAGCAATCTGCACGCCAACCAGCCCAGCGGCTACGTTGGCTTCGGGCGACAGCATCACTTGCGTCACCAAGCTCACGCCGAGCAGCGCTGGTGACTATGCAGTCAGCGTGGCTACCGGCAATGACCTGTACGACGCAGCGCCAGCCAACAACACTGCCAACAGCAGCGTCAAGGTCAACACGCCAGCTGCGCTGAGCATCGTCAAGAGCTTGGTGCAAGTCAATGGCGCCGATGCGACTGCTGGCTACGCCGCCAAGATTGGCGACAAGCTGACCTATGCAATGGTGGTGACCAACACGGGTGGTACTGCTGGTACGACGGTGCTGACCGAGACCGTGCCAGAGGGCACCCAGTTTGTGGGCGTCAGCAGCGATCCAACCCAAGGCTGGAGCGAGGCACCTCAGAAATGCGAAGCAGCAGGTACCACCTGCGTTCAAAGCGTGAACGTGCCAGCACAAAGCGCCGAGGGTGTAGCCAGCGAGCGGACGGTTCAGTTCACCGTAGAGGTCGTTGCACCGGCTACGACGAATGGCAAGATCACCAACACCGTTGCTAGCGACATGGCTACAGCTTGTGCAGGCACCAACTGCAGTGTGGAAACATCAAACGCGGTTGCCGACATGCAAGCGCAGATCACCAGCATGCCAGCGGGTGCCGTGGTGGTGGGTGACAGCGTGACCATCACGGGCGTCTGCACCAACAATGGCCCCGCCAGTGCTGCAAGCGCTAGCTGCGCCATGGTGGTCAGCAATGGTGGTGCATCCATCACTGCCACTTGCGATGCTGCCAAGACCTTGGCTGTCAATGAGACCCTGAGCTGCTCGGCAACCTTTGTTGCAGCCCAAGGCGACATCAGCGCAAGCGTGAGCGCGGCAACGCAAAGCTACGAATCGGACAAGACCAATAACACGGACAGCAAGTCCACGGTAGGTAATACGCCAGCAAGCCTGGCAACCACCAATGTGTTGACCGCAGTGAACGGCAGCCCTGTGCCAGCCAATTACTTGGCCAAGCCCGGTGATGTGCTGACCTACACCGTCAGCGTTACCAACAGCGGCGGTACCGCTGGCTCCACCGAAGTGGGTCAGACGGTACCAGCAGGCACGACCTACACCGGTACCGGCCAAGGTTGGGGCGCAGGATGCGCGGCAGCGGGCACGCAGTGTGCGCAGCCAGTCACTGTTGCCGCAGGCCAGACCAGCACGCTGCAGTACACGGTGACCGTGGCAAGCCCAGGCTCGATTGCAACTATCGTTGACACGGTTACCAGTTCGGTAGGCACCTGCACGGCTTGCCAGGTGACTACCGGCACGCAGCAGGCAGACATGCAGGCTACCGTGACCGTGACGCCAGGCGCGACCAGCACCACAGGTGTTGAGTTGGTCTACACCGCTGTCTGCAAGAACAACGGTCCACAGAGTGCGATCAATGCAGCTTGCGTGGTAATTGCTCCCGCGAATGCCGTGACGACTTGCGCGCCAACGACGCCAGCAGCAACGCTTGCTTCGGGGTCCAGCATCACCTGCACCACCAAGCTCACGCCAAGTGCAGCCGATGACTATGCCGTGAGCGTGACGGCCAGCAATGCGCTGTACGACGCGGCACCAGGCAACAACACGGCCAATGCCACTGTCAAGGTCAGAACGCCAGCAGACCTGCACATCACCAAGACCTTGGCGCAAGTCAATGGCGCGGCTGTGCCAGCGAACTATGCAGCCAAGATCGGGGACAAGCTCACCTATGCGATGCTGGTGACCAACACGGGTGGTACATCTGGCACGACGGTCTTGACCGAGACCGTGCCAGAGGGCACCCAGTTTGTGGGCGTCAGCAGCGATCCAACCCAAGGCTGGAGCGAGGCGCCCGAGGCTTGCCTGGCAGCAGCCAGCACCTGCACGCAAAGCGTGACGGTGCCAGCGCAAAGTGCCGAAGGTGCTGCTGGTGAGAAGACCGTTGAGTTCACCGTGGAAGTGATTGCGCCAGCGACCAGCAACGGCAAGATCACCAATACCGTGCTGAGCGATGTGGCGGCTGTTTGTACCGGCACCAGCTGCTCGGTGGAGACCAACAACGCAGTGGCAGACATGCAAGCGCAGATCACCGACATCCCAGCTACGGCGGTGGTGGTGGGTCAAAGCGTGACCATCACTGGCGTCTGTACCAACAAGGGCCCCGCCGACGCTGTAAATGCCAGCTGCGAGATGACCGTGAACAACGGCGGCAACAGCATCCCGGCAAGCTGCGGTGTCAATGTGAATCTGGCATTGAACGAAAGCATCAGCTGCACGGCCAGCTTCACGGCTGTAGAAGGTGCGATCAGCGCCACCATCCATACGACTACGCAAAGCTACGAGAGCAACACGGCGAACAACACCGACACCAAGTCCACGGTGGGAAACACTGCGGCTAGCCTGGTAACCACCAATGTGTTGACCGCAGTGAACGGTAACCCTGTCCCTGCTGGTTATCTGGCCAAGCCCGGCGATGTGCTGACCTACACGGTGACGGTTGCGAATACCGGCGGCACCGTAGGCAGCACTGATGTGGGCCAGACGGTGCCAGCAGGCACGAGCTACACGGGAACGGGCGAGGGCTGGGGCGGCGGTTGTGCAGCAGCATCGAGCACCTGCAACCAGACGGTAGCAGTGGGCGCGGGCCAAACGAGCTCGGTGACCTACACCGTCACCGTGGCGGGCCCTGGCAGCACTGCCACCATTGTCAACACGGCCACCAGCAGCGTTGGCAGCTGCAGCGCTTGCCAGGTAACGACCGGCACGCAACGTGCAGACATGCAGGCCACCGTGGCTGTGACGCCAGGACCGACCAGCACCACCGGTGTGGAACTGGTCTACACCAGCGTGTGCAAGAACCAGGGCCCACAAAGCGCGCTCAACGCATCTTGCATCGTGACTGCGCCAGCCAATGCGGTTACCACTTGCGCGCCTGTGAGCCCAGCCGCCACTTTGGAGTCTGGTGAGAGCATCACCTGCACCACCAAGTTCACGCCAAGTGATGCGGGTGACTACGCAGTCAGCGTTGCGACCAGCAACACCTTGTACGACCCGGCTGCAGGTAACAACACGGCAACGAAGACCGTCAAGGTCAATACGCCGGCCGAGCTGAACATCGCCAAGACCCTGGCGCAAGTCAACGGTGCTGCAGTCCCTGACAACTATGCAGCCAAGATCGGTGACACGCTGACCTACCACCTGCGGGTGACCAATGCGGGCGGTACCGCCAGCACCCTGGAGCTGACCGAAACCGTGCCGGAAGGTACCAGGTTTGTCGGTGGCGCTGCCGCTAACCCTGACCAGGGTTGGAGCCTGGCACCCCATGCCTGCGACGCAGCAGCCAGCACGTGCACGCAAAGTGTGACCGTTCCCGCGCAGAGCGCAGGCGCACCGGGCGAGCAGACCGTGCAGTTCACGGTGGAAGTGCTGGCGCCAGCGACCAGCAGCGGCAAGATCATCAATACGGTGACCAGCGATGTGCCAGCCGCTTGCGCGGCCGGTGGCTGCACGGCGGAAACGGCCAATGCGGTCGCGGACATGCAAGCGCAGATCACGACGATTCCATCTGGCGCCGTGGTGGTTGGCGACAGCGTGACCATCACCGGCCAATGCACCAACAACGGCCCGGTGGAGGCGGTGAATGCCAGCTGCGTGATGACCGTGAACAACGGCGGCAACAGCATTGCAGCGACTTGCGGTGCCAACACCCAGCTTGCAGTGGGCGAAAGCATCAGCTGCACAGCGACCTTCACGGCCGCTGAAGGATCCATCAGCGCCAGCATGACGGCGGCAACCGATAGTTATGAGAGCAACACCGCAAACAACACGGCCACCCAGGCTGTCAACGGCAATACGCCTTCGGCAGTGACAGTGCGCAATGTGCTGGTGAAGGTCAACGATGCGCCCGTGCCTGCCGGCTATGTGATCAAGCCCGGTGACAAGCTGACCTACCAGGTCCTGGTCAGCAACACGGGCGGTACGCCGGGCTCGACGGTGCTGACGGAGACGGTGCCTGTGGGCACCCGCTATGCCGGTACCGACGAAGGGTGGACGGCGGGTTGCGGCGCATCGCGCAGCACCTGCAACCGTTCCGTGACGGTGCCCGGCGGTAGCGCTCAGGCACCGGGCACGGTGGCTTTCGAGTACACGGTGCGCGTGGAGGACACGGTCAGCAGCCCGAATGTGGTCAATATTGTGGACAGCAGTGCACCAGGCAGTTGCAGTGCAGCCTGCTCGGTGAGCACGCCGACGCAAGCGGCCGATATGCAGGTGAGCATGCCTGCGACCATCGATGCCAAGGTGGGCGTGGAGTTCACGCTGACCTCGGTCTGCCGCAACGCAGGCCCCGCCACGGCAAGCAATGCCCGCTGCGATGTGAGCGGCGCACCGACCGGTGCGGTCACCGTGTGTACGCCGACCCCGCCGATCGCTTCGCTGGCGGTGGGTGAGTCGGTCACCTGTACCACCAAGTTCACGCCGAGCTCGACGGCTGCCATCACGATCACCACGCGCGCCAGCAGCGATGTGTACGACCCTGTCGCGGCCAATAGCGAGGCCTCCGCGTCCGCCGTGTTCACCAGCACACCGCCAGCTGCCGTCAAGGCAGTGCCTGTGAATGCCGCATGGGCGATGGGTCTGGTGGCCTTGTTGCTGATGCTGTTGGCAGGCAGGGCCCTGCCGCATCGCCAGGGCCGTGGTCGGCAGAACTGACCATTTTTGACCCTCAACCCCACCGGCCCGGCTGCATTCGCTGCACCGGGCCGGTTGCATTGGGGGCTGTTTTCTCCCTGCAGTGCGCACAACTGCATTGAATGCGAGACAATTCCCCGCATGAACTGGCTCGATCAAGTGAAATGGGATGCGCAGGGCCTGGTGCCCGTGATTGCGCAGGAGCAGCACACCAAGGATGTGCTGATGTTTGCCTGGATGAACCGCGAGGCGCTGGCCCACACGGCCGAGCTGGGGCGGGCGGTGTACTTCAGCCGTTCGCGCGGCAAGCTGTGGTTCAAGGGCGAAGAGTCCGGCCATGTGCAGACCGTGCACGAGATCCGCATTGACTGTGACAATGATGTGGTGCTGCTGAGCGTGACCCAGACGGGGCATGAGCCGGGCATTGCCTGCCACACAGGCCGCCACAGCTGTTTTTACAGCGTGTTGCGTGATGGCCAGTGGCAAGCGGTCGATCCGGTCTTGAAAGACCCGGAATCGATCTACAAATAATCCCTGTCCAGCATCCGCCTTCCTTTGCAGCCCTTTGCGGCTGCTTCGCTATATTTCCGATATGACCGATACCTCCCCCTCTGCTGCCATGTCCTCAACGGATGCCTTGATGCGTCTGGCCGAAGTGCTGGAGTCGCGCAAACCTGCCAATGGCGGTGATCCCGAGGCCAGCTATGTGGCCCGTTTGCTGCACAAGGGGCCCGACGCCTTTTTGAAGAAGGTGGGAGAGGAGGCGACCGAGGTGGTGATGGCTGCCAAGGATGTGGACCACGGAGCGCCCGCCTCCAAACTGGTGTACGAAGTCGCCGATCTGTGGTTTCATACGATGGTTGCGCTGACCCACTATGGCCTGAGCCCCGCTGATGTGGTGAATGAACTGGTACGCCGCGAAGGCCTCAGTGGTCTGGAAGAGAAGGCGATGCGCAAGGTAAAAAACCGTGAAGCTGAAGAAGGGAGTTCCGCATGAATGATGTCGTTGACGTGAAGACTGTGGATTCGGCCGCGATGGAAAGCCTCAAGACCTGGGGCTGGGTGAGCTACCTGCTGCACCTGATCGTGGCAGTGGCGGCGGTGGTGCCCAGTGCGCAGGCCAGCATCGTGCTGCTGCTGATTGCGCTGGTGATCGACCTGGTCAAGCGCAGCGATGCGCAAGGCACCTGGCAGCAAAGCCACTTCTCCTGGCGCATTCGCAGCGTCATCTGGGCCGGCATCTTGTATGTGGTCACCGCGCCGCTGTGGATCCTGTTCCTCGTCCCTGGCTGGATTGCCTGGACGCTGATTTCGCTGTGGTTCCTCTATCGCATCGTGCGCGGCATGCTGGCAATGAACAAAGACCAGGCCATCCATGGCTAGCGCCGAGCCGCAGCCCGAAGCGCCAGCGCTGCCGGGAGAGCCGGTGCCCGTCGAAGCCGAAGCGCCCAAACGCCTGCCGCGCTCCAAGGGGGTGGACGAAAACACCCCCCCGATCAGCCTGGCCTTGCAAGGCGGCGGCTCGCATGGTGCCTTCACCTGGGGGGTGCTCGATGCCTTGCTGGCTGACCGCAGCCTCTGGGCCGAGGGCATCAGCGGCACCAGTGCCGGCGCGATGAATGCCGTCGTGATGGCCTATGGCTATGGCAAGGCGGCAGCGACCCAGACAGACCGGCGCAAGGCCCATGAGGCCGGCTGCGAATCGGCCCGGGAGAGCCTGACCCAGTTCTGGGAAGGCGTGGGTACCATGGGCAGCCTGATGGCGGGCGTGCCGATGGCTGGCAAGGCCATCTGGGACATGATGAGCCAGTGGCTCTCGCCCTACCAGACCAATCCCCTCGATATCAACCCGCTGCGCCGTCTGCTTGAGAAAGTGGTGGATTTCGACTTTTTGCAGCACGAGCAAGGCCGCAATGCCCCCCGGGTGTTTGTCTGCGCGACCAATGTGCGTACCGGCAAGGGCGAGGTGTTCAGTGGCAAGCGCTTGTCCGCCGATGCGGTGATGGCCTCCGCCTGCCTGCCGATGATGTACAAGGCGGTCGAGATCAAGGACCAGCACTACTGGGACGGCGGCTACTCCGGCAATCCCTTGCTCTACCCGCTGATCTACCAGACCGGCAACAGCGATGTGCTGCTGGTGCAGCTCAACCCGATTGAGTACAACGAGGTGCCCACCAACGTCCAGGAAATCATGGACCGTATCAATGAAATCACCTTCAACGCCAGCTTGCTGGCCGAGTTGCGGGCGATGGGCTTTGTGCGCCGCCTGCTCGATGAAGGCAAGCTGGACCGTGAACGCTACAAGTACATGCTGATGCACCATGTGGATGGGGGTGCCGTGCTCAAGAGCTATGGCGCGTCCAGCAAGAACCGCTCCGATGCGCCCTTTGTGCGCGAACTGTTTGAGCGGGGCCGTGTGTCCGGCGAGAACTGGCTGACCCAGCACCGCGCCGATGTCGGTGTGCGTTCTGGCTTCAAGGTGTAATTTACTGATGGTTGGCACGGTTGCTGCTTGTACCGTGCCCAGTGCTGGTGGCTGCCCGCTGCGGCGCCGCCGTTGTTTTGAGAGATAAGAATTTTATGCACGATCCCGACTGCCTTTTTTGCAAAATCATCGCCGGCCAAATCCCGTCGAGCAAGGTTCATGAGGACGAGGACATGCTGGTGTTCAAGGACATCCACCCGGCCGCTCCCGTGCATTTGCTGATGGTGCCCAAGCGGCACATCCCGTCGATGGCGCAGGTCGGTGCCGAAGATGCTCCGTTGCTGGGCCGCATGCTGGCCAAGGCACCGCAACTGGCGCTGGACAACGGCTGCAACCCCTATCCGCAAGGGGGTTTCCGGCTGATGGTCAACACCGGCGAGGAGGGCGGCCAGGAAGTGCACCACCTGCACATCCACCTGCTGGGCGGCCCCCGGCCCTGGAAAAAGGGCTGAGCGCTGGCTCCGCCCAACGGCGATGACCTCGCCCTGTGACAGTATTACGAAACTGGTAGATGCCCAAGGCGTCTAAAATGTGCATATTCGCTAGGAGAATTTCATGGGTTCCTTTTCTGTTTGGCATTGGCTGATTGTTCTGCTCATCGTGGTGCTGGTGTTCGGCACCAAGAAGCTCAAGAACATCGGCACCGATCTGGGTGGTGCGGTCAAGGGCTTCAAGGATGGCATCAAGGACGGCAGTGACTCGGCCTCGCCCGCTGCCCCCACGACGACCACGGCACAGCAGGTGGGCCAGTCGCCCGTCGCTGACAAGAACTCCACCATCGACGTAGAAGCCAAGAACAAGGGCTGATATGCGCGCCGCTGGGGCTGCGGGCCAGCCGCAGCAACCGTTGCTGTGCATTCGATGGGACTGGAATGTTTGATCTCGGTATCTCCAAAATGGCCTTGATCGGTGCGGTGGCACTGATCGTCATCGGCCCTGAAAAACTGCCGCGCGTTGCGCGCACGGTGGGCACCTTGCTGGGCAAGGCGCAGCGCTATGTCAACGACGTCAAGTCCGAGGTCAACCGCTCGATGGAGCTTGACGAGCTGCGCAAGATGAAAGAGAACGTCGAGTCGGCCGCGCGGGATGTGGAAAACACCATCCGCACCAATTCGGCAGACTTCGAGAAAAACCTCAACGACCAGGCCAATGGCCTGGCTTCATCGGCCAGCGACGACAGCTTCTACACCGCAGATCCCTATGCCGAGAGCTATGACAGTGGCTCGGCATCGGCGGTGGCGCCGGTCTACCACCACCCGCGCAAGAACTGGCGCGTAAAGCGCGGCGCGACGCCCCAGTGGTACAAGCACCAAGCGGGTGTGCGCACCCATGTGCAGTCGGGCGCGGCACGCGTGGCACGTTTCCGGCCCAAAAAGCCATCGTCCGGCCTGTGATGGCGCACGCAACGCATCAGGCTCCAGGGGCAGGGCGTTGGCATGTTTTCTCCCTGGCATTCCACCGGTCCGCGATGGTGCAGCCTGCCTCCAGGTGCTGCACGCCGGTGATGCCTTGATCCGCAACTGATATCCCCATGTCCGAAACCCCTTCCAAAGAAGACGAGCTGGCCGGCACCGAGCAGCCCTTTGTGCAGCACCTGATGGAGCTGCGCGATAGGCTGCTCTACAGCATTGGCGGTGTGCTCGTCGCCGTGGTGCTGCTGGCCATCTGGCCGGGGCCTGATGGCTTGATGAATTTCATTGCCCATCCGATCAAGATGCACATGCCGCCCGACGCCAAGCTGATCGCGGTTGGCGTGTTCTCGCCTTTCATCGTCCCGCTCAAAGTGCTGGGCATGGCAGCGATCTTGCTGGCACTGCCCTGGATCATGTACCAGCTGTGGGCCTTTGTGGCACCGGGCCTGTACATGCATGAGCGCAAGTTTGCGCTGCCGCTGATCTTCTTTGGCAGCCTGCTGGCATACGCCGGCATTGCCTTTGTGCAGCTGTTCGTGCTCGACCGCATGTTTGGCTTCATCCAGCACTTCACGCCGTCAAGCGTGGCTGCCACGCCCGATATCGCCTCGTATGTCGAGGCCATCTTGTCGCTCTACCTGGCCTTTGGCCTGGCCTTCCAGGTCCCGATTGTGGTGATTCTGCTGGTGCGCCTGGGCCTGGTGGAGATTGCCAAGCTCAAGTCGTTCCGCGGCTACTTCATCGTGCTGTCGTTTGTCATCGCGGCGGTGGTGACCCCGCCGGATGTGCTGTCGCAGATTTCGCTGGCCGTGCCCATGTGCATTCTGTACGAGGTCGGCATCCTGGGCGCCACCTGGTTCTCGCGCAACCAGCCCAAGAAGGAAGAAGAGAGCGACGCTGACGCAGCAGCCTGATTACTGCCAGCCCGCCAGATACACCAAAGCCCCATGCTGACCTGGGTTCAGCCGGGGCTTTGGTATTTGTGGGGTACGGGGGCTGGAGCGGCTTGGCCGCAGCGGTAGTGCTCGGCGGCCTGGTTCCACATCGGTGGGATGCATGACCCTGGCGAAGGCGCAGCCAGCGCACCCCGCCAGCGCTTAACGCCGGCCTTGGGGCATCGCGCGGTTGTTGACCGGGCGGGTGCCGGGAGTGATCGGCAGGGTCAGGCTCTGGTCCCCCCGGCGCAACTGCACTTCGGACGTGGTGCCGGGCACCAGCGCGGCCACGGCCGTCAGCAGGCTTTGCACATGGTGCACCGGCATCGCGCCGATCTGGGTGATCACATCACCGGGGCGGATGCCGGCATTGGCGGCAGGGCCGCTTTGCAGCACGCCGGTGATGATCACACCGGTGTCGGCCTTGACGCCAAAGGTGTCGGCCAGCTCGGGTGTCAGGTCATTGGGCTCTACGCCGATCCAGCCGCGGGTGACCTTGCCATCGCGCACGATGCTGTCGAGCACGTTCTTGGCCAGCGCGATGGGGATGGCAAAGCCAATGCCCATGCTGCCTCCCGAGCGCGAATAGATGGCCGTGTTGATGCCGACCAGATTGCCGTTGACATCGACCAGCGCGCCGCCCGAGTTGCCGGGGTTGATGGCCGCATCGGTCTGGATGAAGTTCTCGAA
The DNA here is from genome assembly GCF_041107495.1 of Comamonas sediminis. NCBI lineage: Bacteria > Pseudomonadati > Pseudomonadota > Betaproteobacteria > Burkholderiales > Comamonadaceae > Comamonas > Comamonas sediminis. The sequence goes on from NZ_JBGBDC010000006.1 coordinate 220,544, forward strand.
GGTGTTGATGCCCAGCTCACTGCGGCCCAGCGCGCTGATGATGCCGCTGGTCACCGTTTGGCCCACGCCAAAGGGGTTGCCAATCGCCAGTACCTGGTCGCCGACCTCGGCCGAATCCGAATTGCCCAGCACGATGACCGGCAATTTGTCGAGGCTGATCTTGAGAATGGCGAGGTCCGTCTCCGGATCGGTGCCGATGATCGTGCCCTTGGCTTTGCGGCCATCGGTCAAGGTCACTTCGATATCGTCGGCGGCCTCGACCACATGGTTGTTGGTGAGCACATAGCCGTCAGGGCTGACGATTACGCCGCTGCCCAGGCCCGCCTGGTTCTGCACGCCCTGGTCGCCAAAGAAGAACTGGAACCAGGGGTCATTGGCGCGCGGGTGGCGCACTGCCGTGCTGGTGTTGATGCTGACCACCGCCGGCGACGCTTTTTTGGCAGCGGGGCTGAAGCTGCTGGTCGCGACGCTGGCCCGGTTGGCTTCGCTTTGCGGCGCCTCGATCAACGCGATGCCGGCATTGCTGCGTACCGCGTTGTTGCGCTGCAGCCAGCCGGGCTGCAAGGTGGCGACGATAAAGTACAAGGCCAGCAAGACGGTGACCGATTGTGCGAAAAAAAGCCAGAGGCGTTTCATAGAACCTGGGATAGGGTGAAGGTGGCCGCGCCTGGCTGACAGCCAGCAACGGCGTTGGCATTGCTATTGATTATGGCACCGGGCCTGGGGGCAAGGCGCTGCGGTGCCGTCTGATGCGCTGCGGCGCAGGCGCCGCGCGGCGGTTGACGGGCGCAGCAGGGCCACGGGTATTCTGGCGCATCTCGCGGCCATCTGCGATGCAATCCATCGTATTTGACGATGTCATGGCTGCGACATTGTTCTCCAAATCGGACCAATCCCAGAGATTCTCGAAGAATGCCTCTAAAAACCGTTGCTGGCGGAACGATGTCATTGCGGCACAGATAGGATGGCGCCGTTGCAAGCCCCAGCAGAGAGGGATACTTTTCGTGACACTGACCGAGGCCAAAGGGTAAGTACCTAGAATGGCTTCCCAACCTTTTGACTGCGCTCCTGCGCTCATCGTGGTTCCCTGCGAAGGGGTCCATCTCTCCTCTCGCTTGCGCTGACTCCCGCCATCCCGGGGCTCGCCGAACCCCTTGATACGCGCCCACAATGCGCTGCGTTTTGCGCTGTCCTGCTCTGATATGTAGAGGACACATGACTTCGCTGACTGCTGACCAAGGTGGGGCTTCCGCTGCTTCGCCTGCCAACCGCCCCTTGAACCGGGACGACTACAAGACCCTGGGCCTGTCGGCCCTGGGCGGCACCCTGGAGTTTTATGACTTTGTGGTGTTTGTATTCTTTGCCAACGTACTGGGATCGCTGTTCTTCCCGGCCTCGATGCCGGACTGGATGCGCCAGCTGCAGACGCTGGGCATCTTCGCGGCTGGCTACCTGGCCCGCCCCATTGGCGGGATCTTGATCGCCCACTTTGGCGACATTCTGGGCCGCAAGCAGATGTTCACCTTGTCGGTGTTCCTGATGGCCGTGCCCACCTTGGTGATCGGCCTGCTGCCGACCTATGAAACCATTGGCTTGGCCGCGCCCATCCTGCTGCTGGCGATGCGCGTGCTGCAAGGCGCTGCGATTGGCGGCGAGATGCCCGGTGCCTGGGTGTTTGTCGCCGAGCACGCACCGGCCAAACGCTATGGCTTCGCGATTGGCTCGCTGACCTCCGGCATCACCGGCGGCATTTTCCTGGGCTCGATCATTGGCGTCTGGCTCAACAGCGTCTACAGCGCCGCCGAGATCCACGACTGGGCCTGGCGCATTCCGTTCATCCTGGGCGGCGTGTTTGGCCTGGTGTCCGTGTACCTGCGCAAGTTCCTGCACGAGACCCCCATCTTCCAGGAGATGCAGGCCCGCAAGCAGGTGGACCGCGAACTGCCGCTGAAGACCATCCTGCGCGACCACCGCGAAGCCAGCGTAGTCGTGGCGCTGATGACCTGGATCCTGTCCACCGCCGTGGTGGTGGTGATCCTGTTCACGCCTTCCTATCTGCAAAAGGTGTTCCATATCGCCCCAGCGGTGGCCCTCAAGGCCAATGCCGTAGCGACTGTGACCTTGACCCTCGGCTGCGTGTTCTGGGGCTGGCTGTCGGACCAATGGGGCACGCGTGCCGCGATGGTGCTGGGCTGGGGCGGCATGGCCGTGACCGCCTATCTGTTCTACCTGAACCTGCCAGGCACCGAGGTCTCGCTGGTCTGGACCTATGCGCTGGTGGGCTTCTTTGTGGGTGCGATCTCGCTGCTGCCCGTCGTTGGTGTGCGCGCCTTCCCGCCCGAGGTGCGCTTCACGGGACTGTCCTTCTCGTACAACATGGCCTATGCCGTGTTCGGTGGTTTGACGCCGATGCTGGTGTCCGTCTGGCAACAGGCCGATGTGATGGCGCCTGCCCACTATGTGGCCGCGATGGGCGTGCTGGGCGTGGCCATGGGCTTCTGGCCGCTGGCCGTCAAGGGCTGGGTCGCCAAAAAGTAAATCCGCTTTTTGGCGGATGGCGCCTCGAACCCGCTGCATGCCTGGCATCAGCGGGTTTTTTGATTCCGGGGTGGCGCGGCGCACAGGTCTGAGACAATCGGGCATGACTACGACCCGCCAAGACATGCTGCAGGCCTTTGATGCGCTGCTGCAGCCCGCCCGCTTCAAAGACTATGGCCCCAATGGTTTGCAGGTGGAGGGCAAGGCGGAGATCCGCAAGCTGGTCAGCGGTGTGACGGCATCGCGGGCGCTGATCGAGGCGGCCATTGCCGCCCAGGCCGATGCGATCTTTGTGCACCATGGCTTGTTCTGGCGTGGTTACGACGGCCGCATCACCGGCTGGATGAAGCAGCGCATCGAACTGCTGATCAAGCACGACATCAATCTGTTCGCCTACCACCTGCCGCTGGATGCGCACCCGGAGCTGGGCAACAATGCCCAACTGGGCGTGCAGCTGGGCTGGCAGGCCGACGCCCGTTTTGGCGACCAGGAACTGGGCTTTATCGGCAGCCTGGATGCGCTGCCACCGGTGCAAGTGGCTGCGCACATACAACAGACCCTGGGCCGCTCCGTCACCGTGGTGACGGGCGAGACGCCGCGCCCCATCCACCGCATGGCCTGGTGCACCGGTGGCGCGCAGGGCTTCTTCGAGGCCGCGATGGCTGCCGGTGCTGATGGTTTTCTGACCGGCGAGATATCCGAGCCCCAGGCCCACCTGGCGCGCGAGACCGGCGTGAGCTTCTTTGCGGCCGGCCACCATGCGACCGAGCGCTATGGCGCGCCCGCCGCTGCGGCCGCCGTGGCCCAGCAGTTGGGCGTGGCGCATCACTTTATCGACATCGACAATCCCGCCTGACGTTTCTCCGAAGGACATCCCCGTGCACTCCGCTTCCCTGCTCGCCATCACCCAGGGCGACCCCGCCGGCATTGGCCCGGAAATCGTGGCCAAGGCCTTTCGTGATGCGCCCGAGCAGATGCTGGGCTGCTTTGTCGTCGGCGAGCTGCAGACCCTGCGCCGCGCAGCGCAGATGCTGCAGGGCCCTGGCCGCTGCGCGCTGCCGGTGGCCGAGATTGCGGATCCGCAAGAGGCCTGGAGCGTGCCGCCGCGTTGCATGCCGGTGCTGTCACTGCCAGGCTTGCCCGGGCCTTTGCCCTTTGGCCAGGTGCAGGCCGAGGCCGGGCGCTCTGCTGCCGAGTGCGTGCGCTGGGCGGCGCGCCAGGCCTTGCAAGGCCGGATTGCCGGGTTGGTGACGGCGCCCTTGAACAAGGAGGCGCTACACCTGGCCGGGCTCCCGTTCCCCGGCCATACCGAATTGCTGCAGGCCGAAGCGGCCCAGCATGCCGGGGTAGCACTGGCACAAATGCCGGTGCGCATGATGCTGGCCAATGAAGCGCTGCGCACCGTGCTGGTGAGCATCCATGTATCGCTGCGCGATGCCATTGACGCGGTGACCAAAGAGCAGGTGCTGGAGACCATCCGCATCACGCACGAGGCCTTGCTGCGTGCGCTGGGGCGGCCCCCGCGGATAGCGGTGGCAGGGCTCAATCCCCATGCCGGTGAAGCAGGGCTGATGGGCCGTGAAGAGCTGGAGCACATAGCGCCCGCCGTGGCCGCTGCGCAGGCGCTGGGCATGCAGGTGATCGGCCCCGAGCCGCCCGATACCGTCTTCATGCGCGCCCGCCACAGCGCCGAGCATCCCGGCGCCTTTGATGTGGTGGTGGCCATGTACCACGACCAGGGCCTGATCCCCGTGAAGTACCTGGGGCTGGACGAGGGCGTCAACGTGACCCTGGGCCTGCCGCTGGTGCGCACCAGCCCGGACCATGGCACAGCCTTTGACATTGCCGGCCAGGGCCTGGCCGATGCGGCCAGCCTGATCGCGGCAGTGCAGATGGCACGCCGCTTGGCCGCAGGGAAGCAGCAGGCATAAAAAAGCAGCCTCCAAAGGCTGCTGTGGTGTCTGTGCAAAAGAAGCAGAATTTCTGCTTCCTTGTTGCAAAAAATCAACGCTTTTGCTGCAGACTGTCGCGGATTTCGCGCAGCAGCACCACGTCTTCCGGGGGGGCTGCTGGTGCGGGAGGAGGCGTGTCGCGCTTGAGGCGGTTGATCTGCTTGACCATCAGGAAAATGATGAAGGCCAGGATCGCGAAGTTCACCGCGACGGTGATGAAGTTGCCATAAGCAAACACCGGAATGCCCGCTTTTTTCAGTGCATCGAGCGTACGCGGCACGCCATCGGGAATGGTGCCCAGCACGACGAAGAGATTGGAGAAGTCCAGCTTGCCAAAGACCAAACCGACGAGGGGCATGATAAGGTCGTTCACGACCGAGTCGACGATCTTGCCAAAAGCGGCGCCGATGATCACACCAACGGCCAGATCCATCACATTGCCCTTGACCGCGAACTCGCGGAATTCCTTCATGAAGCTCATGCGCTGCTCCTGTCAATTAAACATGACGCCTAGTATCGCTCAGCTTCAAGGGTTTCGGCGCATTGCATGATGGGCAAGACACTTCGTACAATCCGCCAAAAACCGAGATATAAGCGTTGACCAAGGAGCCCCATGAGTGATTCTTCCATCGACTCCAGTAAAAGGACGTGGCTGATAGCGTCGGGATGCGCAGGTGCTGTCGGAGGAGTCGCCACTGCGGTTCCGTTTGTCAGCTCCTTCAATCCTTCAGAAAAGGCCAAGGCCGCCGGCGCTGCCGTTGAAGTGGATATCTCGGACCTCAAGCCTGGCGAGAAAATCACCGCCGAATGGCGCGGCAAGCCGATCTGGATCCTGCGCCGCACGCCTGAGCAGATCGCCGAGCTGCCCCAGCTCGATGGCCAGCTCGCCGACCCCAAGTCGGAGCGCACCGCCTATCCGACACCGGCCTACGCCAAGAACGAAACCCGCTCCATCAAGCCCGAGGTGCTGGTCGTGATCGGCATCTGCACCCACCTGGGCTGCTCCCCCACCGACAAGCTGCAGCCCGGCCCCCAGCCTTCGCTGCCCGACGACTGGAAAGGCGGCTTTCTCTGCCCCTGCCACGGCTCGACCTTTGACCTGGCCGGCCGCGTATTCAAGAACAAGCCCGCGCCCGACAACCTCGAAGTGCCAGCGCACCAGTATCTGAGCGATACCAAGCTGCTGATTGGCGAAGACAAAAAAGCATAAGGAGGCGCGATGGCACACGAATTCAAGGAGATATCGCCGAACGCCACCTTGGGCGCCAAGGCCGGCAACTGGCTGGAGAACCGCTTTCCCACGGCATTTGAGGCCTACCGGGTCCATATGTCGGAGTACTACGCACCGAAGAACTTCAACTTCTGGTACATCTTTGGCTCGCTGGCGCTGCTGGTGCTGGTGATCCAGATCGTCACCGGCATCTTCTTGGTGATGCACTACAAGCCCGATGCCGAGAAGGCCTTTGCCTCGGTCGAGTACATCATGCGTGATGTGCCCTGGGGCTGGCTGATCCGGACCATGCATTCCACCGGTGCGTCGGCGTTCTTTGTCGTGGTCTATCTGCACATGTTCCGGGGCCTGTTGTACGGCAGCTACCGCAAGCCGCGTGAGCTGGTCTGGGTGTTTGGCTGCGCCATCTTCCTGTGCCTGATGGCAGAGGCCTTCATGGGCTACCTGCTGCCCTGGGGCCAGATGTCGTACTGGGGCGCCCAGGTGATCGTCAACCTGTTCTCGGCCATTCCCTTCATTGGCCCGGATCTGGCGCTGCTGATCCGTGGCGACTATGTGGTGGGCGATGCCACCTTGAACCGCTTCTTCAGCTTCCACGTGATTGCCGTGCCGCTGGTGCTGCTGGGCCTGGTTGCGGCGCACTTGCTGGCCTTGCATGATGTGGGCTCGAACAACCCCGATGGCATCGAGATCAAGGGGCCTAATGCGCCCAAGGATGCGCAGGGCCGGCCGCTCGATGGCGTGCCCTTCCACCCGTACTACACGGTGCATGACCTGTTTGGCGTGGCGGTGTTCCTGTTCATCTTCTCGGCCATCGTGTTCTTTGCGCCGGAGATGGGCGGCTACTTCCTCGAGTACAACAACTTCATCCCGGCCGACCCGCTCAAGACGCCCAACCACATCGCGCCGGTCTGGTACTTCACGCCGTTCTACTCGATGCTGCGTGCCATTACCGGCGAGATGATGGTGGCCCTGTCGGTGATCCTGGTCGCGGCGGTTGCCTATGTCTGCATCAAGACCCGCTTGGCGACCATCCTCAAAGGGCTGCTGGTGCTGGCAGGCCTGGTGGTGCTGGCCATGTTTGGCGCTTTTGCGTTCACCGGCATTGCGGCGCTGGGCGGTATCGACGCCAAGTTCTGGGGTGTGGTGGTGATGGGCCTGGCGGTGATCATCCTGTTCTTCCTGCCCTGGCTGGACCACAGCCCCGTGCGCTCCATCCGCTACCGCCCGCACTGGCACAAGTATGTGTATGCGGTGTTTGTCGTGAACTTCGTGGTGCTCGCCTATCTGGGGGTGCAGCCGCCATCGCCGATTGGCGAAAAGGTCTCGCAAGTGGGTACCTTGTTCTACTTTGGCTTTTTTCTGCTGATGCCGTGGTGGAGCCGCAAGGGCACCCCCAAGCCGGTGCCTGAGCGTGTCACCTTCCATGCGCACTGAACCAGAAAGCATCCCACGATGAAAAAAATCATTCTCTCCGCATGCCTGGGCCTGGGCGTGCTTTTGGGGGCCGGCGCGGTGCAGGCGGCCGAAGGCGGTGTCGCTTGGGACAAGTTCAAGCCCGACACCACCAACACCACCTCCTTGCAAAACGGCGCCAAGCTGTTTGTGAACTACTGCCTCAGCTGCCATTCGGCCGCTTTCATGCGCTACAACCGGCTGCAGGACATTGGCCTGACCGAGCAGCAGATCAAGGACAACCTGCTGTTCACCACCGACAAGGTCGGCGAGACGATGAAGGCGGCCATCGATCCCAAGCAGGCCAAGGAGTGGTTTGGCGCCAATCCGCCGGACCTGACCTTGGTGGCACGCTCGCGCGCCGGCCACCAGGGCAGCGGTGCGGACTACCTCTATACCTTCCTGCGTGGCTTCTACAAGGATGACACCAAGGCCACCGGCTGGAACAACATGGCCTTCCCCTCGGTGGGCATGCCCCATGTGCTCTGGGAACTGCAAGGTGTGCGCGTGCCGGTCTACAAAGAGGTCGAAGAGCATGGGCACAAGACGCAGGTGTTCAGCGGCTGGCAACAGGTCACGCCGGGCAAGCTGAGTTCCACCGAATTCGATAAGAGTGTGGGTGATTTGGTGAACTATCTACAATGGATGGGTGATCCCAGCCAGAACACCCGCATGCGCGTCGGCGTCGGGGTGTTGATATTTTTGCTGGGCCTGATCCTCATCACCTGGCGTCTGAATGCGGCGTTCTGGAAAGATGTGAAGTAAACGTATTTTGCGTGCAGCCGGTTCAGGCCCTGTGAGCAGGGCTTGAATTTGGGTAGCCGATTTGTGTAGAGTGGGCGGCATTGACTGCAGTCCACTCTTTTTTGATTTTGAGGAGCCTCTCACCATGATGGTGCTTTATTCGGGAACGACCTGCCCTTTCTCCCACCGCTGCCGCTTTGTGCTGTTTGAAAAAGGGATGGATTTCGAGATCCGCGATGTGGACCTGTTCAACAAGCCCGAAGACATCAGTGTGATGAATCCCTACGGCCAGGTGCCTATCCTGGTCGAGCGCGACCTGATCCTGTACGAGTCGAACATCATCAACGAGTACATCGACGAGCGCTTCCCCCATCCACAGCTGATGCCCGGCGATCCGGTCGAGCGCGCCCGCGTGCGCCTGTTCCTGCTGAATTTCGAAAAAGAGCTGTTCACCCACGTGCACACCCTGGAAGAGCGTGCCGTCAAGGGCAACGAGAAGGCGCTGGAAAAGGCCCGTGCTCAGATCCGCGACCGCCTGACCCAGATGGCACCGGTGTTCCTGAAGAACAAGTTCATCCTGGGCGAGAACTTCTCGATGCTGGACGTGGCCATTGCGCCGCTGCTGTGGCGCCTGGATTACTACGGCATCGAGCTGTCCAAGAACGCCGCTCCGCTGCTCAAGTATGCAGAGCGCATCTTCTCGCGTCCTGCGTACATCGAGGCGCTGACGCCTTCCGAAAAGGTCATGCGCAAGTAAAAGGCCCCGTGCCTGCCGCAGCGCGGGCAGCGTCTGCGGAGCCATGCTCCGTGGCGCGGGAGCGCGCAGAAAGTGTCCAATGAGTGAAATCCAGACAACATCCACCCAGCCGTACCTGATCCGCGCCTGGGTGGAGTGGTGCAATGACAATGGCCTGACCCCGTACCTCAGTGTCCGTGTGGACAAGACGGTGCTGGTGCCGCGCGAATTCGTCAAAGACGGCGAAATCGTGCTCAATATCAGCTACGACGCGACCAGTGCGCTCAAGCTGGGCAATGACTACATCGAGTTCACCGCGCGTTTTGGTGGCGTGCCGCGCGACATCATGGTGCCTGTCAGCCGTGTGGTCGCGATCTTTGCCCGTGAAACGGGGCAGGGCATGGGCTTTCCGCCACCGGAGGACCTGCTCGATGACGATGCCGACATTGCGATGGCAGCGCTGGAGGCAGGCAGCGACAAGGGCGAGGAGACCGCCGCGGACGCTGCGCCGCCGGTCATGCAGGTCGTGACCTCCAGTGATGAACCGCCCGCGCCCGATGGCAATGCCCCCAGCCGCAGCGGCAAAGGCGGCAAGCCGTCCCTCAAACTGGTCAAATAGGACCCATTTGGCTTTGCTGCGGGCAATCCCGTATAGAATGCCGAGTGTTGCCGGTTTAGCTCAGTTGGTAGAGCAACCGCCTTGTAAGCGGTAGGTCATCAGTTCGATTCCGATAACCGGCACCAGATTCCAGAGCCGTTCTCAGCCCCGTGCTGCGAACGGCTTTTTTGCGTCCAGACTGGCCGCCTGGCCTGGCCTGGCCTGGCCTGGCCTGGATGGGGTCAGTCAGCGCAGTACTTTGAGGCGAATGTCAGCCGTTGGGTAGCCTTTGACGCGCAGATGGGCAGCCATGGCCGGCAGCAATTGCTTCATCTTGGCCGCGCAGGCATTGTTGGCCACCAGCAGGCACCACTGGTCGCCGTCGATGGGGCCGGGCTTGATCGAGGCGCGCAGCATCGGCGGAATCAGCGGCTCCACCAGCTTGAAGCGGGTGGCGGACTCGCGCGTCAATGCGACGAGGCTGGCCAACGTGGGCGCTTCGCTCACGGCTTGTTCTACGGTGACGGCGAAATGCCGGCGTTGGGGCTGGATCATGGCTGGGCAGGGGTGTCAGGGGCGGGCCAGGGGCGATAGCCATACATTGCAATGCACCTGCCACAACGCATTCTATTCAGGGTTGTAGAATGTTTTATTCGGCAGGCCTCGTTCCCGGTATTGAAGCCGGGGTCATTGCCTCCATCTGACACAACACTAATCACTAGGAATTCCGGTCGCATGGCAGGGGTGGACGAGAGTGCACTCCCTGGTTGTGTGGTTCTGTTCGCATGGCAACCAACTTCTTCACCAAAATTTTTGGCAGTCGCAATGATCGCCTGCTCAAGCAATACCGCAAGGTCGTCGCTCGCATCAATGCGATGGAGCCGGAGTACGAAAAGCTCAGCGACGAACAATTGCGCGAGAAGACGCAGGAATTCAAGAACCGCATTGCTGGCGGCGAGTCGCTGGACAACATCCTGCCCGAGGCATTTGCCGTGGTGCGCGAGGGCTCCAAGCGTGTGATGAAGATGCGCCACTTCGACGTGCAGATGCTGGGCGGCATGGCCCTGCATTACGGCAAGATTGCCGAAATGCGCACCGGTGAAGGCAAGACCTTGACGGGTACCTTGCCGGTGTACCTGAACGCGCTGAGCGGCAATGGTGTGCACGTCGTGACGGTCAACGACTACCTGGCCACGCGTGATGCGACCTGGATGGGGCGCCTGTACAACTTCCTGGGTCTGTCGGTGGGCATCAACCTGTCGCAACTGCCCAAGCATGAGAAGCAGGCAGCCTACAACTCCGACATCACCTACGGTACGAACAACGAATACGGCTTTGACTACCTGCGCGACAACATGGTGCAGGATGCGAGCGAGCGCGTGCAGCGCCGGCTCAATTACGCGATTGTCGACGAGGTGGACTCCATCCTGATCGACGAGGCGCGTACGCCGCTGATCATCTCCGGCCAGGCCGAAGACCATACCGCCGCCTACCTGGCGATGCGCGAAGTGGTGCCGCTGCTGACCCGCCAGGAAGGCGAAGCCGACCCCCGCACCGGTGAAGGCGTGACCAAGCCCGGCGACTTCACGGTCGACGAAAAGGGCCACCAGATCCACCTGACCGAGCAAGGCTACGAAGCGGCAGAGCGCATTCTGGCCGAAAAGGGTATGCTGGCCGAAGGCGCATCGCTGTACGACCCGGCCAACATCACCCTGGTGCACCAGCTGTACGCCGCACTGCGCGCCCAGCACCTCTACCACCGCGACCAGCACTATGTGGTGCAGGGCGGCGAGGTCGTGATTGTCGACGAGTTCACGGGCCGCCTGATGTCGGGCCGCCGCTGGAGCGAAGGCCTGCACCAGGCCGTGGAAGCCAAGGAAGGCGTGGAGATCCAGGCCGAGAACCAGACCCTGGCATCGATCACCTTCCAGAACTACTTCCGCCTGTACAACAAGCTCGGTGGCATGACGGGTACCGCAGACACCGAGGCCTATGAGTTCCAGGAAATCTACGGTCTGGAGACCGTGGTGATTCCGCCCAACCGCCCCAGCAAGCGCGATGACCAGTTGGACCGCGTCTACAAGACCACGCCCGAGAAGTATGCGGCGGCGATCCAGGACATCCGTGAGTGCTACGAGCGCGGCCAGCCGGTGCTGGTGGGCACGACCTCGATCGAGAACTCCGAAATCATCGACGAGATGCTGAAGAAGGAGAACCTGCCTCACCAGGTGCTCAACGCCAAGCAGCACGAGCGCGAGGCCGACATCATCGCCCAGGCAGGGCGCCCCGGCGTCATCACCATCGCGACCAATATGGCCGGTCGTGGTACCGACATCGTGCTGGGTGGCAATATCGAAAAGCAGGTCGCTGCGATCGAGGCCGACGAGTCGCTGTCCGAGACCGAGCGCCGCAACAAGATCGATGCACTGCGCGCCGAGTGGAAGGTCGAGCATGACAAGGTGACCGAGCTGGGCGGTCTGCGCATCATCGCGACCGAGCGCCATGAATCGCGCCGTATCGACAACCAGCTGCGTGGCCGTGCCGGCCGCCAGGGTGACCGGGGCTCCTCGCGTTTTTACCTGTCGCTGGACGACCAGCTGATGCGCATCTTCGCGGGCGACCGTGTCAAGGCCATCATGGAACGCCTGAAGATGCCCGATGGCGAAGCCATCGAAGCGGGCATCGTGACCCGCTCCATCGAGAGCGCCCAGCGCAAGGTGGAAGCGCGCAACTTCGACATGCGCAAGCAGCTGCTCGAATACGACGATGTCGCCAATGACCAGCGCAAGGTGATCTACCAGCAGCGCAACGAGATTCTCGATGCGGCCGATCTGGCACCGATGATCGATGGCATGCGCGACAGCGCACTGGCTGACATCGTGCGCCAGTATGTGCCTGAGCAGTCGATGGAAGAGCAGTGGGACCTGCCCGGTCTGGAGAAGGTATTGCGTGAGGAGTGGCATATCGACCTGCCGCTGCAGCAACTGCTCGAAGGCGCGGAATCGATCACCGACGAGGAAATCGAAGAGAAGGTGGTGGCCGAAGGTGCACGCCTGTTCAATGACAAACTGGAGCAGGCAGGCAAGGAAAACTTCATGCAGTTCATGCGTGCGGTGCTGCTGCAGACGCTCGACTCCAGCTGGCGCGACCACCTGGCCGCGCTGGACTATCTGCGCCAGGGCATCCACCTGCGTGGCTACGCGCAAAAGCAGCCCAAGCAGGAATACAAGCGCGAGGCATTCGAGCTGTTCAGCCAGCTGATCGACCAGGTCAAGACCCAGGTCACCCGGGTGATGATGTCGGTGCAGATCCGCTCGCCCGAACAGCTCGACGAAGCCACCGAGCAGCTGGAACAAAGCAATGACCGCACGGCCCACGTGACCTACAGCGGCCCCGATGAATCGGGGGATGCCGAGGCCAGCGAGCCACTGGCCCTGCCCGAAGGTGTGCGCGTGGCCCGCAATGATCCATGCCCCTGCGGCAGCGGCAAGAAATACAAGCTCTGCCACGGTAAACTCGCGTAATTACCGGATCGCTTCACCACAACGGGCTTTGACTGGTTCATCGCCCGTTTTTTTCATGGTTCCAAGGAAAAGACTGATATGCCCGTCAATTTGAAAGCCCCCGTAGCGCAGGACCTGGCCCCTGTCGCCGGTATTCGCATTGGTGTGACGGAGGCCGGCGTGCGCAAGGCCAACCGCAAGGATGTGACGGTGTTCTTGCTGGACGAGGGCAGCCATGTCGCTGGCGTGTTCACGAAGAACCGCTTTTGCGCTGCGCCCGTGCAGATCTGCCGTGAGCACCTGGCCAGCCATAGCCAGTCCATCCGCGCGATAGTCATCAACACCGGCAATGCCAATGCCGGCACCGGCGCCGATGGCCTGGCCCGTGCGCACGCCACCTGTGATGCGCTGGCAGGCCTGCTGAAGATCGATGCCCAGCAAGTGCTGCCGTTCTCGACGGGCGTGATCATGGAGCCGCTGCCGGTGGACCGCATCACTGCGGGCCTGCCTGCAGCGATTGCCGATGCGCAGCCGGGCCACTGGGCCAAGGCGGCCGAGGGCATCATGACCACCGACACCCTGCCCAAGGCGTTTTCCGCCTCGGCCACCGTGGCTGGCAAGACGGTGCAGGTCACCGGCATCAGCAAGGGCGCGGGCATGATCCGCCCCAACATGGCAACCATGCTGAGCTTTCTGGGCACCGACGCGGCCATCAGCCCTGAGCTGATGCCAGCGCTGGCCAAGACTTTGGCTGACCAGTCCTTCAACCGCATCACGATCGATGGCGACACCTCGACCAATGACTCCTTTGTCGTGGTCGCGACCAACCAAGCGGGCAATGCCCCGATCACCGACTGGAACACCGCCGATGGCCAGGCCTTGATGGCCGCGCTGCGCGAAGTGGCCCAGAAGCTGGCGCAGGCCATTGTGCGCGACGGCGAAGGTGCCACCAAATTCATCCAGATCGATGTGGAGCAGGGCCGTACTGAAGAGGAATGCCGCCTGGTGGCCTATGCGATTGCGCATTCGCCGCTGGTCAAGACGGCGTTTTTTGCCAGCGACCCCAACCTGGGCCGCATTCTGGCTGCTGTGGGTTATGCCGGTATCGACGACCTGGACCAGACCCAGATCGAGCTGTACCTGGACGATGTGCATGTCGCGACCAAGGGCGGCCGCAACCCGGCCTACCAGGAGGCCGATGGCCAGCGCGTCATGAAGCAGCAGGAGATTGTGGTGCGTGTGCAGCTGGGCCGTGGCAACGCATCCACCCAGCTGTGGACCTGCGACCTGAGCCACGACTATGTGAGCATCAACGCGGACTACCGCTCCTGATCCCACTGGGCCAGCGCGCCGCACCCCCCAAGCCGGGTGGGTGCCGGCCTTACTGGCATTCCAACCTTGAGCCTCTGGATACCATGACCGAGTCTTCCAACTCCCCTTTTTCTCCGCTTGAACGCCTGGTGCAGCGCGCCGAGCAGCTGATGCAGCGCATCGAATCCGTGCTGCCCCAGGCGCTGCAGGCGCCGGCCGACTGGAGTGACGCGATTGCCTGGCGCTACCGCAAGCGGGCCAACGGCTGCGGCGTGCTGGAGCCTGTGCGCCATGTGGGAGCCATGTCCTTGTCCGATCTGCAGAACATCGACGGGCAAAAGGAAAAGATTGCGCGCAACACCGAGCAGTTTGTGCAAGGCAGCACCGCCAACAATGTGCTGCTGACGGGCGCACGGGGGACTGGCAAGTCGTCCTTGATCCGCGCCTGTCTGCATGCCTACGCGCCCCAGGGCCTGCGCCTGATCGAGGTGGACAAGGCCGATCTGACCGATCTGCCCGATATCGTCGATGTGGTGGCCGGCCGGCCCGAGAAATTCATCATCTACTGCGATGACCTGAGCTTTGAAGAAGGCGAGCCCGGCTACAAGGCGATGAAGTCGATTCTGGATGGCTCCGTGTCTGCAGCGACCCCGAATGTATTGGTCTATGCGACCAGCAACCGCCGTCACCTGTTGCCCGAGTACATGACCGACAACCTGGCCCAGCAAAAGGGCGAGAACGGTGAGATCCACCCCGGGGAAGTGGTCGAGGAAAAGATTTCGCTGTCCGAGCGCTTTGGCCTCTGGGTGAGCTTTTACCCGTTCAGCCAGGACGAGTACCTGCGCGTAGTGGGCCAATGGCTCTCGGCGCTGGGCGTGGCCGAGGCCGATATCGAGGCCGCCAGGCCCGAGGCGCTGGTCTGGGCGCTGGAGCGCGGCTCGCGCAGCGGCCGGGTGGCCCACCAGTTTGCCCGCGACTGGGCGGGCCGCAGCCACCGCGAAGTGCAGGGGCGCCAGAAGATTGCCGATGTAGCCGACCTGGGTGAAGAGGCCCAGGATTGACGATACCGGGCTGCCCGCGCAGCCCATGAAGACCTATGAGCCAGACTGACACCACCGAGACCCGCAGCCATACCGACGTGGCGGTGGGCGTGCTGATCCGCGAAAGCGACAATGCGCTGCTGATAACGAGCCGCCCCCTGGGCAAGCCCCGTGCGGGCTGGTGGGAGTTCCCCGGCGGCAAGCTGGAGGCGGGCGAGACCGTCGAAGAGGCGCTGCGCCGTGAGCTGGTCGAAGAGCTCGGCATCCGCATCGGCAACTGCATCGCCTGGAAGGTGACCGAGCATGACTACAGCCATGCGCTGGTGCGCTTGCACTGGTGCAAGGTGACGCAGTGGTCGGGTGAATTCGAGATGCGTGAAGGCCAGCAGATGTCCTGGCAGCAACTGCCGCTGACGGTGAGCCCGGTGCTGGAGGGGTCTTTCCCCGTGCTGCAATGGCTGAGCGAGGAGCGGGGCCTGCCTTTTGACCCCGCCATCTATATCCAGGCGGCAGAGGCTGCGGCTAAATAAGGCCGGGGTGCTCAGTCTTCCAGGCGCGGATCGCCGTAGGGCTGGTCCAGCGGTGGCGATTGCGCCGGCACCCGAAAATCCTCGTTGCCCCAGGCGCCCAGGTCAATCAGCTTGCAGCGCTCGCTGCAAAAAGGGCGAAACCGGTTGCTGCGTTCAAAGCTGGAGGGGCCGCCACACTGGGGGCACTGGATGCTGGGGAGCGCGTTGTCTGCGGAAGAACTCATCCGGCCATTGTAGGGCGCCTGTACTGGCCGCCTCATGTGCAGGCGTTTAGCCGATCAAGCGCAAAGCACCATCTCGTACTGGCCGTCCTGCGTAGTGAGGCCCAGCTGACCGCTCTCGGTCTTTTGCAGCATGCGGATCGAGATCATCAGGCGGTTGCCACTGATCTCGGGCACCAGGCTGGAGCTGGGGTCCATCTTGAGGCGCAGCAGCTGGTAGATGCGGCCCTGTGGCAGGTTCTGCTGGAACTGGCCACGCACCGTCGCAATGCGCTGGGGGGCGCCGGCATCCCGGAACAGCCGCAGCAGCAGAATAAGGGCGCTGGCCAGCGGCGCAAAACACGACGTCCAGCCTTGCAGATCGGCACGGCGGCTCTGGCTGTCCGCATGCAGCCAGGCGTGGTAGCTGGGCAGGTCAAATGTGCAGGTGCCACCGGGAATGCCGGTACGGTTGCGGATGGCCATCAGCCATTCGTTCTCGATCAGCAGCTGGCTGGGCTTGCCGTTTTGGGCACGCAGCTCGCTATGGGCGGCGTCGATCTGGCCAATCACCTTGTCGAGCATGTCGACGGCGATCATCGGGTTGTCGCGGTAGGCATTGAACTGCTGGCGCTGGCGTTCCAGGTCCTTGAGCAGGTCGGTCTTCAGGTCGCTGCGGGAGGCGACATCCATCACCTCGAACAGGGTGGTGATGGCGAAATGGTGGTCGATGTCCGTGTCGCGCTGCAGGAGTACGTCAAGCCTGCGCAGCAGATACTCCAGGCGGAGATAGGCGCGCACGCGTTCGTTGAAGGGGTACTCGTAAACTATCACGGATCAGTCGGGCTGCAGAAGGCGGTAGTGGGCTATCAATTCATTGTATAGGTCGAATACGGCCTCGCCTAGCGCTTGTAACGACAGCGTTTCATTCCACAGCACCCAGTCGGCCTTGCGCAGGCGCTGCAAACGGGTGGCCTGCTGGGCCATGATGGCCTCGATCGCTGCCTGGGGCAGCTGGTTGCGCTGCTGCACCCTTGCGATTTGGGTGCGCTCAAGACAATCGACGACGATGACCTGGTCCAGCCTCGGGCTCCATTGGCCGGACTCAGCCAGCAAGGGGATATCAAAGATCACCAGCGGCGCGTCGGTGGCTTCACAGGCATGCTGGTACTGCTGGTCGATCTGCTGGCGGATGAGCGGATGCAGGATGCCTTCGAGCTGGGCCTTGTAGCCTGGATCGCGGAAGGCAGCATCCCGCATCCGTGCACGGTCCAGGGCGCCGTCTGCGCCGATGAAATGGGCACCCATCCGGGCCGCGATCGGGGCGATGGCCGCACCGCCCGGCAGCGTAAGCGTGCGGGCAATGCGGTCGGCATCGATCACATAGCAGCCCTGCTGGGCAAAGCCTTGGGCCACCGTGCTTTTGCCACTGCCAATGCCCCCGGTGAGACCAATGCGCGGGCGCATATCAGGGCTGCAGCAGGCGGTCGACGATGCCGGTGCCGAACCACATCACCAAAAAGCCGGCGCCCGCCAGAAAGGGACCAAACGGGATGTAGCCACCTTCGCGCAGGTTGGAGAATATCTTCAACGCGATGCCGATGACTGCGCCGACGACCGACGAGAAGAGTGCAATCGGTATCAGCGCCTGCCAGCCAAACCAGGCGCCCAACGCCGCGAGCAGCTTGAAATCGCCGTAGCCCATGCCTTCCTTGCCGGTCAGCAGCTTGAAGGCCCAGTAAATCAGCCAGAGCACCATGTAGCCGATGGCGGCACCAAACAGCGCATCTTTGAGCGGTACCGCAATCCATCCCATCGCACTGCACAGCAAGCCTGCCCAGAGCAGCGGCAAGGTCAGGTCATCGGGGAGCAGGGTCGTGTCCCAGTCAATCAGCGCTGCGGTCAGCAGCATCGATGCGAAAAAACACCAGGCTAGGCCGGTGGGGCCCAGGCCCCAGCGGTGGATGCAATAGGCCCAGAGCAGGCTGTTGGCGATTTCCACGACCGGGTAGCGTACGGAAATACGTGCGCGGCACTGGCTGCAGCGCCCGCCCAGAAACAGCCAGCTGAACACGGGCACATTCTCGTACCAGCGGATCTGGTGGCTGCAATGCGGGCAGCGCGAGGCGGGGGTCCAGAGATTGAAGCGGTCTGCCTTAGGTTCGGCCGCAGGCACTGCCTCTGGCGTCTGCACGCTGTCCGCCGCGGCCAGCATGTCCTGCGCATCACGCCGCCATTGGCGCTCCAGCATCAGCGGCAGGCGGTGCACCACCACATTCAAAAAGCTGCCCACCAGCAGGCCCAACAGGGCAAACAGCCCTGTGTTCAATTGCGCTTCGGACATGCTTAAACCACCTGACCGAGCTTGAAGATCGGCAGGTACATCGAGACCACGATGCCGCCGATGATGGTGCCCAGAAACACGATGATGATGGGCTCCATCAGGCTGGACAGGCCAGCGACGGCCTCGTCGACCTCGGCTTCGTAAAAGTCGGCCGCCTTGCCCAGCATATGGTCGATCGATCCCGATTCCTCACCGATCGCACACATCTGCAGCACCATCGACGGGAACACATGCGCATCCGACATGGCGACCGTCAGGCTGGTACCGGTGGAGACCTGCTGCTGGATCTTCTCCGTGGCCACCGCGAAGACGGCATTGCCGGAGGCCCCGCCCACCGAGTCCAGCGCTTCGACCAGCGGCACACCGGCGGCGAACATCGTCGACAAGGTGCGGGTCCAGCGCGCCACGCAGGATTTCTCAATCAGCGGGCCGAAGATGGGTACCTTCAGCAGCCAGCGGTCCATCGTGCGCTGCATTTTTTCGCTGCGCTTCCAGGCCTGCAGAAAGAAATAGATGCTGCCACCAATGCCAAAGAAGATCAGGTACCAGTAGCTGACAAAGAAATCACTGATACCCATCACGATCAGGGTCGGGCCGGGCAGATCGGCTCCAAACGAGGTGAACACCTCCTTGAATGCCGGAATCACGAAGATCATGATGATGGCCACCACGACGAAGGCCACGATGATCACTGAGGTTGGGTACATCAGCGCAGAGCGGATCTTGCTCTTGATGGCCTCGGTCTTTTCCATGTAGGTGGCCAGGCGGTCGAGCAGGCCTTCCAGAATACCGGCGGCTTCACCGGCCTCAACCAGGTTGCAGTACAGCGCATTGAAGTACATCGGGTGGCGGCGAAAGGCGGTGCTCAGCGAAGAGCCCGATTCCACGTCACTGCGCACATCGTTGAGCAGCTTGGTCACGCTGGGGTTGGTGCTGCCCCTGCCCACGATGTCAAAGGCCTGCAGCAAAGGCACACCGGCCTTCATCATCGTGGCCAGCTGGCGCGTGAACAACGCTATGTCCTTGGGCTTGATGCGTTTGCCCGAACGCATGCGGCGCTTCTTGATCTTGGACGGCAGAATGCCCTGGCGGCGCAGCGATGCGATGACCTGGTTTTCTCCGCCCGCGCGGGATTCGCCGCGCACGATCTTGCCGTTGCGGTCCTTGCCTTCCCACTCATAAACGGCTTCGTTCGATGTTTTCTTATGGACTGTAGTTGCCATTTATCCCTGCCCTCATTGCTTTATTCGTTGGTGACGGCTAAGACCTCTTCGAGGGAGGTCAGTCCCTTTTTGACTTTGTGCAGACCCGATGCGCGCAAGGAGCGGACATTTTCGAGGTTGGCTTGCTCCGCAATTTCCAGTGCGCTGCCATCACGCAGGATGATGCGCTGTGTTTCTTCAGAGATGGGCATCACCTGGTAGATGCCCAAACGGCCCTTGTAGCCGTTGTTGCAGGCATCGCAACCCACAGGCTCGTAGGGCATCCAGGTGCCATCGAGATCCTCTTCCTTGAAGCCGGCTTCCAGCAGCGCTTCATGCGGAATCTCCGTGGGCCGCTTGCAGACGGGACACAGCTTGCGTGCCAGGCGCTGCGCGGTGATCAGGATCACGCTGGAGGCAATGTTGAACGGCGCAATCCCCATATTGCGCATACGCGTCAATGTGGTGGGCGCGTCGTTGGTGTGCAAGGTCGACAGCACCAAGTGGCCCGTCTGCGCGGCCTTGATCGCAATGTCTGCGGTCTCCAGGTCACGGATTTCACCCACCATGATGATGTCGGGGTCCTGGCGCAGGAACGACTTGAGCGCCGTCGCAAAGGTCAGGCCGGCCTTTTCATTGACATTGACCTGGTTGACGCCGGGCAGGTTGATTTCCGACGGGTCTTCCGCGGTGGCAATATTGACCGCTGGTGTATTGAGAATGTTCAGGCAGGTATAGAGCGACACGGTCTTGCCCGAGCCGGTGGGGCCGGTGACCAGAATCATGCCGTAGGGCCGCTTGATGGCGCTGAGCAGACGCTCCTTCTCTTCCGGCTCATAGCCCAGCGCATCGATGCCCAGCTTGGCGCTGCTCGGATCCAGAATACGGATCACGATCTTTTCGCCAAACAAGGTCGGCAAGGTGCTGACCCGGAAGTCGATCACCCGGTCGGCGCCGATCTTGAGCTTCATGCGGCCATCCTGGGGCACGCGCTTTTCGGAGATGTCCAGGCGCGAAATGACCTTGATGCGCGATGCCAGCTTGTCCTTGATGCCGGGAGGCGGGGAGGCGATTTCGCGCAGCTCGCCATCGATGCGGAAGCGGATGCGGTATTGGTGCTCGTAGGGCTCGAAATGCAAGTCCGATGCGCGCATATTGAATGCGTCGATCAGCATCTTCTGCAGGAACTTGACGATGGGCGCGTCTTCAACTTCGGTCTCGTCGCCGCTGCTGCTTTCCGTGTTCACCGATTCGTCGTCAATCTCGAACTCGTTGAGATTGACGTCACCGGTGATCATGTCCTGGATGCTGTCACCGCCCTTTTTGGCGACGGACTCCAGGGCCTTGAGCAGCTTGGCATGCTCGGCAATCACCCAGTCCACGCTCAGCTGTGTGGAGAACTTGATCTGCTCGGCCACCGAATGGTCGGTGGGATCGGCGGTAACGACCACCAGGCGGTTGCCCCGCTTGGCCAGCGGGATGATCTTGTTGGTCAGGGCCAGCTTGGTATCGAGCAGGCCGCTGGCCAGCCGGGTCAGGTCGATCGCATCCAGGTCGACCATGGGCGCGCCATAAACCGTCGAGATGATGCTGGCTACATCACTGCCGGAGACGGCTCCGCTGGCCACCAGCTCGCCAATGAAGCTGTTCTTGCTCTTGAGACTTGTCGCATACAGCGCCTCTGCCTTGGCAACAGGAAGCTTTCCGCTGGCCACCAGCGCTCTGGCGATGCCGGGAAGGGCGACGGCTTTTTGGGGGGTGTTGATGTCAGCCATGTAAACGGGGACGCCTATCGTCGATAGCCTCGCTGCGTAATCCGGCAAACTGTAGCAGTTGTTCGGAGATTTAACAAAGAAATGCACCCGCCATTCTGTGCCAGTGCAGTCGATCTGCGACAGTCTGTGGGGTACGCCAGCCGATGCCCGACGACCGCTGCGTTACTCCCGGCGCGCCAGAAGTTGTGATGCCAGCGTAGTCAGGGCGTCGGTATAGGCATTGCGGGGCAGCAGCGCCAGGCAGTCGATGGCTTCCTGGGCCTGCAGTGCCGCGGCTGCCCGGGTGGCCTCCAGCGAGCCGGTGTCCTTGACCACCTGCACGATATGGGCCATGTGGGGCGTGGAGCCTTGCTCGATGGCGTCCACGATCATCTGCCTATCATCGGCGTTTGCGCGCTGCATGGCAATGATCAGCGGCAAGGTGACCTTGCCTTCGCGCAAATCATCGCCAATATTCTTGCCCATCACGGTCGTGTCACCGTCGTAGTCGAGTGCATCGTCGATCACCTGGAAGGCGGTGCCCAGCGAGCGGCCATAGTTGGCGCAGGCTTCTTCCAGCGCAGCAGGTGCCTCGGTCAGGACAGCGGCCAGGCGGGCGCTGGCCTCGAACAGCTTGGCCGTCTTGGAGCGGATGACGGACAGGTAGCCGGCCTCGTCCAGATCGACATTGTGGGTGTTGATCAGCTGCTGCACCTCACCCTCGGCGATGATATTGGTGGCCTCCGACAGGATCTGCATCACACGCATGCTGTCGGCGTCAACCATCATCTGAAACGCGCGCGAGTGCAGGAAGTCCCCGACCAGGACGCTGGCGGCGTTGCCAAAGCTCTCATTGGCGGTAGGTTTGCCGCGCCGCATCGTGGATTCGTCCACCACATCATCGTGCAGCAGGGTGGCGGTATGGATGAACTCGACCACGGCCGCCAGATTGAAATGCTGCTCGCCCCGGTATTCCAGTGCACCGGCTACCAGCAGCAGCAGCGCGGGGCGCAGACGCTTGCCACCGGCCGAGATGATGTAGTGGGACACCTCCCCGATCAACGGAACGGAGGAGCTCAGGCGCCTGGCAATCACGGCGTCAACCTGTCGCATATCGCCAGCGACGAGGCTCAAGGGGTTGGACGGGTTGGGAGTGTTGGACTCGGACAAGGCGGCTATCTCGGCATTTTATGGATACTGCATTATAGAAACGAGAGCAGTGCGACTTGCAGACATGGCCGCTTGTCCGTCTTCGGCATGCGCATTCTGGCCGGTGTTGTGGCGCAAAAACGTGCAGGGTTTGCGTCGTTCATAGCCTCGTGCTACAATCTTCGGCTCTTGCGAAATTTCTTTGCAAGCTATCCCCTTTTAGAGGTTCTTATGTACGCGGTCATAAAAACCGGTGGCAAACAGTATCGTGTTGCTTCCGGCGAAAAAATCAAGGTAGAACAGATCGCTGCGGACGTAGGCCAAGAAATCGTGATCGACCAGGTTCTGGCAGTCGGCAACGGCGCAGAGTTGAAGGTTGGTACGCCCTTGGTGTCCGGAGCAACTGTGACGGTTACGGTAGTAGCCCACGGCAAGCACGACAAGGTGCGCATTTTCAAGATGCGTCGTCGTAAGCACTATCAAAAGCGCCAAGGCCATCGCCAGCAGTTCACTGAGCTGCAAATCGGTGCGATTGCAGCTTAACAGGAGCTATATCTCATGGCACAGAAAAAAGGCGGCGGCTCTACGCGCAACGGACGTGATTCCAAGCCAAAGATGCTGGGTGTGAAGGCTTTCGGTGGTCAACTGATCAGCGCCGGTTCGATCATCGTGCGTCAACGCGGCACCAAGTTCCACCCCGGCACCAATGTCGGCGTGGGCAAGGACCACACCTTGTTTGCTCTGGTGGACGGCCACGTGTCGTTCGAAACCAAGGGCGCTTTGTCCAAGCACACGGTGAGCATCACCAAGGCTGCTTAAGACAAGACAAGTGTCTTGAAGGCCTTCCATGGCCTTGTCCAAAGCCCCGCGCAGTCGGGGCTTTGGTGTTTTTGGGCTGACCCGCTTGGCGCCCCGGTGCGACAATAGCGGTTTTGGCAGGGCTGCATGTATCGGCATGTAGCAGAACAATTCCCGTAATTCCTGTACCAGGACGGGTGGATAACGACCATGAAATTCGTAGATGAAGCGTTTATTGACATTGCAGCTGGCGATGGTGGCAATGGCTGTGTGTCGTTCCGCCATGAAAAGTACAAGGAATTCGGCGGCCCCGATGGGGGCGAT
Source organism: Comamonas sediminis (assembly GCF_041107495.1). Lineage (NCBI taxonomy): Bacteria > Pseudomonadati > Pseudomonadota > Betaproteobacteria > Burkholderiales > Comamonadaceae > Comamonas > Comamonas sediminis. Next base: position 243,953 of record NZ_JBGBDC010000006.1, read on the forward strand.
GGCGGCCGTGGCGGCCATGTGTACGCACTGGCCGACGTCAACCTCAACACCTTGATCGACTACCGCTATTCGCGCCGCCATGAGGCTGAGCGCGGTGAACATGGCAAGGGCTCGGACATGTTTGGCTGCGCCGGTAAGGACATCACCTTGCACATGCCGGTGGGGACCATCATCACCGATGCACAGACCGGTGAGGTGCTGTTTGAGTTGCTGAACCCGGGCGAGGTCATCACCATCGCCAAGGGCGGTGACGGCGGCTTTGGCAACCTGCGCTTCAAAAGCGCGATCAACCGCGCGCCGCGCCAGAAGACCCCCGGCTGGAAGGGTGAGCGCCGCAGCCTGAAGCTGGAGCTGAAGGTGCTGGCTGACGTAGGCCTGCTGGGCATGCCCAATGCCGGCAAGTCGACCTTCATCTCGGCAGTGTCCAACGCCCGCCCCAAGATTGCGGACTACCCCTTCACCACCTTGCACCCCAACCTGGGCGTGGTGCGCGTGGGGCCGGAAAAGAGCTTTGTCGTTGCCGATATCCCGGGCCTGATCGAAGGCGCTTCGGACGGTGCGGGCCTGGGCCACCAGTTCTTGCGCCATCTGCAGCGTACGCGCTTGCTGCTGCACATTGTCGATCTGGCACCGTTTGACGAAGGTGTGGACCCGGTCGCGCAGGCCAAGGCGATTGTCGGCGAGCTCAAGAAATACGACGAAGAGCTCTACAACAAGCCGCGCTGGCTGGTGCTCAACAAGCTGGACATGGTGCCCGGTGATGAGCGCGCCGCCAAGGTCAAGGACTTTGTCAAGCGCTACAAGTGGAAGGGTCCGGTCTACGAGATCTCGGCGCTGACCCGTGAAGGTTGCGAGCCGCTGATCAAGGAGATCTTCCAGTTCGTGCACAAGATGCAAAAGGCCGAGCAGGAGCCGCAAGAGGTCGATCCGCGCTTCGCCGCAGGCGCAGAGCTGGAGCAACCCGACTACTCGGACGATCCCCGCTTTTCGTCGCCTGACTGAGCGACAAGGCCTGCACCGTAGATTTCTCATGGATGGATAGCTGCTTGCGCTTGCGAGACGGGCGCAATGCCGGAAAAAGCAAAAATGGCATCGAATGTTCTGCGCGACGCACGTCGCATCGTCGTCAAAGTCGGCTCCAGTCTGGTCACCAACGAGGGCAAGGGCCTCGATGAAGGGGCCATCACTGAATGGAGCCGCCAGCTCGCCGCCCTGGTGCACGGTGAAGGGGGCGCCAAGCGCGAAGTGATCATGGTCTCCAGTGGTGCGGTCGCAGAAGGCATGAAGCGCCTGGGCTGGCACCAGCGGCCCAAGGAAATCCATGAGCTGCAGGCCGCTGCCGCCGTCGGCCAGATGGGCCTGGTCCAGATGTACGAGACCAAGCTGCGTGAACAGAACCTGGGCAGCGCCCAGGTGCTGCTGACCCATGCCGACCTGGCCGACCGCGAGCGCTACCTCAATGCGCGCGTCACCTTGCTGACCTTGCTGCAGCTGGGTGTCGTGCCGGTGATCAACGAGAACGACACCGTCGTCAACGACGAAATCAAGTTCGGTGACAACGACACCTTGGGGGCGCTGGTGGCCAACCTGGTCGAGGCCGATGCGCTGGTCATTCTGACCGACCAGAAGGGCCTGTACACCGCTGATCCCCGCAAGAACCCCGGCGCCGAATTTGTGCACGAGGCGCAGGCTGGCGACCTGAAGCTGGAGGCCATGGCCGGCGGCGCAGGCTCGGGCATTGGCAAGGGCGGCATGCTGACCAAGATCCTGGCTGCCAAGCGCGCTGCGGGCTCAGGCGCCTCCACGGTGATCGCCTGGGGGCGTGAGCAGAATGTGCTGCTGCGTCTGGCTGCCGGCGAGGCCATTGGCACGCTGTTGGTGGCCGATACCCACAAGAACCAGGCACGCAAGCAATGGATGATGGACCACTTGCAGATGCATGGCTATGTCACGGTGGATGAGGGTGCCGCTCAAAAGCTGCGCCGTGACGGCAAGAGCCTGCTGCCGATCGGCATGGTGAGCGTGCATGGCGAGTTCTCGCGCGGTGAGGTGATTGGCGTGCGTGATCCGCAAGGCATCGAGCTGGCGCGTGGCCTGGCCAACTACAGCAGTGCGGAAGCGCGGCGCCTGTGCCGCAAGCCCTCGGCAGAGTTCGAGCAGCTGCTGGGCTATACCGGTGAGCCGGAGATGCTGCACCGTGACAACATGGTGTTGACCGGGCATTGATCCGGCCGCTTGCGGCCTGCCATGCACCCGTGGCTCAAAGCACAAAGCGTCCCGAGGGACGCTTTGTGCTTTGGATCGCTCATCCGCCTTTGGGTTGCGGATCGCGCCCGGCATTGCCCGGGTCCGGGTCAAAGCTGGCACCCGGTGGCAGCTCCATCTCCTGCATCATGCGCAGCGGCGAATGGTAGCTCACCACCGTGGTGGTGGTCACCGATACCTGCAAGGTCTCGGCAGAGCTGCCGTCAGGCTCATGCAGCTCACCGTCACGCGCGCGCGCATTGCTGCGCAAGTAGCGGTTGCGCGGATCGTGGCGGGGCACAAAACGCGACAGCTCGGTCAACGCCATCTCGTAGACGCCCCGCTTGAACTCCACCACCACATCCAGTGGTACCCAGTAGTCATTCCAGCGCCAGGCATCGAACTCCGGATGGTTGGTGGCACGCAGATTCAGGTCCCAGTCATGCCCCGTTAACTGGAGCAAAAACCAAATCTGCTTTTGTCCGCGATAATAGCCTCTGGCATCGCGGCGGATGAAGCGTTCTGGCACCTCGTACCGTAGCCAATCCCGCGTTCTAGCCACAATACGTACATGCTCCGGTCGCAAGCCCACTTCCTCATGCAGCTCTCGAAACATCGCCTGCTCGGGGGTTTCTCCACGGTCGATACCGCCCTGCGGAAACTGCCAGCTATGGGTGCGGATGCGCTTGCCCCAAAACACCTGATTGCGCTGGTTGAGCAGGATGATGCCGACGTTTGGCCTAAAGCCATCTCGGTCCAGCATAATCTAACCCCAATTTTTTAAACTGTGTCCATTATGCCTGTGCCTTGAAGCCATCTTCAAGGGGGCAACTACTAGGTCCATTGTCATAGACTATGAAAGCTTCGCAATTTCTCATCTCGACCCTGAAAGAAGCGCCTGCGGACGCTGAAATCGCCAGCCACCAGCTGATGACCCGCGCCGGCATGATCAAAAAGCTCGGCGCCGGCATCTACAACTACATGCCGATGGGCCTGCGCGTGATCCGCAAGGTCGAGGCGATCGTGCGCGAAGAGATGAACCGCGCTGGCGCCATCGAAGTGACGATGCCCGTGGTGCAGCCTGCCGAGCTGTGGCAGGAGACCGGCCGTTTCGACAAGATGGGTGCCGAGCTGCTGCGCATCCAGGACCGCCACTCGCGTGACTTCGTCATCCAGCCCACCAGCGAAGAGGTGGTGACCGACATCGCGCGCCAGGAGTTCAAGAGCTACAAGCAGCTGCCCAAGAACCTCTACCAGATCCAGACCAAGTTCCGCGACGAGCGCCGCCCCCGCTTTGGCCTGATGCGTGGCCGCGAGTTCATCATGAAGGACGCCTATTCCTTCGACAAGGACCGCGACGCCGCCCAGATCAGCTACCAGACCATGCGCGCTGCCTACAAGCGCATGTTTGACCGTTTCGGCCTGCAATACCGTGCCGTGCGCGCAGACAGCGGCGCCATCGGTGGCGATCTGAGCGAAGAGTTCCAGGTGATTGCCGCGACCGGCGAGGACGCCATCGTCTACTGCCCCAACAGCGATTACGCGGCCAACATCGAAAAGGCCGAAAGCCTGGCGCCTACCCAGCCCCGTGCTGCTGCCGCGCAGGCCATGGCCAAGACGGCCACGCCGGGCAAGAGCACCTGCGCCGATGTGGCCGAGCTGCTGAACCTGCCTTTGGCCAACACCGTCAAATCGCTGGTGCTGGCCACCGACGAGACCAATGACAAGGGCGACATCCTGAGCTCGCAGGTCTGGCTGCTGCTGCTGCGCGGTGACCATGACATGAACGAGATCAAGGTCGGCAAGGTCGAGGGCCTGGCCAACTTCCGTTTTGCGACCGTCAGCGAGATTGAAGAACACTTTGGCTGCCAGCCCGGTTACCTGGGCCCGATCGGCCTGAAGAAGCCCGTCAAGCTGGTGGTGGACCGCGACGTGGCCGTGATGGCCGACTGGGTCTGCGGTGCCAACGAGGCCGACTACCACTTGACCGGTGTGAACTGGGGCCGTGACCTGCCCGAGCCTGCGCTGGTCGCCGATCTGCGCAATGTGGTCGCCGGCGACCTCTCGCCAGACGGCCTGGGCGAGCTGGCCATTGAGCGCGGTATCGAGATCGGCCACGTGTTCTACCTGGGCACCAAGTACTCCAAGGCGATGAAGGCCACCTTCCTGGCCGAGAACGGCAAGCCCAGCGAGTTCGAAATGGGTTGCTATGGCATTGGCGTGACCCGCCTGCCCGCTGCGGCTGTGGAGCAAAACCACGACGAGCGCGGCATCATCTGGCCCGATGCGATTGCGCCTTTCACGGTGGTGATCTGCCCGATCGGCATGGACCGCAGCGAAGCGGTCAAGACTGCGGCTGAAAAGCTACACGCAGACTTGTTGGCCGCCGGCGTCGATGTGATACTGGACGACCGCGGCGAGCGCCCGGGCGCGATGCTGGCTGATTGGGAGCTGATTGGCGTGCCGCACCGTGTAGTGCTGGGCGACCGGGGCCTGCAAGAAGGCATGGTCGAGTACCAGCAGCGCCGCGACACCGCAGCCACCAAGGTGCCTGTGGACGAGGTGTTCAGCTTCATCACCAGCCGCTTGGCCTGATGCGGGCATGGGCTGCAAGTGCAGCCCGGCCGGCCAGGCGCCGCAAAAAATATTCACCAGAGGGATTGATCCAGGATGTCAGGCTCACGCATTGCTCTACCTGCGGGCGTATCACGCCGCGCGGCCATGGCATCGCTGTTGGCGGGGCCCGGCGCCTGGCTGGCAGCGCCGCAGGCTGCGCATGCCGGTGGCCAGCTGGAGGAGCCGCTGATCGATTCGGTGCGCTCGGCGCTGACGGCCGCCATTGGCAGCGCGGCGCCACCGGAGCCCGTGTTTGTCTCGACCGAGGCCAAGATCGTCTACCTGCGCTGGCTGGGCGCGATGAGCGACCGCCTGCGCCGGCGCAAACCCGACTGGGAAGTGCGCCGCGATTTTCTGCAGACCGTCTGGTATGAGGCCCGGCGTGCGCGCCTCGATGAATCGCTGGTGCTGGGCCTGATCCAGGTCGAAAGCGGTTTCCGCAAGTTCGCGATGTCCAATGTCGGCGCCCGTGGCTACATGCAGGTGATGCCATTCTGGACCCGGGTGATCGGTGATGGCGACCCTGCCAAGCTTTTCCACATGCAGACCAATCTGCGCTTTGGCTGCGTGATTCTGCGCCACTACCTGGACCGCGAAAAGGGCGATCTGTTCATGGCACTGGGCCGCTACAACGGCAGCCGCGGCAAGGACACCTACCCCAACCTGGTCTACGGGGCCCAGCGCCAGTGGCTGTTCGAGAACAAGGTGGAAGCCTGAAGCTTGGGCCCGTGGCAGCTGCCAGCACTGCGACCACAACATAGCCACCGCATGCGGTGGCTTTTTCATGGGCCCGGGTGTGGGTTGGACCGGTGTTCAGGCCAACAGGCTGCCCGGGGCTGGCGGCACCGGCGAATCCGGCACCTTGTTGGGGTCCACGACGGTGACCAGCACCTGGTCGATGCGGTAGCTGTCCACATCCATCACCTCGAACTGGTACTTGCCCCAGACCACCTTGTCGGTGCGGCGGGGGATGCGGCGCAGCATCACCATCAAGAAGCCGCCGAGGGTCTCGTACTCGTCGGCGTGCGGCAGGTCATCGAGCAGCAGGGCCCGCTCCACATCCTCGATCGGCGTGATACCGTCGATCAGCCACGAGGTCTCGTCACGGCGCACGATCAGCTCCTCATCAACCGGGCCCATCAGGTCGCCCATGACGGTGCTCATCACATCGTTGAGCGTGACCACGCCGACCACGAGGCTGTATTCGTTGACGATGATCGCAAAGTCCTCATGCGCCTGGCGGAACTGCTGCAGCACCTCGGCCAGGGTCAACCGGTCGGGGATGACCAGGGCCTTCTTGACCAGGCCTTCGTCGTGCAGCTTCATCGGCAGGTTGTTCAGCGCGCGCTGGAACAGGTCCTTGGCATCCACATAGCCGACCACATGGTCGATATCCCCGGCGCAGACCGGGTAGGTCGAAAACGGCTCTTCGGCAATGCGGGCGCGGATGATGTCGTCGCTGTCGTCCTGGTAGAAGAAGGCGATGCGGTCGCGCTGCGTCATCGCCGAGCCGACGGTGCGCGTGTCGAGCTCGAACAGGTTGGCAATCACCTGCTGCTCCTGCGCGGCCAGCACACCAGCCTTGGCGCCCGCCTCGGTCATCGCCAGAATGTCTTCGTAAGTGATCTTTTCATCGCGGATCGTCGACAGGCCGAGCACGCGGAACAGTGCATCGGCCGCCTTGCTGTAGAACCAGACCACCGGCTTGAAGATCGTCATGCACCACTGCATGGGCCGCAGCACCCGCAGCGCCAAGGCTTCGGGCTCGGCCATCGACAGGCGCTTGGGCAGCAGGTCGGCCAGCAAAATGAACAGCGAGGTGACCACGGTGAACGAAAACAGGAACCCGATGGTTTGCGCGGTGGCTGGTTCCAGCCAGCGGCTGGCGATGCCCGCGACAAAGGGGCTGAGTGCCCCTTCGCCAACGATACCGCCCAGAATGGCCACCGCATTCTGGCCCACCTGCACGACGGTGAAGTACTCACCGGGCTGCTCCTGGACCTTCATCACACGTTCTGCACGCGGGTCTCCGTCATCCACCATCTGCCGCAAGCGCAGGCGGCGCGAGGCGGCCAGCGCTATCTCCGCCATGGAGAAAAAGGCGCTGAAGCTGATCAGCAAGGCAATGACAAAGAGACTCTGCGTAAGATTCATAGACGTTCTTGTAGGAGCAGTGCAGACCGGCTGCTCACATTTTTCGGCAAAAGCGGGGGCAGCGCGCGGGGCGCCGCCGGATTGAATCCGTGTTCAATGGTCGCATGCCCGTCTGGAGACTGGCAAGTGCTTTTGGCAGCAGGCGCTCAAAGCCCCACAGCGGGCGGGCGGGGCGCGGTTGGTGCTGCGGTGCCAAGCTTACCCCAGCAGCCTGGCTATGGCGGCTGGCAAGGCCATTGTGTGCCGCCATCAAAGGGCCGCGCAGCGCAGCCAGCAGCAGCGCACAGGCGCAAAAAAGCCGCCTCAAAGGCGGCCTGGGCACATCCGGCAAGCCGGTTGCAGCGCAATCAGAGCGTCGCCACGAGTTGCTGCAGCTCGCCCGATTCGTACATTTCCATCATGATGTCCGAGCCACCGATGAATTCACCTTTGACATACAGCTGCGGGATCGTGGGCCACTGGCTGTAGTCCTTGATGCCTTGGCGGATCTCGGGGTCTTCGAGCACATTGACGGTGGTCAGACCACGGGTCTCCACGCCGCTGGCTTTGAGAATCTGAATGGCACGGCCGGAGAATCCGCATTGCGGAAAGCTGGCTGTTCCCTTCATGAACAGCACGATGTCATGGCCTTTGACCAGTTGGTCGATGCGTTGTTGGGTATCGCTCATGGATGGGCTCCGTCGGGGCGTGTGGGTTGCTATGTAATCGGATCAGCGCTGGGATCATCTTCCCAGATGTGGGCGGTTTGCCACATATCAAGCGCGGACAGGGTTGCCATTATTTCATGGAAGCCCATTGCCCGCCGCTGGCTCGCTCGATGCCAGCGAGGTCGTTGCGGCTTTGCACCTGGGCAAAGCCGCGCTGTGCCAACAGCGCGCGCACCCCGTCCGCCTGGTCCCAGCCATGCTCGATCAGCAGCCAGCCGCCGTCACGCAGGTAGCGGGGGGCGGCATCAATGATGTGGCGGATGTCGTCCAGCCCATCGGCGCCGCTGGTCAGCGCCTGGCGCGGCTCATGGCGCAGTGCAGGCATGTGCGGGTCATCGTCGCGGATATAGGGCGGATTCGTGATGATGGCGTCAAACGGGCCTTGCAACGCCGACAGCCAGTGGCTGTGCGCCAAGCGCAGCGGCAACTGCAGCCGCTCTGCATTGGCCTGGGCCACCGCCAGCGCATCGCTGCTGGCATCCACCGCCCAGACCTCGGCTGCAGGCCGCGCATGCTGCAAGGCCAGCGCAATCGCGCCGCTGCCGGTGCCCAGATCGGCCAGGCGCAAGGCTGGCTGGCCCGGTGCCGCATCGGGCAGCAGCTCCAGCGCCCAGTCCACCAAGGTTTCAGTGTCGGGGCGCGGGTCCAGCACGCGGGCGTCCACGGCCAAGTCCAGCCCGTAAAAGCCTTTATGGCCGGTCAGATAGGCCACCGGCTCGCCATCGGCGCGGCGCTGCAGCCATTGCTGCCACTGCGCGGTCTGCGCGCTGCTCAGGCTGTCGACGTCATGGGTGATGAGCCAGGCGCGCGCATGGGTCGGTTGGCCGCACAGGTGCAGCAGCAGCATCTGCGCATCGATGCGGGCGATACCCAGCGCAGCGGCTTGCGCCAGCGCCTGGCTGACCGTGACGGGGGTGTTCGGGGTGGAAGCATTCATGTCGGTGCGCGGTTCGCTGTGGCTGCGGGCTAGGGGTTGGCGGCTTGCACAAAGGGCCGCGATTGCAGGACCAGAAGCTGGTCACCGGCAAGCGCCCATTCAATATCCTGGGTGCGGCCGCCAAACTGCTTTTCGACCGCAGCAGCGGCATCGGCCAGGCGTTGGACCAGTGCATCGCTCAGCACCTGGCGCTGCGCAACGGCCACTTCCTGCACGCCGCCGCCAGGTGCCAGCCGCAGCTCGGTGTCTTCGGCCGAGCGGCTGAGGACCTGCACGGCCTTGCTGCGGCGCGAATACAGCACCTGCTCTGCGACCCGCCGGCCCTCCACCACGCGGATGCCGATGCCGCGCTTGGCGGCGATGAAGACGCTGTGCGGGGTGTTGCCCAGCGGATCGCGCGTGACCATCACACCCGAGGCATCGGAATCCACCGCCTTTTGCACCAGCACGGCCATTGCGACAGCGTCCTGTGCAATGCCGGCGGCGCGGCGCGCCTCCCAGGCTTCGAAGTTGAAGACCGAGGCCCAGACCTTGCGTACGGCATCCTGCAAGGCCGCCTCGCCCTTCACATGGGGCACGGTGGTGTAGAGGCCGGCGCCGCTGAAGCCGGGCAAATCTTCCGAACTGGAGGAGCTGCGCACAAACACGCCAGCCTGCTGCAGCTGGCTGGTCCAGCGCGCCTGCAACTGGCTGGCAAAAGCGGCATCCAGCGGCATCTGTTCGATCTCGGCACGCAGCGCGGCCAAGGCACTGCGGCGCAGCGCGGCATCGCTGTCAAAGCCCGGCTGCTGCTGCATGCGGGCCACTTTTTCCGCCAGGCCAAAACGCTGCATCGCGCTGGCATAGGCGCCAAAGGGCAGGCAGAAACCGTCGGGCACCTGGACCCCGGCAATGCCTGCATGCCGCACTTCGCCGAGGTTGGCGGCCTTGGCCCCGCACTGGCGGCGGTGGCTGGCGCGCAGTGCCGCCAGCGGCTGCAGCGCGCTGCTGCGCGTGTCGGTCTGGATGCTGGCGCCCGCCAGGCTGCGTTTGAGGGCCGTGCGCTCCAAGGCCTGGTTGCGTTCGGCACCGGTGGCGGCCCGCAGCTGGTAGTCCTTGGCGCTGACCGTCAGGTGCACCCATTGGCCGTTGTGTGCTGCCAGCAGCTGGCTGGCATCGCGAACATAGGCATTGGGTACGCCCCAGCCCCTGGCCAGCAGGTTGACATGCGACACCATGGTCGATGGCTGCCCGGTCACCACGCCCGCCACCGGCGGCAGCGCAATCGGTACCTGGCGCAGCACCACGATGTCGCTGGGCTGCAGGTCCTGCACCTGGTCGATATCCTCCACCAGGCGCAAACGGCCCACGGCCTGGCCAGTGTTCAGCGGCAAAAAGGGCTGCTGGCCGATCAGCGCGCTTTGCGTCACAGCGGGAATGCCTGCGGCGGCCGCCACCTGCTCTTGCGCGCTGGCATTGGCCTTGAACTGTACGGGCGCAAAAAAATGGCTGCGCAGCTGGGCTTGGGTTTCGCGCAGCAAGGCGCCTGTCAGCTGGTCGCCTTCCCAGAATTCGTAGACATAGCCGTCGATCTGCGGCTGCCAGCTCAAGGTGCCCAGGATGAAGCGGCGCCCCGCGTCGCGGTAATTGCGGTTCAGCGCGTCCTTGCCGCCGCGCAGCAAGCCCTGGGCGCGCAGAAAGCGGTCGTGCAGCTGGTAACGCGGGGTGTTGATGAAATACAGCCGGGCCGCAGGTTGGGCCTGGCGGTCCACCACAAAGATCACATGGGGCTGGGCCAGCGGCGTGCCGGCGTTGTAGACGCGGGCCAGCTGGTCAAAGGCGGCCTGGCTGGGCAGATCGGCGGCAAAGGGCAGGCTGGCGTGGTGGTCCATCGCCTGTGCGGGGGAGTAGTTGCCTGGCCTGGCAATCAGCTCCTGCGGCGCGCGGCCATCCTCATACATCGATGGTTTGCGCGCCAGCTGTGCCGATGCGCTGCTGGTGGCCAGAGCCAGCGCGATGCAACCCGCCGCACGCCAGACAGCGCGCAACGCCAAACCGGGGTAGGGGCTGGGCATCGCAGGCCTTATTGGTTGACTTCCAGCTCGGCCAGCAACTCGGCCTCGCGTTCGGACTGCAGCGCTTCCATCAGCTCGCTGAGGTCGCCGTCCATGATGAAGCTGAGCTTGTACAAGGTCAGGTTGATGCGGTGGTCGGTGACGCGGCCCTGCGGGAAGTTGTAGGTGCGGATGCGGTCGCTGCGGTCGCCCGAGCCGATCAGGCCCTTGCGCATCGCTGCCTCCTTGGCGGCACGCTCGCTGCGTTCCTTTTCCTGGATGCGGGCCTGCAGCACCTGCAAGGCCTTGGCCTTGTTGCTGTGCTGGCTGCGGCCGTCCTGGCATTCGGCGACGATGCCGGTGGGCAAGTGGACGATGCGCACCGCCGAATCGGTCTTGTTGATGTGCTGGCCACCGGCGCCGCTGGCGCGGAAGGTGTCGATGCGCAGGTCAGCCGGGTTCAGCGTAATGGCCTGCTGTTCATCGGGCTCGGGCATCACCGCCACGGTGCAGGCGCTGGTGTGGATGCGGCCCTGGGTTTCGGTGGCGGGCACGCGCTGCACGCGGTGGCCGCCGGATTCAAAGCGCAGGGTGCCGTAGACGTTGTCGCCACCGTCGATGCGCAGCACCACTTCCTTGTAGCCGCCCAGCTCGGCCTCGTTGGCGCTCATGATCTCGACCCGCCAGCCCATGCGCTCGGCGTAGCGGGTGTACATGCGGGTGATGTCGCCGGCAAACAGCGCCGATTCATCACCGCCGGTGCCGGCCCGCACTTCGACGAAGGCGGGGCGGGCATCGTCCGGGTCCCTGGGCAGCAGCATGCGCTGCAGCTGCGCGGCGAGCTGCTGCAGCTCGGCTTCGCCATTGCTGATTTCCTCGCGCGCCATGTCGGCCATGTCCGGGTCGGCCAGCATCTCCTTGGCGCCTTCGATATCGGATTCGACCTGCTGGTAGCGCGCATAGCGCTCGGCCACTGCGGCGACATCGGTGTGCTCACGCGAGAGCTTGAGGAACTGCGGCATGTTGGCCATGATGTCCTCGCGCGAAAGCAGAAAATTCAGCTCGTTGAGGCGCTCGGCATAGCGTTCCAGCTGTTGGCGGAGAAAGTCTTTCATGGCGGTCTGGTAGGCAGGGCCTGCGCCGGGGCTGCCGCAAATGCAGCGATCAAACAGGCAGGCCGAGAAAAAGAGGGGCGGGGGAGCGAGCAGGGGGCGGCAAGCCGCGCAGCGTCGCTACAAACCCGATTGGTGGCCGTTGCCACCGCCGCGCTGGCTGCGCAGGAACAGGCGCGACACCATGTCTGCAGTCTGGGCACGCGCCTGGGCATCGCCCGCGTGCAGCTCGGCCATCGTGCCATGCAAAATCTTTTGCGACAGGCCACGCGTCAGCGCATCGAGCACTGCGTCCATGTCTTCGCCCTTGGCCAGGCGCTTCTTGGCACGTTCGATCTCCAGTGCACGCCAGACATCGGCCTGTGCGTTGATCTGCTGGATCAACGGCACGGCGCCACCCTCGGGGGCGCGCTGGTCCATCCAGTGCATGAAGCGCTGCACGCCGGCATCGATGATGGTTTCGGCCTGCACCACGGCAGCCTGGCGCTGCTCCTGGCCGGCCTTGACCACATGGGCCAGATCATCCACGGTGTAGAGGTAGATATCGCCCAGGTTCTTGACCTCGGCCTCGATATCGCGGGGAACGGCCAGGTCCACCATGAAGATCGGGCGGCGCTTGCGCTTTTTCAGTGCGCTCTCGACGGCACCCAGGCCGATGATCGGCAGGCTCGATGCGGTGCAGCTGATGATGGCATCGTATTCGTGCAGATGGTCGGGCAGATCGGCCAGGCGCATCGTGCTGGCGCCAAAGTGGCCGGCCAGTTTTTCGCCGCGCTCCAGCGTGCGGTTGGCCACCGTGATGTGGGCGGGCTGCTTGGCTGCGAAATGGGTAGCGCACAGCTCGATCATCTCGCCGGCGCCGACAAACAGCACGCGGATCTTGGTCAGGTCTTCAAACAGCTGGCCCGCCAGGCGCACGGCAGCGGCGGCCATGCTGATGCTGTGCGCGCCGATCTCGGTGGCACTGCGCACTTCCTTGGCGACGGCAAAGCTGCGCTGGAACAGCTGGTTCAGCGTGGTGCCCAGCGAGCCGGCTTCTTCAGCGGCGCGCACGGCGTTCTTCATCTGGCCCAGAATCTGGGCCTCGCCCAGCACCATCGAGTCCAGACCGCTGGCGACGCGGAAAGCATGGCGGGCGGCCAGGTCGTTCTGCAAGGTGTAGGTGTAGTGCTTCAGCGCATCGGCTGGCAGGTCGCCGCTCTGGGCGAGCCAGCGCAAGGTGTGGTCAAGCGCCGGCTCTTGGGCGGCGCAGTAGATCTCGGTGCGGTTGCAGGTCGACAGGATGGCGGTTTCCACACCGGCGTGGCTGTGCACACCCGAGATCGTGCTGCGCAAACTCTGCAAAGTTGGCGCAATCTTGTCGAGTGCAAATGCAAACCGGCCGCGAATGTCGACCGGTGCCGTCGTGTGGTTGATGCCCAGGGCCCAAACTGCCATGTCACAGATTATAAAATCTCTGTAAATCCATTGCTTGTCGTATCAGTACCAGCTTGACTTATATCAACCTGCCCGCTCCATGACTGCTAGCACCAGCCTCTGGCACCTGCTGAATTTCTGCGCACCCGCCGCCTTTTTGGCGCTGTTGCTGGTGTTGGCCCGCTGGGTGTTTGCACGCAAGGCCGCGCCCTTGCTGCCCTGGTATGGCCAGCTGGCACTGCATTTTCTGGTGGGCTGTGCCGCCCTTTTTGCCGCTCTGCTGTGGCAGGGCCGCGATGGCAGCCTGGCGGGCTATGCGCTGTTGGTGCTGGCGATGGCCAGCAGCCAATGGGCGGTGCTGGGCAACTGGCGGCGCTGAGGCCGGTGACTGCAACTATTTCTGAGGCAGGAGCTATACGTTTCTTTACAATTCAGACATAATTGTGGGATGACTACCACAACGACCTTGGCAGGCCACCGCTCCCGGTGGCTTTTCTGTATCTGCTTTCTGGCGGTGGGCGTTGTAGCGGCGGCGCTGGTCTGGGGATCGCAGGCCTTGCTGTTTGCCGACACCAATGATTTTCAACGCGTGGTGGGCCATCTCTACCTGACGCCTCTGGGCGACGGCATCCACTGGACGCTGCCCGAGCGCGCGTTCCGCACGCCGGGCAATCCGGAGCTGGCCTCGCATATGTTCACGTTTGCGGGCTGGGTGCAGCGCTTCATGCCGGGGAACCTGTTTGACCTGTCGCGCACGGCGCTGGCGGCCAAATTGCTGCTGCTGGCCTATGCCGGTGTGCTGGCCTGGCAATGCGCTGTGGCGCTGCAGCGCGGTGCGCTGGGCTGGGCGGGGCTGGCGCTGGCCTGGTTGGCGGCGTTCTTCATGGCGCACAACATCGGTATGGCGCAGTCGTTCTATGCCGAATACGCCTGCCTGATCGCGCTACCGCTGCTGCTGCTGGGCATGCTGGCCTCGCGCCGCGCAGTCCGGCTGGCCGGTCTGGGCCTGGGGGCACTGGTGTGCGGCCTGGCCAAGGTGCAGTATTTTTATGTTCCGCTGCTGGCGCTGTTGTGCGTCTGGGCCGCGGGCCGCTGGCAGCGCAGCCCGGCCGACAGGGGGCTGCTCAAGCTGCTGCTGGCGGTGCAGGTGCTGTGCCTGGTGCCGCTGTTGATCGGCAAGAACGCCAGTCTCAATGCCTACCATGGCGTCTACCTGGGCTCCTACATGGTGCTCAGCCCGGCGCAGCTCAATGGCCTGGGCGTGCCGGCCGAGCGCCGTGACTGCATCGGTGTCGATGCCTGGGGCAATGCGCTTTCGGGCCCCGGCGGCACCCAGGTGCAGCACACGAACCGCGATTGCTACCCGGTGACACCCAAGCTGGGCAAGGGCGATGTGCTGCGGCCCTATCTGCACTACCCGCTGACCCTGTGGCGCCTGGCCCGCTTTGCGCTGCCCAGCCATTTCACGGTGCAGTACTTCCATGTGTTTCCCGGTAACTTCTACCTCCACCGCCACGAGGTCGGTGCCCAGCCGGTGACCGATCTGTTGCAGCAGCTGACGCTACTGCGCGACCGCAGCATCACGCCGCTGGCGCCGCTGTTTCTGCTGGCCGCGCTGGCGCTGTTTGCCGCCAGCCGCTGCCGCCAGGCCGCCCGCATGCGCCCGCTGGCTGCTGGCGGCCTGCTGCTGGCGCTCTTGGTGGTGTCGCAGGTGATCATCGTGCTGCTGGGCGAAGGTGTGCGCGACATGAGCAAGCACCTGTGGGCGGCGCAGCTGGCGCTGGACATGCTGGTGGTGCTGACGGCCGTGCAAGGCCTGGGCTGGCTGTGGCTGCTGTGGCGGCGCAAGTCCGCGCCTGCTGCCCAGGCGGTGGCAGCTACTGTCTGAAGGCGGCGTCAATCCGAAAAAATGCGAGACAGGGGCCGGTTGTAGAAGCGGGGTGCGCCGGTCATCATGCGGTGCACAGGCCGCGCTTGCGCTGCCCGCCGCTCAACCGATAACAACCCAAGGAGACCCTCCATGAAGCACATTGCACACACCTGCCTGGCAGCCGTCGCCGGGCTGGCGCTGACTGCCGCCGCCCAGGCCCAGCAACCTTTCCCGACCAAGCCGGTGCGCGTGGTCATCGGCTTTCCCGCAGGCGGTCCGCTGGACCAGCATGCCCGCTTGTTGACCGACAAGCTCCAGGGTGTGCTGGGCCAGCCGATCATCGTCGACTACAAACCCGGTGCCGGTGGCGCGGTGGGCGCGCAGGATGTCATGAAGGCGCCGCCCGATGGCTACACGCTGATGCTGGCCAATACCGGGGTGATGGTGATCAACCCCGCGCTCTACCCCAAGCTGCCCTACAGCACCTTGCGCGATTTCACGCCGGTGGCGCGCACGGCCATGCAGCCCTTGGCCTTGCTGGTCAACAACAAGGTACCGGCCAAGAACCTGCAGGAGTTCATCGCCTACGCCAAAGCCAACCCGGGCAAGGTCAACTTTGGCTCGGCCGGCAATGGCGGCATCAGCCACCTGGTGCCCGAGATGTTCAAGAGTGCGACCGGGCTGGACCTGGTGCACATTCCCTACAAGGGCAGTGCGCCGGCCTTTACCGATCTGGTGGGTGGCCAGGTGCAGTTCATGGCCGAGAGCATTCCGCAGGCTGCCGCCTACCACAAGCAGGGCAAGGTGCGTGCGCTGGCCGTCACCAGCAAGGAGCGCAACCCGGCGCTGCCCGAGGTGCCCACCGCCATTGAAAGCGGGCTCAAGGGCTTTGAGGTCGTGGGCTTTTATGGGTTTCTCGCGCCCGCCGGAACGCCCAAGGACGTGGTGGACAAGCTCAGCTCCGCGTTTGGCCAGGTGATGCAGATGCCCGATGTGCGCGGCCGCATGGTGGAGCAGGGGGCTGACCCTGCCTTTCTCGGTGCCGAGGCCTTCCAGCAGTTCCTGGCGGCGGAGACGCCACGCTGGGCCGAGGCGGTGAAGGCCTCGGGCACCAAGATGGACTGAGGCGCAGCGCGCACCCAAAAAAGGCCCGGCATGGCCGGGCTTTTGTCTGGCGGTCAGCTAAGGCACGAGTGCTGCGATGGCATTACAGCAGCGGACCATCCTGGGCCGGGCTGAACAGATCGACCCGGTCGGTGATGATGCCGTCGGTGCCCAGATCGATCAGGCGCTGGGCGGCCCATTCGTCGTTGACGGTGTAGCTGCTGCAGCGCAGGCCTGCGGCATGGACCTTGGCTACCAAGGCGGCATCCCAGAGTGCATGGTTGAGCACCAGTGCCTGGCAGCCCAGCTCCAGCGCTAGCTGCAGCTCGGTATCGCCGCTGCCATCGGCCAGCTTGTCCACCAGCAGGCCGCGCGGGATATGCGCTGCCACTTCGCGGGCCCCGCGCAACGAATCGGCCTTGAACGAGGTGAACAGCGGCGGCACCACGTTTTGCGGCCAGATGCGGTTCATCAGCGCGCCAGTGGCGCGGCCGGTCTCCAGCTCCTGGCCGGGCGTGGGCTTGATCTCGACATTGAGGTAGAGGTGGTTGGCCAGGCACCAGCGGGCGAGCGCTTCCAGGGTGGGCAGGTTTTCGCCCGCATGGCTGCGGGAGTGCCAGCTGCCGGCATCGAGCTGGGCCAGCTCGCCCATGCTCAGATCGCTGCCGGTGCCCTGGGCATTGGTGGTGCGCTTCAGGTCTGCATCGTGCATCAGAAACAGCACGCCATCGCGGCTGAGCTTGGCATCGCATTCGAACATGCGGTAGCCATGTGCCGCGCCCAGGCGGAAGGCGCTCATGGTGTTTTCGGGCGCCAGTTTGCCTGCGCCGCGGTGGGCCACCCAGCGTGGATAGGGCCAGTTGCTAGAAAGCGTCATATCAGTCTCGATGAGAAAAAAGAAAAGCGCCACAAGTGCTGCACTTGGGCGCTGGGGTTCAAGGGCTCAGCTCAGGAGCCAAGGCGCGGCAGGGGTGCACATCGCCTTGCCGCGCTCAGATGCGCTTGCCGGTTTCTGCGTGGAACCAGTGCAGGCGGTCTTCACGGGCGCTGATGCGCGCCACTTCGCCGGGCTTGGGGAAGGCATGGCCTTCCTCGACGCGCACGACGACTTCTTCACCGCCGACCTTGCCGTACAGCAGGCGCTCGGCGCCCAGCAGTTCCACGGTTTCCACCTGGAACTCCCAGCCGCCCGAGGCCACCAGGTCGATGTGCTCGGGGCGGATGCCCAGGATCTGGCCGGCCTTGCCAATGGGGGCGTTCTTCAGCAGGTTCATCGGTGGCGAACCGATGAAGCCGGCCACAAAGGTCGACGCGGGCGTGTGGTAGACCTCTTCAGGCGTACCGAACTGCTCGACATTGCCGCCGTTCATCACGATCATGCGCTGGGCCAGGGTCATGGCCTCGACCTGGTCGTGGGTCACGAACAGGCTGGTGATGCCCAGCTCGGCATGCAGCTTCTGGATTTCGATGCGGGTCTGGCCGCGCAGCTTGGCGTCCAGGTTGGACAGCGGCTCGTCAAACAGGAAAACCTGGGGCTGGCGCACGATGGCGCGGCCCATGGCCACGCGCTGGCGCTGGCCGCCCGACAGCTGGCGCGGCTTGCGGTCCAGCAGGTGCGACAGCTCCAGAATCTTGGCGGCCTTGTCCACGCGGCGCTTGATCTCGTCCTCCGGCACCTTGGCGAGCTTGAGGCCGTAGGCCATGTTCTCGTAGTTGCTCATGTGCGGGTAGAGCGCGTAGTTCTGGAACACCATGGCGATGTTGCGCTTGGCGGGCTCCAGGTTGTTGACGATCTTGTCGCCAATCATCAGGTCGCCGCCGGTGATTTCTTCCAGGCCGGCAATCATGCGCAGCAGGGTCGATTTGCCGCAGCCCGAGGGGCCGACCAGGACGATGAATTCGCCGTCCTTGATTTCGGCATTGACGCCATGGATCACGGGAACGGCGGTCTTGCCGGTGCCGTAGCGTTTGACAATGTTCTTGAGAGAGATGGAAGCCATATGAAGGTTTCGTTGTATCGGTCAAAGATGGTGGAGGGACAAGATGGCGAGGGGTTACTTTTCGGTATCCACCAGACCTTTGACAAACCACTTTTGCATCAGCATCACCACCAGGGTCGGTGGCAGCATCGCCAGGATGGCCGTGGCCATCACGATATTCCAGTCCACAGCGGCTTCGCCGCCTGCCAGCATGCGCTTGATGCCGATCACCACGGGGTACATGTCTTCCGAGGTGGTCATCAGCAAGGGCCAGAGGTACTGGTTCCAGCCGTAGATGAACTGGATCACGAACAGCGCAGCGATCGAGGTGCGCGACAGCGGCACCAGGATGTCCTTGAAAAAGCGCATCGCGCCGGCGCCGTCGATGCGTGCCGCTTCCACCAGCTCATCGGGTACCGTCAGGAAGAACTGGCGGAACAGGAAGGTAGCGGTGGCCGAGGCGATCAGCGGCAGGGTCAGGCCGGCGTAGCTGTTGAGCAGGCCCAGTTCGGCCACGACCTTGTAGGTGGGCAGAATCCGCACTTCGACGGGCAGCATCAGGGTGAGGAAAATCGCCCAGAAGCAGATCATCTTGAACGGGAAGCGGAAGTAGACAATCGCAAAGGCCGACAGCAGCGAGATGGCGATCTTGCCGACGGTGATGATCATCGCCACCCAGAAGCTCACCCACATCATGTGCATCACATTGGTGTTGGAGCCCAGCTTGCCGGAGCCAAACAGTGCGGCCTGGTAGTTTTCCCAAAGGTGGGCGCCAGGCAGCAGCGGCATGGGGGACTGCACGATCGCATCGGCCGTGTGGGTCGATGCGATGAAAGCCAGGTACAGCGGGAAGGCCACAATCGCCACGCCGAGCACCAGCACGGCGTGCGAGAAGAAATTGAGCCAGGGATTGCGGTCAACCATGATCAGTACTGCACTTTCTTTTCAACATAGCGGAACTGAACCACGGTCAGCACAATGACGATCAGCATCAGCACGACGGACTGCGCTGCCGAGCCGCCCAGATCCAGCGCCTTGAAGCCGTCCTGGTAGACCTTGTAGACCAGGATAGACGTCGATTGGCCGGGGCCGCCCTGCGTTGCGGCATCGATGATGCCAAAGGTGTCGAAGAACGCGTAGACGATGTTGATCACCAGCAGGAAGAAGGTGGTCGGCGACAGCAGCGGCAGCTGGATGTTCCAGAAACGGCGCCAGGGTCCGGCACCGTCGATGGAGGCGGCTTCAATCAGTGCCTTGGGGATGGACTGCAGGCCCGCGAGGAAGAACAGGAAGTTGTAGGAAATCTGCTTCCACACCGAGGCCATGACGATCAGCGCCATCGCCTGGTTGTCATTCATCATGTGGTTCCAGTTGTAGCCCAGCTTGCCCAGGTAGTAGGTGACCACGCCAATGGAGGGCGAGAACAGAAACACCCACAGCACGCCGGCAATGACGGGCGCGACGGCATAGGGGACGATCAGCAAGGTCTTGTAGACCATCGCGAAGCGCACGATGCGGTCTGCAAAGATGGCCAGCACCAGCGAGATGGCAATGCCAGCGCCTGCGACCAGCACCGAGAACATGGCGGTGCGCTTGAAGGAATTCAGATAGGTGGGATCGGAGAACAGGTTGCGGAAGTTATCCAGCCCGACCCATTCGGTGCTCATGCCAAAGGCGTCTTCCATCTGGAAGGACTGCAGCACAGCCTGGCCAGCGGGCCAGAAAAAGAAAATGCCAATGATCAGCAACTGCGGTGCAATCAACACCCAGGGCAGCCATTTAGAGCGGAAAAGTACGCGTTTTTCCATGATGGAGCTTAAAAACAAAAAAACCGCCGGGGCTGCAGGCAGCCGCCGGGCGATGGTTCATCGACTGCGCCAGCCCCACGCGTGCGGGATTGGCGCCTGTGATGAAAGGATTAAGGCTTGTACGACTTTTCGAAGCGAGCCAGCAGTTCGTTGCCGCGGGACACGATGGCGTCCAGGGCTTCCTTGCCAGTCTTCTTGCCAGCCCAGACCTGTTCGAGTTCTTCGTCCTCGATGGTGCGGATCTGTACGTAGTTGCCCAGACGGATACCACGCGAGTTGTCAGTGACCTTGCGGATCATCTGGGTCACGGCGGTGTCGGTGCCAGGGTTCTTTTGGTAGAAGCCGGACTTCTCGGTCAGGTCATACGCTGCCATGGTCACAGGCAGGTAGCCGGTGCGTTGGTGCGAAGCGGCCTGCACCTTGGTTTGCGACAGGAATTCGAAGAACTTGGCCACGCCCTTGTACTCTTCGGACTTCTTGCCAGCCATCACCCACAGCGATGCGCCACCGATCACGGTGTTCTGTGGTGCGCCCTTGACGTCAGGGTAGTAAGGCAGAGGTGCCAGGCCGTAGGCGAACTTGGCGTTCTTGGCCACGTCGCCGTAGAAACCGGACGAGGTCTGGATCATCGCGCATTCACCGGCGGTGAAGGACGCCTGGGCGGTGGAAGCACGGCCCTTGTAGACAAACTCACCGGCCTTGGCCGCAGCGGCCAGGTTGTCGATGTGCTTGACGTGCAGCGGCGAGTTGAGCTTGAGGCGAGCCTTGTAGCCGTTGGCCGAGAGGCCGTTGTGCTCGGTCGCGAACTCGACGTTGTGCCAGGTGGAGAAGGACTCCAGCTGGGTCCAGCCTTGCCATGCCAGCGTCATCGGGCAGCTGTGGCCGCTTTCCTTGAGCTTCTTGGCCGCAGCGAACACTTCAGGCCAGGTGGTGGGCGCCTTTTCCGCGTCCAGGCCTGCCTTCTTGAAGGCGTCCTTGTTGTAATAGAAGATGGTCGTTGAGCTGTTGAACGGGAAGCTCAGCATCTGGCCGTTGGGCGCAGTGTAGTAACCGGCCACGGCGGGGATGTAAGCCTTGGGGTCGAAGGACACGCCGGCGTCCGACATCACCTTGCCCACGGGCACGGTAGCACCCTTGGAAGCCATCATCGTGGCGGTGCCCACTTCAAACACTTGCAGGATGTGGGGCGCATTGCCCGAGCGGAAAGCCGCGATCGCTGCAGTCATCGACTCGTCGTACACACCCTTGAAGGTGGGCACAACCTTGTATTCCTTCTGGCTCTCGTTGAACTCCTTGGCCAGGTCGTTGACCCATTCGTTGTTCACGGCGGTCATGGAGTGCCACCATTGGATCTCGGTGACGGCATGGGCGGACAGGCTGGTAGTGGCTGCAATACCGGCAGCGATGACCAAACGCTTGAAGTGCATGAATGCTCCTAGGGGTTTATAAAACGCTCAAAAACGAATCGTATGTGGCGTTTGTGAATGTTCTGTGACGTTGTGGCATATCCGCTGGTTTTGGGCAACTGGGGAAAGCCAGCGCCCATCCGCACAGCGTCAACAAATACAAGGCGTTACGATTGTAGTTCAGCCGCCATTCGTAATCGAGAGAAAAGTGTAACCTTAGGGGTTTAGACGCGACACTGCATAAAGGTTGTCACATGGCTCTGTCAAACAGTTGTGGTAAGGGCGAGCCGCTGGTTCGAAATGCTCAATTTCGATCAAATAAGAAAAAATAGGAAAAAGTACGTACTGACGCAGGCCTGAGCTGGCCAGCGCGGGTCTACGCTGACGACTGGCTGATGACGCCCGGCAAAGCCAGACTGCGGCGTACCATGTTTTAAAAGGGCCAGCCATGCGTGCAAGCCCTGTGTCATAAAATCGGTGGCCCCACTGCTTACCCATATAAGGGAGCGCCCGCTCCCATACAGGTCCCACACATGAACGCACCGATTGCGCTGGCAAGCTTGCAAGCACAGGTTGACGGGCCCGCCCGTCTCCGCGAGATCCCCTACAACTACACCTCGTTCTCCGACCGCGAAATCGTGATTCGCCTGCTGGGCTCGCAGGCCTGGGATCTGCTGGACCAGCTGCGCCAGGAGCGCAAGACGGGACGCTCGGCCCGCATGCTGTACGAGGTGATGGGCGATATCTGGGTGGTGCAGCGCAACCCCTACCTGCAAGACGACCTGCTGCACAACCCCGGCCGCCGCAAGCAGCTGGTGGAAGCGCTGGAGCACCGCCTGGCCGAGGTGCAAAAGCGCCGTGCGCCTGCCGAGGACCCGGCGCGCGATGCACTGGTGGGGCAGCTGATTGCAGCAGCGCAGGTGGCGGTGT
The DNA here is from genome assembly GCF_041107495.1 of Comamonas sediminis. Taxonomy (NCBI): domain Bacteria; kingdom Pseudomonadati; phylum Pseudomonadota; class Betaproteobacteria; order Burkholderiales; family Comamonadaceae; genus Comamonas; species Comamonas sediminis. The sequence goes on from NZ_JBGBDC010000006.1 coordinate 266,269, forward strand.
CCGAGTTCGACACCACGTTGCAGGAGGCCACCGAGCTGCGCCGCAAGGTGCTGCGCACCTTCAAGCCGCTGACCGCGAAGGACAATGTCAAGTTCGATGGCCTCTCGCGCGTGAGCCATGTGACCGACGCGACCGACTGGCGCGTCGAGTACCCGTTCGTCGTTTTGACGCCCGACACGGAAGAAGAAATGGCCGTGCTGGTCAAGGCCTGTATCGACCTGGGGCTGACCATCGTGCCCCGCGGAGGTGGCACCGGCTACACCGGCGGCGCCATTCCGCTGAGCTGGCGCAGTGCCGTCATCAACACCGAGAAGCTGGAGAAGATGTCCGAGGTGGAGATGGTGTCGCTGCCGGGCATCGACCACCCGGTGCCCACCGTCTGGTCGCAAGCCGGCGTGGTGACCCAGCGTGTGGCCGATGCCGCCGAGCGCGGTGGTTTTGTGTTTGCGGTCGATCCGACGTCGATCGAGGCCTCGTGCATCGGCGGCAACATCGCGATGAACGCCGGCGGCAAGAAGGCCGTGCTCTGGGGCACGGCGCTGGACAACCTGGCCAGCTGGCGCATGGTCACGCCCGATGCGCAGTGGCTGGAAGTCACGCGCCTGGACCACAACCTGGGCAAGATCCACGATGCCGAGATGGCCAGCTTCGAGCTGAAATACCTGGAGGCTGACGGCAAGACCCTGGTGCGCACCGAGCGCCTCGACATTCCCGGCTACAAGTTCCGCAAGGAAGGCCTGGGCAAGGATGTGACCGACAAGTTCCTCTCGGGCCTGCCGGGCATTCAGAAAGAGGGCTGTGACGGCCTGATCACCAGCGCGCGCTGGGTCGTGCACCGCATGCCGTCGCACACCCGCACCGTCTGCCTGGAGTTCTTTGGCAATGCCAAGGATGCCGTGCCCTCGATCGTCGAGATCAAGGACTATATGTTTGGCGAGCAAAAGCGCTGCGGCGTGTTGCTGGCCGGGCTGGAGCATCTGGATGACCGCTACCTGAAGGCAGTGGGCTATGCCACCAAGAGCAAGAAGCATGGCGGCCTGCCCAAGATGGTGCTGTTTGGCGACATCGTTGGCGACAACCCCGATGAGGTGGCGCGCGTGACCAGCGAAGTGGTGCGCATTGCCAACTCGCGCAGCGGTGAAGGCTTTATCGCCATCAGCCCCGAGGCCCGCAAGAAATTCTGGCTGGACCGCAAGCGCACGGCGGCCATCAGCCGCCATACCAACGCCTTCAAGATCAATGAAGACGTGGTGATTCCGCTGCCCCGCATGGCCGAGTACACCGACGGCATCGAGCGCATCAACATCGAGCTGTCGCTGAACAACAAGATCAAGCTGTGTGATGCACTGCACGACTTTTTTGCCAAGGGCAAGCTGCCGCTGGGCAAGCAGGATGATGCCAACGACATCCCGTCCGCCGAGCTGCTGGAAGACCGCGTGGCCCAGGCGCTGGTGCTGCTGACCGACGTGCGCAGCCGCTGGCAGGCATGGCTCGATGGCGTGGCCGAGAATTTCCGCCAGCTGCAGGACCACAGCCTGCGCGCCAGCTGGAAGAGCGATCTGCGCGCGCCGCTGGCCGCCATCTTTGCCGGCTCGGCCTACCAGCCGATCATGGACGAGGTCATTGCCATCCACCAGCGCGTGCTCAAGGGCCGCGTGTTTGTGGCACTGCACATGCACGCCGGCGACGGCAACGTGCACACCAACCTGCCGGTCAACAGCGATGACTACGAAATGCTGACCACCGCGCATGCCGCCGTGGCCCGCATCATGGCGCTGGCGCGCAGCCTCGATGGCGTGATCTCCGGCGAGCACGGCATCGGTATCACCAAGCTGGAGTTCTTGAGCGACGACGAGCTGCGCCCCTTTGCCGAGTACAAGGCCAAGATCGACCCGCACGGCCACTTCAACAAGGGCAAGCTGCTGCGCCCCGAAGAGCGCCGCCTGCTGCTGGAGCAGACCTATGCCGGCGACAAATCGCGCAAGTCGCTGATGTACGCCGATCTGACCAATGCCTACACGCCATCGTTCGGCCTGATGGGGCATGAGTCGCTGATCATGCAGCAAAGCCATATCGGCGCGATTGCCGATTCGGTCAAGGACTGCCTGCGCTGCGGCAAGTGCAAGCCGGTCTGCGCCACCCATGTGCCGCGCGCCAACCTGCTCTACAGCCCGCGCAACAAGATTCTGGCGACGTCGCTGCTGGTCGAGGCCTTCCTGTATGAAGAGCAGACGCGCCGTGGCGTGTCGATCCGCCACTGGCAGGAGTTCGAGGACGTCTCGGACCACTGCACCGTCTGCCACAAGTGCGCCACGCCTTGCCCGGTCAAGATCGACTTTGGCGATGTGACGATGAACATGCGCAACCTGCTGCGCCAGATGGGCAAGAAGAGCTTCCGTCCGGGCAACAAGGTCGCCATGGCCATGCTCAACGCGACCAACCCCGACACCATCAAGCTGCTGCGCAAGACCATGGTGGGCGTGGGCTTCAAGGCCCAGCGCCTGGCGGTCGATGTGCTCAAGGGTTTTGGCAAGCGCCAGACCGCGCACCCGCCTGCCAGCGTCGGCACCGCGCCGCTCAAGGAGCAGGTGATCCACTTCGTCAACAAGAAGTTGCCCGGTGGCCTGCCCAAGCAGACGGCGCGCGCGCTGCTCGATATCGAGAACAAGGACTACGTGCCCATCATCCGGGACCCGAAGACCACCACCTCTGAGACGGAGGCGGTGTTCTATTTCCCCGGATGCGGCTCCGAGCGCCTGTTCAGCCAGGTGGGCCTGGCCACGCAGGCCATGCTCTGGCATGCCGGCGTGCAGACCGTGCTGCCACCGGGCTACCTGTGCTGCGGTTATCCCCAGCGCGGCTCGGGCCAGTTCGACAAGGCCGAGAAGATGATCACCGACAACCGGGTGCTCTTCCACCGTGTGGCCACCACCTTGAACTACCTGGACATCAAGACCGTGGTGGTGAGCTGCGGCACCTGCTACGACCAGCTGCAGGGCTACCAGTTCGACAAGATCTTCCCCGGCTGCCGCATCATCGACATCCATGAATACCTGCTGGAAAAGGGTGTGACCTTGCAGGGCAAGAGTTCCTACCTGTACCACGACCCCTGCCACACACCGATGAAGCAGCAGGACCCGATGAAGACCGTCAAGGCCCTGGTGGGTGACAACGTGCTCAAGAGCGAACGCTGCTGCGGCGAATCGGGCACATTGGGTGTGACCCGTCCCGATATCTCGACGCAGATCCGCTTTCGCAAGACCGAAGAAATCCGCAAGGGCGAAGCGCAGCTGCGCGAGTCCGGCCAGGTGGAGGCCAAGGAGAACGTCAAGATCCTGACCAGCTGCCCGAGCTGCCTGCAGGGCTTGAACCGCTACCAGGGTGACCTGCAAAACGGGCTGCTCGAAGCCGATTACATCGTCGTCGAGATGGCGCGCGAGATTCTGGGCGACAACTGGATGCCCGACTATGTGCAACGCGCCAACAACGGTGGCATCGAGCGGGTGCTGGTATGACCCATCCTGCGATCGAACCGAACCCCGGCTGCCCGCTGTGCGATGGTGCAGGCGGCCGTCTGGTGTGGCAGGGCGCTCGTGCGGGCGGTGCCTTGCGTGTCATCCATGCGCAAGAAGCGGGTTTTCCTGCTTTCTACCGGGTGGTCTGGGCTGCACATGTGGCAGAGTTCTCCGATCTGCCTGACGCGCAGCGCCAATGGTGCATGGATGCTGTGGTGGCTGTGGAGCTGGCATTGCGTGCAATGACCCCCGCGCCGCGCAAGATCAATGTGGCTGCGCTGGGCAATATGGTGCCGCATCTGCATTGGCATGTGATTGCTCGCTACAGCGGCGACAGCCACTTTCCAGGCTCGGTATGGGCTGCGGCGCAACGTGAGCGCAACGCTGCGCTGGAAGCCGAGCTGACCGCGCAGCTGCCAGCCGCCGAGGCGCGCATGGTGGCTGCGCTAGAGCGCCTCGTTGCGGCATAATTGCTATTGTTTTTGATAGCATTGCGCACGCCAGTTGTGCGTAATGAGCTGTTTTATCCGCAGTGTGCGCTGCGGGGCTGTAAAGGAATCCGATGGCTGGCTTGAACCGCGATACCCCGACACCGACCGCGTTGACGGTGCATGGCGCAAGCCGCGTGCTGGAAGTGCAATATGCCGACGGCGCGGTATTCAAGCTGCCGTTCGAGCTGCTGCGCGTGTATTCACCGTCGGCCGAAGTGCAGGGCCATGGCCCGGGCCAGGAAGTGCTGCAGACCGGCAAGCGCGATGTGGCCATTGTGGCGGTGGAGCCGGTGGGCAACTACGCCATCAAGCCCATCTTCTCCGACGGCCATGAAAGCGGCCTCTACAGCTGGCAGTACCTCTACGAGCTGGGCAGCCGCCAAAGCGCGCTGTGGCAGGACTACCTCGACCGCCTGCAGGCAGCAGGTGCTGACCGCGACCAGCCGATGCCAGGCAAGGCGGGCAGTGCCTGCGGACACCAGCACTGAGCCAGCGCTGGCCCTTATCACTGAATGGCGACGCGGTCATTCGGAAAAATTTTGTATTTAAAGCTATTAAACTTATAGCTCTGAGTATTCGCCATCATTGGCTTTGGGCGTTTTATGCATTGAACTGCATACCCTCGAATAATCCGGGGTATGGGGGTCGGACGTTACAGAGCTTGCTAGCATTCACACCATGAGCACCACCCACTTTGGATTTGAGACCGTTGACGAGAAGGACAAGGCGCGCAAGGTGCGCGGTGTGTTCGACTCGGTCGCGAGCAAATATGACGTGATGAACGACCTGATGTCCGGTGGCTTGCACCGGGTCTGGAAGCATTACACCGTCATGGTTGCCAACCTCAAGGAGGGCCAGCGGGTGCTGGACATCGCAGGCGGTACCGGCGATCTGTCGTTGGCATTTGCGAAAAAGGTCGGCCACAGCGGCCAGGTGGTGCACACCGATATCAACGAGGCCATGCTGCGCGTGGGCCGTGACCGCCTGATCGACAAGGGGCTGAACCTGCCCACCACGGTCTGTGATGCGGAAGCCCTGCCTTTCCCGGACCAGCACTTTGACGTGGTGAGCGTGGCCTTCGGTCTGCGCAACATGACCAACAAGGACCAGGCGCTCAAGGAAATGTGCCGCGTGCTCAAGCCGCGCGGCAAGCTGCTGGTGCTGGAATTCTCCAAGGTGGCCAAGCCGCTGGAGAAGGCCTATGACTTGTATTCCTTCCAGGTGCTGCCACGTATAGGAAAGATGGTGGCCGGCGATGCCGACAGCTACCGCTACCTGGCCGAATCGATCCGCATGCATCCGGGCCAGGCTGAGCTCAAGGCCATGATGCAAAAAGCAGGCTTTGGCCATGTGGACTACCACAACATGACGGCAGGGATTACCGCCTTGCACGTCGGGATCAAATGCTGAAAAAGTAAGACGCGATACCGGTCGCAAAGCCAGGTGCCTGCCCAGCGCCCAGCGCAATACAACACAACAGACCGGAGTTGCTGAGAAGCGGGCGTGAACGCAATAGCCGGCGCCAAGGCGTGCCGGCACTAACAAAACGGAGCAAATATGACAAAACTGTGGTCAGTGGTCTTGGTGGTACTGCTGGCATTTGTGCACCTCGATGCCGATGCCAAGCGCATGGGAGGTGGCAAGTCCATGGGCCAGCAGTCCGGTAATGTGACCCAGCGGCAGGCCACGCCGGCGCAAGCGCCTGGCAACAATGCCACCGCACCTGCGCAGGCCCAGCGTCCCGCCACCCCGAATGCCGCCCCTGCTGCCCCCAAGAAGCCTTGGGGCGCGATGCTGGGTGGCCTGGCCGCCGGCCTGGGTCTGGCCTGGCTGGCCCATTCGCTGGGCTTTGGTGAAGCCTTCGCCAACATGCTGCTGATCGGCCTGGCCATCATGGCCGTGCTGGCCATCGTCGGCTTTGTGATGCGCCGCAAGGGTGCAGCTGCTGCCCAGCCTGCGCAGTCGCCGTTTGCGTTCCAGGGTGCAGGCAATGCCGCGCCGCAAGCGCCGGTATCGGCACCGGTGGCCCCGCAGTACAACCCCGAGAAGGTCGGCAACGATGCATCGGCCCGCCCCTGGGAGCAGGGTGCAGCGCCCGCCGCTGCCGCTGGCGGCAGCATGATCGGCTCCGGCCTGGCCGGTGCCCAATCCTGGGGCGTGCCGGAAGGCTTTGATACCCATGGCTTCCTGGAAGCTGCCAAGCGCAATTTTGTGACCCTGCAATCTGCCTGGGACCGTTCGGACATCAACACCCTGCGCTCGATGATGACCGACGACATGCTCGGCGAAGTCAAGGGCCAGCTGCAGGACCGTGAGCAGCACCGTGAAGGCGTGCAGCCCAACCAGACCGACGTGGTGATGCTCGAAGCCCAGTTGCTGGGTATCGAGGATGTGGGCAATGCCTACATGGCCAGCGTCGAGTTCTCGGGCATGATCCGCGAAGAAGCCCATGCCGGCCCGAGCCCTTTCCGCGAAGTCTGGAACATGACCAAGCCCAAGGACGGCACCAGCGGCTGGCTGGTGGCAGGCCTTCAGGCCCTTCAGTAAGCAAACCGTAAAACTCCACCGCTTTGCCTGTTAATGCTTACGACAGGCGGCGGACTTGGGGAATAATTGGGGACTATGGCAACACAGTCCCCTTTTTCTTTTCCGGGCGGCATTTTTGCGCGCATTCTGGAGTCGGCCCAACCCCCGCAGTGGCTGGTGTCGGAGGTGCAGCACCGCGTGGTGCTGTTCCTCAACCATGTGCTGATGCAGGAAAGTGCGGCCATGGAGCGCCTGGTGCGCCAAAGCGGACGCGTGGTCCAGGTGCAGTGGCGCAGTATCGTGCTGGCGCTGAAGATCACCCCCGCCGGCCTGCTGGACCTGGCCGGCACCCAGGAAACCCCCGATCTGCGCGTGCAGGTGGTGGACGACTCGCCGCTGGCCTTGGCGCGCGGCGTCATCCAGGGCGAAAAGCCCGCCATCCGCATCGATGGCGATGTGCAGTTTGCCGCCGAGATTCAGTGGCTGGTGGACCATGTGCGCTGGGATGTGGAAGAAGACCTGGCCCGCCTGGTGGGTGACACCCCCGCGCATTGGCTGGCCCAGCTGGGCCAGCGCGTAGCGGCGGCGCTGCGCCAGTTTGTCAGCATGGGCGTGCGTACGGCCGACCGCTTTGGTGCCGGCCGCTTCAGCGCACAGGCCCAGCCGCCGGCGCCGCCGACGCCTCCCGGCTATGGTGCCGACAGCAGCGACACGGCCAGCGAGCGCAAACCGACATGACGCGCTTTCTACGCGGCTTCACCATATTGTGGGTGGTCTGGCGCTATGGTCTGCATGACATGGTGCTGTCGAGCTTCAACCATCCGTGGCTCAAGGGCATCACCCGGGTACTGCGCATAGGCCGCAAGTGGACGGAGCCGCGCGGCCAGCGCCTGCGTGAGGCGCTGGAGCAACTGGGCCCCATCTTTGTCAAGTTCGGCCAGGTGCTGTCCACCCGGCGCGACCTGCTGCCCCCCGATATCGCCGAAGAGCTGTCCCTGTTGCAGGACCGCGTGCCCTCGTTCGACCCGCGCATTGCGGTGCAGACCATCGAGCGTGCCTTCCGGAAGCCGCTGGCCGAGGTCTTTGTCAGCTTTGACGAAAAGCCCATTGCCAGCGCTTCGATTGCCCAGGTGCACTTTGCCACCATCCGCACCCGTGCGGGTGAGCTGCGCGATGTTGCCGTCAAGGTGCTGCGCCCGGGCATGCTGCCGGTGATCGACAGCGACCTGGCGCTGATGCGCACGATGGCCGAGCTGGTCGAGAAGTTCTCTGCCGACGGCAAGCGCCTCAAGCCGCGCCAGGTGGTGGCCGAGTTCGACACCTACCTGCACGACGAGCTCGATCTGATGCGCGAGGCCTCGAACGCCGCCCAGCTGCGCCGCAACATGGAAGGTCTGGACCTGGTGCTGATCCCCGAGGTGTTCTGGGATTTCTGCCACCAGGAAGTGATGGTGATGGAGCGCATGAATGGCGTGCCCATCAACCAGGTCGATACCTTGCGCGCTGCCGGTGTCGATATCCCCAAGCTCGCCCGCGATGGCGTGACCATTTTCTTCACCCAGGTGTTCCGCGATGGCTTTTTCCATGCGGATATGCACCCGGGCAATATCCAGGTGAGCCTGGAGCCCGAAAGCTTCGGCCGCTATATTTCGCTGGACTTCGGCATTGTCGGCACCCTGACCGAGTTCGACAAAGAGTATCTGGCGCAGAACTTCACCGCTTTTTTCCGCCGCGACTACAAGCGCGTGGCCGAGCTGCACATCGAAAGCGGCTGGGTGCCGCCCGACACCCGGGTCGATGAACTGGAGGCAGCCATCCGCGCGGTATGCGAGCCGTATTTCGACCGCCCGCTCAAGGAGATCTCGTTGGGCATGGTGCTGATGCGCCTGTTCCAGACCTCGCGGCGCTTTCAGGTCGAGATCCAGCCGCAGCTGGTGCTGCTGCAAAAGACGCTGCTCAACATCGAAGGCCTGGGCCGCCAGCTCGACCCGGACCTGGACCTGTGGAGCACCGCCAAGCCCTTTCTCGAGAAATGGATGCTCGACCAGATGGGCCCCCAGCGCCTGTGGCGCGAGCTCAAATCCCAGGCGCCGCGCTATGCCAAGCTGCTGCCCGACATGCCGCGCCTGGTGCACCAGTACCTGGCGCGCAACAGCCAGGGCCCGGACAGCGACCTGATGCTCAAGGAGTTGCTGGTGCAGCAGAAATTGACGAACAAGCTGCTGCAGATCATCATCTGCGGTGGTATTGGCTTCGTGCTGGGGCTGGTGGTGCTGCAACTGCTGATCCGCATCCGAATTTTCTAATCCTCAATCCCCAGCCTTACCCTTTGCAGGAGTGACAACGTGCTGCTCTACATGGTGATCGCCTACCTATTCGTGACCATTGGCGTAGGTCTGTGGGCCGCCAAGCGGGTGAAGAATACCGCCGACTTTGCGGTCGCGGGCCGGAACCTGCCGCTGTTCATGATCATTACCACCACGTTTGCGACCTGGTTCGGGTCGGAGATCGTGCTGGGCGTGCCGGCCAAGTTCATCGAAGGCGGCCTGCGCAATGTGGTCGAAGACCCGTTTGGTGCCGGCACCTGCCTGATCCTGGTGGGCCTGTTCTTTGCGGCCAAGCTCTACCGCATGAACCTGCTGACCATCAGCGACTACTACCGCAAGCGCTATGGCAGCGCGGTGGAGATCATCTGCTCGCTGATCATCATGCTGAGCTACCTGGGCTGGGTCTCCGCCCAGGTCACGGCCCTGGGCCTGGTGTTCAACCTTCTCTCGGGCGGCGCGGTCAGCATCTCCATGGGCATGGTGATTGGCGTGGTGTCCATCCTGGCCTACACCTTGTTTGGCGGCATGTGGTCGGTGGCCGTCACCGATTTTGTGCAGATGATCATCCTGGTGGTCGGCCTCATGGTGCTGGCCTTCTTCGCCTCGGACATGGCCGGCGGCGCCGGCAAGGTCATCGACCTGGCCACCAGCCGCGATCTGTTCCAGTTTTGGCCCGAGCCGACCTGGCATGACATCGTCTTCTTCTTTGCCGCAGCCATCACGATGATGCTGGGCTCGATTCCGCAGCAGGACGTGTTCCAGCGCGTGATGTCGGCCAACACCGAGAAGTCGGCCGTGCGCGGCACGGTGATTGGCGGCTCGGCCTATATTTTGTTCGCCTTTGTGCCGATGTTCCTGGTAGCCAGCGCACTGATCATCATGCCCGAGGCCACGGCCAGCCTGCTCAAGGACGACCCGCAAAAGGTGCTGCCCACGTTGGTGATGGAGAAGATGCCGTTTGTGATGCAGGTGCTGTTCTTTGGCGCGCTGCTGTCTGCCATCAAGTCCTGTGCCTCGGCCACCTTGCTGGCCCCGAGCGTCACCTTCACCGAGAACATCTGGCGCCAGTTCCGCCCCCAGGTGAGCGACCGCGAGAACCTCAAGACGATGCGCATCAGCGTGCTGGTGTTCAGCGCCTGCGTGCTGGCCTATTCGATCCGCATGCAGGGCACCCCCATCTATGAGCTGGTCTCGGGCGCCTACCAGGTGCCGCTGGTCGGCGCCTTTGTGCCGCTGGTGATGGGCCTGTACTGGAAACGTGCGACCACGCAGGGGGCGCTGCTGGCGGTGTTCCTGGGCATCGGCGTCTGGCTGTCAGGCTTGAACATGGCCTGGGGCGCTGCGTTCCCGGCCCAGCTGGCCGGCGTGCTGGCTGCCTTCACCGGCATGGTGGCCGGCTCGCTGCTGCCGCAGGCCATCCGCAACCAGAAGACGGATGTGCAGGCCTTTGTGGCCGAGACCGCGCCTGCTGCCGGCGCAGCAGTGGCGGGGCGCTGAGCGAGCAGGGCTGGACGGCGGGCGTAGTGCTTAGCCTACGCCCGGGATCGGTTTTGCAACCCGCCTATAATCAAGAGTTTCCCTCCGTTTTCTTACACGCGCGATGCCTATTTACGCCTACAAGTGCAGTGCCTGCGGCTATGCCAAGGATGTTTTGCAAAAGATATCGGATGCGCCGCTGACGGACTGCCCCGAATGCAAGCAAGCCAGCTTTTCCAAGCAACTGACGGCCCCGGGGTTCCAGCTCAAGGGTACGGGCTGGTATGCCACCGATTTCAGCGGCAAGTCGGCCAGTGCCGCGCCAGCGGGTGCGCCTGCCGCTGAGGCGGCCGCGCCCGCAGCGGCACCCGCACCTGCGTCTGCACCCGCACCGGCTGCCAGCAGCAGCTCGGCGGTCTGAAAGCGGCGTGCGGTGATGGCGTCCCTGCGTAAATGGTTGCTGACCGGGCTGCTGGTCATTGTGCCGGGGGTCATCACGGTCTGGGTGCTCAACTGGATCATCGGCACGCTCGACCAGACCTTGCTGATCCTGCCGCAACACTGGCAGCCAGACGAGGTCCTGGGCTACCATATTCCCGGCTTTGGTGTGGTGCTGACCTTGGCGATCCTGCTGATCGTCGGCGGCATTGCGAGCAATTTTGTCGGCCGCAAGCTGGTCGCCTGGGGCGATGCGCTGGTCAGCCGCATTCCGGTGGTGCGCTCGATTTACTCGAGCGTCAAGCAGGTCTCCGACACCTTGTTTTCCGAGAGCGGCAATGCCTTCCGCACCGCCGTCATGGTGCAGTGGCCCCATCCCGGCATGTGGACCATCGGCTTTGTGACCGGTGCTCCCAGCGGTGAGCTGGACAGCCACCTGCACCAGAACCCGGACAGTGCCGATACCGCTTTTGTCAGCGTCTATGTGCCCACCACGCCCAACCCGACGGGCGGCTACCTGGTGATGGTGCCCAAGCGCGATTGCATTGAATTGAACATGAGCGTGGATGCTGCGCTTAAATACATCGTCTCGATGGGGGTCGTGGCTGCGCCCGATGCCCCGGCGGGGTCTAAATAACTGAGAACTAAGGCACCTTTGTCGGTGCAGGAAGATTGGCTATGGCAATGCGTTCCCAATACTGCGGTCAAGTGACCGAAGCCCAGATGGGCGAAACCGTGAGCCTGTGCGGCTGGGTCAATCGCCGCCGTGACCACGGTGGTGTGATTTTCATCGACCTGCGTGACCGCGAAGGCTATGTGCAGGTGGTCTGCGATCCCGACCGCGCCGAGATGTTCAAGGTCGCCGAGGGCGTGCGCAATGAGTTCTGCGTGCAGGTCAAGGGTCTGGTGCGTGCCCGTCCTGACGGCACCACCAACGATTCGATCAAGAGCGGCAAGATCGAGGTGCTGTGCCACGAGCTGAACGTGCTCAATGCGTCGGTGACGCCTCCGTTCCAGCTCGACGACGAGAACCTGTCGGAGACCGTGCGCCTGACCAACCGCGTGCTGGACCTGCGCCGCCCCACGATGCAGCGCAACATGATGCTGCGCTACAAGACGGCCATCCAGGTGCGCAACTTCCTCGACAAGGAAGGCTTCATCGACATCGAAACGCCGATGCTGGGCAAGAGCACGCCCGAAGGCGCGCGTGACTACCTGGTGCCCAGCCGCGTGCACGACGGCGAATTCTTCGCGCTGCCCCAGTCGCCCCAGCTGTACAAGCAGATGCTGATGGTGGCCGGCTACGACCGCTACTACCAGATCACCAAGTGCTTCCGCGACGAAGACCTGCGCGCTGACCGCCAGCCCGAGTTCACGCAGATCGACTGCGAAACCTCGTTCCTGAACGAAGAAGAGATCCGCGCCATTTTCCAGCGCATGATCAAGGAAGTGTTCCAGACCCAGCTGAATGTGGATCTGGGCGAGTTCCCGATCATGACCTACCAGGACGCAGCCTTCCGCTTTGGCTCGGACAAGCCGGACCTGCGCGTCAAGCTGGAGTTCACCGAGCTGACCGACGTGATGAAGGACGTGGACTTCAAGGTCTTCTCCGGCGCTGCCAACATGAAGGGCGGCCGCGTGGTGGGTCTGCGTGTGCCAGGCGGCGCGCGCGAGCAGGGCGGTCTGTCGCGTGGCGACATCGACGCCTACACCGACTTCGTCAAGATCTATGGCGCCAAGGGCCTGGCCTACATCAAGGTCAATGAGCTGGCCAAGGGACGTGACGGCCTGCAGTCGCCGATCGTCAAGAACATCCATGACGCCGCGATTGCCGAGATCCTCAAGCGCACCGAAGCGCAGGACGGCGATTTGATCTTCTTTGGCGCCGACAAGGAAAAGGTGGTCAACGACGCCATCGGCGCGCTGCGCATCAAGATCGGCCACAGCGCATTCGGCAAGAGCACCGGTCTGTTTGAAGACCGTTGGGCACCGCTGTGGGTGGTGGACTTCCCGATGTTCGAGTATGACGAGGAAAACGACCGCTGGGCGGCCGTGCACCACCCCTTCACGTCGCCCAAGGACGGCCATGAGGACCTGATGGACACCGATCCCGGCAAGTGCATTGCCAAGGCCTACGACATGGTGCTCAACGGTTGGGAACTGGGCGGCGGCTCGGTGCGTATCCACCGCGCCGATGTGCAGTCCAAGGTGTTCACGGCCCTGAAGATCAGCGCCGAAGATGCACGTGCCAAGTTCGGCTACCTGCTGGATGCGCTGCAGTACGGCGCGCCTCCCCACGGCGGCCTGGCCTTCGGTCTGGACCGTCTGATCACCTTGATGACCGGCTCCGAGTCGATCCGCGACGTGATTGCCTTCCCCAAGACCCAGCGCGCCCAGGACCTGCTGACCCAGGCCCCATCGCCAGTGGACGAAAAGCAGCTGCGCGAGCTGCACATCAAGCTGCGCAACCCTGCCGGCGCGCAGTAAGCGGACCGCGCCGTGCATGGCCTTGCCTGATGCACGGCGCCGCCACAAGGCCAAAGCCCTCCGGGCTTTGGCCTTTTTTGTCATTCCGGGGCGCTATGCTCTGGCCTGACTGACAGATTGCAAAGGTAGCCATGCAAGCGATGACTGCACATTCCAACCGCAGCGGGTGCTGGGCACGCGGCATGGCCGTGGCCGCCATCGCGCTGGCCTTGGCCGGCTGCGGCGAGAAAAAGACCGAGCTGGGCCAGGGAGGCTCGGAAGTCTCCGGCTCGGCCGGGCCGGCGGGCGGCCAGGGCGCGCATGCCAGCCTGGAGCGCTGCGACGAGCCGATTGCCACCGTGGCCTTGCTGGAGAACCCGCGCGGCTACGTGATGCCCAGCAGCGTGAACCTGCCGCCAACCCCTGTGCCGCTGGTGCGCTTGCTGATGCAGCAAAGCGGCTGCTTTCGCGTGGTGGACCGGGCCGGTGGCCTGGAGGGCACCATCCGCGAAGGCGAGCTGCAGGATGCCGGCGTGCTGCGCCCCCATGGCACGGTGCAAAAGCGCAAGGGCTACGAAGCCCAGTACACGATGGTGCCCAACCTCACCTTCAGCGAGCAGGATGCCGGCCGGGGCCTGGCGGGCATCATCGCGATGATCCCGGTGCTGCGCGATATCGCAGGGCTGGCCGGTGTGGCCGAGCAGGTCAAGTTCAAGGAGGCGCAGACGGCCCTGTTCCTGACCGACAACGAAACCACCGAGCAGGTCGCCGCTGCTACCGGCTCGGCCCGTGCGACCGACCTGGGCGTGGGCGGCGTGCTGCTGGGCCGCCTGGGTGGCGGCGCTGGCATGGGCTGGAGCAATACCAATGAGGGCAAGGTGATTGCCGCTGCGTTCCTGAACGCCCACAACCTGATGGTGCAGCAGGTGCGGTTGCTGCAGGCCAAGGCCTTGCCACCGGCCGTGGCCACCCGCAAGCCCGAGGCCAAGCGTTGACGATGCAAGCGGCCACAGGCGCCAGCCTGCCCTACAAACTGCCGCGCTCGGTGCTGGTCATCATCCACACGGCCGATCTGCAGGTGCTGCTGCTGCGCCGTGTCAGCCAGATGGAGGGCCAGGACTACTGGCAACCGGTGACCGGCAGCCAGGACAGCGATAGCGAGAGCTGGCAGGAGACGGCTATCCGCGAGGTCTTCGAGGAAACCGGCATCGATGCCCGGCAGCCCGGCTGCGTGCTGCGCGACTGGCATCTGGAGAACACCTACCCGATCTACCCGGCCTGGCGCCACCGCTATGCGCCCGATGTCCGCATGAACACCGAGCATGTGTTCAGCCTGCAGGTGCCGTCCTACACCAAGATCGTGCTCAGCCCCCGTGAGCACACCGCCCATGCGTGGCATGATTGGCAAGAGGCAGCACAGCGCTGCTATTCCATATCGAACAGCGAAGCCATTCTCTGGCTGCCGAGGTTCATAGCTTCATGACCGATACTCACGACGATTTACCGATACTGCGGGTGGCCACCTACAACATCCACAAGGGGGTGCAGGGCCTGGGACCCGTGCGCAGGTTGGAGATCCACAACCTGGGGCTGGCGGTCGAGCAGATGGATGCCGACATCATCTGCCTGCAGGAGGTGCGCAAGGACAACCGCAAGGAAGAGAGTTTCTTCAACAACTGGCCCGAGCAGAACCAGGCGGATTTTCTGACCCCGCTGGGCTACACCGCCGCCTACCGCACCAATGCCACCACGCGCTGGGGCGAGCATGGCAATGCGCTGCTCACCCGCTGGCCGATTCTGGAATCTAACCACCGTGACATCTCCGACCACCGCTTCGAGCAGCGTGGCCTGTTGCATGTGGCGATGGATATTGCCGGCCAGCGCATCCACACCATCGTCGTGCACCTGGGCCTGGTGCATGGCAGCCGCCTGCGCCAGACGGCGCTGATCCATGAGTTCATCAAGGCCCATGTGCCCGATGACGAGCCGGTGATTGTCGCCGGCGACTTCAACGACTGGGGCTTTCAGGTCAAGCGCATGCTGGCCGGGTTTGGCTTGTTTGAGTACGACGAGCAGCCGCTGATGACCTATCCTTCGCGCCTGCCCGTCGTACAGCTGGACCATGTCTACGCCCGGGGCTTGACGCCCTGCGGCCTGTTTGTGCCCCGGGGCCGTATCTGGTGGCGCATGTCCGACCATTTGCCGTTGATTGCCGAGTTCCGCCTGCGCGACTGAGGCAAAAGCCGTTTTTCGGCTTTTGGGCGCCGCGTGCTATCGAATCCATAGCTTTTGCCCTTTTCTTGCGCTGGCCGAAGGGCAAGAAACACCTTATGCTTGCGGGTCTGCAATCGCTGCTACCATCCCCGCTATGTTTACAGAACTATCCGATCCGAATAAAGCACCCGCCAGCGACGAAGGCACGCCGGTGTCCGTCAAGATCCGTGAGCGGATAGTGGCAGCCCAGCAGCGCTTCCATGCCAACGACAACATCTCCGGGTTCATCGAGCCCGGTGAGCTCGAGCAGCTGCTCGACGAGGTCGAGAGCAAGATGCAGGGCGTGCTCGACAGCATGGTCATCAACACCAAGGACGACCACAACACCCGCAACACGGCGCGCCGTGTCGCCAAGATGTACCTGACCGAGGTGTTCAAGGGCCGCTATGTGCCCCAGCCCGAGGTCACCGCCTTCCCCAATGCCGAGCACCTCAACGAGCTGATGATCGTCGGCCCGATCACCGTGCGCAGCGCCTGCAGCCACCACCTCTGCCCGGTCATCGGCAAGGTCTGGATCGGCGTGCTGCCCAACAAGAACACCAATGTGATCGGCCTGTCCAAATATGCCCGCCTGGTCGACTGGGTGCTGGGCCGCCCCCAGATCCAGGAAGAGGCCATTGTGCAGCTGGCCGATCTGATCATGAAAAAGACCCAGCCCGACGGCCTGGCTGTGGTGCTGGAGGCCTCGCACTTCTGCATGTCCTGGCGCGGCGTGCGCGAGATGGACTCCAAGATGCTCAACTCCGTCATGCGTGGCGAGTTCCTGACCAACCCCAATCTGCGGCGCGAATTCCTGTCGCTGATTCCACAGCGCGCAGGCAACTGATCTGCACCCTGACCTTGTGACACCCGGGCCCGCCCCGGGTTATTTTTTTCCTGCCCCGTTTCTACCGTTTCGCCAGCCATGACGCTCCATGCTTTCACGCTCATCATCGCGGCCGGCATCATCCACGCTTTCTGGAACATCGTTGCCAAAAAAGCCGGGGGCGATGCCCGCTTCTCGCTGTTCACTTCGGTGCTCAATGCGCTGGTGTGGCTGCCGGTGGGCTGGTGGGTGGGCAAGGATGTGGTGCCGCTGTGGGGTACGACCGAATGGGCCTTTGTCTCGGCCAGCGCCTTGCTGCATATCTTCTACTTTGTCACCTTGCTGCGCGGCTACCGGGTGGCCGATCTGACTGTGGTCTACCCGCTGGCGCGCGGTAGCGGGCCACTGATCTCGTCGATGGTGGCGGTGCTGTTTCTGGGCGAGCATCTGTCGAGCCTGGGTGCCGTGGGCATTGCCGCCGTGGTCGCGGGCGTGTTCCTGATTGCCGGCGGCCCGGCCATGCTGCGCGCCGCCACCCGGCCCGGCCCCGGCGAGGCCCGGGACCGCACCATCAAGGGCCTGTACTACGGGCTGCTGACAGGCCTGTTCATTGCCGCCTATACGGTGGTGGACAGCTATGCCGTCAAGGTGCTGCTGCTGTCGCCGATCTTGCTGGACTACATGGGCAACCTGGTGCGGGTAGTGATGCTGGCGCCGCTGGGCGTGATGGATTGGGGCGAGACCCGGCGCCTGTGGCTGCAGCAGTGGCGCTTTGCGCTGGTCGTCGCCATCTTCAGCCCCATGGCCTATGTGCTGGTGCTGTATGCGGTGCAGACTGCGCCCATCTCGCATGTGGCGCCTGCGCGCGAGGTCTCGATGCTGTTTGCCGCGCTGATTGGCGGCAAGCTGCTGGGCGAGGGCGACCGCCTGCTGCGCATTGCCGGTGCGCTGCTGATTGGCGTGGGCGTGGTCGCGCTGGGACTGGGCTGAGCGATGCCAAGGGCCGCACTGCCGCCGGTACTGGGCTGCGATTTCAGCAGCAGCCCGAGCCGGCGCAAGCCTGTGGTGGTGGCCTGGGGCCAGCTGGATGCCGAGGCGGGCACCGTGGCGCTGCAGGGCTTTCACAGCTTTGCCAGCTTGGCCCAGTGGCAGGAGTTTTTGCAGCAGCAGCCTGCCTGGGTCGGGGGTTTTGACCTGCCGTTTGCACTGCCGCGCGAACTGGTCAGCCAACTGGGCTGGCCCAGCGACTGGCAGGCCTGCATGCAGCATTACGCCAGCATGGCGCGCAGCGAGATCCGCACCCTGTTCAAGGCCTTTTGCGATGCCCGGCCTGCCGGCGGCAAGTTTGCCCACCGCGCCACCGATGGGCCCGCGGGCTCCAGCCCGTCGATGAAATGGGTCAATCCGCCGGTGGCCTGGATGCTGCACGCCGGTCTGCCCCGGCTGCAGGATGTGGGGGCGGATTTTCCAGGTCTGCTGCGCCGAGAAAGCGCCCGTGTGGCGCTGGAGGCCTACCCCGGCATGCTGGCGCGCGAGCTGATTGGCCGCCGCAGCTACAAAAGCGACGACCGCCAGCGCCAGACGCCCGAGCGTGCCCAGGCTAGGGCAGAGTTGCTAGATGCCTTGCAGCAAGGCCAGCACCGTTTGGGGCTGCGTCTGCTGGCTGATACCGCGCAACTGCAGACCATGGCGGCAGATGCCAGTGGCGACCACCTCGATGCCGCCATCTGCATGTTGCAGGCTGGCTGGGCGCTGG
This sequence comes from Comamonas sediminis, assembly GCF_041107495.1. Classification (NCBI taxonomy): domain Bacteria; kingdom Pseudomonadati; phylum Pseudomonadota; class Betaproteobacteria; order Burkholderiales; family Comamonadaceae; genus Comamonas; species Comamonas sediminis. Next base: position 284,343 of record NZ_JBGBDC010000006.1, read on the forward strand.
CCCAGCATGCGGCGGGCCATCCGCTGTATGGCCTGCCGCCCGGCATTGACCCGCTGGAAGGCTGGATCGTCACTGCGCCGCTGTCACGCCCGTAAGCGCAGGCAGATCTGGTCGGCTGGGCCGCAGGCCATAATGTGCCGGTTCTTCGCCGCTGGTCTGCGGCTCATTCCCGAGACATTCCTATGCCCACTTTCCAATCCCTGCTGGCCTTTTTTGGTGTTGCCGTGTTGCTGGCGCTGTCGCCAGGGCCGGACAACCTGTTTGTGCTGATGCAATCGATACAGCGCGGCTGGCGCGTGGGCATTGCCGTAGTGGTAGGCCTGTGCCTGGGCGTGGTGGTGCACACCACGGCGGTGGCGCTGGGGCTGGCAGCGGTGTTTGCCGCGTCCAGCATTGCATTCACGGTGCTCAAGTGGTGTGGCGCGGCCTACCTGGCCTACCTCGCCTGGGGTGCCTGGCGGGCACCGGTGGCTGCAGATGCATCTGCTGGCGGAGCGGCCGCCAGCGGAAGCGGTCGGACGGACATCGCAGGCAAGGACCTGCTGGTCATGGTGCGCCGTGGCTTGGTGATGAACCTCACCAACCCCAAAGTGCTGATCTTCTTCCTGGCCTTTTTGCCGCAGTTTGCCGACCCTGCCATCGGCCCGGTCGGCCCGCAGATCTTTGTGTTTGGCGCCGTGTTCATCCTGGCGGCCTTCCTGGTGTTTGGCGCCATTGCGCTGTTCTCGGGCGCCTTTGGCAATCTGCTGCTGCGCTCGCCGCGCGCACAGTTCTGGCTCAACAAGATTACCGCCGTGGTATTTGTGGGCCTGGCGGTCAAGCTGGCCACCGCGCAGCGCTGAGGCGCTGCCAAGGGCGCCTGCGCTGGCGGCGCATCAGCTGTGGTGGTAGCGGTATTCCTGCGTCTTGCCGCCATAGCCATAGGCGGCGGCGCGGGCATCGATCACATGCACATAGGATACCGGGTGCAACTGCGGCATCAGGCTTGCCATCGTGTCATACACCGCTTGCAGGTAGCGCGCTTTCTCCGCCTTGGTATTGGTCTCGTCGGTGATGCTGATATCCAGCTGAAAGGCCGACTGCCCCAGCTCCTCCAGCGTGTGGCCTGCAATCCACCAGTCCTGCGCTGCGACCTGGGTAAAGGCGATGGCAATCACCTCGGGGCGCTTGCCCAGAATGTCTTGCGTCAGCCGGGCAATGGCCTGGCTGATCTGTTGCTGGCGCTCCGCATGGCGGGGGCCGGAGAGTTGGATGGCGATATGGGGCATGAAAGGCTCCTGGGTGGGACGATGGGGCGATTGTGCGAGTCCTCTTTGCATTTGAAAAACGGGAAGATATGATCGTATCCATCTGTTATGCCGTTGGATAGACCATGGCCCATCTGGACCTCGCCCAGCTCCGCACCCTGATCGCCGTTGTCGAGGCCGGCAGCCTCACGGCCGCCGCGCCGCAGCTGTTTCTATCGCAGTCGGCGGTGAGCGAGCAGGTCAAGAAGCTGGAAGACTGCATTGGCAAGCCGCTGCTGCTGCGCAGCAAGACCGGCGTGCTGCCCACGGCGGCCGGCACCCAGCTGCTGGGCCATGCACGGGCGCTGGTAGGCATGGCCGACCATGCCTTGCGTGACATGCGCGGCCTGGCACTGCAGGGGGCCCTCAAGCTCGCCGTTACCGACTACTTCAAACCCGATGCGCTGGCGCGCATGCTCAAGGCCCTGGCCGAGCGCCACCCTGCTGTGCGGCTGGAGGTCAGCGTGCTGCGCAGCGCCGAGGTGGAGGCCGCCTATGCCCAGGGGCAGTGCGACCTGGGCGTGGTGATGGCGCTGCCCCCTTTCAAACAGCGCCTGCAGTTGCTGGGGCCGGAGGAGCCGCTGGTCTGGGCCCGTGCCCGCCAATGGGTGGCCGAGCCCGGCCAGCCGCTGCCGCTGCTGGTGCTGCCCGACAGCTGCGCGCTGCGCCACTATGCCGAGACGCGTTTGCGCCAGCAGGGCGTGGACTATGTGGTGGCCCACCAGGCCTCTGGCGTTGCCGGCCTGCAGTCGGCCATTGCGGCCGGTCTGGGGGTGGCCTGCATCAATGCGGCGGTGCTGACCGAGGCGATGGCGCCCGTCCTGCCCGCTGCGGGCTTGCCGCGCCTGAGCCGTGTGCGTTTTGGCCTGCTGCCGGTGCAGGGGGCCGAGCCTGCGCTGGTGCAGCAGGTGCGGGCCTTGCTGCAATCGGATTGGGTCGCCTGAACCTTCACGCGGCCAGGGAGGGCGGCAAGCCCAGGCCCTGGTAAATGCGCCGCATATGCGCGGCCAGCCGTTTGGATTGCGGCTGCTGGTTATGCCAGGGCTGCACCAGGTTTTGCAAGGCCGTCCACTGGCCGCTGTGCCGCAGCGCGCTCCAGTACAGCTGGCTGAACAGGTCGCGCTGGGCATGGCTGCCGCCTATCTCGACCAGGCGCGCAATCAACGGGCCCAGCAGCTGGGCAGCCTGCAGATACCGGCCCTGTGCATGGGCCAGCAGGCCCCGCGCCGCGGGCAGGCAGACATCCTGCCAGACGGTGCGCAGCCGGGGCTGCACCTGCGCATCGGCATGGCTTTGCATGCTGGCCAGCAGCTGCTGCGCGGCCTGCCACTGCCCGGCGCGGGCGAGGCCGTACAGGTACTGCAGGTCGAGAAACGGCAGCACATGGTCATGCTGGCGCTGCAGCAGGTAGGGGCTGAGCTGCTGCCAGCGCTGACCCACATCGACGCCTTCGAGCTCCAGCCGCGCCAGCAGCGAGATGGAGCCGATCTGGTCCTGCGAATAGGCGGGCACCACCCCCCAGACCTGGCGGTCATGCAGCTGCAGCGCTTCGTCGTGGCGCGCATCCTCCATCAGGAACAGAGCCAGGTGCCACCAGTTGTGCGTCTGCATGAAGGAGTTGAGCCCCGTCCAGCTGCCGCTGGCGCCTTGCATGAAGGCCAGGCCTTCATCCACACGGCCTTCGGTCAGCAGCACATGGGCCAGCGCATGGTGGGCCCAGGGCTCTTTGAAACGCAGCTGCAGCGCATGGCGCGCTGCGCGCTCGGCCGGCCCGAGCAGATGGCATTGCTCATAGGCAAAGGCCAGCATGCCGTGGAAGTAGGGGATATCGGCGCAGTGCGGCAGGGCGTTCAGTGCCATGCGCAGCATGGCCGGTGAATCGCCCAGGTTGAAGGCATGGTAGTGCGCGAGCTTGAGCGCAGCCAGATCGCGGGGGTAGTGATGGACCAGCGCTTCCAGCCTGTGCGCGGCCAGGGGCGTGTCGCCATCGGCCCAGGCCTCGATGGCGGCCAGCCATTGCGCTTCGCGGTCATGGGCCTGCGCCAGCTGGGTGCGGGCGCGCTGCAAAAAGGGCCGCGCCTGCTGGGCGGCCTGGGCGTCTTCGGCAAACAGATGGAGCGCCGCGCACCAGGTCTGCACCAGCGGGCTGGGGTCCTGCGCGGCGATGTCCAGGATGCGCAGCACGCGCATCTCGCAGGCGGCAAAGCCTTCTGCAAAATCGTTCAGGTAGGGCAGGGCGGCCGCATCGCTGCTCACCGGGTTGCCATACAGGTCGTGCTGCATACCCATGCGTTTGTCTCCTCGGCTCAGGCCTTGGGCGGCTGGGGCCAGGGCTTTTGCGGGCCACGGATCTGCTCGAAAGCCCGCGACAGCTGCAGCACGCCCAAGTCGTCAAAACGCGCGCCGGCAATCTGCAGGCCAATGGGCAGGCCGGCAGCGGTGTAGCCGCAGTTGATGGAGGCGGCCGGCTGCTCCGACATGTTGTAGGGCACGGTAAAGCCGATGTGCTCCAGCGGGCGCAAGGGGTCATTGGTCGGCGATGCCCATTCGGCATCAAAGGCGACGTGGGGCGCCACCGGCGAGATCACAAAGTCGAACGCGCTGCAGGCCTTGACGGTGGCCAGGCGCACCTGGTGGAACTGCTGGCTGGCCTGGAAGACCGCGCTGCCGCTCATGCCCTCGGCGCTTTCGGCCCAGGTACGGATATACGGCAGCACCTTGTCGCGCTGCGCGCTGCTGAGTGCCTGCAGGTCGGTCAGCGAGCGCATGCGCCAGAAGCGGTCCATGCCGTCGAGCATCGCGGGCGTCATGAAGGCGGGCATCGGCGTGATCCGGGCGCCAGCGGATTCCAGCAGTGCAGCAGCCTGCTCGATGGCGGCGCGCACCTCGGACTGCAGCGGCAGGCCGCAGCCCGCATCGAGCAAGAGGCCAATGCGTTTGCCCCGGATAAAGTCCGCACCGGTGGCGGCCACGGTGCTCCAGGCCATCTCCTGCGGCGGCAGGCTCATGCTGTCGCGCGCATCGGGGGCCGACAGCACCTGCATCATCAGCGCCGAATCGTCCACGCTGCGGGTCATCGGCCCCGCAGCGCGGCCTTGGTACGGTGGGTCGATGGGAATGCGGCCCAGGCTGGGCTTGAGACTGTAGATACCGCACCAGCTGGCCGGCAGGCGCAAGGAGCCACCGATGTCGGTGCCGATATGCAGCGGCCCGTAGCCTGCGGCTGCCGCCGCACCGCCACCGGCGCTGGAGCCGCCCGGGCCCTTGCTCAGGTCCCAGGGGTTGCGCGCCAGCGGGTGGAAGCTCGACAGGCCCGACGACAGCATGCCGTAGTCCGGCATCGTGGTCTTGCTGAAGCAGATGGCATGGGCCTCGCGCAGGCGGGCTGCGGGCGGCGCATCCGCAGCCGCAGGCACCAGGGTGACGGCCGCTGTGCCTGCGGGCAGTGGGTCGCCCTCGGTGGCGATGTTTTCCTTGATCGTCACCGGCAGGCCATCGAGCAGGCCGGCGGGTGTGCCCTTGTGCCAGCGTGCTTCGCTGGCGCGGGCCTGCGCCAGCGCCTCTTCAGGCCGGTACAGGTAGGTGGCGCACAGATGCGGCTCCCACTGCCCGACATGGTCGATGACGGATTGCATGACATCGACAGGGGAGAGTTCTTGCTTTTGGTAGGCGGCCAGCAGCGCTGTGGCGGGCCAATCGTGCAACGCGGTCATATCGGGCAGGGGGTGTGAAAAGGGTAGGGACGCGGAAAGAAAAAACGCCCATCTCGGCAGGCCGTAGATGGGCGGTGTGCTGGTTTGAAGCCTAGCGCAAGACCGGGTTCAAGCCCAGTACATGGATGACAGGTCGTTGATGAAGATCGGCATGTCCTTCCACAGGCCACGCACGTTCTTCGCGGCAATGGTCACCCACTGCGGCTGGTACAGGTAGACGTTGGCGGCATCTTCGGCCAGCAGGCGCTGGGCCTCGCCCAGCAGGCGCGAGCGGTCGGCCGGGCGGGCTTCGAGCTTGATCTGTTCGAACAGCTTGTTGAACTTCTCGGACTTGTAGCCCCAGTAGTAATCGGGCCGGGTGTAGTTCTCCAGGTCGAAAGGCTCCACGTGCGAGATCAGCGACAGGTCGTAGTTCTTGTTGGTGTAGGTGCCCGAGAGCCACTGCGCCCATTCCACGTTCTGCAGCTTGACCTCGACGCCGATCTTGGCCAGTTGCGCGGCAATGATCTCGCCGCCCTGGCGCGCATACGGCGTGGGCGGCAGGGTCATGCTCAGGCTCAGCGGCGTCTTCACGCCGGCCTCGGCCATCAGCTTCTTGGCCTTTTCCACATCAAAGGGGTTGATGCCGGTGGTGTCCACATAGCCATAGGCGCCGGGCACGTAGTGGCTGCCAATCGGCACGCCCAGGCCTTCGGCCGCACCGGCGATGACGGCCTTGCGGTCGATGGCCGCAGACAGTGCGCGGCGCACACGCACATCGTCCAGCGGCTTGCGGCGCTCGTTGATGGCGACGATGGTCTTGGCGCGCGAGCCGGAGATGACCACCTGGTAGCGCGGGTTGGTCTTGAACTGGTCGATGCCACGGGCCGAGACACGCGCGAAGATGTCCACATCACCGGCCAGCAAGGCGGCCACTTGCGCGGCGGCATCCGAGATGAAGCGGAAGGTGGCGCGGCGAATGCGGATGCTGCCGGGGTTGCGGTACTGCGGCCAGGCATCCAAGGTGATCGATGCCCCTTTGCTCCAGTTGCCCAGCTTGTAGGGGCCGGTGCCGATGGGCTTGGTCGCGTTGCTGTCGGCGCTCTTGGGCTCCACGATGATCGAGGTGGCCTGGCCCAGCACGAACAGCAGGTCCGGGTCGATTTCCTTGTTGAGGATCACCACCGTGTGGTCGTCCACCACCTGGGCCGTGAGGTTGGCGAAGGTACGCTTGTCCTTGTTGGTGCTCTTCTCACCGGCTGCGCGGTCAAAGGAGAACTTGACGCTGTTGGCGTTGAAGGGCTCGCCATTGTGGAAGCTCACCCCTTTGCGCAGCTTGAAGGTGTAGGTCTTCAGATCGGGCGAGACCTCCCAGCTCTCGGCCAGCAGCGGCGAGACGCTGCCGTCCGAATTGATCTTGGTCAGCGTCTCGTAGAGGTTGTAGTGGGTGATCTCGGCAATCGACGAGGCGGCGCCGGCGGTGGGGTCCAGCCCTGGCGGCTCCAGGGTCATACCCAGCACAACGGTGTCTTTCTTGGCCTGCGCCTGGGCGATGCCAGGCAGCCACAGCGGCAGCGGTGCCAGGGTGCCTGCAGCAAGCAGGTGTCTACGGTTCAGCATCCGGGACTCCTTGGATAGGGTTTATTCAATTTATGGGGAAAGCTGGGCAGTGGCGCCGCCGTTGCCGGGCGCGCCGGGAAGCTCAAGCACGGTTATACAGGACTTGCGCCAATCCCTGCTGGCATGCGGTGACGCCGGGGCCTGACCTGGGGTACGGCCTGCACCAGTTTTTGTGTATAGGGGTGCTGGGCATGCTGGAACAGCTGGGCGGGCGTGCCGCGCTCGACGATCTCGCCCTGGTAGAGCACCACCACCGCATCGCAGAGGTGGTTGATGACGGCCAGGTCGTGGCTGATGAGCAGGTAGGTGATGCCGTGCTCACGCTGCAGGTCCTGCATCAGGTTGAGCACCTGGGCCTGCACCGACACGTCCAGCGCACTCACGGGTTCATCGGCGATGATCAGCCGGGGCTTGGTGATCAGTGCGCGGGCGATGGCGATGCGCTGGCGCTGGCCGCCGGAGAACTCATGCGGGTATTTGTCCACATCCTGCGCGCGCAGGCCCACCTGCTGCAGTACCTGGCTGGCGCGCTCGCGCTGCTCGGCCCGCGAGCTGGTGTTTTGGGCCTGCAGCGGTTCGCTGACGATGCGCTCGACGGTCTGGCGCGGGTCGAGCGATCCGTAGGGGTCCTGGAAGACCATCTGGAAATCCTTGCGCGCGCGTTGCAGCGCCTCCGCTTCCATGCGGTGCAGGTCCTGACCTTCCAGCAGCACCTGGCCGGAGGTCGGCTGGTCCAGCGCCATCACCAGGCGCGCCAGGGTGGACTTGCCCGAGCCCGACTCGCCGACGATGCCCAGGCTCTGGCCGGCATGCAGGTCAAAGCTCACGCCCTTGAGGGCGCGCACCGTCGGAGGCGCGGAAAACAGCTTTTCGCGGGGCAGCGTGTAGGTGCGCACCAGGTCGCGCACTTGCAGCAAGGGGGTGTCGTGGGAGGCTGCCGTCATGCGGGGGTCTCGTCAGGGGTCTCGGTGGCGATGGCGTAGGCCTCGGGCCGCAGGCAGTGCACCTGGTGCGTCTCGTGCGGATGGGTCGATGGCAGTGCCACACTGGGCGGCTTTTGCACAAAGCAGGGGGCCTGGGTAAAGCTGCAGCGCCCGGCAAAGGTGCAGCCAGCCGGCAGGTCGACCAGCTCGGGCACCGAGCCGGCAATGGTGTGCAGGCGCTGGGGCTGGCCCTGCAGGCGCGGCTGCATGCTGGGGCGCGCGGCCAGCAGGCCCCGGGTGTAGGGGTGGGCCATGTGCTCGAACACGGCCTCGGTGCTGCCCGATTCGACGACGGTGCCGCCGTACATCACGACCATCTTGTCGACGTTCTGCGAGATCACACCCAGGTCGTGCGAGATCAGCAGCAGGGCCATCTGGCGCTCTTCGACCAGGCCATTGATCAGGTCCAGGATCTGCTGCTGGATGGTGACGTCCAGCGCCGTCGTGGGTTCGTCGGCGATCAGCAGATCCGGGCCGCAGGCCAGCGCCATCGCGATCGTGATGCGCTGGCGCTGTCCGCCCGAGAACTGGTGCGGATAGGCATCAAAGCGCTGCGCCGGCTGGGCAATGCCGACGCGATCGAGCAGCGCAATTGCTTCTTCACGGGCCTGGCGCGCGCTCCAGCCCTTGTGCAGCCGCAGCGGTTCGCTGATCTGGCGGCCGATGGTGTGTACCGGGTTCAGTGCCGTCATCGGCTCCTGGAAGATCATCGCAATGCGGTTGCCGCGCACACTGCGCCACCAGCGGTCGGGTTGCTGCACCAGGCTTTGGCCATCCAGCGTGGCACTGCCATTGACCTGGGCCGATTCCGGCAGCAGGCCCATCAGGGCCATGGCCGTGATGGATTTGCCGCAACCCGATTCGCCAATCAGGCCCAGCGCCTGGCCGCGCTCGATCTGGAAGCTCACATCGCGCACGGCGCGGGCAGGGCCCCGGTGGGTTTGCAGCACGATCTCGAGCTGCTGTACATCAATCAATGCCATGGACACTCCTTAGAACGTCAACACGTTCTTAGCGCTTGCGGGCGAGACGGGGGTCGAGCAGGTCGCGCAGACCGTCGCCCAGCAGGTTGAGGCCCAGCACCGACAGCGCAATTGCCACGCCGGGGAAGACGGCCAGCAGCGGCGCCTGGAACATCAAGGTCTGCGCCTCGCTCAGCATGCGGCCCCAGGACGGCTGCGGTGGCTGGGTGCCCAGGCCCAGGTAGGACAGCGCGGCTTCTGCCAGGATCGCAATCGCAAAGCGGATGGTGCATTGCACGATCAACGTGGCCGAGATATTGGGCAGCACATGCTGCCAGGTGATGGCCCAGGCGCCCTTGCCGCAGGCGCGCGCAGCGGTGACGTATTCGCGCCCCCAGATGGTGTTGGCCGAGCCGCGTGCAATGCGGGCGAACATGGGAATGTTGTAGATGCCGATGGCCACGATCGCGTTGACGATGCCCGGGCCGAAGACGGCAGTCAGCATGATGGCCGAGAGAATCGCGGGGAAGGCCAGCGAGAAATCGGCCAGGCGCATGATGGCTTCTTCGACCCAGCCGCGTTTGGCAGCGGCCAGCAGGCCCAGCGCCGTGCCGACCACGACGCCGATGCCCACGGCAATGACGCCGACCAGGATCGAAGCCCGGGCGCCCAGCAGCAGCTGGGATGCGACATCGCGGCCATAGGCATCGGTGCCCAGCCAGTGGGCGAGCGAAGGCCCTTGCAGCTTGGCCTCCATGTTCATCTCGAAGGCCGAGTAGGGCGTCCAGACATAGGACAGGCCAGCCGCGAGCAGGAGCAGTGCTGTGAGCACCAGTCCGATCATGAAGCTGGGGTTGCGTGTGGCGCGGCGCCACAGCGCGTTGCGGGGTGCGGTATGGCCCGGTGCTGTGCTGGCCGGGGGCGTAGGCAGGGTGGGGGCGACGGAGGTAGGTGGCTGCATGGCGTGCTCAGATATCGCTGGCTTTGGTGCGGGGGTCGATCCAGGCATAGAGCAGGTCCACCACGAAATTGACGATCACCACCATGGCTGCCAACAGCATCACACAGTTGCGCACCACCATCAGGTCCCGGTTGGCAATGGCCTGAAAGATCAGGCGGCCCATGCCGGGCAGGTAAAACACGTTCTCGACAACGATCGTGCCGGCCATCAGCTCGGCAAACTGCAGGCCCATCACGGTGACCACCGGCACCAGTGCATTGCGCAGCACATGGCCATACAGCGCTGCACGCTGCGACAGTCCCTTGGCCCGGGCGGTGCGGACAAAGTCCTCGCGTAACACTTCGAGCACCGACGAGCGGGTGATGCGCGCCAGGATGGCGGCCTGCACCACCGCCAACGACAGCGCTGGCAGCAATAGCGACTTGACCGCTGCCCAGGGCGAGCCGCCCGAAGCCTCGGTCCAGCCCGGAAAGCCGCCCGCCGAGAACCATTTGAGCTGCACCGAAAACAGCAGGATCAGCAAAATGGCGAACCAGAAATTGGGAATCGCAATACCCAGCTGGGCGAGGCCCATGACGCTGACATCACCGATCTTGTTGTGGCGGCTGGCGGCATAGATGCCGGCGGCCAGTGCGACGACGGTGGTGATGGCCATGGCCATCAAGGCCAGTGGCAAGGTGAGCGCCATGCGCTCGGCAATCAGTTCAATGACGGGGGTGCCGTAGCTGTAGCTGTTGCCCAGGTCCAGGTGCACGAGTCCCGAGATCCAGTGCACGTAGCGCTCCCACGCAGGTTGGTTGAGCCCGAGCTGCTCGGCCAGTTCCGCCACCGCTTCGGGAGCGGCATCGGGCCCCATCAGCATCTGGGCGGCGTTGCCCGGCAGGATCTCCAGCACGAGGAAGACGACAATCGAGGTGCCCAGCAAGGTGAGCAGCAAGGTGAGTGTGCGCTTGAGAATGAATAAGCCCATGGATAGCCATCGTGGTTAGGAAAGGCGCGCAGACTGCAGGTGCTGGTTGTATTTTTTCGCAGCGGCAAGCATAACGCGAACAATTCCGACACACCATACATGCTTACTCGCAGTGCCACGAGTATGGCTAAGGCGCACGCGGGATAATGTCGCTCATGTCACACTTCTTCCCCCGTGCTGGAATCTTGGAGACGCCGCCATGGCCTTGATGATTACCGACGAGTGCATCAACTGCGATGTCTGCGAGCCCGAGTGCCCCAACGATGCCATCTCGATGGGGGAGGACTACTACGAGATCGATCCGCACCGCTGCACCGAATGTGTGGGCCATTTCGATGAGCCCCAGTGTGTGCAGATCTGCCCGGTCGCCTGCATTCCGGTGCACCCCGATTTTCAGGAAGACAAGCCCACGTTGATGCAGCGCTATCTGCGCTTGCAGGCCGACAAGGCGTTGTGACAGGTCAGCGGCGCTGGCTGCTCCAGGCGATGGGCGGGGCCTGGCCGCTGCGCTGACCTTTGCCTGCACTCAGGCAGCGGGAGGGCGTGGCAGCTTGGGCCGCTGGGGCTTGGTGGTGTGGATCTTCAACGTGGCCTTGTCCATGTCGCCGGCCAACAGCTCGGGCGATGCCTGCAGCGCATGGATGATGCTGTCTTCAATCAAGCTGCGCTGGTCTGGCGCGGGTTTGCGCAGCACCCAGTTGGGCACCTCCTGCTTGTCACCGGGGTGGCCAATGCCGATGCGCAGGCGCCAGTAATCGGATGATCCCAGCTGCGCATGGATGTCGCGCAGGCCGTTGTGGCCGCCGTGACCTCCGCCTCGCTTGAGCTTGACCTGGCCCGGCGGCAGATCGAGTTCGTCGTGCACGACCAGAATCTCTTCGGGCTTGATCTTGAAAAAGCGTGCGAGCGCGCCGACCGATTTGCCCGACAGGTTCATGAAGGTCTGGGGCTCCAGCAGCCAGACCGACTCGCCTTGCACTGAGGTGCGTGCGACCAGACCGTAGTAATTGCGGTCGGGTACCAGCTGCAGGCGCAGGTCGCGGGCCAGTGCATCGATCCACCAGAAGCCGGCGTTGTGGCGCGTGCCTTCGTATTCAGGGCCGGGATTGCCGAGGCCAACAAACAGCTTGATCATGGGCGGATGGAGTGAAGTGGGGGGAGGAATGAAAAAAGGCTGCATTGACCAGCAATGCAGCCTCTGGCTTGCAGACGCCAGAGGCGTCAGCAGCTTGCCGTGCAATTAAGCAGCAGGCGCTTCGCCTTCTGCGGGTTCAGCAGCAGCAGGAGCGGCCACGGACACCAGCGCAGGGTTGGTTTGTGCAGCCAGCTTCACGCCCTTGGGCAGAGCGATGTCCTTCAGGTGGACGGTCGAACCCTTTTCCAGCTTGCTCAGGTCCACCGCGATGAATTCGGGCAGGTCCTTGGGCATGCAGATCACCTGGATTTCGGTCACAACCGGGGTCACCAGGCACTTGTCGATCTTGACAGCTGGGGACTCTTCAGCACCGCTGAAGTGGACGGGCACCTTCATGGTCAGCGCGGTGTTGGCATCGACGCGTTGGAAGTCGATGTGCAGCACCAGCTGCTTGTAGGGGTGGTATTGCACGTCGCGCAGCAGCACTTGGCTCTTGGCGCCGTCCAGGTCCAGTTCCAGCACGGATGCGTGGAAGGCTTCCTTCTTCAGTGCGTACCACAGGCTGTTGTGGTCCACTTCGATCAACTGAGGCTCAGCAGCAGCACCGTAGATGATGCCAGGCGTACGGCCAGAATTACGCAGGCGGCGGCTCGCACCCGTACCTTGCTTAGCGCGCGCAAAAGCGACAACGTTCATTTCATTACTCCAATGGGGGATGAACCGCGACCAGTTCACCCGGTTAAAAAGGCCGCTGCAAATTGCAGCGGCCAGCGAAAACTATCTATTTTAGCAGAAAGCAGAAAAAGGGCCTTGCGGGCCCTTGGTTCACTCGGCTTCCTGGAACAGGCTCATCACCGATTCGCCGGTGGCAATGCGGTGCATCGTCTCACCGATCAGCGGCGCCACCGACAGCTGGCGGATCTTGCTGCAGTTGCGGGCATTGGGCGACAGCGGGATGGTGTTGGTCACGACAACTTCGTCGAGAGCCGCGCCATTGCCGATACGCTCGATGGCCGGGCCCGAGAAAATGGGGTGCGTGCAATAGGCGTAGACCTTCTTGGCGCCACGTTCCTTCAGCACTTCAGCCGCCTTCACCAAGGTGCCTGCGGTATCGATCATGTCGTCCATGATGACGCAGTTGCGGCCATCGATGTCACCGATCACGTGCATGACTTCGGAGACATTGGCCTTGGGGCGGCGCTTGTCGATGATGGCCAGATCGCAATGGAGTTGCTTGGCCAGTGCGCGTGCACGCACCACACCACCCACGTCCGGCGACACGACGATCAGATCTTCGTAGTTCTTCTGGCGCAGGTCACCCAGCAGCACAGGCGATGCATAGATGTTGTCGACAGGAATATCGAAAAAGCCCTGGATCTGGTCGGCATGCAGGTCCATGGTCAGCACGCGGCTGACGCCAGCGGCTTGGAGCATGTTGGCAACGACCTTGGCCGTGATGGGCACGCGGGTCGAGCGGACACGGCGGTCCTGGCGGGCATAGCCGAAATAGGGGATCACGGCACAGATGTGCTCGGCCGATGCGCGCTTCAACGCGTCGACCATCACGAGCAGTTCCATCAGGTGGTCGTTGGTGGGAGCGCAGGTAGGCTGCACCACGAACACATCGCGGGTACGAACGTTTTGCTTGATCTCGACGGTGACTTCACCGTCAGAGAAACGGCCTACGTCGGCGTTACCCAGGGAGGTATGGAGGTGTTGTGCAATTTCAGAGGCAAGCTCGCGGTTGGCGTTGCCTGTGAAAACCATGAAGTCTGGATGATGGTCTTGCATAGCGTCCCAGTGGGTATGGGTTAGCTGTGTGCGTTGCTTGTACGCGGTAAGAAATATGGCAGGGGAAGAAGGATTCGAACCTTCGCATGCCGGAATCAAAATCCGGTGCCTTAACCAGCTTGGCGACTCCCCTACAAGAATTGGTGCTAAGCATCACCAATCCTTTAAAACTTTCAGTCTTGGGTCCAACCTCTGAGAGGATGTTCCATCAGACTTGTGCAATCTTTCACTGTCCAGTCTTGTGAAAAACTGCTCTGGCAGCTATTAGCTTGCATTCTCTTCACTGCGAAAACTGCGCTACCTGAGCCCGTCATTCTAGCATGTAATCCTTGTGATTTCAAAAAGTCAGAAACTTTTTTTATCGAAGGGCACAGGCTTTCTGCGACCGGCTGCAAGTCGTTTCGACCGAAGTCAAAGTTCTCTGCAGCGAAGCTCGTCATTGTAGCAGCTTCTGAATCGCGTTTTAGGTTCGGACTTGAAAAAATTAATTTCGTATCCAGACCCTCTTGCGGCTTCACAACTACCAGCGCGGTGTCTGCTAGTTGCTGCTCGTTTTCGAGTGGACGTATTATGTCACCGATTCCTTCGACCCAAGCCGACTTTCCAAAAATAAAAAAAGGAACATCTGCGCCCAAGGTCAGGCCGATGCGCTGCAGTTCGCTGCGCGAGAGCTTCAGATCCCAGAGCTGGTTGAGCGCCAGCAAGGTGCTGGCCGCATCCGATGAGCCGCCGCCCATACCAGCCTGGGCTGGCAGGTTTTTGTGCACGCCGATGTGCACACCCTGGCGGCAGCCGGTGGCCTGCTGCAAAGCCCTAGCGGCGCGGGTGATCAGGTCATCGGCAGGCAGCGGCGTGTTCAGGTCTTCGCGGCTGATCTGGCCGCCGCTGCGCAGCTCGAAGTGCAGGGTGTCGGCCCAATCGATCAGCATGAACACCGACTGCAGCAGATGGTAGCCATCGGCGCGTCTGCCGGTGATATGCAGGAACAGGTTGAGTTTGGCAGGCGCAGGAACGTCGTACAGCGTACGCATGGATCTCGGTCTCACAAAAAAATCATCGCGCGTCGAGGACGATGCGCAGGCTCGCCTCGGGCCGTGGATCGATGCGGCGGGCCAGAATTTTCCCCTCGCTGTGGGCCTCCAGGTCGGCCTGCCAGCCGGCCGCGGCCGTGGGCTTGCCCTGCAGCCAGTCAAACAGCGCGGCAATCGGCAAGCTGGTGCCCAGCAAGCTTTGGGTCAACTCGTCGAGCGAGCTGGCCTGGCGCGTCTGCGTGCCTTGCTGCGCGCTGGCCTGGCCGGGCGACCATTGCACGCGCGCGACGATATTGCCCAGCGGGTTGAGCAGCACCAGTTCGCCCGATGCGGGGCTTCCGGATAGCTCGAAGCTGCCACTGGTGCTCTGCGGTGGGCTGTCGAGCACCTGCACCGACATGCGGCCCGACCAGTAGGTCACGCCCGGTGCGGCCTCGAGTTGGCGCGCTGCGGTACTGCAGGCCGAGAGCATGGGCAGCAGGGCAGCGCCTGCTGCGGCCAGGCAGAGGTGTCTGCGCTGCACCTTCATGGTTGGATGCCCAGGCGCTCGAAGGTCTTCTTGACCATGTCATTGTTCGGCGCTGTCTTCAGAACGGTGCGCAACAGCTCTTCGGCGGGCCGGTTCTTGCCCTGTTTCCACCAGACTTCGGCCAGATGGGCACCAATCTCGGCATCGGGTTGCTTGGTGTAAGCCTGCTCCAGCAGTTCGGCGGCGCGATCGAGGTTGCCCAGCTTGAACTCCACCCAGCCCAGGCTGTCGGTGATGAAGGGGTCGCCGGGTGACATGCTCAGCGCTTTCTCGATCAGCCGCTTGGCTTCGTCGAGCTTGAGGCCGCGATCGGCCAGCGAGTAGCCCAGCGCGTTATAGGCATGGTGAAAATCGGGCTGCAGCTCGATCAGCTTGCGCAGCTGGGTCTCGGCCAAGTCCATGTTGTTCATGCGCTCGGCGAGCATCGCTTGCTCGTACAGCGCGTCCGGGTCCTGCGGTTGCAGTGCGACCAGGCGGCCTTGCAGCTCCAGCGCCTGTGCATAGTTCTTCGCGGTCTTTTGCAGCTGCACCTGCGCGGCCAGCTTGGCGCGCGCTTCGCCGGCATTGCCTTCGGGCAGCTGGTCCAGCAAGACCGCCGCAGCATCGTAGTTGCCCTGCTGCATCTGAATGGAGGCCTTGCGCAAGGTGGCCAGCGCGTTGTTGCCGGCCTTGGCGATCTCATCGGCCCAGCGGTCGGCCTCAGCCCATTTCTGCTGGGCCTCGGCCATCTGCTCGCGCAGCATCAGGCTTTGGATGCGCACTTCACGCTGCAGCACCGCCGAGGGGAATTTGTCGATCAGGGTGTCGAGCTTGAGCAGCGAGACATCGGCCTCGGTGTACTGCTTGAGCTGGGCTTCCAGCGCCGCCTTCAGCATCCAGGCATCGGCAGATTCGGGGCTCAGGCGCGTGGCGTTTTCCAGCTGGGTCTTGGCCTCGGCAAAGCGCTCGGCGTTCATCAGGCTGCGCGCATAGGCCAGGTGGGCCTCGCCGCTCTTGGATTTGTCAAGAAAATCCACCACCAGCGATTCAGCGCCGGGTACACCGGCGTTGACCAGGTCGGCCGCCAGCTTGGCCGCGCTCTCGTTGTCGGGATTGAGTTGCAGCGATCTGCGGGCAGAGGCCAGTGCCTCGGTCTTCTGGTCTGCGGCCAGCTCCATGCGGCCGATGGCGGCCCAGGCCTCGGGGCCGGTGGCGGGGTTTTCGAGTTCGGGGGTCAGTGCCTCGCGCACGATGCGGGCGGCCAGGGCCTGGTCACTGAGGCGCCGGTAGATGCTGGGAATGGCGCGAATCCATTCCAGCTTTTCATCGGGCTTGGCCAGCGCGATTTCCTGCTTGAGCAGCGGACCGGTTTCCTCGCCATGGTTGGTCGAGAGCATCACCTGCAGCATGTAGCGGCTGGCCGCGCGCGATTGCGGGAAGGCGCTTTTCCAGGCCTCGGCCACTTCGGTGGCGCGGCTGGCAGAGCGCGACAGCAGCGCCAGCTGCGCGCTGCGCTGGTAGACCTTTTCGTCGCCCGAGCGGCGGGCGGCGTCGAGCAGCAATTCCACGCTGGTCGCCGCATCACCACGGTAGGCGTACATTTCGCCCAGCAGCAGTTCGTAAAAAAGCTCCGCATCCAGCTCGACTCTGGCGTCGTCGGCCCGCTGGGCTGCCGCCAGCGCCAGCTGCCGCTGGGCAGCGCCGGGCTGCGGTGCTTGGGCAGGCGCTGCAAACGCGGGTGCCATCAGGCCGGAGGCCAGAAAATAAGCCAGTAAACGAAGTTTTTGCGTCATCGGCCCATAATAAACGATGCCCAAGGGCCTTGCAGAAGGAAGAAAGTGCCAGAGTTACCAGAAGTGGAAGTCACGCGGCGAGGACTGATTGCGCCGCTGCAAGGCGCGCGCATTGCGTCTGTGCGGATCGGAAAACCTTTGCGCTGGCCGCTGGGTATCGAGACCGCAGCGTTGGCTGGCCGCACCATCACCGATGTGCAGCGCCGGGGCAAGTACATCGTGCTGGCGCTGGACCAGGGTGTGGTGCTGATACACCTGGGCATGTCCGGCAGCCTGCAGGTCAGCCCGATGGATGCGCCTGCCGGCCCGCATGACCATTTTGACCTGTTCACCGACCAGCAACTTCTGCGCCTGCATGATCCGCGCCGGTTTGGTGCGGTGGTGTGGTCGCCCGACACCGAATCGGGCATGGCCGCCAAGCTGTTGGCCAACCTGGGCGTGGAGCCCTTGGGCGCCGGCTTCAGCTTTGAGCACCTGTGGGCCGGGCTGCAAAAATCGCGCATGCCGGTCAAGCAGCTGCTGCTGGGCGGCCAGGTGGTCGTCGGCGTGGGCAATATCTACGCCAGTGAGGTGCTGTTCCTGGCCGGCATAGCGCCCACCAAACCGGCCAACCAGACCACGCGGCCCCAGGCACGACGCCTGCATGCGGCGATTGTCGAAGTGCTGACCCGCTCGATTGCACTGGGCGGCAGCACCTTGCGCGACTTTGTCCAGGTCAATGGCTATGCCGGTGCTTTCCAGGCGCAGGCCAGCGTCTATGGCCGGGCCGGAGCGCCTTGCCCGCGATGCGGCCAGCCGGTGCAGGTCATCAAGCAAGGGCAGCGCAGCACCTATTTCTGCAAGCGCTGCCAGAAATAAACACAGATAAACACAGGGCTGGCGGGCCGCTCCAGCGCGGCCGCCCCCACAGCCCCCGATAACTATTCCATCCCCCGAGAACAGCGATTGTGAGCCGATTTTCCGAACAGATCGTGGCCTGGCAGACAGTCCACGGAAGACACCACCTGCCTTGGCAGAACACCCAGGATGCCTACCGCGTCTGGCTGTCCGAGATCATGCTGCAGCAAACCCAGGTCAGCACTGTGCTGGGCTACTACGAGCGGTTCTTGCAGCGCTGCCCCACGGTGGCCGATCTGGCCGCGGCCAGCGATGAAGAAGTCATGGCGCTGTGGAGCGGCCTGGGCTACTACAGCCGCGCACGCAACCTGCACCGCTGCGCCAAGGAGGTGATGGACCGCTTTGGCGGTGCGTTCCCGCACACGGTGGAAGAGCTCTCGTCCTTGCCCGGCATTGGCCGCTCGACCGCAGGCGCGATCGCCTCGTTCTGCTTTGCGCAGCGGGCTGCCATTCTGGATGCCAATGTCAAAAGGGTGCTCACCCGCGTGCTGGGCTTTGAGGACGACCTGGCCAGCAGCGCTGCCGAGAAAAAGCTCTGGGCGCTGGCCGAAGACCTGCTGCCCACCACCGACCTGGCGCGCAACATGCCGCGCTACACGCAGGGCATGATGGACATGGGGGCCACGATCTGCACCGCCAAAAAGCCCAGTTGCCTGCTGTGCCCGGTGCACGGTGATTGCGTGGCGCACCGCCAGGGCCAGCCCGAGCGCTATCCCGTCAAGACCAAGAAACTCAAGCGCAGCGCCGCCAGTTGGTGGCTGCTGTGCTGGCAACGGCCCGATGGCGCCATCTGGCTGGAAAAGCGCCCGGCACCGGGCATCTGGGCCGGCCTGTTCTGCATGCCGGTCTGCGACAGCGAAGAGGCACTGCTCCAGCAGGCGGCCCGGCACGGTGCCACGTCAGCGCCGGTGCATGGCGCCGCTTTTTTGCATGTGCTCACCCACAAGGATTTGCATCTGCATCCAGTGCGGGTCCCCGTTGCTGCCGATTTTGTGCCGGCACAGCCGGGCCAGTGGGTGCTGCCTGCACAGTGGCCGGATGTGGGCCTGCCTGCGCCGGTTCGCAGTCTGCTGCAGCGCGGTTTCTGAGGCGGGCCGGGGCAGCAGGCGCTGGCGTCGATTGCAGTGCTTGTCCTGCAATGGGCACCGCTGGGCGGCGCTTAGACTGCAGCCATCTTTTTGCTTTGAAAGTGCGCCATGGAACCCACTGTCCATCCGTTCTCGTCCCTGTTCCAGCAACTGGGCCTGCCCGATGACGATGCATCGATTCGCGCGTTCATCGAAACGCACCGCCCGCTGCCCGACACCTTGCTGATGGCAGACGCTCCGTTCTGGTCGCCGGCACAGGCGCGCTTTTTGCGGGAGAGCATCACTGCCGATGCCGATTGGGCGAATGTGGTGGACCAGCTCAGCGTCGCTTTGCGCACCGAATAGCCAAGGCTTTCATCCGCTGTGCTTGGCGCCCAGTTCGCGGTGGCGCTGCAAGGTGGTCCAGCGGTCTCCAAAGTGCTGGGCCAGCGCATTGACCAGGTAGACCGAGCGGTGCTGGCCACCGGTGCAGCCCACCGACACCGTGGCATAGCTGCGGTGGTTTTTCACCAGCTCCGGCAGCCAGTTGTCCAGAAAGCGGATGATGTCGTTTTGCATCTGCAGCACCTTGGGCTGCTGAGCCAGAAAGTTGGCGACCGGCGCTTCCAGCCCGGTGTGGGGGCGCAGCTCGGGCTCATAGTAGGGGTTGGGCAGCATGCGCACATCGAACATGTAATCGCTGTCGATCGGGATGCCGTGCTTGAAGCCAAAGGACTGGAACAGCAAGGTCAGGCTCGATTGCGGTGCCTGGATCCAGTCCTTGATCTGCGCTTGCAACTGCGAGCCGCGCATATTGCTGGTGTCGATGACATGGGCCTGTTCGCGCAGATCGGCCAGCAACGCGCGCTCTTCCTCAATCATCTGCACCAGCGCGCGCGGGCCTTCCTGCAGTTTTTCGTTGGTCAGCGGATGGCGCCTGCGGGTTTCGGAAAAGCGGCGCATCAGCGTATCGCGCTGTGCATCCATGTAGATCAGCCGAACCTGGGCGCCAGCGGCGCGCAGGCGGTCGAGTTGCGCAGGCACCAGGTACAGGCCCTTGGCACTGCGCGCATCGATGGCGATGGCCACGCGGCTGCCATGCTGCCACTGCTCCAGCGACACCAGCGCCTGCAGCAGCTCGGGCGGAAAGTTGTCCACACAGTAGTAGCCCACGTCTTCAAGCGCGTGCAGCGCCACGGACTTGCCCGAGCCGGCCATGCCGGTAATGACCACCACTTCGAGCGGCTGTGAGAGGGATGTCTTAACGGTCATTCATTCCTCCGGCAATCATCTCTTGGGCATGGGCCCGGCTCGTCGCAGACAGGTTCTCGCCGCCGAGCATGCGGGCAATTTCATTGATCCGCTCGTCATCGGCCACGGTGCGTATATGGCTGGTGGTGCCGCCCTTGCTGCGCTGCTTGGCCACCAGCAGGTGGTGGTCGCCGCGCGCGGCCACCTGGGCCAGGTGGGTCACTGCCAGCACCTGTCGGTCGCGCCCCAGTGCCCGCATCACGCGGCCGACCGAATCGGCCACGGCGCCGCCGATGCCCGAGTCGATCTCGTCAAAGATCAGTGTGGGTGCCTGGCCGAGCTGGCTGGTCGAGATCGCAATCGCCAGCGAGATGCGCGAGAGCTCGCCGCCCGAGGCCACCTTGGCGATCGGCTTGGGGTCGGTGCCAGGGTGGCCGGCCACCAGCAGCTCCACATCGTCGATGCCATCGCTGCGCGGTTCGCGCGCCGGGCTGACCTGCGCCACAAAACGGCCGCCGGCCATGCCCAGGTCCTGCATCGCTGCAGTGATGGCCTTGGACAGGCGCTTGGCCGCCTGTTGGCGCGCCTGGCTCAGCGTGGCGGCTACCTTTTGGTAGGCCTCCTGCGCCTGCTGGGCATTCTTGGTGAGCTGCACCATGTCGGACGAGGCCTCCAGCGCCAGCAGCTCGGCATGCCAGCCCTGCAGCAGCGCGGGCAGGTCTTCGGGCGCACGCTTGTAGCGGCGTGCCAGCGATATCCAGCTGCCCAGGCGCTGGTCCAGCTGTTCGAGCTTGTCCGGGTCCAGCTCGGCATGGCGCAGGTAGCCGTTGAGCGAGCGCATCACGTCTTCGAGCTGGGCCAGGCAAGACTCCAGCGACTCGGCCATCGCGGAGAAACCGGGCTCCACATGGGCCTGGTCCTGCAGCGCGTGCAGGCTGCGGTTGACCTGCGTGATGGCGCCACCGTCTTCGCCTTCCAGGCTGGCGATGGCGTTGTTGGCCGCATCCATCAAGGCCTGGGCATTGGACAGGCGCCCGTGCTGGGTGTTGAGCTCTTCCCATTCCTGCGGGCCGGGCGCGAGCTTGTCGATTTCGGCAATCTGCCAGAGCAGGCGTTCGCGCTCGCGCTGGTGGGTTTCTTCCATGCTGCGGGCCTGCTGCAAGGCCTTGTCGGCACTGCGCCACAGCGCGTAGGCGCGCTGGGTGGGCGTGCTGTCGGCGCCGGCATAGGCATCGAGCAGCTGGCGCACCGATTCGGGCTGGGTCAGCCCCTGCCAGGCATGCTGGCCATGGATATCGACCAGCGCGCCGGCAATGCTGCGCAGCTGCGTGGCGGTGGCCGGCACGCCATTGATCCAGAACTTGCTCTTGCCCTGCGCATCGATCACGCGGCGCAGCAGCAGGGTTTCTTCGCCCGGCATGTCGTTGTCGCTGAGAAAGCCTTCCAGCGTGGCGGGCGTATCGAACTCGGCCATCAACTCGGCGCGGCTGGCGCCCTGGCGCACAAAGCCGGTGTCGGCGCGGTGCCCCAGCACCAGCTGCAATGCATCGATCAGGATCGATTTACCGGCGCCCGTCTCGCCCGTCAGCGCCGTGAAGCCGGTCTGGAAATCTACCTCCAGCTGCTCGACGATGACGAAATCACGCAATCCAATGCGTCTGAGGCTCATGGCGTGATGCCCCCTTCGTTCCAGCCCAGCTTTTTGCGCAAGGTGGCGTAGTAGTTCCAGCCCCGGGGGTGCAGAAAGCGCGCCTTGTGCGGCGCGCTGCGCACCAGAATCTTGTCACCGCGCAGGATGGAGGCCAGCGACTGCATGTCGAAATTGGCAGCGACATCGCGCCCGCCAATCACCTCGATCGAAATTTCCTGCGTATCCGGAATCACGCTGGGCCGGTTGGACAGCATGTGGGGCGCAATCGGCGCCATCACCCAGCAAGGCACCGTCGGATGCACGATGGGGCCGCCGACCGACAGCGCATAGGCGGTCGAGCCCGTCGGTGTCGCAATGATCAGACCGTCCGCACGCTGGTTGGCGACCAGCTGGCCATCGACCTCGACCCGCAGCTCGACCATGCCCGAGGTACCACCCCGGTTCACCACCACATCGTTGAAGGCCAGGGCCTCGAAGACGCATTGGCCTTCGCGCATCACGCGGGCATGGATCATCGAGCGCACTTCTTCTTCGTATTCGCCGGCCAGAATGGCCGACAGCGGGCCCATGAAGGTCTGCAGCGGCACGTCGGTCACAAAGCCCAGGCGCCCCTGGTTGATGCCGACCAACGGCGTGTTGTACTGGGCCAACTCGCGTCCCACACCGAGCATGGTGCCGTCACCGCCCAGCACGATGACCAGGTCGCAGCGCTCACCGATCTGCTGCATGCTGAGCGTGGGGTAGTGTTCCATGCCGGTGAAGGCGGCGGTTTCCTTCTCCAGGAATGCAGTGCCGCCCTGGGCCTCGATATAGCAGGCGATCTGGCTGAAGGCCGCATAGGACTGCTGGCGCACCTCGGCAGTGGGGGGCGCATGGTGTTTGCCGATCAGGGCAATATGTTGAAAGCGAGACTGCATACGCAAATTACATCACCAAAGTGACGCAATCTTTTTGAATTTCTTGAGCAGCCCCAGGTTGCAGCTGCTGCGTGCCCTGCGAAGGCATGCCGCGCCGGTAGCCAGGGCTGGGCCTGAAGCCACTCGGGCGTGTGCAGGCAGACGCACCGGGCAGCCACAGCGCCATTGTTGCATGGCTACAAAAATCCAGACCAGCGCAGCCCTTCCGGCGGCGTTGAGGCGCTTCGGCGTTCGGGCATCCGGCACTGCCCCGGCCCCTGCATTACCCTTGGTCCGCGCAATACCTGCCGCCAGGACCGGCGGACACGGATAAAATGCGCCCATGCTCGATGACCGTGCCCGGCTGCTGCTTAAAACCCTGGTGGAACGCTATATTGCGGATGGCCATCCGGTGGGATCCCGTGCACTCACGCAGGAGCCCGGGCTGGATTTTTCGCCGGCCACCATCCGCAACGTAATGGCCGACCTCGAAAGCCTGGGCCTGATCGCCAGCCCCTACACCTCCGCCGGCCGCATTCCCACCGCCAAGGGCTACCGCCTGTTTGTCGACACGATGCTGACGGTGGACGCGGACCAGGTCGTCGCCGCCGAAATTGCGCCTGAGCAGCCGCAAAAGGTCATCACCAGCGCCGCAGGCGTGCTGTCGGAGCTGTCGCAGTTTGTCGGTGTGGTGCAGGCGCCGCGCAAAAGCTCCTCGTTCCGGCATATCGAGTTCTTGCGCCTGTCGGAAAAGCGCATTTTGCTGATCCTGGTCTCGCCCGAAGGCGATGTGCAAAACCGCGTGATCTTCACCGAATCGGACTACTCCCAGAGCCAGCTGATCGAGACCGCCAACTACCTCAATGCCCATTACGCCGGACTGGCGATGGAGCAGGTGCGCCAGCTGTTACGCAAGGAAGTCGACAGCCTGCGCGACGAGATTGCCGCGCTGATGCTGGCGGCGGTGAATGTGGATGAAGATGCCGAAGCCGCCCCGCATGAACTGGTGATTGCCGGCGAGCGCAACCTGCTGGCCGTCAGCGATTTCAGCAACGACATGACCAACCTGCGCCGGGCCTTTGACCTGTTTGAACAAAAGACCCAGATCCTGCACTTGTTGGAGAATTCCAACCGCGCCGAAGGTGTGCAAATCTACATCGGCGGTGAGAGCCAGCTGCTGTCCGTCGAGGAGCTGTCCGTCGTCAGCACCCCCTACCAGGTCAATGGCAAAGTGGTCGGCACCCTGGGCGTCATCGGCCCCAAACGCATGCCTTACGAGAAGATGATTCAGATCGTTGGAATCACCTCAAAGCTCGTCTCCAACGCACTGAGCCATCCGAAATAGACGCTAGAATGCAAAGCTTCACTCGCCGGGGATCCCGGCAAGTGGTGGTGCCGGGGCGTTAGCTCAGTTGGTTAGAGCAGAGGACTCATAATCCTTTGGTCGCGGGTTCAAGTCCCTCACGCCCTACCATATTCATTGGCTGCACAGCTATCATTTTTGATGCTGTGCGGCTTTTTTATTGGTGCTTATGTGCATAGCTTGTGCACTGTCTTGCTGGCAAAGCGGCGCCCATTGCCTGGTAGAGCTCAGGCCTCGCCCTGGACCTGGTCCATTGCGGGGGGCGTCAGGAATACATCTCCTGCAGTGCCTTGAGACAAGCTTGCGT
Organism: Comamonas sediminis; assembly: GCF_041107495.1. Taxonomy (NCBI): domain Bacteria; kingdom Pseudomonadati; phylum Pseudomonadota; class Betaproteobacteria; order Burkholderiales; family Comamonadaceae; genus Comamonas; species Comamonas sediminis. The sequence continues at coordinate 308,507 of NZ_JBGBDC010000006.1, forward strand.
TACGTGGGTTTTCAGATCGCCCCGTTTATCAATGAGGCGTGACTTGTCTACTGCTCGCATCTGGTCCAAAAGAATCAGTCCCTTGCTGCTTTGAAATGTCACCGGAATGCGGAATGGGGCAGCATGGCTGCCGGTTGTCATCGGTGCGACCGTTACGATGCCCAATGCGAGGTTCATTTCATCGGGCGACAGCACCACGCAAGGGCGCGTCTTCTGGATTTCCTTGCCCTGTGTGGGATCAAGATTGATGAGCCAGATTTCACCGCGCTTGACACAGTGGCTTGCGCTCACCATTCGACAGGTCCCCCGGTAAGTTGCGGGCTGGAGGTTTCTTCTCCCCAAACAAGATCTGCATCCGCTGCGTTGCCGAACTCGCCCATGACAAGACGGTCATCATTCGATTGAGCTATGGCAGCCGCAGCCTCTGCCCAGCCGCTGCGTAAAGCAGGCTGGGCCTTGATGACGATCGATCCATCGATGACTTCGACGTCAGCTACCTGTGCTGTGTCCAGGCCGGCCTGAGCCAGCAAGGCTTTCGGTAACACGACTCCCTTGCTGTTGCCGAATGCGCGAATGGTGAGCTGCATAATCACTCCTTGGTTATAACTATGTTATTACAATCCCGATTTCAGCGCAAGCTCGGTAGAGTTGGTATCCAACGGGAAGGAGCCGTTCATAATCAGCCCCCAACGTGTTCGAGAGGCCCATTTCTCATGGTGGACAAATCCTGGTTGCAGCAGCAGGTGCTGGAGCGGCTTGCGGCGGACCTGTTGCAGGTCGAGCAGGCAGTGAGCGTTGCGCATGAAGCGGCGACGCATGAGGAAAACATTGCCGAAAACAAGTACGACACCTTGGGCCTGGAGGCGGCCTACCTGGCGACGGGCCAGGCGCGCCGCGCAGAAGCCATCCGCCAGGCGCTGGTCCAGTGGCGGCTCTTTCGCCCGCAGCCCTATAGCGCCAGCCAAGGCATACAGTTGGGTGCGCTGGTTTGTCTGCTGGGTGCGGATGAGAAACAGCAGCAGATCTTTCTCGGCCCTGAAGGGGGAAATATGAAGCTGCTCATCGGTGCTGAAACCATCCAGGTCATCAGCAGCCAAGCGCCCTTGGGCAAGGCGCTGCTGGGCAAGGCTGAGGGGGATGAAGTGACGCTGGAAGTGGCACAGGTCAAGCAGCAGTGGGAAGTGCTGTCGGTGACCTAGGACCCTGAAGGCCTGCGGCCCTTGCGGCGCAGCTGTAGCACGGCCATGGCCCCAGCCAGCAAGGCTGACAGCAGCATTGCTGCCCAGGTGCCCAGTGCGGGGACTGGCTCGGGCGTGCCAGGGTTGGCGGTCGGGGCTGCGGTCACCGCAAAGCTTTGCTGCTCTTGGGGTGCAGCGAAATAAGCACCATTGCCTGCCTGGTTCGCCTTGACCATACAGGTGCCCACGCTGAGGAAGCTCACCGTGCTGTTCGTGACGGAGCAAATCTCAGCTGCCGAAGCGTCAATCGAGAAGACCACCGGCTCGCCAGACTCACCGCCGGTGGCGGCAATGTCGTAGCTGCCTCCCACTGGGGCGGGATCGGGCGGGGTAGAGGTGAATGCAATGGTCTGAGGGGTGGCGCCGTCTGATGAGCCCCGCAGGATAATGGACTCGACGCCCAACTCCGTACTTTCAAAACTGAAGGTGTCGGACACCGGGCCAGCCATAGTGGGTGCGGTGAACGTGAATGTGATCGTGCAAGGCTCAAATTGCGGGTAGAGGCCTTCAAGACAACTGTTGTTAACGACTGTAAAAGCGGGGTTGGCGGGGGGCGTGATGCTGTTGACGTTCAATAAGGGTGGAATAGGGCCGAAGAATTGCACCGTCACGGTTTCCTCTGGCGAGATGCTGCCTGCCACCGTATTGTCGAAATCGATGCTGCCTCTGCTGAAGTTAAGGCCCTGCGCCTGCACCGCCTGCAAGCCCAGCGTGGCCATCAAAACAAGCAGCGACTTGGTGATCCATGAAATGAATATTTTCATGCCAACTCCAGATAATTGGGTTGGATGTTAGCACTTGCCTACTTTTCTGAATCATCGGGTATAGCCCGATGGCGGTAGCAGCAGCGGCCCTGCCAGTACATCAGCAGCGCGATGGATCAGAAGGGAGAGAGAGTATCGCCATGCCGCGAGGGCAGATGCCTGCTTCCGGAACACAGACCTGGCAAGGTCCATGGGAAGGGCTGGTGCGGAGCGCGTCGCAAAGACGGAGGGAGCGCTTCAACGTGAAAAAAATGCCTGGCTACATGGAAAACCGCTGGCTAGCAAAAACGACCACTGGAGTGAAAACCCAGTAGGTCGCCCCACGATGAAACAAGGAACCGCGGCAATCGCTGTACCTTGGGGTCGATCATATTCGCAAATGAGAATTATTCGCAAATAACCACTTGCGTACCAGGGCAATCCTGCGCTGCAGCACCTGTGGCACCCACCGTCGCACCCCGGAGGGGGGCGGTGGCGCGTTGGTCCAGATCAAGGCGGAGGCGATGGCTCCCGGACTGCTTACCGATTTGCCACGCTTGCGGCGTAAGATGGCTGCGCCTCGCTGTGCGCATCACGGATGGTGCCCCTGCAGAGTGGCAGCCCCCGTGTATCTGCCGGCTGGTGCTGCCATCGCTGCGGTATGCGAGGTACTTCTCGAACGGAATAGGACCTTCATCATGACCGTTAAAGCCTATGGCGCCCACGCGGGTGACCAACCTCTTGAAGCGCTGCATATCGAGCGGCGAACGCCAGGCGCCCAGGATGTGCAGATTCGCATTGCCTACTGCGGTGTCTGCCATTCCGACATCCACCAGGTGCGCTCCGAATGGGCCGGCACGCTCTACCCCTGTGTGCCGGGGCATGAGATTGTCGGCGAGGTGGCGGCCGTGGGCGCAGACGTCACTGAGTTCAAGCCGGGCGATCTGGTCGGGGTTGGCTGCATCGTCGACAGTTGCCAGCACTGTGTGGACTGCGGCATGGGGCTGGAGAACTACTGCAACCACATGGTCGGCACCTACAACGGGCCTACCGCCGATGCGCCGGGCCATACCCTGGGCGGCTATTCGCAAAGCATTGTGGTGCACCAGCGCTATGTGCTGCGGGTCAGCCATCCACCCGAACAGCTGGCCGCTGTGGCGCCGCTGCTGTGCGCCGGCATCACCACCTATTCGCCACTGCGCCACTGGCGCGTGGGGCCGGGCCACAAGGTGGGCGTGGTGGGCATTGGCGGCCTGGGCCATATGGGCATCAAGCTGGCGCACGCGATGGGCGCGCATGTGGTGGCGTTCACCACGTCCGAATCCAAGCGCGATGCGGCCAGGGCGCTGGGCGCCGCCGAGGTCGTGGTCTCGCGCAATGCCGATGAGATGGCCGCCCATGCGCAAAGCCTGGACTTCATCCTCAACACCGTCGCCGCGCCGCATGACCTGGACCCGTTCTTCCATCTGCTCAAGCGCGATGGCACGATGACCCTGGTGGGTGCGCCGTCGACCCCGCATCCATCGCCCGGCGTGTTTGGTCTGATCATGAAGCGGCGTAGCCTGGCAGGTTCATTGATCGGTGGTATCCCCGAGACCCAGGAGATGCTCGACTTCTGCGCCGAGCACGGAATTGTGGCGGACATCGAGCTGATCAAGGCCGAGGAGATCAACGACGCCTACGAGCGCATGCTGCGCGGCGATGTGGCCTACCGCTTTGTGATTGACAACGCCACGATCTGATCCGTCGATAGCCTGACGATCTAAGCCCATGCAGTGCATGCCTACCGGCAAGCACTGCATTTTTCTTGTGGGTTGCGGCGGAACTTGTGCCCCGGGGCCGCCTCAGACAGCGGCCTTTTGTTTTTTGGTATTGGCCGCTATGTTGTCACGTCGCTCCCTGGTTATGTCTGGCAGTCTGTCTGCGGTGATGGCTGCGCTGCTGCCGATGGGCGAAGCGCTGGCCCGCAGCCAACAGCCGCCGCGCAACATGCCGGTGCTGTTCATCGGTCATGGCAGCCCGATGAATGCCATCAGCGCCAACCCCTTTACCCAGCACCTGCAAAGCTGGGGCAGCAGCCTGCCCAGGCCCAGCGCCATCCTGGTGGTGTCGGCCCACTGGCTCACGCGCGGCAGCACGGGGGTGACGGTGAATGACAAGCCCGCCACGATCCATGATTTCTCCGGCTTTCCGGCCGAGCTGCATGCGATGCAGTACCCGGCCGCCGGCCACCCGGCGCTTGCGGCGAAGGCGGCCGCGCTGGTACGCAGCGGCCAGGCGCAGCTGACGGACCAATGGGGGCTGGACCACGGCACCTGGACCGTTCTGCACCACCTCTATCCCCAAGCTGACGTGCCGGTGTTCCAGGTCTCGATCGACTACAACCAGCCCGGCCCTTACCACTATGCGGTGGGCAGGGAGCTGGCTGCGTTGCGCGCACAGGGCGTGCTGATCATCGGCAGCGGCAATATCGTGCACAACCTGCGGGCAACGGTGCGCGGCGCGCCCGAAGGGCTGATGGCCGCCCGCGACTGGGCCCAGCAGTTTGACGAAGCGGTCAAGCAGGCCTTGCTGGCAGGCAACCAGGAGGCCCTGGTGGCCTACCAGCAGCTGCATGCTTCCGCCCGGATGGCCGTGCCCACGCCGGACCACTACTGGCCCCTGTTGTATGCGCTGGGCGCCGCCCACGGCAGTGGTCCGGCGCGCCAGGTGTTCGAGGGCTTTCAGTCGGGCACCATCAGCATGCGCTGCCTGCAGTGGGATGCCTGATCAGCGCAGGCTCTGCAGCGCTTCGGCCAGGCGCTGCACGCCCCGCTCAATCTCTGGCAGGTCCAGCAGCGCATAGCCCATCACCACGCCGGCTTGGGCGTGCCCGGCAGGCTGCCGGTACAGCGGGCTGATCGGGTAGACGCGCACGCCGCGCTGCGCTGCCGCTTGCACCAGCTGCGCCTCCTGGCTGGCGGCCAGACCAGGGAACCATACCGACAGATGCAGGCCGCTGGCCGCACCCTGTATGCGCACCTGGGTGCCCAGATGCCGCTCCAGCGCCTGCAGCAAGGCCTGCTGGCGCGCATGCTGTTTGCGCCGCATGCGCCGCACATGGCGGGCATAGCTGCCGTCGTCGATCAGCTGGGCCAGCGCGCGCTGGGGGCCGGTGGCGGTGTGGCGGTCGGTCAGCAGCTTGGCCTGGGCAAACAGGCTGGCCAGCGCCGGGGGCAGCACCATATAGCCCAGGCGCAGCTGCGGCGACAAGGTTTTGGAGAAGGTGCCCACGTGGATCACGCAGTCCGCGCTGTCCAGCGACAGGAGGCTGGGCTCGGGCCGCACGCCGTAGCGGTAGTCGCTGTCGTAGTCATCCTCGATCACCCAGCAGCGCTGCGCATGTGCCCAGTCGAGCAGCGCATGCCTGCGGGCCATCGGCAGGTAGCCGCCCAGCGGAAACTGGTGGCCCGGCGTCACATAGGCCAGCCTGGCGGGCGCCTGCGCGGTCAGCGCCGCCAGCTGCGCGGTCTGCAGGCCATCGTCATCCACATCGGCGCAGAGCAACTGCGCGCCATAGGCCTCAAACACCTGGTGCGCCATGCGGTAGCCGGGGTTCTCGACGACCACCGGATCGCCCGGGTTGAGCAGCAGCCGGGCGCAGAGATCCAGCGCATGCTGCGAGCCGTTGACGATCAGGATCTGCGCGGTCGAGCAGGCCAGGCCGCGCGTCTGGTGCAGGTGCTGCTGCAGCGCCTGGCGCAGCTCGGGCGCACCCAGCGGCGATGCGTACTCCAGCCGCTGGCTGCGCTGGCCTTCGGCCCGGCGCAAGGCCTTGAGCCAGGGCAGGGTGGGGAAGTCGCGGCCCGCCAGCGGCCCGTAGACAAAGTCGATCACCCCGGCTGGATCGGGCGCAGCCGGGCGCAGCGGCATGGCCTGCAGCCGCTGGGCAAAGGCGGACAGGCGGCCGCTATCGGGCTGCTGGCGCTGGGGCTCGGAGGCCGCGGCACCCCGGCCCTGGGCGCGGATGCGGTCAGCAGCCCCTGCGGCCACACGCGTGGCCGCCCCGGGCCGGGTATCGACAAAGCCGTCCGAGGCCAGCTGCTCATAGACCAGGCTCACGGTGCCGCGCGACACCCCCCGCTCAGCGGCCAGCGCCCGGGTCGAGGGCAGGGCCATGCCGGCCGCGTAGCTGCCATCGCCAATGCGCGCGCGGATGTCGCGGTACAGGCTGCGGCTGCTGGGGCGGGTGGACGAAGGTGCTGGCATCGCGGGCAACTGGACCAGTGATTTTGTTGAAAACTGGCTATTTTTAACCAGAAGCTGCAGCCGCACAATCCGGGCTTGGCCGTGACCCAACTCGGGAATGGCAGCTGTTTTGACAGGATGAAAGAATGTTCAAAGGTTTGAGTGCGTTCGCGCTGACCCCCATGGATGAGCGCGGTATCGACATGCCGGCATTGGCGCAGCTGGTGCAGCGCCTGGTGGCCGCTGGTGTCGATTCCATCGGCGCGCTGGGTTCCACCGGCAGCTATGCCTATCTCTCGCGGGCGGAACGCGCTCAGGTCGCAGCGCTGGCGGTCGAACAGGCCCAGGGCGTGCCGGTGGTGGTGGGCATTGGCGCGCTGCGCACCCGTGATGTGCTGGCCTTGGCCGATGATGCGCAAAAGGCCGGTGCGAGCGGCCTGCTGCTGGCCCCGGTCTCGTACCAAAAGCTGACCGACGACGAGGTCTATGGTCTCTTCCAGGCAGTGTCGCGTGCGGTGTCGGTGCCCATCGTGGTGTATGACAACCCGGGCACCACGCGCTTTGAATTCAGCGACGCGCTGCATGGCCGCATTGCGCAGCTGCCCCATATCGCCTCGATCAAGATCCCCGGCGTGCCGGCAGATGCGGCCGAGGCCCAGGCACGTGTGCAGCGCTTGCGCGCTGTTGTGCCGGCCCATGTCAGCATTGGCGTCAGTGGCGATGCCTTGGGCGCCAAGGGCCTGGTGGCGGGTTGTGATGCCTGGTATTCAGTCATCGGCGGCCTCTGGCCCCAGACCACGTTGGCGATCACCCGCGCTGCGCTGGCGGGCCAGGCAGAGCAGGCGCTGGAGCTGTCCAACCGCCTGGCGCCGCTGTGGGCCTGGTTCCAGCAAAAGGGCGGCAGCCTGCGCTCGGTCGCGACTGCGGCCGAGCTGATGGGCCTGGTCCGCTCGCCCTGCCTGCCGCTGCCGTTGCACACCTTGCAGGGGGCCGACCGCGAGGCACTGGCCGCGATGCTGAAAACGCTCGATCTGGCCTGAGCCCGGGCCGCACTCAAGCCGCCATGTGCCGGGCCTGCTCGCGCAGCAGATCCATAAAGCGCTGCTGCTCCTGCGAGGCCTCCTGGTCCTTGCGCGTCAGCATGCCAAACGGGGCCATCGGCACATCGATCTGCACCGGCAAGGTCTTCACCAGCCCCATGCGCAAATAGTCCTTCAAGGCCGAGTCGGACAGCAGCATCACCGCATCGGTCAGCTGCACCAGTTGCTGCATCGAATAGACGGAGCTGCACTCGGTGACGTCGGCCGGCACCGGCAGCTCCAACCGCTGCAACAACTGGTCCAGCGCGATGCGCGCGGGGGTGCTGGCCGGCTGCAGTATCCAGGGCCAGTCGCGCACCAACTCTTCCCAGCTCAGCTTGCGGCGCCGCGCCAGCACATGGCCGCTGCGCACCACCACCAGCAGGCGCTCATTGCCCAGCGCTTCAAAGTCATAGGCCTCGCTGTCGCCGGCAATGCGGCGGCGGGCAATGGCCAGGTCAATGCGGCGCTGGTCCAGCAGGCGCAGCACCTGGTCGCTGGTGTCGCCCATGATGCGCAGGCGCAGCTGCGGGTTCTGCGCTTTCATCTCGGCCACGGCCGTCATCACCAGGTCGGGCGCCGCGCCCATGATGGTGCCAATCGCCAGGTAGCCATAACCGCCTTGTCGGCGCACCGCCAGGTCCTCGGCGCAGCGGTCCAGGCTGTTGAGCGAGGCCTCGGCAAAGCGCACCAGCTGCAAGCCCAGCGCGGTAGGGCGCATGCCGCGCGGCAGCCGCTCAAACAGCTGGCAGCCAAACATGTCTTCGATCTCGCGCAGCATGCGCGTGGCAGCCGGTTGCGACATTGACAGGCTGATCGATGCGCGGTGCAGATTCAGGCTCGATCCCAGCGCCACCAGCATGTGCAGATGCTTGTAGCGCAGGCGGTTGAGCAGGCTGCGTTGCAACGGTGGTGTGGCCGGTAAAGCGGGTTTTGCAGACATAAATAAAAGGTATCGGATATGACTGAAATTTGATTTGTTAGGCATCAATCATGCGCGTACATTCAGCTCCACACAAGAACGAATATCCCTTCCAGGAGACAAACATGAACGCCTTCGCGCACACTTTTTTCAGACCCCCCGCCTCACGACGGCGCTAGCGCTAGCCGCGCCCCACCGGCGCAGCAACCGCTACGCCAGCTTCTCCTTTCTCGCTCCCGCTGCGCCTGCTCTTTCGCAGGCGTGATGGCCGCGCATTGTCTTTAAGGATTTGTCGTGAAAAAACTCCCCGCTCCCCTGCTCGCCAAGATCTCCTGGCGTCTGCTGCCCTTCCTGCTGCTGATGTACATCATGGCCTTTCTGGACCGGGCCAATGTGGGCTTTGCCAAGGTGGCCTTCCAGGCCGATACCGGCATCAGCGACGCTGCCTTTGCGTTTGGTGCCGGCGTGTTCTTTGTCGGTTATGCGCTGCTGGAAGTGCCCAGCAATCTGATCATGCACCGCATTGGCGCGCGCATCTGGATGTGCCGCATCATGGTCACCTGGGGCCTGGTGTCGGCCGCGATGATGTTTGCCCATAACGAGACCACCTTCTATGTGCTGCGCTTCCTGCTGGGCGTGGCCGAGGCGGGCTTCTTCCCCGGCGTCATCCTGTACCTCACCTACTGGTTCCCCGCTGCGCACCGGGCGCAGGCGATGGGCTTTTTCTACTTCGGCGCGCCGCTGGCCTTTATCTTTGGCAGCCCCTTGTCGGGCCTGCTGCTGGAGCTCGATGGCATGGGCGGCTGGCACGGCTGGCAATGGCTGTTTGCCGTGGAAGGCCTGATGGCCGTGGCCGTCGGTATCTGGTCGTATTTCTACCTGACCAACCGCCCGGCCGATGCCCAGTGGCTGACGGCCGACGAGCGCCGCGAGGTGCAGGAGATCATCGACAGCGAAGAGCGTGCCAAGGGCGGCCACCAGCACAGCCTGCTCGCTGCCATGTGCCAGCCACGCGTGTTGTATCTGGCGCTGGTCTATCTGCTGATCCAGGCCAGCGTCTACGGCGTGGTGTTCTACCTGCCCAGCCAGGTGGCGGGTCTGTTGGGCACCAAGGTGGGTCTGCAGGTGGGCCTGGTCTCGGCCATCCCCTGGCTGTGCGCGCTGCTGGCGGCCTGGTGGGTACCCGGCCTTGCCCAGCGCAGCCAAAAGCCCCGCAGCGTGGCCAGCATGACCTTGCTCGTTGCTGCGATCGGCATGGCCGCATCGGTGAGTTTCTCCAGCCCGCTGCTGGGTGTCGCAGCCCTGTGCTTTGCGGCGGCAGGTTTTATCGCGGTGCAGCCGGTGTTCTGGACCTTTCCTGCCAACACGCTGGCCGGCGCCGCCGCCGCGGGTGGCATTGCGCTGATCAATTCACTGGGCGCTGTAGGCGGCTTTGTCGCCCCCATCGTCAAGAACTGGGCCGAGGGCCATTTCCACTCACCCGCCGCAGGCCTGTACCTGCTGGCAGGCACAACGGTACTGGCAGCGCTGCTGGTGCTGGGCATCCGGGCCCGCCTGGCGCCCGCTGCGCTGCAGCCCCATGCCACTGCCTAAATTGCATAAGGAGCAAACACCACCATGAGCCAGATCCCCACCATCAAGCAAGTGCGCGCCTATACCCTGAAAGGGGGCGGCGCCGACTACCACGACCAGGCCGATGGCCACTGGATCGACGACCACATCGCCACGCCGATGGCCAAGTACCCCGAGTACCGCCAGAGCCGCCGCAGCTTCGGCATCAATGTGCTGGGCACCCTGGTCGTGGAAATTGAAGACAGCGCTGGCAACGTCGGCTTTGCCGTCACCACCGGCGGCGAGCCCGCAGCCTATATCGTCGAGAAGCACCTGGCGCGTTTTCTGGAAGGCGCCAAGGTCACCGACATCGAACGCATCTGGGACCAGATGTACTGGTCCACCCTGTACTACGGCCGCAAGGGCATCGTGATCAACACCATCTCCGGCGTGGACCTGGCGCTGTGGGATTTGCTGGGCAAGGTGCGCGGCGAGCCGGTGCACCAGCTGCTGGGCGGCGCGGTGCGCGATGAGCTGCAGTTCTACGCCACCGGTGCGCGCCCCGATCTGGCGCAGAAGATGGGCTTTATCGGCGGCAAGATGCCCCTGCACCATGGGCCGGCCGAAGGCGAAGAAGGCCTGCGCCGCAACCTGGAGGAGCTGGCCACGATGCGCGAGCGCGTGGGCCCGGACTTCTGGCTGATGCTGGACTGCTGGATGAGCCTGGACCTGAACTACGCCACCCGCCTGGCACAGGGTGCGCAGGAGTACGGCCTCAAGTGGATCGAAGAAGCGCTGCCGCCCGATGACTACTGGGGTTATGCCGCGCTGAAGAAGAACGTGCCCACCGGCATGCTGGTGACCACCGGCGAGCATGAGGCCACGCGCTGGGGCTTTCGCCAGCTGCTGGAGATGGGCTGCTGCGACATCATCCAGCCCGATGTTGGGTGGTGCGGCGGCATCACCGAGCTGCTCAAGATCTCGGCGCTGGCCGATGCCCACCACGCGCTGGTGATTCCGCATGGCTCCAGCGTCTACAGCTACCACTTTGTGGCCACGCGCCACAACAGCCCCTTTGCCGAGTTCCTGATGATGGCCCCCAAGGCCGACGAGGTCGTGCCGATGTTCCACCCGCAGCTGCTGGGCGAACCGGTGCCGGTGCAGGGCCGCATGCGCCTGTCGGCACTGGACAAGCCCGGCTTTGGTGTGGAGTTGAACCCCGCCTGCGAACTGCACCGCCCCTATACCCATTGATCAACCATTGATCAGACATTGATCAGACATTGATCAGCCATTGATGGGCCCGCGCCGACGGGCCACCCAGGAGACATTCTATGGATTTGCCATTGAACCCCTTCAAGGCCGCGCTGCGCCGCAGCGAGCCGCTCTACGGTATCTGGGCCGGCTTTGCCACGCCCTATGCGGCCGAAATCATTGCCACCACCGGCTATGACTGGATGCTGGTGGATGGCGAGCATGCGCCCAACACCGTGCCGACCCTGCTCGCGCAGCTGCAGGCGGTGGCGCCCTATGCCACGCACCCGGTGGTACGCGCTGTGCACGGCGATGCGGTGCTGATCAAGCAGCTGCTGGATGCCGGCGTGCAGACCCTGATGGTGCCGATGGTCGAGACGGCCGAGCAGGCCCGCGCGCTGGTGCAGGCCATGCGCTACCCGCCGCATGGCATCCGGGGTGTGGGCGGCGGCCTGACCCGTGCCACGCGCTGGGATGCGGTGCCCGACTACATCCGCACCGCGCATGAGCAGCTCTGCCTGGTCGTGCAGATCGAGTCGCGCCTGGGCGTGGAAAACGCCGCCGAGATCGCGGCGGTCGACGGTGTCGACGCCGTCTTCATCGGCCCGGCAGACCTGTCCACCGGCATGGGCCATGCCGGCGATGCCAGCCAGCCGGAAGTGCAGGACTGCATACGCCGCACCATCGAAACCACCTTGGCCCATGGCAAGGCCTGCGGCATTCTGGCGCCGCGTGAAGAAGATGCCCGCCGCTACACCGAATGGGGCTGCCGCTTTGTGGCGGTGGCCATCGATATCAGCCTGATGCGCCAGGCCGCCGTGGCCAACCTGGCGCGCTACCGTGCGCCCAGCCAGCCGGCCATTGTCTCTACCACCTACTGAGGACGACCCCATGCCCACCACCCCTGTTTTGCGCAACTACATGGCCGGTGCGTTCAGCGACAGCGCCGAGCTGCACGAGGTCCGCAACCCTGCCACCGGCGCGCTGCTGGCACAGTCGCCGCTGTCCACCCAGGCCGATGTGGACCGCGCGATTGCTGCGGCGCGCGGCGCGCAAAAGGCCTGGGCGCGCCGCCCCGCGATTGAGCGTGCACAGTACCTTCGCCGCATTGCCGCCCGCCTGCGCGAGAACGTCGCGCGCATTGCGCGCACCATCACCGAAGAGCAGGGCAAGGTGCTGGGGCTGGCCGAGGTGGAGGTGAACTTCACGGCCGACTACCTGGACTACATGGCCGAATGGGCGCGCCGCATCGAAGGCGAAGTCATCAGCAGCGACCGGGCCAACGAGCAGATCTTTCTGCTGCGCAAGCCGATGGGCGTGGTGGCCGGGATCCTGCCCTGGAACTTCCCCTTCTTCCTGATCGCACGCAAGATGGCGCCGGCGCTGCTCACCGGCAACACCATCGTCATCAAGCCCAGCGAAGAGACCCCCATCAACTGCCATGCCTTCACTGAACTGCTGGCCCAGTGCGAGCTGCCGGCCGGCGTGTTCAACGTGGTCTATGGCCAGGGCGCTACCGGTGGTGCGCTGTCGGCCCATGCCGGGGTGGACATGATCAGCTTCACCGGCAGCGTGGGCACCGGCGAGCGCATTGCCGCAGCCGCTGCGCCGCATATCACCAAGCTCAACCTGGAGCTGGGCGGCAAGGCGCCCGCGATTGTGCTGGCCGATGCCGACCTGGATCTGGCCGTCAAGGCCATCCGTGATTCGCGCATCATCAACACCGGCCAGGTCTGCAACTGTGCCGAGCGCGTCTATGTGCAGCGCCAGGTGGCCGACGAGTTCACCGCACGCATCGCCAAAGCGATGGCCGCCACCCGCTATGGCGACCCGATTGCGCAGAGCGATGTGGAGATGGGCCCGCTGATCAACCAGAAGGGCCTGGACAGCGTGGACGCCAAGGTGCGCCGTGCGCTGGCCGATGGCGCGCAGCTGGTCACTGGCGGGCAGGTGGCCGATCTGGGTGCCGGCTTCCACTACCAGCCGACGGTGCTGGCCGGCTGCCGCGCCGACATGGAGATCATGCGCAAGGAAATCTTTGGCCCTGTGCTGCCGATCCAGGTGGTCGAGGACCTGGACGAGGCGATTGCGCTGGCCAACGACTGCGAATACGGGCTCACGTCCTCCCTCTACACCCGCGACCTGTCCAAGGCCATGCAGGCGATGCGCGAGATCGACTTTGGCGAGACCTACATCAACCGCGAGAACTTCGAGGCGATGCAGGGCTTCCATGCCGGCGTGCGCAAGTCGGGTGTCGGCGGTGCCGATGGCAAGCATGGGCTCTATGAGTACACCCATAGCCATGTGGTGTACCTGCAGTCCTGATGGAACGCTGACGCTGAGGTGTTGAGCCCCAGCTAGCCGCCATGAAGAAGGCCGCCAACCCGGATGAGCCGGGTTGGCGGCCTTTTGTTGTTGGCATTGCGGCGATCAGGTCTTGGCGCTGAGCCCTTCCACCACCGCACGCACCTGCTGCAGCACCTCGTCGGCCAGCGCTGGATCGGCCTTGACGACGCCGCGCGAGATGGCCATCGCGCCCACCAGGGCGGCGACCAGGGTACTGGCCAGTGCCTGGCGCTGCTGCGGGTCGGCGCTGGGTGGCAAGGCCGCCTCGATGCCGGCGCGCAGCTCGGCAAAGCCGTCGCTGAAGCTGCGGCTCACGGCCTCGCTCTGGCGGCCGGCATCGCAGGCGGTGGAGACCAGCGGGCAGCCCCGCGTCATGTCATCGCGCACCTGGGGATTCAGGTAGCTGTCCAGGTAGGTGGCCATCGCATGCTCGCTATTCTCGCTGGCCTGCTTGACCCGGCCAAAGCCTTGCCCAAACCCATAGGCCAGCGCCTGGGCAGCCAGGTCCTGCTTGTCGCTGAAATGCTTGTACAGCGCGCCCTGCGTCAGGCCCGCCTGCTGGCAGATATCAGCCACGCCCGTGCCATCGATACCGCGTTCCTTGAACAGTGCAGCGGCGGCATCCAGCAGTGCCTGGCGGTTCTGTTGCGCTTGTTCCTTGGTGACTTTCATCGCAAATACCCTGCTTGAACCTGTGCTTGACAGTTTTTGATTGTGATCGCTATCATTGTAGCCCCTCCGTCGATAAAGTCCAATAACATGCTCGCTTCCCGACTCGCCGTGCTGCTCCAGCGCCATGGCATCCATTACGCCTGGGTGATTGCCGCCATCACCTTCCTGGCCATGCTGGTCACCTCGGCGGCGCTGGGCCTGCCGGGGGTGCTGATGCAGCCGCTGGCCGTGGAGTTTGGCTGGAGCGTGCGCGATCTGTCCTCGGTGTTTGCCACCCGCTTTGCGCTGTATGGCCTGCTCGGGCCCTTCGCAGCCGTCATTTTGCTGCGTTATGGCGTGTCGCGTGTGGTGGCGCTGGCGGCGGCGGTGATTGCCAGCGCCTTGCTGCTGGGCCTGTTCATGCACAGCCTGGGCCAGGCCTTTGTGCTTTGGGGCATGGTGCTGGGCCTGGGCACGGGCCTCACGGCCATGGTGCTGGGCGCCACGGTGGCCAACCGCTGGTTTGTGCAGCGCAAGGGCCTGGTCATGGGTTTGCTGGCGGGCAGCAGTGCCACCGGCCAGCTGCTGTTCTTGCCGGCTGCTGCCTGGCTGATTGCGCAGTACGGCTGGCGCTGGGCGTTGCTGCCGGTGGTGGCGGCATCGGCCGTGGTGCTGGTGCTGGTGCTGCTGTTCATGCGCGACAGCCCGGCCCAGATGCAGCTGGCGGCGTACGGCGCTGACCCGGCTGCAGCGCCCGCCGCCCCGGCACCCCGCGCCAGCTGGGGCCTGCCGTTCAGCACCTTGGCCGCTGCCGCGCGCGTGCCGGCATTCTGGATTCTGGCGGGCACCTTCTTCATCTGCGGGCTCAGCACCAATGGACTGATCCAGACCCACTTTGTCTCGCTCTGCGGTGACTATGGCCTGGGACCGGTGCCAGCCGCCTCGGTGCTGGCGATGATGGGCATCTTTGACCTCGTGGGTACGACCTTGTCGGGCTATCTGTCGGACCGCTATGACAGCCGCAAGCTGCTGTTCTGGTACTACGGCCTGCGCGGGCTGTCGCTGTTCTGGCTGCCGTATTCCGAGTTCACCGTGGCCGGCCTGTCGCTGTTTGCGGTGTTCTATGGGCTGGACTGGATTGCCACCGTGCCGCCCACCGTCAAGCTGGTGGCCAGCGAGTTCGGGCCCGAGCGCGCAGCGCTGGTGTTTGGCTGGGTATTTGCCGCCCACCAGCTCGGTGCGGCGGTAGCCGCCTATGGCGCAGGCCTGGCGCGCTCGGTGCTGTCGTCTTACTCGCCCGCATTGTTTGTCGCAGGCGCTGCCTGCCTGGTGGCGGCAGCGGCGGTGCTGTGGGTGCGCAAGCCAGCGATGGCGATGCGCGCCGTGGGTTAATCCGCCCGCGCGCCCGAGCGTTTCACGATCTCGGCCCATTTCTTTTCTTCGCTGCGCATATAGGCCAGAAACTCCTGCGGGCTTGATCCGACGGGCTCGGCGCCCATGCGCTGGTACTGCGCGGCCACCTCGGGCTTGCGCAGGGCCTGCTGCGCAGCCTGGGCCAGTTTGCCCACGATCTCGGGCGGCGTGTTCTTGGGGGCCCAGAGGCCGTACCAGGTGCTGGTGGCGTAATCGGCAATGCCCGATTCCTGCATCGTCGGAATCTGCGGCAGCGAGCTGGAGCGCTTGGCGGTGGTGACGGCCAGCGCCTTGAGCTTGCCCGAGGTGATAAAGGGCATCGCCGAGGGCATCGAATCGAACATCAGCTGGATCTGGCCGCCCATCAGATCGGTGAGCGCCGGCGAGCTGCCCTTGTAGGGCACATGCTGCATCGCGATGCCGGTCTTGAGCTTGAACAGCTCGCCCGACAGGTGCTGCGACGAGGCATTGCCGGCTGAGCCAAAGTTGACCGTGCCCTTGCTCTTTTTCAGGTAGGCCACCAGCTCCTGCACGTTCGACACCGGCAGCTCGCTGTTGACCACCAGCACCAGCGGCACATCGACAATCTGCGTGATCGGCGCAAAATCGTTGAAGGAGTCATACGGCACCTTGTCGTAGACCGAGGGGTTGATCACCTGCAGCGAGGCATTGGCCAGCAAGGTGTAGCCATCGGGCTGGGCCTTGGCGACCTGGGCCGCGCCCACCATGCCGCTGGCACCGGGCTTGTTGTCGATGAAGATGGTCTGCTTCAGGCTCTCGCCCATCGAGATCGCGACCAGGCGCCCGACCAGGTCGGTGGGTCCGCCGGGCGGGTAGGGGATCACCATGCGGATGGTCGAGGCCGGGTAGTCGGCTGCCGATGCCGCGTTGGCGGCTGGCAGGCCGCTGCCCAGCAGCGCCAGGCCCAGGCCGGTATGCAGCAGCGATTGCAGGGCCTGGCGGCGCTGCGCTGAATGGCGTTGTCTCATGTCTTGTCTCCTTGTATTTGTAGCGCGACCTTGCCCAGCACCTCGCGGCTGTGCAGCGCATCCAGCGCATCGCAGAGCTGGTCCATGGCATACACCCGCGAGATGTCGGGATGGATGGCGTCGCGGTCGGCCATCTCAAACAGCGCGGCCATCATGGCCTGCATGGCGGCGGCATGGCGCTGGCGCTCGTTGGCGGGCGTCCAGCCGATGTACTGGCCATAGAAGAAGCCATGGATCGTCAGGTTCTTGACCAGCGCAATATTCATCGGCACCTTGGGGATCGTGCCGCTGGCAAAGCCGATGATGACGATGCGCCCGTTCTGCGCGGTGCAGCGCAGCGCCTGCAGCAGCAGGTCGCCGCCCACCGGGTCAAACACCAGCGTCGCGCCTTTGCCAGCGGTCACCGCCTTGACCTGCTCGATCAGGTGCTGCGGATCGACGGCGTGCTGCGCGCCATGGCGCAGGGCCGCCTGGCGCTTGTCTTCGCTGCTGGCGCAGGCAATCACCTGCACGCCGGGTACCTGGGCGGCCAGCTCCACGGCCGCCGCGCCCACGCCCGAGCCGGCCCCCAGCACCAGCAGGCTGTCGCCCGCCTGCAGCGCCGCACGCCAGTGCAAGGCGGTGTAGGCCGTGCCGTAGGAGATCGGCAGCGCCAGCGCACGCAGCGGATCCAGCCCCGCCGGCACGGCATACACGGTGCTGGCATGCACCTTGGCCAGCTGCGCATAGGCGCCCCAGTCGCAGATGAACACGACCGGGTCGCCCACCTGGACATGGCGCACAGCGCTGCCGCATTGCAGCACCCGGCCTACGCCTTCGGTGCCGGGCACAAAGGGCAGCGGCGGGGTCTTTTGGTATTTGCCCTCGATCAGCAGGCCGGTGGCGTGGCTGACGGTGGCATGGCGCACGTCGATCAGCACCTCGTCGGCCGCCAGGGCGGTGGGGGGCTCGGTGGTCTGGACGGCGGTCACATCGCGGGGCAGGCCGAAGCTGCGGCAGACAATGGCTTTCATGGGTGCGGCTCCGTTCACAGGCCTACGACCTGGCGGGCCGCCAGTGCGTCGATCTCGTCCGGTGCCAGGCCCAGGCTGCGCAGAATCTGCTGGCTGTCGGCACCAATGCGCGGTGCAGGCAGCGGTGCTTCGGGCTTGGCTGGCCAAGGGGTGGCCGCCATCAGCACCTCGCCAAAACCGGGCTGCTGCACGGTCTTGAACGTGCCAAGGTGCCGGGCCTGCGGGTGCTGCACCACGTCGGCCGCGCCATGCACCACCGCATGCAGCACGCTGTGCTGGTGGAACAGCGCGCGCAGCTCGGCCAGCGATCGGTCTGCCACGGCAAGGGCCAGGTCGGCATGCAGCTGCGCCTTGTGCTGCAGCCGCAGCGCATTGCTGGCAAAGCGCGGGTCGCTGTCCCAGCTGGTCAGGTCCAGCGCCTTGCCGATGCGCAGAAACTGCTCGTTGTTCAGCGCCAGAATCGTCAAACGGCCATCGGCCGCATCAAAGATGCCATTGGGCGCGCTGACGGCCGCCTTGACGGTCTGGCCGCCCAGCACCTCTTCCGACAGCGCGGTCGATTGCAGCGCGCAGCAGACGTTGAACAGGTTCAGCTCCACATGCTGGCCCTTGCCCGTCTTCAGGCGCTGCAGCAGCGCGGCAGTGCAGGCCTGCGCGGCATACACGCCGGTGGCAATGTCGGCCAGCAAGAAGCCGATGCGCTGCGGCGCGCCTTGGGCATCGCGGTTGCTGTTCATCAGTCCGGTGTCGGCCTGCATCACCGAGTCGGTAGCCGGGTTGTCGGCAAAGGGGCCGTCCGCGCCATAGCCGCTGATCGACACATAGACCGGCTCCAGCCCCAGCGCCTGAAGCGCGGCAAAGTCCAGGCCCAGGCGTTCCACCACCTGCGGGCGAAAGTTCTGTACCACCACATCGGCATCACGCGCCAGCTGCAGGATCAGCGCCTTGCCGTCGGGGTGCTTCGCATCGACCGCCAGGCTTTGCTTGCCGGCGTTGTAGGTGCTGGACAAGGTGCTGTGGCCGTTGCGGGCCACCCCCACATGGCGGCCCCAGTCGCCCTGGGCGGGCTCGACCTTGATGACCTCGGCGCCCTGGTGGGCGAGCAGCTGGGCGCAGTAGGGGCCGGCCACGCCCTGGCTCAAATCCAGCACCTTGAAACCGGCGAGCGGGGTAAACCCCAGTGTTGACTCTGGCGTCACGTATTGTCTCCTTGCATGGCCCGGGCTATGCGACACCCGCCCGGACGTTTGTTGTGAGACCCATGTTAAAAACGCGAAGCCGCTTTGGGAACTGCCAAAGCACAGCCATCAGTGGTGATTCAGAATCAACAATCAAAAGAGGATGCCGGCCATGGACCTGAACCTGGTGCGTTTGTTTGTGGCGATTGCCGAGTCGCGCAACCTGAGCGATGCGGCCCAGCGCTCAGGCGTGACGCGCTCGAATGTGTCGCGCCGGCTGGCGCTGCTGGAAAAGCAGTTTGGCGCGCAGCTGCTGCGCCGTACCACCCGGCATATGGAGCTGACCCAGGCCGGCCGCATCCTGCACGGCCAATGCCTGCAGGCCCTCAATGCGCTGCAAAGCGCCCAGCTGCAGATCGACCAGATCCACCAGACCATCAGCGGCGAGATCCGCGTGCGCATCCCCACCGGCCTGGGGCATTTCCACCTCAAGCCGCTGATCCTGGACTTTTGCCAGGCGCATCCCGATCTGCTGCTGCGCCTGGTGATCAACGACCAGATCCATGACCTGGTGGCCTCCAAGGTGGACCTGGCGATCCACATCACCTCGGCGCCGCTGGAAGACCATGTCGCCACCCGCGTCTGCGGCATCGAATGGGGGCTGTTTGCCACCCCGGCCTATCTGCAGACCCTGGGCCTGGCGCTGCAAACCCCCCAGGACATCAAGCATGCCCGGCTGCTGGCGCCCCTCAACATCCACCACCGGCTGGAGTTTTGGCGGCACAGCGATGGTGTGCATGAACAGGTGCAGAGCACGCCGTCGATCCAGTCGGGCGACTACCAGTTCCTGTTCAACGCTGCGATGGCGGACCTGGGTGTGGTGCTGCTGCCCTACTACGCGGTGCGTGAGGCCATGGCCCAGCGCAGCCTGGTGCAGGTACTGGGCGGCTTTGGCGTCAAGGGTGTCGGCGATGCGCTCTATGTGGTGCGTGCGCCCAATCGCCAACCCTCAGCGGCGACCCTGGCGCTGATCGAGTTGCTGGTCTCGTCGATCCAGAAGATGGCGCCGGGCTGGCGCCTGGGCACGGAGATGGCAGGCGCCAGGCTGTGATCTTGGCGCGGTGTTTCTAGATGCCCGCCGCCAGGCTGTAGACCGTCAAACCGCCATCTTCGCGGTCGCGCATCAGCAGGCCGGCCTGTGCCATCTCCTTGGCCACGCAGTAGATGGTGGCCGCTGGCAGGGGCGCGCCGCTCAGGGCCAGGTGGGAGGAGATATCGGCGCACTTGACCCGTGAGCGGCCGAGCTGGACGATGGCCTCCAGCACCCGCAGCCGGGCCGGCGTGGGCCGTATGCGCACATGGCGGCTGCGCTTGAACCAGTGGGCAGCAGGCAGGGCCGGCGCTGCCTTGCGGGGTGCGTGGTCATCATTCATGGGCGCATGCTGGCATGGCAGTTTGGAGGCGGTTTGTCGAAGTGTGGCAATTTGTGTCAATGCCCAGTTGCTGATCCGCCCAGCTACCACACAGCAGCACCGCGCAACAGGCCAGCAGTGCTGCTGCCGTGCCGCGCCGGGGCGCATAGCTCAAGATCAGCACCAGGCACCACGCCGCCACGCTGAGCCAGCCCAGCCAGGCGACCGCACCCACTGCTGCGCCCGAGGCCGCCATGCAGCGCTGCAGCGCCAGGGCCAACAGCAGGCATGCCGCCAGGCGCAAGACCCAGCGCAAGGGTCCGCCAGGTTCGCCCCGGCGCAGGATCTGTTCGCAGTGGCGGTCCATGGCCTGGCTCAGCAGCAGCATGGCTGGCAGGCACAGTGCCAGCGGCAAGGCGATGGTGCTGATCTGGGTGATGTGGCTGAAGGCGTTCATCCGCAGCACTCCAGCAGCGCGCGCAAGCTGGCCAGCAGCAGCGCGGCAGCGGCAAACTGCAGCGCCAGCCGGGCCAGTCGCTGCACATGAAAGGCCCACAGCAGCAGCCCGGTGTACAGCACAAAACCCAGCAGGGTGCTGAGCAGTACCGCATGCGCCGGCGCGAGCAGGCCCGCCAGCACCAGGGCTTGCGCCAGCACTGCGCAGCCCAGGCCGGTGAGCAGGTAGCCACCACCGGCCGCCAGGCTGATGCGCAAGCCCAGCCGCATGGCATGACGCCAGGGCTGTGGAGCGGTGACCACTTTGGCGGGGGCGTTCATGCGCGTGCTCCTTGGCGGGGCCCGGGCCGGGCGGCGCGGGCGGGGGGCGTAGTGTGTGTTGAAAGCCGGTGGCGCCAGGCGCCCCAGGCGGCGAGCAGGCCCAGCGCGATGCTGGTCAGCTCCACCCCGGCGCGTAGGCCATCGGCCTGGGCCAGGTAGAGCAGCAGGTGCTGGCCCGTGGTGGCGGCGTTGAGCAGCGGCAGGGCCATGCACAGCAAAGCCAGGGCGCAGAGCTGCTCCTGCCAGGCCGAGCGCGCGGGGCGCAGCAGCGCATGCAAGAGGCTCAGAGCCCACAGCGCAAAAAACAGCCGTATCTCGGCACTGGCCCGGGCCTCGATGGCCAGTGGCAGCAGGCGGTTGCCGTAGAGGTAGCCGATGGAGGCCAGCGAGGTGCCGGCCAGCGCTGCGATGTTCAGCGCATCGATGCAGCGGTAGACGGCAGGTGTGGCCCGGCCCCAGCCATGGTCG
This sequence comes from Comamonas sediminis, assembly GCF_041107495.1. Classification (NCBI taxonomy): domain Bacteria; kingdom Pseudomonadati; phylum Pseudomonadota; class Betaproteobacteria; order Burkholderiales; family Comamonadaceae; genus Comamonas; species Comamonas sediminis. Next base: position 329,768 of record NZ_JBGBDC010000006.1, read on the forward strand.
CTGCGGGTTCGGCGTTTGCTGGCAAACAGCAGCAGGCCTGTAGCCACCATGGCGGTGCCGGCCAGCCCGCAGACAAAGTACAGCCATTTCATGGTCCAGCCGCCAAAGCGGGCCATGTGCAGCGCCTCGATGGCCGGGTGCACATCGCGGGCGCTGGCGGCTGGCTCGGACCGAGGCGGCGCCTGCAGCACCTCACCGGTGTCGGCAGCGATGCTGACATGCTCGGCAAGGTTATGCATACGCCTGGAATCGGCGCTATCCGCCAGCTGTGCCGTAAAGCGGTGGCTGGCCGGGCCTTGCGGCGGGTGCTGCAACGCAATGGATGCCACTGGCTGGCGCAGCAGCGACTGCGCCAGTTGCAGCTGCTGGGCCAGCTGGGGGCCGGCTGGCGGCAGATCCGGGCGCGCGGCCTGTGTGCCCGCGTTCAGATCGGTTTGGTAGCGGCTGTAGGCCTGGCGGTCTTCGCCATAGAGCGACTGCAGCGCATGCGGCATGTAGCTGGTGTAGAAGTAGGCCAGCCCGGTGTAGACGATCATGAACAGAAAGGGCAGGGTCAGCACGGCCGAGGCGTTGTGCGCATCCAGCCAGGAGCGCTGGCCCTTGCCGGGGCGAAAGCAGAAAAAATCCTGAAAAATGCGCCGGTGCACGATGAGGCCCGAGACCAGCGCCGCCATCATGCCCATGGACACCACACCCACCACCCAAAAGCCCGCCAGGCCGCCTTGCAGCGAGTAGTGGAAGGACATGAAGTGCCGACCACCTTCGGTCTGGCGGATGGGTGGCAGCGCCTGGGGTGCGCCGCTGGCCGGGTCGAGTGCAGCCTGCAGCACGCCGTCCGGCCCGCGTGCAGACAGCTGCAGGGCATCGCCCGCGCGGGCCGGCAGATCGATCTGCCACTGCCGGGCTTGCGGCGCTCTTTGCTGCAGATAGTCCTCAGCCGTGTGCAGGGCCTGCAGCCGGTCCTGCAAGCCCAGCGCGGCGCCAGGTGGCCCGTTGGCAGGCGCTGCCTGCATCCAGCGCGTGATGGGCTCGCGGAACACGCTCAAGGTGCCGGTCACAAAGATGGCGCAGAGCAGCCAGCCGCAGACCAGGCCACCCCAGGTGTGCAGCCAGGACATGGTCTGGCGCCAACCTGGCTGGCGCGCCGTACCGGGGACGGTACCGTGCATTTAGAAGCTGCCGCGCAAGGTCAGCTTGACGCTGCGGGGCTCGCCATACCAGTTGCCGCTGCCCGAGCTCCCCACGGTCTTGTAGTAGGTCTTGTCGAACAGGTTGTTCAGGTTGAGCGTGGCCGACCAGTGGCGGTCGATGCGGTACTGCAGGCTGGCATTCCAGACCGCGTAGCCGGCCTGGGTGAACTTGTAGGGCACGCCTTCGCTGTCGAACTTGCCGGTGGCCGGGTTGTAAGGGTAGGCGGTGCCGCTGGCATAGGTGGTGCTTTGCACGGTCACGCCGTTGCCCACCGTCCAGCGCGAGAATTCGCCGGGCAGCTGGTAGCTGCTCCAGAGCTTGAGCAGGTGCTTGGGGGTGATGGTGCTGTAGACCAGCTGCTCGGCATCACTCTTGTTACGGTTGTGGTTGTAGGTATAGCCGGCAAACAGCTGCCACCCGCGCGCCAACTGGCCCGAGATCTCCATGTCCACCCCCTGGCTGACGATCTTGCCCTGGGCGATGTAGCAGCAGCTCAGACCCAGATCGCCCACATCGGTGTCGGGGTAGCGCGGGTCGCGCGCAGCCTCGCCGGTGCGCTCGATGCGGTAGAGCGCAAAGGCGGTGTTGAGCTTGCCGCCGGCCAGCTCGCCTTTGACACCCAGCTCGAAGTTGCGCCCCTTGATGGGATCGAGCGGGGTGCCCGGCAGCGGGCCTTGCAGGCTGCTGGCCTGGGATTTGTGGATCTCGGAGACGCTGCCATACGCCGTCCAGCGGTTGTCCAGGTCATAGACCAGGCCGGCATAGGGCGTGAGGATGCCGCTTTCCTGGTAGTAGCTTTTGCCGCTGGAGCGCAGCGAGCCATCGGCGTTGTAGTTGAAGTAGGGCGTGACGTTGGAGTAGCTGGCATAGCGTCCGCCCACGATGGCGGTGAGCTTGTCGGTCAGGCTCAGGTTGACGCGGCCATACAGGCCTTTTTGCGTGGCGCCATAGCCGGGGTAGCTGCGGGTCTTGTGCTCGCTGACCGCATGCGGAATCTTGTCGGGATCAAAGCCATAGACATTGGTGAGCGACTCGTCCGTCTCCATCTCGGAGTAGTAGGTGTCCTGGTCATCGCGGATCTTGGCCCAGTCGGCGCCCAGCAGCAGCTGGTGGCTGCGGCCCAGCAGCGAGAAGGGTCCGCTGATATTCAGGTCCACGCTCTTCTTGTCCGAGCGGAAGTCGTTGGAGAAGCCGGTCCAGCTCGCACCCAGGCCGGTGGCGGGATCGACGGCGCCACTCAGGCTGGCCAGGCGGCTGTCGCTGTCCACCTTCTGGTAGTTGAGCTGGGCCTTGGCTTTCCAGCCGCCGGCCAGCTGCTGGTCGAGCTGGGCAAACAGCTCCTTGGCGCTTTTGTCGTAGTGGCTCCAACCGGCCATCAGTGCGGTGTTGCGCGGCAGGTGCAGGTCGTCGCCATTGGGGGCGCGCGGAATGCCTTCGCGCCAGGGCGTGGCACTGAGCTTGTCGTAGCTGGCGCCTAAGGTGACCTTGCTGTCTCGGCTGAGGTCGGCTTCGACAATGCCGTAGAGCAGGCTGTTCTTGGAATCGGCACTGCGGTAGAAGAAATCCTTGTCGGTATGGGCCAGCACCGCACGGCCGCGCACGCTGCCATCGCTGTTCAAGGGGCCGGCCACATCCAGCTCCAGCTGCTTGCGGTTCCAGCTGCCCAGGCTGGCCGAGGCCTGGATCTGGCGCTGGGCCGTGGGGCGCTTGCGCACCAGGTTGATGGCGCCACCGGGCTCGCCATTGCCGCTGAACAGGCCATTGGCGCCGCGCACGATCTGCACGCTGTCGTACATCGCCAGGTTGGGGTCAAACAGCTGCTGGCTGAAGGCATCGACGCTGGCGCCATCGATCTGCACATTGCCAATCTCAAAGCCACGCGAGAGAAAACGCGTGGCCTGACCGCCCAGGCCGCCGGCACCGACGTAGTCCACCGTCACGCCGGTGGCCTGCTGCATCACCTCGCCAACCGTGCTCAGTGCCTGGTCCTCGATCAGCTGGTGGGTCATCACGGTGATGGACTGCGGTGTCTCGCGCACATCCTGACCCTTGCCCAGCGACACGCGCCCACTGGTGTAGGAGCCACTGCCTTCGGTGGCCTCCGTGCGCTCGGCCTGGGCGGTAACCAGCACCTCCTGCAAGGTGTGGGAAGCGATGCTGCGCCGCTGCACGGTGATGGCCGCGCCGGCGGGCATGGCCTCCAGATCGCTGCCGGCCAGCACCTGGGCCAGCGCCGCTTGCAGGCTGAGGCTGCCTTGCAGCGCTGGTGCCTGGCGTCCTTGCACCAGGGCGGCATCCACCGAAATGGCCACGCCCCAGGTGCGTGCCAGTGCATTGAGTGCCTGGCCCAGCGGCTGCGCTCGCATGTTCAGGCTCTGGGTGGCTGCCATGGCCGTCTGGGCGGCTGCCGGCTGCGCATGCACCGGGCCGGGCAAGGCCAGCAGGGCCAGCGAGCCGGCACAGGCCAGGCTGCAGGCCAGCGCGATGACAGGCTGGCGGCGTTGGGCAGTGGCCGGCGCTGCGGAGCGGCGGGACGGGCTGCAGGGAAGTGGCAGATCTCGGGACATGCGAATGCTTTCTAGGGTGTTGTCCCAGTGAAGACGTAGCAGCGGCGATATACCGGACAAAAATTTCGAGAGAGGTGGGTGGCAGGCTGTTTGGCGCTGTTCATCCACGCGCACGGCAACCCGACTAGCGGCGGCGAATCAGGCTGCTGCCATCGGGCAGGCGCTCCACCCGCACGGGCAGCGAGCGCGGCAGGCTGGCGACAAAGGTGGCCGGGTCGCGCAGCTGGAAGCTGCCGGTCAGGTGCAGCGACTGCAGGCCGCCGGCAGCATCGAGCTGCAGCGGGCGCTCCAGGTAGTCGTTCCAGCGGCTCAGTACCTCCGGCAGCGGCGTGTGGTCAAACACCAGCCAGCCATCGCGCCAGGCGCCTACATCCTGGCGGTTGACACTGCTGGTGTGCAGGCCGCCTTGCGCATCCAGGCGCGCGGCCTCGCCAGCGGCCAGCACCACATCGGCGGCCTGGCTGGCATCGCTGTCCAGGCCCCAGACGGCAACGCGGCCCTGGGCCACGCTCACCTGCAGGCCCGATGGGCGCAGTGCCACCGAGAACACGGTGCCCAGCACCTGCACCCTGCCCAAAGGCGTCTGCACTTCCAAGGGGCGCTGGGCATCGTGCACCACATCCAGGCGTATCTCGCCGCGCGCCAGCTGCAGCACGCGGCGGTCGCGGTACAGCACGGCCTCTACGGACGTGGAGGGCGCCAGATCCAGGTGCGAGCCATCGGGCAGGTTCTGGGCCAGCATCTGGCCATGGCCGGTATGCAGCGCCATGCGTGCCAGCGGCTGCTGCCAGTACCAACGCCCACCCAGGCCCAGCAGGCTGGCCAGCCCCGCCGTGCCCAGCAGCGACAGGCTGCGGCGGCGCTGCTGGCGGCTGCGCTCGGCCTGGCTGGCGGGCAGCGCAAAGTCGGCTTGCAGCGCATGGGCTTCGGTCGCGCCCCAACCTTGCAGCGCGCGCTGGGCGGCGGCTTCGTGTTCGGCCGACTGGGCCCGCCAGCGTGCAAAGGTCTGGCTGGCGGTCTCGGCGGTGGCGGCATCGCCCGCGTGCTGGCGGGCGATCAGCAGCAAGGCATATTCCAGGTGTTTGCGGTGGGGGTCTGCCCCGGTGCTGGCCGCTGCCATCAGGTGTCCAGCCCCATGCAGCCGCAGACGGCGCGCACCACATGCTTTTCCACCGAGGCGATGCTGATGTCCATGTGCGCGGCCGCTTCGGCATGGCTGAAGCCATAGATGCGCACCAGTACAAACACCTCGCGGCGCTTGCGCGGCATGGCAGTGAGGCGGCGTACCAGCAGCTCCAGCTGCTGGCGGCTGGCGATGACGCGCTCGGTGGACGGGGCGTCGTCAGCCGCCACCAGCGCCAGGGTTTGCAGCAGCTGGGCATCGACCTGGCGGCGCCGGGCGTCGTCGATGACGATGTTCTTGCCGGTGCGAAACAGCAGTGCCCGCAGGTCTCTGACGGCTACTTCGCGCGCCTGCAGTGCCAAAACACGGGCATAGCTTTCCTGCACGACATCGGCCGCCGCCTGCCGGTCATTGAGCGAGCGGGAGAAGAAGTTCAGCAGTTCTGCGTAATAGCTCGCAAGCACGAGAGGACACCTTGGCCATGGGGCTGCAGAAAGGGGCCCCAACAATGCGCCCGGCAATGGTGCGGGACAGGGGCTGGCTTGCAGCGAAGGCGCGATCTTATCAAAAAATAGAAATGAATCTCATTTCTAATAAGACGACCCAGGATGTGGTGGGTCAGGTCCAAAGGTTCCAGAAGGGGGAAGGCGGGGGCGCTGCGCCTGCGCACCCCGATCATCGGTTAAGCGCTTAGCCGATGCGCTGGCCGCGCGAACGCATGCGCCAGGCGCCGAGGCCGCCGGTCAGCAAGGTCAGCAGTACCAGGCTCCATTGCTGCAGGCTGGGCACAGGTTCCACGCTGGTGGGCACAGGCGGGGGTGGTGGGGGCACAGGCGGGTTGGTGGTGGCAACGGTGGCGGAGGCGATGCAAGGCTGCGCGGTGCTGCCAGTGCATTGCGCATTGGCTTCGCCCACCGCCAACGAGGCTGTGTTGACCAGGCTGGCAGGGGGCTGCGCGCTGACGGTGGTGGCCAGCTCGATCGTGACACTGTCACCGGCGGCAAGCGATGCGACCGTCACATCTACTGCACCGGTGCCGCTGGCGGGCACGCAAGGAGCGGCGCCGCTGCTGGTACAGGTCCAGCTGGCGTTGTCCAGGCCGGCGGGCAGCGGGTCGGTGATATGGGCCTGGGTGACGGGCACCTGGCCTGCATTGAGTGCCGTGATCGTGTAGTTCACCGGCTGGCCGGCATACACCGCAGCACTTGCCTGCGCCGTCTTGCTCAGTTGCAGCAAGGCGTTGGGCCACAGATCCACCGCTGCCGATGCGCTGCAGGGCTTGGCCTGGGTCTGCGCGCTGGTTGGGTTGTAGCACAGCCACTCGGCATTGCTGGCTGCCACGCCGGCAGTGTTGAGGACCTGGTCCATGCGGGTGGCGATGCTGTCCACCGTGGCGACCACGGTGTAGACCAGGCTGGCGTTGGCGCGCATGCTGGCGATGGTCTGGCTCAGCACACCGCCTGCCGCGAGGCTGCCGCTGGCTTGTGGGCAGACCGCAAGGCTGCCGACCGGTGACTGGCAGCTCCAGGTAGCCGACGCAAATCCGGCAGGCAACGTGTCATTGAGTGCAACGCCGGTCAGCTCGGCTGCTCCTTCGTTCTTGACCGTCACGGTGTAGGTGGCCGTTTGCCCCGGGTAGAGCGGGCCGGTGGCGTCCACCGTCTTGGTCACACTGAGCAGCGGGCTGGTGGCCACCGATGCCGACGCGCTGCAAGGCGTTGGAAAGCCTTCACGGGCATCGCAGCTGAGGGTGCTGGTGGCAGGCGGCTCGATGGTGGCGGTGTTGGTGATGACCGTGGCGCCTGCGGGCAGCGGGTTGCTGAAGCGCGAGTTGACGCGGAACACCAGTGCGCTGCCTGCCGGCAGGGTCGGCAGGACGGTATCGAGCGGAAAGACGCCGGTGGCTGGTGTGGGGCAAACGGCTGCGCTACCAGTGGGGCGGCTGCAGCTCCAGCTGCTGGCCGCTGTCTGCAGGCCATCGGGCAGGGTATCGCGCAGGCGGGTGCCACTGGCGTCGCGCGTGCTGGCATTGGTCACCGTGATGTCGTAGAACACCGGGCTATTGGCGCTGGCCAGGCCGGTGTAGGCGCTGCCGTCGCTATTGACCGCTTTTTTGGCCACCGACAGCGGCGGCGAGCAAGAGGCGGTGCCGCTCGACTGCACCAGCAGACCCGAGGGGTCTCCCTGGTTGCCGACGACGACGTAGATGGTGTTGGTGCCGGTCTTCCAGCCATTATTGAGAACGACCGGAACATTGCCTGCAGCCGTGAAACCACCGACGCCCAGAATGGCGCCATTGTTGGTGTAATCGAAGACGGTGTCGTTCACCAAAACGCGTTTGACCTGGTTGTCCACATACAGACTCAAACTCAGGTTGAAACTGTCCGGGTCCACGGCTGGATCCATCGTGAAGCGGTATTGGTAGACGTAGTAGCTTCGGCCATACTGCACCCCGATCCACTGGGCGTTGCCAAACGGCGATTGCACCCAGGCGCCATTGCCGGCACCGGGGCGGTCGACCGGGCCTTGGGCATAGCTCAGCGCTGCAGCGGCGGCAGGTGTGGTGATATCGCCAGGTGCCGGGGCGATGGACCAGTGCGCATCCAGACTCCCCAGCGGGAGCTTGGGGCTGTTGATGCTGTAGCCGTTGCTGCCGTCAATCCCGGTATTGAATATGGCGGGGTCCGTGCTGCATGACACAACCGGCACCGTTTGGGCCTGGACCGCCAAGGGGTTGAGAAGTGCTGCGACCGCACATCCCAGGCCCAGAGAATGGGCCATCGATATTCTGAAGCCGTTCATTGCATTCCTATTTGAAATAAATTTATTCAATATGGATATGCATCGTAGTAGGGCGAAATCGCAGCGAAAACAGGGCAATGTCAAACATCTTCATGCCGGCGCATGGTTGACATTTTTTATGAAAAGACTTGCTTTAGTTGAAGCGATTGACGGCGCTCAAGGTGTGGGCTGCAACGAAACAGCAGCTACACCGCAGCGCGGGGCGCAGGTGCGGGGAGGCGGTAGTGCCAGCTGCCACTGAAGGCACTGCCTCTTTGGGGGAAAGAAGAATCATTATCAATTATGATCTTGCGGTTGTTCGCGTTCCTCACCGGGTTGCCCATGCCACAGCCTCCGCTCCACACCGAGGTGGAAACCATCTTTCGCCAGCACCACGCATGGCTGCGTGGGCGCTTGATGCTGCGCACATCCAGCCACAGCGAGGCCGAGGATGTGGCGTCGGAAACCTTTTTGCAGTTGACGGAAAAAGGGAGCGCGGCTGAAGGCGAGACGCTGGATATCCACCATCCGCGTGCCTTTTTGTCGACGGTGGCCAAACGCATCCTCATCAAGCTCTGGCAGCGCCAGGATCTGGAAGCCGCTTACGAGGACACGCTGCGCCATCTGCCAGAGGCGGTGGCGCTGTCCCCCGAAAGCCATGCGATGCTGGTCGAGGCCATCTGCCAGATCGACCGGGCGCTGGCTGCGCTGCCGCTGCCGGTCAAGACGGTGTTTCTGCTGTCGCGGCTGGAGGGCATGCGCTACCCCGACATTGCCGCGCACATGGGCATCTCGCTGGCCACTGTCGAGCGCCATATGCGGCGGGCCCTGCTGCAATGCGTGCGCAGCGTGCCATGAGCGCCACCCCACTCCCCAGCCCCGCACTGCACGCCGCCGTCGACTGGCTGGTGCGCCATGAGGCCGAAACGATGAGCGCGGCCGACCACCAGGCTTTTGCGCGCTGGCTGCAGCAGGACGCGCAACACCAGGCCGCATGGGAGCGTGTGCGCGCGGCATTGGCCGAACCGCTGACCGCCGTCCGCCATCTGCAGGCCCATACCCAGGGTCTGCATGCACAGGCGGCCATGCAGGCGCTGGTCCGGACCCGCCGCCGCCGGGTCCTGCGCGGCGCGCTGGCGTTGGGCGGTCTCGGCGTGGCCACCGCACTGGTCGCAGACCGGCTGGCGCCGTTGGGCGAGCTGATGGCCGATTGGCGCACCGGCACCGGTGAGCGCCGTGAATTCACGCTGGCCGATGGCACCAGCGTGTTGCTGGATGCCCGCTCCGCCGTCGATGTGCACGATGCGGCCGGCGTGACCGTGCTGCAGCTGCGGGCCGGGGCCCTGATCGCCACGCGCGCCGGTGCAGGCGCGTCCCTGTTGCAGATCCACACCCGCGATGGCGTGGCACTGCTCGATGCCGGCCGCATGATGGGCAGGTTGTATGCGGACCGGACGGAAATGGTGGCGCTGGACCAGGGGCTGACCCTGCGGCCCCGTGAATCAGCGCAGACGCTGCTGCATGCCGGGGAGGGTGCGCGTTTCACTGCCCATCGGCTCCAGGCGCTGGGCGGCCATGCAGTGCAGCGCGCCGCATGGCAGCAGGGCATGCTCGCCGTCGATGACTGGCCGCTGGCCGATGTGGCCCAGGCGCTGCAGGCCTATTTTTCTGGCTATATCCGCGTGGCCCCTGCGGTGGCGGAGCTGCGGGTGTTTGGCATCTTCCGGCTGGATGTGGATGCGCTGCTGACCACGCTCAGCCAGATGCTGCCGCTGCAGATCCAGCGCTGGGGACCGTTGATCCGCATTGGCGAGAAGGTCTGACGCGCAGATCGCGGCCAACCCCGATGCGGTGCCTGGTGCAAATAGATGAGGGGTTTTTTAGTCTCGGCGCACTGGTTAAACAGTACCCAGCGAAAAGGAACTTCTGCCGTGACGACTTCCCCTCTCCAGCGCCGCCATGACGGCGCCCCATTGACCGTGCGCAGCTGCGCCGCACACTCGCCTCTCCATGCGCTGGCCCTGGCTGCCGTGCTGGCCTGCACGCTGGCGCCTGCCACCAGCCGGGCGGACGATGCGCCCCAGGCCGCTGCGGTGCAGCTCGACATTCCGGCGGGCAGCCTGGCCGATACGCTGACCCGCATTGGCCAGCAGACCGGGCGCAGCATCGTTGCCGACCCCGCCATACTGCAAGGCCAGCGCAGTGCCGCTATCCAGGGCAGTTGGACGGCGGAGCAGGCGGTGCGCAAGGCGCTGGAGGGATCGGCGCTGCAGGTGCAGACGCTGACCGGTGGCGCGCTGCAGGTCCGCAAGCCAGCGGCCCCTCAGCCTCCGGTGGCAGGCACTGCACCGGCAGCGGAGGTTGTTGCGCCAGTCGGCGCCGTAGCTGCAGCCGCTGAGGCCAGCCACCAGCTGCCCGTCGTGGTGGTGACCGACCAGCGCTCCGACAGCTCGCTGATGCAGCCGACCCGCCAGGTCACGGTGATCGAGGGGGAGGAGCTGGACGACCTGCGCGCCACCTCGGCCAACCTGAACAGCCTGCTGGCCAAGAGCGTGCCGGGTATGGCGGACTCCAGCCGCAATCTGAGTGATTTCGGCATGACCCTGCGCGGCAGAAATGTGCTGGTGCTGGTCGATGGCATCCCGCTCAACACCAACCGCGACACGGCGCGCAACCTGGTCAATGTGGAGATGAGCCGCATCGAGCGGGTCGAGGTGTTGCGCGGCAGCAATGCCATCTATGGCAGCGGTGCGACAGGGGGCGTGATATCGGTCACCACCCGTCCGGTGGGGGGCAAGCCGGTGGCGCGTACCACGGTGGGTTTTGACAGTTCGCTCTCGCGCCTGAGTGGTGACGGCCTGGGCGGCCAGGTGCAGCACTATCTGTCGGGGGCTGGTGATGTTGTCGATTACGAGGTCGATATCTCGGCCCGCCGCATCGGTGGTGCCTTTGACGGCCACGGCGACCGTATCGCGCCGGATGCCAGCCAGGGCGATCTGTTCGACTCGAACACTTACAGCCTGGGCGGCAAGATCGGCTTTCGCATCGATGGGGGCCAGCGCATCCAGCTGGCGGCCAGCCACCTGCGTGCGCACCAGAAGTCGGACTATGCCAACGACCCCAGCGTCAACCAGGCGCCACTGGGTTCGGTGGCGGCCCGCGCCATCCGGGGGCTGAAGCTGGCGGACCAGAACCAGGTGGAAAACACCTTGCTGAGCGCCAGCTACGAACACAAGGACCTGGGGGGCAGCACCCTGAGTGCGATGGTCTATGGCCGTGACAACTACGTGCGCTTTGCGCCCTTCGATGCCCGCAGCAATACCAACCGGGGCAATTTTGTCGACCAGGTGATGCAGAACAACAAGGTGTTCGGCAGCCGCCTGACCATCACCACGCCGATCGGCGAAGACAAGACCACCAAGCTGGTCTGGGGCGCGGACTACATCCAGGAGCGCAGCAACATGCCGCTCGATACGTTTGACGCCTCCGTCTATGACGCCAGTGGCGGTCTGGTGTTCCAGCCCACCGGTCAGCGCATCTACATGCCCTGGGTTACCGTCAAAAGCGCGGGCGCCTTTGGTCAGCTGCAGCACAAGTTCAGCGACCAGTGGTCCGCCGAAGGCGGCTTGCGCTATGAGAAATCGCAGGCCAGTTTTGACGATTTTCAGCCACTGTCGCAGTCGCGCCTGCCCAACCCGGCCACGGTGGCGGGCGGCAAGGTCTCCTACGACGCGGTGCTCTACAACCTTGGTCTGGCCTTCAAGCCCTGGAAGAACCATGAGTTCTACACCTCGTTCAGCCAGGGCTTTGACCTGCCCGATGTGGGCCTGCAGCTGCGCAATGCCGGGGCCAAGTTCGATATCAATGCCTCCGAGCTGGAACCGGTCAAGACCGACAACTATGAAATCGGCTGGCGCGGCAGCTTCGGCGACACCATGGCAACATTGGCGCTGTTCCATTCGCGCTCGGACCTGGGCGCCGTGCAGTCCTTCAACAACGGCCTGCACCTGACGCGCACGCGCGAACGCATTCGCGGTGTCGAGCTGACCGCCGACCACTATGCCGACCACTGGTCCACCGGCGGCACCGTCACCTGGATGCAGGGCCGCGAGACGCCCCCAGGCGCCAGCAGCGATCAGCGCATGACGGGCTACCGCATCCCGCCGCTGAAGATCACCGGCTATGTGCAGTACAACCCCAGCGGCCGCTGGAGCCTGCGCACCCAGTTCAACTGGTTTGGCGCACGCGACTACCGCCTGGCCGATGGCAAGACCCAGTTCGCCCGGGCCGATGTCAAAAGCTACTACAGCGTCGATGTGGTGGGCCGCTACCAGTTCGACAACAAGAACCAGCTGACCATCGGGGTGCAGAACCTGTTCAACCGCTACTACCTGCCGCTCTACAGCCAGCCGATGCGCAGCGGCAAGAACGACAGCCGCCTGCCGGCAGCCGGTGCGACCTTGACGGCGAGCTATACGCACAACTGGTGATCTGGACGGGAGTGGCTGGAGCTGCCAACGAAAAAGCACCCTCGGTGGGGTGCTTTTGCTGTTCTGGCGGAAGCTCAGGGATTCGAACCCTGGAACCCTTTCGGGTTGCCGGTTTTCAAGTCCTGAGTATTTCTAAATAAAATCAATAAGTTATAGTCTAATCGTTTCCGCATGTACATGAATTTGGGGTGCAGTAAGCCCATGTTTTGCATCATGCGACAGGAGGGGATGCGGAAACGATTTCCAGCCCGGATTGCTCCACCGGCAGCAACTTTACCGAGCTGATTTATACTGTATACATGCACAGTATTTTGCAGCTCCTTTCGGTTGACGTCAGCCCCCTAGCCATCCCCGTGGCTGGCTGCACTGTGCACGCTGGTTTCCCAAGCCCTGCCGATGACTGGAGCCATGAGCGGATCGACCTGGCCAAGCTGCTGGTGCCCCATCCCGCCTGCACGTTCTTTGTGAAGTCTGGCGGCCTATCCATGAAGGATGCCGGGATAGGCGATGGCGATTTGCTGGTGGTCGACCGATACTTGCGGCCGCTAAATGGCGACATTGTTGTGGCGGTCCTTGACTCAGACTTCACCGTGAAGCACTTTTCTAAGCGCAATGGCGTGGTGAGACTTTCGGCGGCCAACCCCACCTATCCGGATATCGTGCCGCGCGAAGGCCAGACGATGGAAATTTGGGGCGTTGTCACGGCCTGCGTGAAGCGCTTTCGCAAGGCATAGCCAGAGGTGCAACATGTTCGCTTTGGTGGATGGCAACAATTTCTATGTCAGCTGTGAGCGGGCTTTTCGGCCTTCGCTGATTGGGCGGCCCGTTGTGGTGTTGAGCAACAACGACGGCTGCGCTATCGCCCGGAGCAACGAAGCCAAAGACCTGGGGATCAAGATGGGCGCGCCATATTTCCAGATCAAGCACTTGGAGATAACCGCCGGCCTAGTGGCGCTATCCGCAAACTTTGCGCTTTATGGCGACATGAGCGAGCGCATGATGAGCCTGGCTGCGGGCCTGGGGCCAGAGCAGGAAATCTACAGCATCGACGAAAGCTTTATCAGCCTGGCCGGCGTTCGTGATGTGACGCGGCGGGCCTGGGCCGTGCGCGAGCGCATTGCTCGCGGCGTGGGCATCCCCTGCGGTATTGGCATTGGCCCCACCAAGACCCTGGCCAAGCTTGCTAACGCGATAGCCAAGGATGCGGAGCGCAAGCCCGGCAGCTACCCCGCGCATTTGGCCCGGGTATGCAACCTGGCCGAGATGCCGCCAAGGGAACTGCAGACCCTGTTCGAGCAGATGCACGTGGGTGATGTGTGGGGCATTGGCCGACGCATCAGCAACCAGCTGAACGTGGCAGGCATTGCCAACGTCTGGCAGCTCACGCAAGCCGATTTAGGCACCATCCGCAGGCGCTGGTCGGTGGTGCTGGAGCGCACAGTGCGCGAGCTGCGCGGCGAAAGCTGTATAGCCATGGAAGAAGCGCCGCCACCAAAAAAGATGATCGCCTGCACGCGGTCCTTTGGCCATCCCGTTGAAGATCTGGCGCCACTGATCGAGGCCGTCAGCGAATACGCGAGCCGCGCTGCCGAGAAGCTGCGCCGCCAGGGTGGATTGGCCGGCCAGGTGCAAGTGTTTGCGCATACCAGCCCGTTCCGCCCGGGCCCCAGGTACAGCAGATCGGTCATCGTGCCCCTGGTGCGCCCGAGCGCGGATACCTCACTGATCGCCCGCAGCGCAATCGAGGGCATCAAACGCATTTACGAGCCAGGGTTTGAGCTGATCAAAGCCGGAGTGATCCTGCTCGACATTTGCGATGGCAGCGTGCAGCAAAACGAGCTGGCCTTGGGCGATGCGTTCCGGGATCGAAGCGCGCTCTATGGTGCCCTCGACAAGATCAATACGCGCTACGGGCGCGGCACACTGCACCTGGCCGCCACGGGCATGAATGCGGGTGGCGCGCGCTGGGGTATGAGGCAAGAGCGCCGCACGCCGCACTACACCACCAACATCGAAGATATTCCAGTCGCAAGGTGCTGACATGCAGAATGAGCAGTTGGATTTTTGGGTGCTTCCGTTGGCGGCCTCTCAAACGAAAGAGCAACTTGAAGCACCGGTGCGAGGATGGCATGTACCCATCCCGCCGCCTATGTCACCGCAAGAATTGGAACGCCTGTACCGGCAGCTGGAGCCAGACGTTCCATATTGAAACCGGCCACAGGTACAGAGCGGCACGGCACCGGGTGGCGGCATTAGATCTTTTTGGGATCTGTGTCTTTGTCTTTTTCCGCGTCCGGGTCATTGCCCAATGTGTAGGGCACAAAGGTGCAGGCTTCTACGCCGGCCCATTCGTTGATTGCACTTTTGATGCGCATTTGAAGTGGGGCAATTTCATTGCGCGCAAACACCCGGGAAGCCTTTTCTACATCACCAAAGCCACTGGTGTTGTTGGGCATCATGCCCATCAGCTGGGGCGGCACGCGGTGAGCGGCAAGCACATCGTCGCGGCTGCTGTTCTTGATGCTCATGAATTCATCTTTTGCGGCCACTTCGCTGATGGGTATCAGCTTGATACCGTCGGCCTTGCCATTGGGGGCGTAGTAGAACAAGTTTTTGAAGTTGCCCATGCCTTTGGCTTTGGTGAGCTGCTCACGCATGCGATCAACGTCGTCTTGATCCTGGGCCGGATCAGTGATGTAGAGGATGAAGCCGGCGTGGCTGCCGTTGGCATAGTAGCGGCGGCGAAATAGCGTTGCCGCTTCGTTCAGGAAGGCCGCTTGCAGGGCTCCCAGGTATTGGGGTAGCCCATAAACTTCCTGATGGATATCGGGCTCGCGCAGATGGAACACCTTGCCTTTAGCGAATTCATGCACGCGGCCGTAGTCCTCCACAAAATAGTATTGATCCAGATCCCGGCCACGGCGCGTGTACTTGCCCAGCGAGTGCTTGAGTTTGAGCAGCGTTTTGCCGCGGCTCTCGCGTGCCTCCAAAAATCCATTGCCCAGTACCAGGTAGTCCAACGCAAAGGCCTGGAAGGTTTCTGCGCTGAGATAGCTGGTGGGCTGCAGGGTACTGGTCAGCACGTTGACTTTGAAGCGCAATGCACTTTCGTGGTGGGCTCCAACCCGCAGGCATCGGGCCAGCTCGCCAAAGTCCACGGGTGGTTCATACCAGCGGTCATTGTGCAAACACTCGATGTAATCCATGATCATCGAGCGCCCACCCACCACGGGTTCAGGCTCGCCAAAGGTGAACATTTGCGGCGCGGCGGATTGCAGGGGAGCGCTGTGATCTTGCTCAGGCGCTGCTATGGTTTCTGTAGTGCTCATTCTGAAAACTCCACGATAGATTTGGTTCGCACGGTGGCCAGGCCGGTGCCTTCTTCAAGCGGTTCGTTCTGCAGCGCGTGCATAGTTGCCCACGCCAAATCGCCATGGCCCGTTTGCGTGTTCCGACCTGATGTGTAGGTGACGCTCTTTTGGCTGGCGGTCAGCTCGCGCTTGACCGACATGAAAGCCGCCGCGAGCTCTGTGTCGCTCGCATTGAACTCAAGGCGGCCGGCACGCAATACCGCCTGCGCTTTGAGAACAAGCAGTGTTTTCTGCTCAAGGGTGTAGCGGATACCTTGGACGGACGGAAAGAACTTCTTGACCAGCTCATACACACCATTGCCCATGCCGGTGGCGTCAATGCTGATCTTTTCGACGTTGTACTGGTCGCAGACTGTTTTGATGGCTGCAGCTTGGGCTTCGAAGTCAACACCGTGCAACTGCAGCTTGTACAGAATTCGGAACTTACCGCCTGCCTGATCTGGGGGCGCCAAGACCACCAGTGCGGCCTTGTCACCCGTAAGGCTGGGGTCATAGCCAACCCACACGCGCTTGCGACCAAAGGGCCGCATTGCAAAAGGCTTGAAGTCTTTGCGCCATGCATCCCAGCTATCAACCATGCAGCGTTGCAGGGTAGAGAGTGGGAAGACCGCCAAAGCATCGTCGACAAACTGGCACATGTAGAGGTTGTTGAAGACATCCTCTGATTTGCTTGTCCGCAGCTGGTTGATATCGAAGAGATCGCAGCCGCCACGCTCCGCATCTTCCACAGTGACAATGTGCCGCCAAATCCCATCTTCGCCACGAAAGCCGCTTGCGAGCTTGGCATGTGACGTGTCAATCTTGAGCTTGCGGTCTTCAATGTGAGAACCGTCCCAAAGCGCATGGGCAGGATGCCGGATGCTGCTGGGCGTGCTGAAATAGGTGAGGTGCCACTTCTTGTGCGACGACATGCCGCTGGCAACGTCATTCAGCTCCTTGAAATTGTGAGTCCAAAAATACTCATCAAAGTAGAGGTTGCCGTGATAGCTCTGGGCGGTCTTGCTGTTGGTACCAAGGAAGTGAAGTTCTGCCCCATTAGGGAACACCATCGGATCGCCAGTGAGCGTTACGCCCGTAACCTGCTTGACGAATGCCACGATGTACTGGCGGAACACGTATGCTTGAGAGCGGCTGGCGGACAGGAAGATCTGGTTGCGGCCCGTGGTTAGCGCATCTATCAGGGCTTCACGCGCAAAGTACCAAGTCGCGCCAATCTGCCGACTTTTGAGGATCTGCCGCACGCGCTCGCCGATGTTCTCCCACCATACGCGCTGGTAGTCAAACAGTGAATCGAGAAACGCTTTGCGCAGATCCTCGATTTGCTCGGGGCTCAAGTAGTTCTTCTCTGGCTTCTTCTTGGGTGCTGCGTTGCGCGCTTCAATGCTCGGGGTGAGGTGCTTCTCCTTCCCAGAAACTTGGTATTTTTCGATGCGGGCCTGGCGCTCCAGCTGGCGATGCAGTAGGTCAATTTCTTTGAAGTCGCCGCCCGTCTTCTGATCCTTGTTGATGAGCTTGACCAACCGTGTTTCAAGCGCACCGCCGATGCGCTCCAGCGGCGTGGCATCCTCCCAGCCTTCGGCCTTGTGCCAGCCATACAAGGTGGTGCGTGGGATCTCAAGATGCTGCGCAATGTGGGTCAGCCGCCACCCCGACCAGTACAGGCTGCGAGCAGTGAGTCGTAGGCCCGCACTGCGGTCTATGGCGCTGGCCGGGCCGGCAGGCAGGCCAGCCACTGGCGCGTCAATAGGCGCCGCCGCCGCCGCATCGGCGCGGGCAGTGATATCGGCAAACGGGTCAAAGCCCATTTCCTTGGCCACCTGATCGCGGCTTTTGGCATGTTTGGTGACCGCCTTTTGGGCCGGGCTTCGGCGGGCAGGGCTGGCCTTCGCGGGCGCTTTCTTCATGCATGCCAGTGTGTGCCGCGCGCGCGCGGAAATCACCCACCAGAAATTGTCGGAGCGCTAGCCACAGTGCGCGCTGATTGCTACAAAAACAGGGGGAGCGGAACATAAGCGGTAGATCAACTCAACACCGCGAAAGCCGCACATGAGCCGCAAACATTCCGCCGTACAGGCACCAAAGTTTTTCCGCGTTGCCGTTGAAGGCGCGACGGTGGATGGCCGCACCATTCAACGATCCTGGCTGACCGAAGCTGCCAACAACTTCGACGCCGATGTGCGCGGCGCGCGGGTCTGGGTGGAACACATGCGCAGCAAATGGTCTGACAGCCCATTCAGCGCCCAGGGCGATGTGGTTGCGCTCAAGGCAGAAGAGATCAAGGAAGGAAAGCTGGCCGGGAAGATGGCCCTCTTTGCTGCCATCAAACCACTGCCCGAGCTGGTGGAGCTGAACAAGCGCGGCAAGAAGATCTATTCCAGCATCGAAATTGAGCCGAAGTTTGCCGATACCGGCGAAGCCTATGTGACCGGCCTGGCCGTCACTGACGACCCCGCCAGCTTGGGCACCGAAGTGCTCAAGTTCAGCGCCAAGCGCGATCAAAACAAGTTCAGCACCGAATTCCTGGAAACCACGCTGGAATTCAGCGCGGAAGAAGAAGACGACGACCGCGCTGACGCGAAGGCGGCGCGCGCTGAGTCGCAAGGCCTGCTGTCTCGCCTGATGAAGCGGTTCGCTCGCAATGAGAGCGACAGCGGCCAGGCATTCAAGGTGATCGAGGCCATGGGCGACACCATCGAAGTGCTGCAAGACCAGGTGGACGATCTGGAAGAGAAGAACACCAAGTTCAGCAAGGACTACGCCAAGCTGGCCAAACGTCTGGACGCGCTGGAGAAGCAGGGCACCGATCTGCAGGAATTCCGCAACAAGCTGGAAGGTGAGCCAGATGGCGCCACCGAGCGGCCGAATGCTTCGGGCAACAACAACGACGCCGCCGACTGCTAAGCGCGGCTGGACGAACTGACAACTTTTGGAAGGGAATAGAAATGGACAACCTGACCCGTGAGCGCTGGAACGCCTACACCGCTGGCTTGGCACGTGCCAATGGCGGCGTGGATGTGGCGAAGAAATTCAACGTGACGCCTTCTGTGCAGCAAAAGCTGGAAAAGAAGATCCAGGAATCGAGCGCATTCCTCAAGCGTATCAACGTGGTGCCTGTCACCCAACAGATGGGGCAGAAGCTGGGCCTGGGCATGACAGGGCCTACTGCCAGCCGCACCAACACCACGGGCGACAAGAGCCGCAAGACCAAAGATGTGTCTGTGCTGGACGGCCAAAACTACCTGTGTTCGCAGACCAACTTTGACACCCACATCCGCTATGACAAGCTGGACATGTGGGCAGCCTTCCCTGAGTTTGCCTCGATGGTGAGCGATATGCGCTTTGAACGCTGCGCACTCGACCGACAAATGATCGGCTTCAACGGCACACATGCGGCAGAAGATACCGATTTGGCGGCCAACCCGTTGCTGCAGGACGTTAACAAGGGCTGGCTGCAGCTGGTGCGCGAGTTTGCTCCAGAGCGAGCATTGACCGAAGGGGCTGCAGGCTCCGGCAAGATCAAAGTCGGTGGTGTCGGAAGCGACTTCAAGTCGCTCGATGGTTTGGTGTATGACTTGGCGAACACCATGGTAGATCCATGGCACATCGGCGCGCCAGATCTTGTGGTGCTTTTGGGCCGCGACCTGATGCATAGCAAGCTGTTCCCAATCGTAGATGGCCAGGTCGCGCCAACTGAGATGCTGGCCGCTGGCCTGGTTGTGAGTCAAGCACGCTTGGCAAACATGCAGGCGGTAGCGGTGCCGTACTTCCCGGCCAATGGACTCATGATCACCAGCTTCAACAACTTGTCTATCTACTGGCAGAAGCAAGGCCGGCGCATGCATGTGCAGGAAAAGCCGGAAAAAGACCGCGTGGAAACCTACGAATCTTCCAACGACGCCTACGTGGTTGAAGACTTCGGCAAGGTGGCCATGGCCGAAAACATCGAGATGGAACTGTAAAACCGGTTGCACGCTGGCCGCCGGGCAACGGCGGCTGGCTGCCACTAGGCAAGCGGGGGAATATCAACATGCCACTATCACCAGCCCAACGGCACCGGCTGCGCGTGCTGACGGAAAAGGAAGAGCGGCGCGCGGCGGCGGAGAGCGAATTTGGCGCCACGCGGGGCGAGGCTTTTGAGCTGAACATGGCCCAGCTCTATGAATTCAAGAAGCGCTTGAAAGATGTGCAAAGCACGGAAGGCAAGGCGGTGCTCAAGCGCAGCATGCTGCCCGAGCTGGATCCGTACATCAACACCGTCTTGGCAACCGACGGCGGACAGCCCAACGAAGTGCTGATGACCGCGCTGGTTTGGAACATCGACGCGGGCAACTACCTGCGTGCCATTGAATTGGCCGACTACGCGCTGCGCCACAAGCTGCCGCTGCCTGACCAGTACAAGCGCAATCTGCCCACGCTGCTGCAAGACGAAATCAGCGAGGCCATCTTGCTGGGCACGCTCAAGGGTGACGAGGCCATGCAGGTGGCCGGAACCGTGTTGCAGATGACCGAGCAGCTCGACAGCCACGACCAGGCCAAAGCCAAGCTCTACAAGGCGGGCGCATATGCACTGCTGGGCCGTACAAGCCAGCCCAGCGAATACCACAAGACAGTCCCCATTGCTGTGGCCCAGCAGGCCCTGCCGCTTCTGCGGCGAGCGATGGAGCTGTTCGCCGGCATCGGCGTGAAAAAAGACATTGAGCGTTTGGAATCGCGTGTCAACGGCAAAAAGCCTGACGCGCCCCAGGCCTCATAACCGAGCGTACCCCGCACCCGTGGCGGCCCCAGGACAAAGCAGCATTGATTTGCCTGCCAGCGTCCTGGGCCACCGCCACACCTTACAACCGAGTGGCCCTCATGCTTGTTGCACAGCACCACACTGCGAACCCGCCGGATATTCCCGATGCCGCGCCCGTCGCCAATGACGGCTGGTTTCCAGCCATCGATCTGGAGCAGATCAAAAGGGAATGGCGTTTTGACAGCACGGTGAGCGATGAGCGTTTGCGCCGTGAAGTGCTGGACGCCATGGTTGAGATCAATGAACGCCTGTCCGACTGGCAAGGCGCGCAGCGAGCGCTGGGTTTTGCCAGCCTGGCCGAGGTGCCAGCGACCCGCGTTGACGGTGAGCCCGCCAAGCTGCGCCACTACCGGCGAGCGGTGGCGGCAACTGTGCTGGCCAAGGTGGCCGCAGAGTACCGAGACGTCAGCACCATGCCTGATGGCGCTGGAAAAGAAGCCCGGGTGAAGGCTGCGCTCATGGTGCGTATTGACGACTTCTGGCGTGATGTGCGCTGGGCCCTGGCTGACCTGCAGGAGCGGCGCCGCACGATTGTGGAGCTGATATGACCACGCAACGCGGACTGGAGACGAGGGCCAGGCAGAACGAAATGCTTGATGCCCTGGCCCTGCGCAAGCTGGGTGCCACAGCGGGCCACGTAGAGGCCACGTTGGCCGCCAACCCCGGCTTGGCAAAGCTTGGCCCACACCTGCCGATGGGCCAGCCTGTGCGGCTGGTTAAGGGCCAGGAACCGAACAAAGAAACCGTTTACCTGTGGGACTGATCGCAATGAACAAGCTGCAAACCTATTTGACCGAAGCCGGTGTGCCCGCTGAGCTGCACGCGCAGGCGCTGGCCAGCCTGCAAAGCGCGCGCAAGCCAGCATTGATCCGCTTTTGGCTGGGCCTGACCGCGCCCATCGTCTGGGCGTTCATCGCAGCACTGCTGCCCCGCAAGGCCGAGCAGCTGCCGCGCTGGCTGCGCTGGTACGACAACAACATCAGCATCAATGGCGACCGCTCTGACTGGGCGCTGATTGATGGGCGGCATGTGCGCATGCCGGCGCCTGATGAAGATGTGGTGCACGAGGATGGCCAGCATGTGAGCTACTGGCCCCCGTACAGCCCGCGCAGCTTCTTGCCGCGCTGGAACTTCAACGGCATTCGCAACCGGTGCGGGTGGCTTGCCAAGAAGTGGGGCATGCCCCTGCAGAACATCGCCTATCGCGACGGGCTGCCGGTGCTGGATGGCGAATGGGGCAACCCCGATATCGGCCGCCAGGTGATGGGCATCCGCGTGGCCTGCGCCGGTGGAGTCTGGCAGCTGGTGCGCACCAGCAAGCGGTGGGGCGGCACCAAGACCGAGAACTACGGCTTTGAGGTGCTGAACGCCAACACCATCGACCGTTTTGCCACCTGCACATGGACGGCATGGAGCTGGAAGGGGCCCAAGAAATGAACATCAAGGCCCTTTGGGTTGAAAGCCGCACCTTTGTTGTCGGGCGCATCAGCGCAGGCGCAACCTATGTTTTTGGCAGCCTCACGACTGCGGGTGGTGCGGCGAAGGCCGCGACCGACGCCAATGTGGTGCCGGCGTGGTTTCCAACTATCACGGTGGACACAGTGCTTTTGATTATCGGCGCAGCTATGACGGTGGCCACCGGCCTGGTTTCCATCTGGGCGCAGCGCCAAGGCGTGAAAGCCAAGCAGGCGGAGAAGCGCCGCAGCGACCGGGCTGAAGAACGCAACCGCATGGCCTGGGTGATGGAAATGCTGGAGAAGCACGGCGAAGAAAAGATGGTGAGCACCTTCGGCCAGAACTGGCGCGAGCGTGCGATTCAGATTCAGCGCCACCCCGGCAATGCCTCTACCGACTTTGGAGCGCTGTCCGATGACTAGACCGCTGCCATACGTACCTAAGACCACCATCGTTGCCAGGGGCGCCACGGCCGTGGCTGGTGGTGTCGCTGCCATCCTGCTCACCACCTTGCCGGTGGACGAAGGCCGGGTGCTGCCGGCCTACCTCGACCCGGTGGCCATCCCCACTATTTGCGAGGGATGGACGCGCGGGGTCAAGCTGGGCGATGTGGCAACCCATGCCGAGTGCGATGCACTTACCCTGCAGGGCATACAGGAGGCCTGGCAGCTGTTTGAGCGCTGGGTGCCCGCCGAGGTACGCAACGGCATGCCAGACACCAGCGTGGCTGCATTCCTCTCATTCATCTACAACACCGGCCCGGGCGCGCCAGATGTGAAGGATGGCTTTGTCTACCTGAAAAACGGCAACCACAGCACCATGCTGCGCCTGCTGCGCGGCGGCGATGTGGAAGCAGCATGCCGCCAGCTGCCCGCCTGGGCATCGGCCAAGGGGCGCAAGCTGCGCGGCCTGGCCTTGCGCCGTGATCGTGAGATGGCCATGTGCCTGAAAGACCTCAAGCCATGAAGAAACAATGCGGGTTGACGGATCTCTTCCTGGTCGCGTTGGTAGCGCTGGCTGTGCTTTCGGTGCTGGTGGGCCTGTTGCAGCAAAACCGCATCAACAAGCTGCGTGTGCAGCACGCTGACACGCTGACCGGCATCGCGCAGGCCAATACCAAGGCCTACGAGGCGCTCGACCGCTATCGCTCTGCTGTGGACACAGCAAACCGCACGCTCGCACAACAGATTCAAACGCAAGAAGGGGAAACCAATGCAAAGCTTGAAACGCTCTCTGATCTTGCTGGCCGCGAGCGCGCTAGCCGCTTGCTCGACCAGCGCACCTACGCCGACAGCCTCGGTTATTGGCAAGGTGTGGCCCGGCGTGCCAGCACTGACGGCGAGCGCCAAGCAACTGCCGCCGCCATCGGAGTGTTTGCCGACCTGCACGCAAGACTTGATGAAAGAGCGGGAATCTACGCGGGCCAGGCTGACCAGTGCCGCGTCCGAGGCCTGGCCTGCGAAAGAGCCTACCAAACCGTAGCCGACATGATCAACGCCGGCCCACCTAAGGAGTAGCCATGTACAAGCTCGAAAGCCTGGGCAAGCTGCTCAATGCCAGCCTTCCCAAACAGGTGAAGGCCAACCCGGAGAATTTGATAATTCAGGCCACCGATGGCCACCTTGATGCAGCCTACGGGGATAGCCTCAGTTTCGCCTACGTGTACAACGCGGAAATATCGGTGTTGAACTGGCCCGCCAAAGTCCATGTGGATGCCTTGATGGTGCCGCTGCTCGCTTGGCTGATGGTTCACCAGTCGGACTTGCTGGACAACCCGACCAAGCGCAAAAGCGCCTTGAAATTTTGGGTTAACCCAGTCACCGCTGACAGCTACGATTTGGGGATCGACATTCCCCTGCGCGAGTCTGTGTTGGTCAAAGAAGATTCAAAGCATCCCAAGCGCTTCACCACCGAACACCTGCGCGAGCCCTGCCACGTATCCACGCCCTGCATTGATGAGCACTGGGAGCTGTGGCTGAAAGACACCAAAATCGGCGAATGGGACATTCCAGCACCCGGCCGCATCAAACGGTTTGACATGTAGCCATGGCAGATCTGCAGCAGCTGGAAACCTGGTGCGGCGACATGCTGCGCAAAATGGACGCCGCCAACCGCCGGCGCCTGACGCTCGACATTGCCCGGCACCTGCGCGCAAGCAATACCGGGCGAATGAAGGCACAAACAAGCCCCGATGGTGAACCTTGGACCAAGCGTAAACCGCAGGGGGATGGTTTGGGCAACCAGGCACGGGCAGCCGCGCTGCGCAAGAAGTCAGCCCGGCCGATGTTTGAGAAGCTGCGCCGCGCAAAGTGGCTCAAGGCAAAGGGCACTGCAGACAGGGCGACTGTGGAGTTTGCAGCCCGTGCGGCGCGGATCGCAGCAGTACACCACGATGGGCTCACGGATGAAGTAAAGCCAGGCGGCCCAACCTACCGCTACCCAGCGCGCCCATTGCTTGGTATATCGGCAGCGGACGCAGACCAGATCCGCGACATCATCCTGCAGCACCTGCATAGCTAAAAAATGTGCCAACCGTAGCCACAGCGCACGCTGCTGGCCCCCGCGCGCGCGCAGCGGCAACATGGCCGCATGCCCGAAAAAACCCCGCAACATGAAAGCCCGTACGAGCTGCAACGCCTGCTGCAAAACCTGCTGAAATGGG
This sequence comes from Comamonas sediminis, assembly GCF_041107495.1. Classification (NCBI taxonomy): domain Bacteria; kingdom Pseudomonadati; phylum Pseudomonadota; class Betaproteobacteria; order Burkholderiales; family Comamonadaceae; genus Comamonas; species Comamonas sediminis. Next base: position 354,203 of record NZ_JBGBDC010000006.1, read on the forward strand.
GCACCGTGGCGGCCGTGCGCGCCAAGCCACTGGCTGTGCGCATGCAATGCGGCGACAACACCACCGACTGGCTCACGCCCGCAGGCCTGGCCGCCGGCGCCGTTTTTAGCGCCTACCGCATGCCAGAAGTGGGCGAACAAGGCCTGGCGCTGTGCGCGGGTGGCGACCTTGGCCAAGGCGTGGCCCTGCTGGGCATCTACAGCGATGCCATGCCCCAGCCCAGCGACGGCCCGCCCCACATCAAGCTCAACAAGCCGGGCACCCACTTTGTGCGCTATGAGGCCGGAAAACTGCTGCTCACCATCGGCCCTGCACGCATCACCCTGGCGCAAGACTCCATCACCCTGCAAGTGGGCGGCGCCCATTTCACGATGGAAGAGGGCGGCATAACCACCAACATCAACATCGAAACATTGGCCGATGTGATTGCCAGCGGCATCAGCCTCAACAGCCACCCGCACGGGGGCGTAACCCCAGGCATGGGCCTGACCGGGGAGCCAGTCTGATGATGAACCGCACCAACGGCCGCCGCATTGGGCGCGTGCAGCACCTGCAGCAATCCGTGGCCGACATACTCACCACCCCCATCGGCAGCCGCGCCATACGCCGCGATTACGGCTGCCTGAACTTTGCCATGCTCGACCAGCCAGACAACAAAGCCACCCAGGTGCGCGCCATTGCCAGCGGTGCCGCCGCCCTCATGCGCTGGGAGCCGCGCTTGCAAGCCCTGCGCCTGCAAGCCAAGCGCAACCCCGAGCAGCCCGGCGCCGTGGTGTTTGAAGTCACCGGCAACATGCTCGATAGCTATGCCCGCAAGGCCCGGCCCATCAGCCTGACCGTCACTATGGGGGGGGGTGTATGACAGCCACCACCCTGCCGCCACCAGCGGCCGTAGAAACGCTATCGTTTGAAGGCATTTACACTGCAGCGCGCAGCACCTTTGCCGACCTGCAGCGCCCGAACCAGCCCGACATTGACGCCGTACTGCAGCTCGAATCGGAGCCGGCCGCAAAGTTACTGCAGGCCCACTCCTACCGCGAAATGCTCATTCGCGCCCGCCTCAATGATTCGGTGCGCGCACACTTCCAGCCAACGGCCAACGGAACCGATCTCGACTGGATTGCCCAAGACTTTGGAGTGACCCGCCAAGACGGCGAAACTGATAGCCGCCTGCGCGACCGCATTGCTAAGCGCATTGCATCCCTGGCAGGACAAGGCACCCGCGAACACTATGAATACACCGCCCTGTCCGCATCGAATCAGGTGCGCCAGGCGCAAGCCACATCACCCGTAGCCGGCAAAGTGATGGTCATGCTGTGGGTGTGGGATCAAACCCAGGCTCAGGCTGTGCGAGAGCTGGTAAACACAGCCATCAATGCCGAAAACGCCCGCATGCTGGGTGTAGCCGTGGCCGTGGCCGTTGCCGTGCCAAAGCCCATAAACATCACCGCTGCCATCACCCGCCGCCGCACGGCACCAGCCAACCTGCTGGCCATGCTCCAGCAGCGTCTGGTCGATGGCTTTGCCGCCATGGCCACTATGAGCGAAGGCGTAGCCCGCAGCTACATTACCGCGCTGCTGCAAGTCGATGGCGTGCATGCGGTGGAGTTTCCAGACTCCGATCAGCCAGCAGCCAACACCGCCATCAGTGTGGGTCAATATCCCGCGCTGGGCGCCGTGCAGCTGATCGACGACGGGGTTGTGTAATGCCAGCGCGCCGCACGATCCTGCCGCCCAACGCAACTCCGTTGGAGCGCGCCTTTGATGCCGCCGTGCCGCAGTGGGATGCCCTAGCCGACCAGGCCGAACCTGCCGCGCTGCGCCAAAACGACAGCATGCTGCCGTGGATGGCCGCCCACTGGCAGCTCAGCCAGTTTGACCGCTACTTTGCCGACCCGCGCGAGCTGCTGGCCAAGGGCCTGCCATGGTTGCGCGAGCGCGGCAGCGCGGCAGCCGTCAAGCGGGCCATGGGCTGGCTGGGTTACGCCGGCGTGCGGATCGAAGAAGACGGCGCGCGCCTGCACATCAGCCCGGGCCGCGAAGTCTCCATTGCCGACATGCAGCACATCGCCTACATGGTGCGGGCCAGCATCCCGCTGCATGTGAAGTTTTACCGCCTGTTCCACCGCTATGACCTGCGCCGCATCCGGCTGGACAACCGCCCGCGCCTGGACAGCGGCATGCTCGACACCGATAGCGGCGTGCCCATCGATGTGGGCGGCGAAATCATCCTGGGCAGCCAGGGGCAGTTTTTTAGCGCGGTGGCCCAGCGCCCAGGCAACGCCAAGGTGCGCGCACTATCCACCATCGGCTGGAGCCTGACCACACGCCGCAGGGATGCGTTGCGCCTGGACTCTTGGCATCTCGACCGGCGTCTGCGTAAGGCGCCACGCCTGCTGCCCACCCAGGTGGAGGCGCCCACCACGCCGGCCTATGTCCGGCTGCTCGCACAAACCGCCTATGGCAAGGCCTACGCCATCACCGCAGCTGCTCGCAACGCGCAGCCGGCGCAGATGCGGGCTGACACCTACTGCGCTGTGGTGCCCCGCACGATCCGCGCGCGCACCTGGACGGGCGCGTGGGACGGCCGCGCCTGGCAAGAGTCTGAAATCGCAACCAAATACACCGAGGAAACCACACCATGACAGCAGCAGTCCTGCAAGAAGCTGGCCGCATTGCGCTGGCCAAGGCCCTGGCCGCCATGCCCGCCCATTTCGCATGGGGCCGGGGCGACGGGGTTTGGCAGGCGCCGCCCGCCGTGCCCAGCAACCGCAACACCTTGCTGGCCGAAGTGGGCCGCCGCCTGGCCACCATCGTGGCGTTTGTGCAGCCGTCAACGAAGGAAGAGATGGAGGCTGCGTTGCCAGAGGACATTAAAAAGTTTGTCGAGATGGACGCGGGCGCTTTCTACAAGATGGCGGACTCGCCTACGCCCTACCTGTACTTGCGCGCTGAGTTTTCGACTGACGACGCCTTGAACGAAGAGATCCGCGAATGCGGCCTGTTCTTTGGCACGGTGGCCAAGGCTGGCGTGCCTGCGGGCCAGCGCTACTTGAAGCCCGAGCAGGTGCAGGACGCCGGTTTTATCTACCACCTGACCTACCGCAGCAAATCCACCCGCGAGGGCCAAAAGGCCTACGAAGAAGCGGTGCTGCCACTCTAAGCACAAGGCCAAGAACATGACGGTTTACAACAAATTCGATGCCAAGGATGGTTATGTCAGTGTGGACTACCACGCTGACCGCATTCTGCAGTCGCGCGAGCTGAACGACGAGCAGGCCATGCAGCAGCACGCGCTGCGCCGGATAGCAGACGGTATCTTTAGCGATGGCGACCTGATCGAGGGTGCCCGCTGCGCCATGAGCGCTGCCACAGGCATGGCCACCATGGAGGCGGGCAGTATCTACATTGCCGGTCGCATCCACGATGTGGTTGCCGCGCTGGTTGCTGTGCCGGTACTGGGCACCCAATATGTGGGCGTCTACCTGGAAACCACGACAGTGACGGCGGTGGATGATCCAGGGCTGTACAACCCAGCGGTAGAAGGTGAAGGCCAGCAGCAGCCCGGAGCCGACCGCACCCGCATGGTGGCGCGCTGGGGGCTGGCTGGTAGCCAGGTCCTGCCGGGTGATTTCTTCCCCGTTTGGACGATTGAAGATGGCGTGGTCAAGCCCCGCGAGGCGCTCAGCACGAACAACCCCATTACCGTAGCCATCAAGGATTACGACATTGCCAGCACTGGCGGCGGCAATTACGTGGTGGACGGCATGACCGTTCTCATGCACGACGATGACCAAGACGGAAACCAGATCTATACCGTCAAGGCCGGTGAAGCGCATGTAGGCGGCATACCTGTGTTTCGCCCAGCTGACAGAACCGTGGTTTATGCCGCAGTGCCCAACACCATGCAGGTGTTGAGCGAGCCTCATGCAGCCAGCGGTGAAGCCTTGCAGACCGTCACCTTTGACCGTTTCCCGGTTTTGAAGCCCGCCACTGTCCGCGTGCAGCGCAAGAAAACCCAGCAGGTGAACCGGGGGCCGGTGCTGGGTGGCGCTGACCAGCTCAACGAAAACAGCGTGGTCAAGATCAACAGCATCAAGCTGGGAGGAATCACCTATTACGAGCCTGCCGACTTCAAACTGACGGCGGGGCAGGTGGACTGGAGCCCTAGCGGCGCAGAGCCAGCGACCGGCAACCTGTACACGGTGGAGTTTGAATTCATCAGCATCGAGCCGGTGCTGAACCAAACGCCAACCACGTTCCAGATTGCGAACCCGGTCAATGGCACGGTGCATTACGTGGACTACGAATTTGCCATGCGCCGCTATGACCGCCTGGTGATGGATGACCAGGGGGTATACAGCGTTATCAAGGGTGTGCCTGCTACCTGGCAGCCAGTGCCGCCCGACGTGCCTGGCGGCCAGCTGCTGCTGGCCACCATCTACCAAAGCTGGATGCAGGAAACACGCCGCTTGGTGCTGGACAGCTGGCGTATGGTGCCCATGCAGACCATCGCCAACTATTCCAACCGCATGGACGATATCGAGCTGGACTTGGCCGAGCTGCGATTGGCGACCGATGTGAACGGGCGCTACAGCGGCCTGAAAAAGGGCTACTTTGCTGACCCCATGCGCGACGACAGCATGCGCGACCAGGGGCTGGAGCAGACTGCCCAGATTCTCGATGGCGCGCTGCAGCTTTATGAGGACTTCGGCGCCCATCTGCTCGATGACGGCAAGACCTCGTATTCGATGGGTTTCGATATCGTGACGGGCCTGCGCCAAGCAGCGTACAGCCGCAGCATGGCCATCAACCCCAGCATTGGCGTAGGCCAGCTGCCCGCGTCTGTGATCCTGGCGCCGCCCATTGACCGCTGGGAAGTGCCGGGCGTGCGCCAATATCCCAAGGGCGTGAAGTTCCATTACAACCCGATCTGGAACCCGGGCCAGACGGTGGCGGGCAGCGTGCAGGCCGAGTTTGAAAAGACCTTCGATAAATCGCTGGTCGATACCAGCGATATCTACCTGCGCGAGATCGATGTGGGTGTGACGCTCACCGGCTTTGATCCGCTGGAGCCGGTCAAGTCAGCCACCTTTGACGGCCAGCCTGTGGCATTCAAAAACGCCCAGGGCCAAACGCCATCGGCAAATGCGCAAGGGGTGGTGGAGGGCAGCTTCAAGGTGCCAAAGGGCATCACCGTGGGCACCAAGCGCGTGCGCATCGAGGGGGACAACGGAAGCTATGGCGAAGCCAGTTACACGGGATCGGCCACATTGAAACTGCAACTCTATTACCTGTACAGCGGCAACTTTATTACTGCCGGTGTAGGCATCGAAACGGTGAACTATGTCTTATAACGTCCTGACCCAAGCCATCAACCCGCCAACCACCTGGCAGTCTGCCGGTGCCAACCTTTTCTTCGCACGAAAGGGCCAGGCCGTGCTTGTCAGCATCAGCCGGGCCGATGAAAAGGGTTTGCCCAAAAATGAACTGGCCACCGTGCGGCTGGAGCCCGACCAGATCAACACCGTGGGCGCTACCGCTGTCTCCTGGCCTGCACCCGTGCTGATGCAGGCCGGCGTACCGTATGCCCTGAGCATCAGCGCTGCCGATACCGACACCGCGCCTTATGTGGCGCAGGTGGGCGAGGTCAACCAGGCGGGCGGCTACGTTACGCAGCCGCCTGCAGAGATTGGTGCGCTCTCGCACACGAACGAATCCGGGGTGGTGACCAAATACTCCAACCGCTTCTTGCGCTTTGAGCTGCTGGCCGTCCAATACAAGCAGACGGCACAGACCTTTGTGGTGGGGCAGCAGCCGGTAGTGAACGCCACCAATCTGACGGTGAATGCGGGCGCCATCCAGCCTGCGCCCGATGCCCGGGTGACCTACCAGCTCAAGCTGCTGGACGATCAAGGCGCCGTCAAAGCTACCCACGATGTGGATGTGGCGCAACCCATCCAGCTGGCTGCGCCACACACTGGCGCCGTGCAGGTAGAGGCCACATTGCGCCGGGCGGCCAATGGCCTGGCGCCGGTACTGGAGCAGGGCACCGTGCTGGTGGTGGGCAGCTTGCTTACCCAAGGCACTTACATCACGCCTGCGGTGCAGTTGGCAGGTGGCAATACCGTTACTGTGATTTTTGAGGCGAGCTTGCCAGCGGGATCATCCGTGAAGGTGGCATGCAGCACCGACAGCGGCGCGACCTGGGTAGATGTGCCCTTTGACAGCAGCAGCGCGCAGACGGCTGGCAATGTGGAGCTGACCCACAAAAAGACCGGGCTGGCAGGTGCTGCGCTGCGCTTGCGCCTGCAGCTGTTGGGCAACACCAATGCCCGGCCCAAGGTGCGCAATCTGCGCGCGGTGATTCTGTAAGGGGTGGCCATGGCAATACAAGAAGACATTACAGACTTCTTCGGGCTGGAACTGCCTTACGCGGGCAATCCGCTGGAAGTGGATGTGGAGCGCCTGCGGGCGCTGGGCCGCGCTGTAGACAACGCGCTCAATGGCTTGCGCGAGCTGATCGACGAAAAAGCCGGTGCACAGGAGGTAGACGGAGCGCTCGATGCGCTGCAGCGGGCCATCAACGACATGGGCGCCGCGCGTGTGCAGTCGGTCAATGGGAAAGCAGGCGTCAACATCACTCTGGCGCGTGCCGATTTGAAGCTGGGGCCGGCCAACGGGGCCAGCACCACCAGCATTGCCTACGACACAAGCGGGCGCGTGTCGGTGGTAACTGAGATGCTGGACGCCAAGCAAGCGGTAACGGTCATCAGCTATGACTCGACCGGGAATGTCAAAACCGTGGTCACCACCTATGACGGGCGCAAGCGCACCGAGACCATGACCTACAACAACGGGCGGCTGGAGGGGGCCGCCGCAACAGAGGAGGCTGTATGAGCGTTCCATTACTGGCGCTGGCCCTGGCAAAGCTGGGCGACTTGGCCACAAGCCTGGGCACGGCGCTGACCAATATCGCGGGGGTGCAGACCACTGCGAACACCATCCGCACGGACGTTACCAGCGCGCGGGACAACGTGAATGCAACGACAAATGCCGCGCGCGATAACGTTAAGAGCCATGTGACTTCGGCGGTAGGTGGCATTGTTCGGCAGAGCTATACCGTTTTACCCACGGTGCTTTGGGTCAATGGAAACGGAGGCGCGGGCGGTGTTTTATATGCCGATATTCCGATTGGTGCAGTCAATGTCAACAAGGCTTTTATTCAGCCTCAAAGACCATTGATTTCTCAGAATGGCATTGCGTATTTGACATACAGATTCATTAGCAGCACGGTTGTCCGCGTCGAGGCTTCTTATGGTTCAGCTGTTACAGCTGGCTCAAATTGGGTAGTTGGTTTTAGTGTCACGGAGTTTTCATAATGGCAGCCTCTTATGCATTTACGAATGATGTTGGAATATGCACGGTGGAATGTGAGTACCCTTTGGCGCTCGATCCGCTGCCTGCCAATGCAGTCGTGCTGAAACAGGGTGAGACGCGCATCGGCCAAAAGTGGACGGGCAGCAAGTGGGTGCCCGTGGTGGCCCAGGCCGACCAGCGCCCGGCCATCGTGGTGGAGAACATCACCGCCGATGCAGGCAGCAACGCGCATACCATCATTGCGGACAACTTCGCCGAGGTGCGCACCGTGGTGGGGGCCGTGCTGGCCATCACCGTGCGCATGGAGGTGGGCGGCCAGCTCTACCCGATCAATGAGGCATTCGATATGCCCATTACCAGCGTGGACGGCCGCGTCTATCCCAAGCGGGTGCTGTTTGAAGCGGGCCGCGCCACGTTCACCATCACGATGACGGAGCCACGAATCTGGATCGTGACGGCGGAAATGGTCAACAGCGGCCTGCCCCCTGAAAAGCACATGCGCTTTTCCGGCCTGCGCGTGGTGGCTGCCGAAGTCTAGCCACCCACCACCCCATCAAAAGCCCGCCCGCTTGCAACAGCCGGCGGGCTTTGTTTTGTCTGCATCGCAGCCACAGTGTCACCCGCTGGCCTTTGCGCGCGTGAAACCCGAACATAGCCATATCACGCGCCCACCGCGCAAATCCACTCCGAAGGATTACCAATGGCTACCCAAAGTTTTCACCACGGCATCCGCGTTTTTGAAGAAGGCGACAGCATCAACACGCTGCGCCTGGCTTCGTCTGCCGTCATCGGCATGTTGGTGACAGCCCCCGATGCCGACCCCGATTACTTCCCGCTCTACAAGCCCGTGCTGGTGACCAACATCAGCCGCGCCCAAGGCCTGGCCGGCACCGCTGGCACGCTCAAGCCAGCGCTTGATCGCATCGCAATGCAATGCCGCCCGGTACTCATCATCGTGCGGGTAGAAACTGGCGTGGGCGATACCGAAGAAGAGAGGGAAGCCGACCAGACCAGCAAGGTGGTGGGCACAAACCTGCTGGGCCAGCGCACCGGCATCCAGGCTCTTCTGGCAGCACAAGGCCAGACCGGCGTGCGCCCGCGCATCCTGGGCGCCCCTGGACTCGACACCAAGCCCGTGGCCGATGCCCTGGCCAGCGTCTGCAAAGATCTGCGCGCATTCAGCTACGTCTATGCACACGGCGCTGAAGACGTCAGCGAAGTGCTGCAATACCGCGAAGGATTCGGCCAGCGCGAAACCATGTTGATCTGGCCTAACTTCATGGATTGGGACACCGCCACCAGCAAGAACGTGCCCGCCGATGCCGTGGCCTACGCGCTGGGCATGCGCGCCCGCATCGACCAAGAGATGGGCTGGCACAAGAGCCTGTCCAACGTGCCCATCAACGGCCCCACCGGCCTGGCAAAAGATATTTCGTGGGACTTGCAGAGCGCATCCACCGATGCGGCCCTGCTCAACCAGGGCGACATTACGACCGTCATCAATCACAAGGGCTACCGCTTCTGGGGCAACCGCACCTGCACCAGCGATACCGACTTTGTGTTTGAAGTGTCGGTGCGCACCGGCCAAATCCTGGCCGACACGATTGCGGAAGGCTTTTTCGAATTTCTCGACAAACCCATGTCGCCCCGCCTGGTGCGCGACATTGTGGAAACCATTAATGCACGCTTCCGCACGCTCAAGGCGGACGGCTACATCTTGGGCGGCCGGGCCTGGTTCAACGAAGAAATCAACACCACCGAAAACCTCAAGAGCGGCAAGCTGGTGATCGACTACGACTACACCCCCGTGCCACCGCTGGAAGACCTGAGCTTCCGTCAGCACATCACCGACCGTTACCTGGTGGACTTCGCCACGCAAATGGCATCGGCCCGCTGATCGAACCACCCAAGCGAGGATAGAAAATGCTCCCACGCCAACTACTCAACTTTGCCGTTTTTGCCGACGGCGGCGACTACAAGGGCGAAATTCCCGAAGTCACCCTGCCCACCCTGGCGCGCAAGCTCGAAGAACACCGGGCCGGCGGCATGGATGGCCCCATTGATTTTGACTTTGGCCAGGAAAAGATGGAGGCCGAGTTGAAGGGCGCCGGCTTTATCGCGGGCCTCACCAGCAAGTGGGGTGCCCGCCAGCACGATGCGACGATGCTGCGTTTCGTGGGTGCTCTCTCGCGCGGCACCAGCGAACAGGTGGAGAGCTGCGAGGCCGTCATGCGCGGCCGCATCGCCAAGATCGACCCCGGCAGCAACAAGGCCGGCGACCCCACCGAGCAAACCTACAGCTACAGCCTGAGCTACTTCCGCCTGACGGTGGGCGGGCTGGTGATGTTTGAAATTGATCTGGTCAACATGATTTGCATCGTGGACGGTGTAGACGTTCTGGCCGATGTACGCGCCGTGCTGGGCTACTAAGCCCGCAGCGCAAGCGCCAACCTGGTAAGGGGCTTAGCGGGTCGAGCCGTCACACACTTCGGCAAGGCCCGCTCTTTTTTGATTTTGAAACGGGGTACGAAATGAGCGACAAAGCCGAAACCGAAAACACCAACACCAACACCGCAGCCGCACAAGCAGGCCAGGCGACGGCCGACAACCAGGCGATGGACGAAACCATCAACGGCCGCCCCTACCAGCTGGTGCCACTGGAAACTCCCATCAAGCGCGCCGGCGGCGACATTACCGAAATCAAGGTGATGAAGCCCCTGGGCGGCGACCTGCGCGGCCTCTCTATCAAAAGCCTGGCCGACATGGATGCACTGTCCGTGCAGGTGCTGCTGCCACGCATCACCCAGCCGAGCATCATTCAGGCCGAGGCCAACGCCCTGGACTTGGTAGATCTGGCTAACTGCGCAGGGGTGGTGTGGGATTTTTTGCAACCTTCTTCGGTGCGCAAGGCGATACGTCAATAGAAGACTGGATGGCCGACATTGCGGCCGTCTTCCACTGGCCGCCCGATGTGATGGGCCGCTTTGACGTCGATGAGCTGCTGCAGTGGCGCAACCTGGCCATCGAGCGAAGCAACCAGAAACTAAGGTTCTACGCCCAGCTACTGGGCAAAAAATTGCAATGAGGTAAGCAAATGGGAATGGAGCGGCTGCGGCTAGACGTCATCCTGAGCGCGAAGGAAAAGCTGACCGGCCCGCTCAAACGTGTCATGGCCGGCAGCAGCGCTACATCGCGCTCACTCAAAGGCCTGCGCGACAGCCTCAAGCAGCTGGAAAACCAGCAGGGCCTGGTAGACAAGTTCCGCAATGCGCATAAGGCCAGCAAAGCCTTGCGCGCAGAGATTGCAGCGCAAAAACGCAAGATCAGAGAGATGGCCGTCGAACACGCTGCGGCCGGCAACGTGACCGACGCCATGGCCCGCCGTATGGCCAGCGCTAAGGGGGAGCTGGCAGGCCTGCAGGCGCGCGTGTCGCCCCTGCGGCAATCCATCCAGACGCTGACCGGCCGCATGGAGCAAGCAGGTCTCTCCACCCGAGGCCTGCGCACCCAGGAAGCCACGCTCCGCGCCGAGATGGAGCGCACTACGGCCAGCATCGCCAAACAAAAGCAGCGCCTGCAGCAACTGAGCGCGGCCCAGCACAACATGCAGCGCATGGGTGTCAAGGGCGCGGCAATCACCGCCGGCGGCATGGGTGCCATGTACGCCAGCCGCCACGCGGCCCAAACCATGGCCCCGATGATGGGCCAGGGCAAAAGCCTGGAAATGGAAGGGGTGCGCATCAACGCCCTGGGCCTGGGCGCCGAAGAGTCGGGTAAGGCTATCGACTTTGCCAAGGGATTCAAAAGCTACGGCACCAGCCAGCTGGACAACATGCAGTTGATGCGCGATGCCATCACCGTTTTTAACGATCGACACCACGCCGAAGAAGCCCTGCCGTTCTTGGCCAAGATGAAGTTTGCGAATGAGGGCGCGTTTGGCGCCGAGCATGGCGCGGATAACGAGAAAAAGTTCATGGACATGATGAAGGTTATTGAGATGCGCAACGGCGCCAATAACCGCGAAGACTTTGAACGAAACGGAAACCTGGTTCAGCAGGTGATTACCGCAACCGGCGGCCGCGTGGGCGCAGAAGACTGGCTCAACCTCATCAAGACCGGCGGGGTGGCTGCCAAGGGCATCGGCGAGAAAGAATTCTTCTACCGGCTTGAACCGCTGGTGCAAGAAATGGGGGGGCACCGCGTGGGCACCGGCATGATGAGCGCCTACCAAAATATTTACCAGGGCAAGACCACCAAGCGCTCGGCCATGTTGCTGGACAACCTGGGTCTGATCGCCGACCGCTCCAAGGTCAAGCACGACAAGGTGGGCCAGGTGGCACAGCTGGGCGTGGGCGCGCTCAAGGGCAGCGACATATTCCAGCGCTCGCAGTTTGAGTGGTTGGAAACGGTGTTGATACCGGCCCTGGAGAAAAAAGGAATCACCAGCGAAAAGCAGATCCTGGATGCGATGGGCGGCATTTTCAGCAACCGCAACGCGGCCGGCCTGTTTGCAACCATGTACCAACAGCGCGCCATGCTCAACAAGAGCTACAAGCTCAACGAAAGCGCCGACAACGTAGAAACCCTGTACGGCCGCGTAAAGCCCACTGCCGCCGGTAACGAGCTGGAATTGCTGGCACGCCGAAATGACCTGTACGCCCGCATGTCCACCACCTTGCTGCCTGCCTACGTGAAGCTGCTGCAGGTGGTGACCGACGCCACCGAGGGCATTTCCCGCTTTGCTGGCGAACACCCGCAGCTCACCAAATGGGTGCTTTACGGCGTGGGCGCGCTGGGTCTGCTGACCGCCGGGCTAGCGGCGGTAGCCATCCCCATTGGCCTTGTCATGGCCAAGGGTGCGCTTCTGCGCTTTGTCCTGGCGCGCGTGGGCCTGAGCATTGGCGGCATTGGCACAGCAGTGCGAGCGGTGGGCAGCGCGTTTACGTTCGGCGGCCAATGGTTGGGTGCATTTGCGGCGCGCATGGCGCTCTACGGCCCGGCGGTGCTGCGCTTTGGTGCGGTGTTCCTGCGGCTGCTTGGCCCCATTGGCTTGCTGATGACGGCCGGCACCATGCTTTACTCCCGCTGGGACGATGTAGTGGGCGGCGCCAAACTGCTGTGGGCCGACCTGAGCGAGGCCGTAAGCAATGGCCTGCAGTCGGTGCTGGGCCTGACCACCCGTTTTTACGAAGCCGGTGCCAACATCGTGCAAGGGCTGGTCAACGGCATTACCGGCCGCTTATCAGCCGTGCGCGACACCATCAGCACCATGGCTGATGACAGCATTGGCTGGTTCAAAGACAAGCTGGGCATTCACAGCCCAAGCCGCGTATTTATGCAGTTGGGCGGCTTTGTGAGCGAGGGCGCAGCGCTGGGCATTGAGGGCGGCACCGGCCGCGCCAAGGCTGCCGCGTTAAGCCTGGCGGCCGCCACCATGGTGCCACTGCCAAGCCTGGCCGCCGCTCCCGTGCCAAGCATGGGCGGGATGGGCGGTGCAGGAGCAGCCGGCGGGGCCGGTGCACCAAAGATCGAAATCAATGTGTATGCCCAGCCGGGCATGGATGCCGCAGCCATTGGCCGCGCCGTGGCCGCCGAGCTGGAAAAGCGCGAGCGCGACAAAGGCACGCGCCGCCGCAGCAGCTACACCGATATGGAGTAACCCGCAATGCTTGCAGCCCTGGGCCAGTTTGTGTTTGCCATGGACAATCTGGCGTTTGAAGAAATGCGCCGCAGCACCGAATGGCGCCACCCAGAAAACAGCCGTATCGGCGCCATGCCAGCCCGCCAGTTTGTGGGCAAGGGGGCGGATACCATCACACTGAGCGGCCTGCAGGCGCCTGAGCATTTTGGCGACCGCAAGGCCATCGACAAGCTGCGCGCCATGGGCGACACCGGCGCGGCCTATGCCATGGTCAACGGCGCTGGCGAAATCTTTGGCGCCTGGGTGATTACCAGCGTTGAAGAAACCGGCAGCATCCTAACGCCAGAAGGCGTGGCCCGACGGGTGGAATTTACGATCAACCTGGCCCGCGTGGACGACCAGCAGGCCGACCCCACCGGTGGGGCAGAAGAAGGCGACGGCGACAACCCGCAGGAATGGGGCAGTCTGGACGATTGGTTGATGGATTACTGACATGCAAGCCGATCTGCAAAACCCCCAGGGCGTGTACCAGCAGCCCAGCTACCGCCTGGTGGTGGACGGGCGCGACATTACCCCCACCGTGCAAGCGCGCCTGCAGCGCCTGAGCTTGCGCGAAGCCCGCAGCGGCGAGGCCGACCAGCTCGACATAACCCTGGACGACAGCGACGGCAAACTACGCATACCCGCGCGCGGCGCCAAGGTGCAGCTGCAGCTGGGCTACACACGCGGCGGCGCCATGGCTGACAAGGGGGAATTCGTGGTCGATGAGGTGGAGCATAGTGGCGCCCCTGACGTCATCAACATCACCGCCCGCAGCGCCAACATGCGCGGCAAGCTGCGCAGCCGCACCAGCACCAGCTGGCACCGGCAAACCCTGGGCAAGGTGGTGGCCGACATTGCAAAGCGCAACGGACTGGAGCTGACGATCGAATCCGCACTGGCCGCCAAACAGCTGCAGCACATCGACCAGACGAACGAGAGCGATGTGAATTTCTTGGCGCGCGTGGCCGAGCTGCACGATGCCGTTGCCACCGTCAAAAAGGGCAAGCTGCTTTTCTTGCCCATCGGCACCGCCGCCAACGCAAAGGGCCAGGCAATGCCGCGTGTCACCATCACCCGCCAATCCGGCGACCGCCACCGCTACCACAGCGCAGACCGCAACAGCTACACCGGCGTGCGCGCCTACTGGCACGACAAAGGGAGCGCTAAGCGCCAAGCCGCCGTGGAGGGCCAAGAAGAAAACCTCAAGACCCTCAAAGAAAGCTACGCCAGCGAAGCCGCAGCCCTGGCCGCCGCCCGCGCAGAAATGGGCCGCCTGGCGCGCGGAGAATCCACATTTGAACTATCGCTGGCCATTGGCGACCCATTCCTGATGGTGCAAGGCACCTTTGCCGTGCAAGGCTTCAAAGCCGAAATCGACAGCACCGAATGGCTGGCAAAAATCATCGAACACACCCTGGACGAACAGGGCCTGGTCACCCGCTTGGAGCTGGAGCGCAAGGGCAGCGGCAACACATCAACGGGCGGCGCGACGGTGCCCGCCGATGATTGGGAAGAGGCTGGCCAGGATCTGCCAGAAGATGGCATAGACATCAGCGAATAGCCTGCATTGATTCGTTGAAAATGTATGTGCAACTATTGCACAATGCAATGGTTGCACATATAATGGAGCCATGCCAACGATAACCCGCCTCTCAAACTGCACGATCAACATGTATGCCGCTGATCACCCGCCACCGCATTTCCATGTGCGCATGGGTGATGGCCGGCAAGCACTGGTGGCAATCATCGGGCAAGCAGTGTTGAGGGGTAACATTCCAGCACGCGAGTTGGTAGAGCCCATTGCATGGGCCAGCGCGAATGTGGAATATTTGATGTTGAAATGGAAGGAGCTAAACCCATGAGCAAGGCATTCACCCTGATGGCCGTTAAGGCCAAGGCTGGCCAGGTGCTGCACCTGGTTTTTGCGGATGGCGCCGAATTTGATGTAGACCTGAGCCGCATCATTGCCAAGCACCCGACCATTGCCGACTTGGCAGATCCGGCCATCTTCAAACGCGCAAAGGTAGGCGAATGGAAAGACACCGTAACCTGGGGCACCGATGACTTGGAATTGGCTGCCGACAACCTGCGAGCCCGTGCGGTAGAGCAAGCCGGTGGCTTTTCGCATGAGGACATTGTGAAATGGATGCATCAGCACAAGCTCACTCAATTGCAGGCCGCCGAAGCGCTTGGACTTTCGCGCCGCATGCTGGCCTACTACCTGAGCGGCGAGAAGCTGGTGCCACGCACCGTGGCGCTAGCCTGCATCGGCTGGACACAAGCCAAGGCTGCGCACGATGAACGCTTTGCACTAGCCGCGTAGTCCACGCTACCCACACCCCTTACTAGGCCCGCCCCGTGCGGGCCTAGCCATGTCTGCAGCCTGGCCCTAGTGTCACCAGGCAGGCCGGCGGCTGCCCCTATCGCACATAGCCCGCACAGGCCAAAGCGATATGCAGCCCTACAACGCAAAAAAACCAACTACCCAGCCCACCCCCTTGGCGTGCCCGCGCGCGCCCTGCCTGCGCACGCCTGCACACTCCAGGCCCTGCCCTCGCCACCCCCTTGCCCATAGAAAGCGACCACAACCCCCTATCTAACCCCGCCGCGCGCAGTCGAGACCCCGCCGCGCCTGCGCGCTAAAAGGGTGCTTTTCGTCGAGGGCGTCGCAACAGGGCAGCGCTAGGCTTAGAGCCGCTTGAAGCCCGGTTTTGCGTGAACGCCGGACGTCGGCAATTGACTAAAATTAACCGTTTTCGTCTATCACATAAGTGGAGCTCTAAACACATCAGCCATGGACTGGATGAAACATGTTCTGCAACTAAAAAAAATGCATAAAAAGCTGAGCAAAAGGGCTGACTTTTAATTTTTTAGCAATGTCTTCGTGACCTTCTACACATGCTTGTTCCCATTCGCACTTCGCTGCAAGAGTTTTCAGAGTGGGCGGTTCTCGTAATTCAATCTTTGTGCGAATACGCTCCCAGTGGGTAATTAACTTATCTGTTAGTTGGGCATCAACAATAGGTGCAATCTCACCAGCCAACTCGCGAGACAGATCTGCCAGTTCTCGGTGACACTGTTTCCGATCTGCGTATGTGAACACCAAAGCCATCACCCCTAAGCAGGCAATTGAGAAGCCAACATAGGGCAGGTGATCCTGTACTGTCTTTCCAAACAAGGACAGGCCCATCACGATAGACGCAGATTGGGTTACCTTGTCGCACAGGTCAAAGAACCATTGACGCTTGCGATGGTAGCGATAGGTAATATTCGCCCAATTGAGAATTTCGCTTCTGACATCCCAGCGAGCTTGTCCTGAATCAATGGGCGACTGTGTGTTGTTAGTCGTGTTGGTCATGGCGTAATTCTGAAAAGTGCAGCACGCATGTTCAACCAAGATAATTTGTGCATGCTGCAGCTACATTCAGAGCCAGCTATCTACGAGGTGGAGATGGAGGAGGTGAGACATTGCGCAATATATCGTTGAAGCCTTCGTTGCCCCATGACTTGCCGAAGTCCTCATTTACTTGCGGCGGAGATGGCGCAGGCGGAGGAGGGGACGGTGGCGGTGGGGGTGGTGCTTGTCTCTTTTGATCGTTGCTCATCGTAATTACCTCCTTGTAAAGAACTTCATATCGGGTAGAAAGCTAATTTGGGATTTGGCATTGATTCTGCAGAAGATAGTTGCTAGTCCGGTCTTGGACTAGCCATCTTCCTTTTCGTTTAACTAGGGTGAAGTTGTTTTGGAACTTGCACTTTTCTTGGGCGCGGGGTGAGGGAGTGGTGGTTGTGAACTGGTAGAGGACGTCACCGCGCTTGATGTGATCTGGATCTATCTCGACTTCATCAGCGGTAACCGTGCCATAGCTCACGCCATTGACAGACACGCCCAAGCTGTCGAGACGTTCGACAAGTGTCTTGTGAGGCATAGCGATATTGTTCACTGGGATTGAGGCAAGCAATTTGTCGATGGAGGCTTGGTCGCTGATGGTTTTCGTTTGACCGAATGCACCACTGCACATCAGCAATAAACAGGAGGCTATCAATCTTGATTTCATGGCTACATCAAAAAACTAGAAACGCCGACCATTCCAGCCGTAGACAACCATGCCGCATATCCGCACCTCATGGCCACCATTCAGAATGTCGGTCTGCTTGATTGCAGGGTTGTCGCTGCTGATCTCGTATGCGCCATCGATGCGCTGCCGCACCCTTTTAATGAAAAGGCGCTGATGGGCTTCGAGCACATAAACACCATCAACGTCTACTGAATGAATGTCCGTGTCGACAAGCGCGAAATCACCACTTTCAAGCGTGCCACGCATGCTGTCGCCGTAGGCATGCACCAAGCGTAAAGCTTCGGGTCGGCTGCGTGGAAGGTTCGTCCGTATCCAAAGAACAGAGATGGGTACATCACCCATAACCACATCAGCCGCGAAGGCCTCTGTGCCGGGCCCCATGCTTCCCGTAGCACTGAGAAGCGGGATGTAAAGCGTGTCATCCGAGTGGGCGGGCGTCGGGGCAGGGCCAGTGAGTGACTGCCGCCTTGGCGCGAGCACATCTTGGTTGCTGGTGGCTGGGGCGGGCGTTCGTTTGCCAGTAATGATGAATGGAATGTCAAGACCAAGTTCTTGTACAGACGCAAAAAATTCAGCCTTTGGAGTGGCTAACCCGGACTCCCAGCCATAAATGGTTCGAGCAGGCCAGTTCCCAAAATTGCCGAAATCGGCAGCTTTTAGGCCCAAGCGCTCCCGTTCCAATTTGAGACGCTGGCCGATTTCTGTCTTTAGTGCAGAAATTTGTTGTTCGTCTGTGCTGTTTTTAGCGTTCATTGCTTGCAATGTGCCGAAATCGGCACTATCATCTGCACCGTAGTGCATAAAAGTGTTGCACAAAGTTCTAACCGCAGGATACAGCATGCCCAAGCTTCAAACCATCAAAAAAGACAGCTACGCACCTCGCGGGCTCCAAACCGAGAAGCCTGTGGCGGTTCGCTACTTTGCTGACGAGCGTGCGGAGCTGGAGCGCGAGGCTACAGCCGATGGCCGCTCCCTCTCGTCCTATGTCCGAATCGCATCGAAGCTCGGGATGGAGATCCTGAAAAAGCAGCGAGTCGAAGCTGGTGCTGCATCCTGAGCCAAACACCATGCCTGCATATTGCGCGCGCCTGCGCGCAAGCACACGCAAAACAAATTGCTCCTGGCTGCGTGGCCAGAAACAAGTCATCTAGGAGGGTGTGACCGTGAGTCAAAAACCAGTAACCATGATCCGCAATAGCGGTAGCGGCCACGGGCCAGGCACCGTAGAGCGCGTGCTACGCCAGGCGCTTGCGCAGCCTGGAAATGCGGTGGCCGATGCTGCTGGATGGGATGCATCCAACACCAGCCGTTTCCTGTCGGGGCAGCAGGGTGTGCCCATTGGAAAGCTCGATGCAGTCTTGCAGGCGGCTGGCTATGTGATCGTCAGCCGCCGCTACTTCGACGCCACCGGTGTCATGGCAGAGGTCGGCATGTACTGCCGGTGCGCTCGGGAGGGCGGCGGCGAATGCGGCCCATCTTCACCAAGCAATTGCGCTGGCTGCCAATAAAAACAACAAAGCCAAGCAGACATGAACGCCCCAACACCTATCACCAACCTGCTGCCAAGCACTGAGCAGGGCCGCGTGCTGCGCCGCGAAGGCACGCGGGTTGCATGCCCGCATTGCGACACCCCCAGCGAGCTGCGCGATATGTGGCGCAAGGGGCCTCTGCAGTGGCAGGCCAGCTACCGCTGCGACAACGATGAATGCGGCCACACCTTCCTCACCGCCATTGAATTGGTGCGCCGTCTAAAGGCCAGCGCGCTGCAAAACAACGCTTTGGATTTGCCTATGTCAACCCACATCCGCGAGCTTGCAGAAGCGCAGGGAGAGGTGCCAGCGATGAGCCATGATTTGTTCGTCGGCGTGGATCTGGACAAATTCAACATCATGCCCACCGGTGCGCTGGGCTTGCATTTTCCGCGCCGTCTGCGCAAACGCGCAAGCGCCGATGGCGAGCGAGTCGCCTGCCCGGACTGTGGTGCAGATGCAGTGATTCGCACAAGTTGGGTGATGGCCCCGCTTCTGCGCGAAACCACCTACCACTGCACCAATGACTGCTGTGGTGGCGTATTTGTGGCACACAAGGAAATCGTCTGCAGCCTGAGCCCAAGCGGCACACCAGACCCCACTGTGCAACTGCCCTTGAGCGCTCACATTCGTCGCGATGTTCTGGGCATAGTGCTGGACGCTGCAGGCTCCTACGACTACACCCCGCGCCGCACGGCCCCGGTGACGGCTGACCTGTTTGCAGGCGACAAACCGGCAGGTGCTAGCAGCTAGCGCCCGAGCCGCTTAATAGCGGCCACCCCCACCACCAACCCCAATCAATTTTTGCAAGGCCTGCGGGCCTGGCAGGGGCTTTTTTTGCCCAAAAACCGGAGGTAAGACGATGGAAACGAAACTGAATAGCGAACAACTGCTGGACAAGTACGGTCGGCACAACGTGCGCGAAGCCGGGTATTTGCGCAATGAGCTGGGGCAGGAGCTGGAAGTCTGGAGCTATGACAACGGCTATGGCGCAACCGACATTCAGGTTTGCATCAACGACCAGCGTTGCGGCGCCATTGCAAATGTCAAGCTCCAACTGTGCCCCGAAGATGCCGCCGCTTTGCGCGACATGCTCACCAACGCCCTGGCCCGCCTGGAAGCCGTGGCAGCTGCAAAGCAAGGCGGTGCGCAATGAGCCTGTACGCCATTCACTACCGCGCAGCCTCAGGCGTGCGCCACACCCTGCACATCTTGGCCAGCTGCATGCGCGCGGCCTATGACGCCGCATTCGACATTGCCGAGCAGCAGCCACGCATCGGCGGCTTTTCTGTTGAAGGGCTGGCCAGCGCATGAAGCA
Source organism: Comamonas sediminis (assembly GCF_041107495.1). Classification (NCBI taxonomy): domain Bacteria; kingdom Pseudomonadati; phylum Pseudomonadota; class Betaproteobacteria; order Burkholderiales; family Comamonadaceae; genus Comamonas; species Comamonas sediminis. The sequence continues at coordinate 374,192 of NZ_JBGBDC010000006.1, forward strand.
AGACAAGGCCGAAGCCAATGCAGTGGCAGCCGTATTGCCCTATGGCCTGCGCAAGCTGCCTGTGCGTGATGTGCCGCAGCTGCAGTACCTTGCGCCTGAATTGCGGATACCAGAGGCCCCCGCTCGCCCAGCGCCAGTTGTGCCGCCGCTCAAGAATCCGGCAGTCACTGTCGAGGAAGCCAAGGCCATGCTCGATGGCCTGCGCGATGAATTTGCCAAGAAGGCCAGCGGTGGGCTATATCGCGATGCAGCTGATGCGGAATGGCGGCGCTTGCCCATTGAAATGCGCGAATGCCTGCTGCGTGTCGCGGGTATTAGGGCGAAGAGCAAGCCGGAGCTGCATGGCCTAGCCAGCCGCGCCTGGCAAGAAATGCCGGAGACCGAGCGCGAAGCCATCAAACGTGTGGTGCGCCTGTTCAAGCGCTACGTGATGCCGCTGTCAGCCCTGGCCGCCAAGGTCTAAATGATGGTCGGCCGCATACCCCGTCAAGAGCCCAAGCGCGATAGCGTGCATGAGTGGTTGCAAAACCGCCCAACCCACGCGCTCGCAGACTCCCACTTGGAGCGGATCGTTGAATCTGCGCCAGTCGAGTGGCAGGACGCATTGCGCAAGCGATATGCCTATGTGGAACTGACACCGAAAAACGACCCCAAGGGCCAGGCCGACAAATCCATCCGGTTGATCAAGCGCGGCACCGTGGCCTATGACAAGTGGGAGCTGCAGCAGGCGCCTGAGAGCTTCCGCGCCTGGGATCGCATGCAAGCCATGGCCGACTTTGAAGACAAGTTTGGCGCCGCGCTGCGTTTTAACCTGAGCGACGAAGAGATCCGCGACTGGGCCAATAAGCTGGTGTTTGATGTGGAGGAGCTGGACGCATGGGCCACTGTTGCTGGTGTTCCGCTGCATGCCCGTGTTGACATGGTGCGCAAAATCGCGCGTGTGATCGGCATCACTGAAGAACAGCCCATCAAAGGAGAGCCAGCAATCAAGCGGGCCAAAGACCCAAAGTGGTGGCGCCGGCGCTTGCGCAGCCACGTTGCCCGCGTGGTGGAGGCTGGTTTTATCAGCATGGGCCAGGTGCATTTGCGTGAAGGCAAATATGTCAGTAACGCTGGCATGACTCGCCGCCGCCAGCAGGTGGCGCGCAACGCCGCTACGCTGCAGCAAACGCTGTTCACCAACGAAGCGGGCCAGGTTTACAACCTGGGTGAACTGGCGGCCCTGGGCACCAGCAATCCACTGGTGCGTGGCGGCGAGCTGATGACCCGTATCCGGGGCGCCGAAGAGTATGCAGACCAGCGGGCGCATGTGGGCTTATTTGTCACCTTGACGGCCCCCAGCCGCTTCCATCCCATCACGGTGGGCGGTGGAACACCCGTGCGCAATAAGAATTACAAGGGCGCAACGCCACGCGATGCGCAGTTGTGGCTACGTGACAAGTGGACAAAAACTCGCGCAAGCCTGAACCGCCAAGACGTGCGCCCCTACGGCCTACGTGTTGCAGAGCCCCACCACGATGGCACCCCACACTGGCACGCTCTGTTCTGGGTGGAGACGGAAGCCCAAGCGGAGCTGTTGGAAGAGACCATTCGGCATTACTGGCTGAGCGATGGCGGTGACGAACCCGGCGCCAAGCAGAACCGCGTCAACATCAAGCGCATGGTGTCGGGTGGTGCTGCGGGCTATGTGGCTAAGTACATATCGAAATCTGTTGGCCACCATGCGCTGGCCGAGCATTACGACTTGGTGGACGGTGAGCTGATCGAAATGCGAATGACAGCCCCCGCACCTGATGGCCAGGCCGTGCAAGCCGCCATCAGCGATATCGCCAAGCCTGAGAAGAAGGCCAAGCCGGAGATCGTCAACGGCCATTTGCGCGTTGATGCCTGGGCCGCTACGTGGGGCATCCGCCAGTTCCAAACCATTGGCATGCCATCGGTCACCGTGTGGCGTGAGCTGCGCCGGGTGACGCATGACCAACTGGAGCTGTTTGACTGTGAGGGCGACAGCAAAACCGTGCAGGCCTATCGCGCCTGTCATCGCCAAGGCGAGATAAAAGCCAACTGGTGCGAATTCATGGAAGCCATGGGCGGCCATGCACGCAAGCGCACCGATTGGCACCTGGCCCCCGTGCGCCGCCATGTAGAAGAGGGCGCCGCTAACAAATACGGCGAGGAACTGAAATGCGGGCGCCTGATTGGTTTGACGCCCCAGCGTGGGCGCATGTGTGGCCGATACCTCGTGAGCCGTCGCATTGCGTGGAAGCCATTTGTTCAAACCGCCGAATCGGCTGCAGCTGCTGCAGTGGACGGCCCAAATTTTGAGCATGAAGAAGGCCAAGCGCAGGGCGTGGGTGCAGCCGCGTCCCGGCAGGCTCTGCCTGCCGCTTGGACTCGTTTCAATAACTGTACGGCCCGCCTGGATGCGACCCAAAACACCGAGTTGCTGACCACCAGATTGCAGGAATTGGGCAGCTTAGAGGCCGCTATCGAGGCCGTCGAGTTTGAGGAGGGCGCATGGCTATGACCAAAACCACAGCCCAGATCAACGCCGCAGCCCCCCAGCCGGGCCGCCGCGTGCGCGAAATCAGCCCGCTGCTGCAGCAGGCCCTGGATGCAGGCCGCCGAGTGTGCGACGACATGCTAGACGGCCCCGAGGCCCGCCAGGCGATGAAGCGCGAGATCCTGGAATTTGCAGATATGGGCGATCGCTTCCTTCTTGGGCTGATCGCCGGCCTGACCCATCCCCGCCTAAAGCGTACCGACTTTTCCACCACCACCCAGCAACCAAAGGAGTACGTGCCATGAACGCAAAACGCACCGAGCCCCGCACCCACACCTACCAGCGTAAGCCTGGCACCTATGTGGGCTCCGGCCACGACGCCAGCCACCTGGCCGCAGTGTTTGCGGCCGAGCGCGCGCGCCTGGCCACCGACGCCGCCAAGGCCAAGCGCCGCCGCAAGCCCAAAGCGGAGCCACTTCCAGAAGAGAACCCGAACCAGCTGCGGCTGGTGGGCTGAGTCCATGTTGGTCAAGCCCGCCTACTACAACGAAATCGACAAGTTTGCTGCGCAGACGCTGCGCAATCTCATCGCTGCGGGCCACATCGCCCCGGGTGATGTTGACGAAAGGAGCATTGAAGATGTTCACCCCAACGACCTCAAGCCATACACCCAGTGCCACTTCTTCGCAGGCGTTGGTGTTTGGTCCTACGCCCTGCGCGCCGCAGGCTGGCCAGATGACCGACCTGTTTGGACCGGTTCCTGTCCTTGCCAACCTTTCAGCCAGGCAGGCCAAGGCTCTGCGTTTGATGACGAGCGGCACTTGTGGCCAGCCTTCCACCACCTCATCCGCGAGCGCCGCCCTGCAGCAATCTATGGCGAGCAGGTTGCGAGCAAAGATGCAGACCCTTGGCTCGACCTTGTACACACTGACATGGAAGCCCTGGGTTATGCCTTCGGGGCGGTTGCGTTCCCGTCTGCGGGCGTCGGTGCGCCGCACATCCGCGACCGAACCTACTGGCTCGCAGTGCGTGGAACTGGGCGGCGTGTGGGTGCCGGTGGAGCTTCTGAAATCGTGTCCGACGCCAGCGGCACGAGATTTCCGAACGTCCAACTTAAAGCCGTTTTCAGAGAGGGGCGGCGGCAAGAAGGGCGAGCAGCTGAACAACGCGGTAGTTCACCTGTTGTCGGGCTGGCCAACAACTACCAGCACAGATGCGCTTCGTTGTCCCTCGATCGAGGCCACGACCAAAAACATCACGTTGAACCATGCAGCCAATCTGGCGGGCTGGCCGACACCGCAGACAAGCGACAGCACGGGCGGCGGCCAAGCCAAGCGAGCGATGGGGGAAACGCGGCACGGCTCCAACCTGAACGACTTCGCAATGCTGGCGGGATGGACAACGCCGAGCGCCTCGGACTCGACCAGATCGGGAACGGGGATCACCGAGGGAATGACGGGCAGCTCCCTGGCCCAGCAATGCAAGGAAGCGCAGGGCCCGGCCCGGTTAACGGCCTCTGGCGAGCTGCTGATTGGCTCCTGTGCCGGGATGGAAAGTGGCGGCCAGTTGAACCCGGCACATTCCCGCTGGCTCATGGGGCTGCCGCCCGAGTGGGACGCCTGCGCGCCTACGGCAACGCCATCAACGCCAAAGCCGCGCAAACCTTCATCGAAGCCACGCAAGACCTGATCTGACCACCACCGAAAGAACAACCATGATCCAAGCAACAAACATCCAGCCCATGCGCAGCTACCGCGCATTCGTCTATCCCGTCACGGCCAGCACCTGGGACTTGGAGGGCGAGGAGGGCAGCAAGCTGCTGCAGTCTGTCCAGCTCAAGGCCGCCAGCTGCGAAGACGCCGAGGAAAAGGCCAAGTGGGTGACCGGCATGAATGTCTATACCGTTGAGCGCAAGGACTAAGTTCCATGACGCATAAATCGCCAAACCACAGCCGCGCAATGAAACGCGGCCTCTACCGCAAGGCGGCGCCCATGATGGCGCTGATGGTGCGCAAGAGCATGGAGGCCGAATACACCAGCGTGGGGCTGCACTGTGTGCAGGCCGATCACCAGTCAAACCAGACCGAGCTGCTAGCCCGTCTGGCCTACCTGCTTGGGATGGGAGCAGAGATTGCGCGAGCCATTCCGGTGGCCGGCGACAACCGGCCAGGCCTGCACCAGGCGCTGGCCACCGTGGTGGGAATGGCGGTGGACGGGCACCGCTGGGATTCCAGCTGGGGCGCGCAGCTTTCACTGGCGGCCGATATCAGCATTGACCTGTTTTGCAGCTACTGCAACCTGGCGCGCAGGTTTGAGCCTGGCGCGCGCCTGCTGTCACGGCATGTGATGGCTGGCACGGTGAGCGCCGATGTGATCAGACCGGTGGAATTCCCGAACGGGAATGAAATGGCCTAGGTGCTGGGCCTGGCCGCTGAATGTTCCTGTTCGGGAAGATCAGCGGTGCCAACAAATAGACAACCCATAAAAAGAGAAAGATTGCGAGGTCATAAGTGTCTGATAAAGATTCTGAATTCCTCTCGGACGACGAAGTATCCCGAGTGACGGGCTACAAACAGGCGGCACCCCAGCGCGAATGGCTCGACAACAACGGCTGGGTGTACACCGTGTCAGGCGCTGGCCGTCCGATAGTTGGGAGATGGTTTGCGCGCCTGCGCATGGCCGGCATGAAGGCAGTCAACATCACATTGCAGCCGGTAGAGATGGGGATGCAACCTGTTATGGCGAACGTGCAATCGGCTGCAAAACCCAACTTTTCCGCGCTGGATTAAGCTATGCAGATGCGTCCAAAGACTGTCAACCGAGATTTGCCGCCGCGAATGCTGCGCCGTACCCGCACGCTCAAGAGCGGCAAAGTGTGGGAATCGTTCTATTACAACGGCAAGGATGCCAGCGGGCGCCGAGTGGAAATTGCGCTCGGGCCCGACCTTAACGAGGCCAAGCGCAAATGGGCAGAACTGGAATGCAGAAGCGCGCCAGTTGAAACCGGTTTGATGCGTTTCGTCTTTGACCGCTACCTGCGCGAGATACTGCCAACAAAGGCACCCAAGACCCAGGCGGACTACCGTGGCAGCATCGATATGCTGCGGAAGGTCTTTGATGATGTGCCTGTCGATGCCATCAGCCCGCAGCACATCGCCATCTATCGGGACAAGCGTAGTCAAAAGGCAGCAGTGCGTGCCAACCGCGAAATATCAGTGTTTTCTACGCTGTGGAACATGGCGCGCGAATGGGGATACACGGAGAAGGAAAACCCAGCCAAGGGTGTTCGCAAGAACAAAGAAACGCCCCGTTCCTATTACGCGGCATCAGATGTTTGGAGTGCGGTATACGCCCAGGCGCCGGAAGAGCTGCAGGACGCAATGGACATCAACTATTTGACCGGCCAGCGACCCGCCGATGTGCTGAAAATGCGCGTGTCCGATATCCGCGATGGAGCGCTTGAAGTCACCCAGAACAAAACCTCCAAGAAGCTGCGCATCCTGTTGGAGGTGGCCGGCGTGCCAACAGAGTTGGGCAATGTGATTGAGCGAATCAAGAGGCGACCACGTAAAGTGGCGGGTCTTTCGCTGATTGCAACGCCTGCTGGATCAGCTTTGAACCGCTGGACACTGCGGACCCGGTTTGATGAGGCCCGTTCCACCGCAGCAGGTTTGGCAGAAGCGGCAGGACACTTGGAACTGGCTTCGCGCATACGAGAGTTCCAATTTCGGGACATTAGGCCAAAGGCAGCTTCTGAAACTGATCTTGACCACGCTAGTCAGCTGCTAGGCCATTCTAAACAAGAAATAACGCGCAAGGTCTATAGAAGAGTCGGCGAGACAGTTAAGCCCACTAAATAAAAATAAACCATCGCTCAAACTATTACATATCATCAAAGGATTTTTTATCTCTGATTTCGATGCTGTTGGCTCTGGCAAGTAATTCATCTTCATGTGCAGCGATAAATATTTTACCTTGAGCGGTTAAGTAATATCTAACTTCGATGTCGCCAATATTGGCGGACTGCATAACAAATCCTTTATCCATCAGATGAAGAAATGCCGCTTCGATCTGTGCTACGGATTCATTGACGAGATCAGCAACTTTTTTGGGGATGAGAAATGCTGAAGAACCCTGAGCTTCCATAGTCATCATGAAGCCAAATAGAACTGTTATCTCTTTGTTGGAAAGTTGATCCAAAGACGTTATCTTGACATTCGGAGCAACAATTTCTGAAACGGGTTTTTTGAAATATTCCAATAATGAAGTAACAACGATCCATATTAATATTACAAATATTAATAGGCATAGCCATCGTGGAACATTCCAGCCGCCATTTATCCAATTCCAAAAAGCTGGAAAGATCGTAAATAGTGGATCATTTGGGTGTGTATCAAAATGAGCAGAAATTGCTACCCAAGCGGCCGGAATAGAAATCAGCAAAAGAATTGTTGCTAACACCCGGCCTACTGTCTTATGAATTAGCTTGAAAATACTCATAAATAATAGAATACCGTTGCTTGCCGAAATCGAAAAAAAGCGCCATCAAGGCGCTTTCGTATGTTTGGCGGAGGCGGTGAGATTCGAACTCACGGACGGCTTACACCGTCGCGGGTTTTCAAGACCCGTGCATTAAACCACTCTGCCACGCCTCCAAACTGACCACAGTTGCGGAAATCATTTCCGTAAGATGCGGAAACGATCCTAAAAAATTCTTGCCAATCAATAGCTTAAAAACGCTTGCACCGGCTTTCAAGACCGGTGCAATCGACCACTCTGCCAAACTTCCTGGAGGCTGCTGGGCGGAGTGCTCGCCTGGCAGCATCAGGGATTGTATGCGAATTCCGGCCCGCCGCCTCAGTGGCGGGCGGGTTCGGGATCGTCCTTGAGGCGGCTGTGGGCCAGCGCGCCGGCCGCTTCCAGAATCGGGTAGGCGACCGAGCACAGCAGCGAGTTGATGCGCTTGAGGTCACTGATCAGGTCGATGTGCAGCGAGCTGGTCTCGATGCTGGGGACGGTGTTGTGCGACAGGCGCTCCAGATGCGAGGCGGAATAGGCCAGTTCCAGGTCGCGGAAGCGCGCCTTTTCTTCCAGCAGCTTTTGTGCATCACGCACATTGCCCGAGAGGAACACGCTCATCGCCAGGCGCAGGTTGTCCAGCAGGTGCGAATGCAGCTCGTTGATCTCTTCCATGCCCTGCTTGCTGAACTGGCGGCGCTTCTTGATCTTCTTGTTTTCCACATCGGTGAGCACGCGCTCGATGATGTCGCCGATCTGCTCCATGTTGATGGTGAAGTTGATCACTTCAGTCCAGCGCTGGCTCTCGCGTTCGTCCAGTTCGGCGCGCGAGATCTTGGTCATGTAGTACTTGATGGCCGAGTACAGCTCATCGACCGTATCGTCGAGCTTGCGCAGGTCCTGTGACAACTGCTGGTTGTCGGTCTGCACCACGTTGTGCAGGCCGATCAGCATCGACTCGACCACATCGGCCTGGTGCAGCGCTTCACGTGCGGCGCAGGAGATGGCCAGCGACGGGGTGGACAGCGCAGAGGCATCGAGGTGGCGCGGGCGCTGGGGGCCCTTGTTCGCCTCTTCCTTGGGCAGCAGCTTGCGCATCCAGTCGCCGATCACGCCGGTGAACCAGATGAAGCCCAGTGTGTTGAGGATGTTGAAGGCCAGGTGGAACAGCACCGCCGAGCGGCCCGCATCGTTGATGAAGGGCATCGCATAGGTGGACCACAGACCGACGAAGGGCGCGACGATGGCGACGCCCATGATCTTGAAGACCAGGTTACCGATGGTGACCTGGCGCACTTCGATGCTGGATTTGGCCGTTTGCAGCACGGCCAGCACACCGCTGCCCAGGTTGGCGCCCAGCACCAGGCCCAAGGCCATGTCGCCGGTGATGGCGCCCGATGCGGCCATGGCCGCAATCAGCAGCACGATGGCCAGGCTGGAATAGGCGATGACGGCCAGGATGGCGCCCAGCAGCAGCTCCATGAAGAAGTCGCTCTTGACGCTGACCAGCAAGGTGCGCACGGCCTCCGATGCAAGCAGCGGCTCGGTGGCCTCGACGATCAGGCGCAGCGCCAGCAGCATCAGGCCCAGGCCGATGAAGACGCGGCCCACGCGCCCGGGCGTGGAATCCTGCTTGGAGATGAACAGCACGACCCCGGAGAAGATCAGCAGCGGCGACAACCAGGACAGGTCGGTCGAGAACAGCACCGCCATCAAGGCGGTGCCGACGTCGGCACCACGCATGACCGACAGCGCGGCCGTAAGCGGTATCAGGCCCTGGCCGACGAAGGAGGCGGTCATCAGGGAGGTGGCACTGCTGGACTGGACGAGGGCCGTCACCCCGATGCCCGAGAGCATCGCGGTAAAACGGTTGCTCATACTGCGCGCCAGCAGGTTGCGAAGGTTGGCGCCAAAGACGCGCAGCACCCCTGTGCGCACCATATGAGAGCCCCAAACCAGCAGCGCAATGGCGGCAAGAAGATTGAGCAAGTGTTTCATAAGGCGAACCGGACACTATACCCCTGATAAGCGCGCCGCGCTGTAGGGCGAATGCCATTGTGTCTCTTTTTATGCAGGCCAGCGGTGTTTGGCCCCTGGCCGCGCTGCCCTGGTGGCGTGTGGACCACCGAAAAAAACACCGCCGTCGCGGAGCGAGGGCGGTGTTTGCGTGTTGCCTATCGAGGCGTTGAATTGCCTGATCAGCTTTTTTCGCCCCGGCGCATGCGCAGCAGCTCATCCAGGATCAGCAGAAACGCGCCCAGGCAAATGGCCGAGTCGGCCAGGTTGAAGGCCGGGAAATGGCTGCCCATCCAGTGGAAGTCGAGCATGTCGACCACATAGCCGTGGCGCATGCGGTCCACCACATTGCCGATGGCGCCGCCCATGATGCAGGTGAGCGCCAGGCAGAACAGGGTTTTGTGGCTATGGCGGTAGAGCTGCCAGACGATGACTGCCGTCACGACGACCCCAATCCCAGTGAACAGCCAGCGCTGCCAGCCGCCGGCGCTGGCCAGGAAGGAGAAGGCCGCGCCAGGGTTGTGGGCCCGGACGATGTTGAAAAAGCCGGTAATGGTCGTGTATTCGCCCAGCTGGTAGTGGGCCAGGATCCATTCCTTGCTCCACTGGTCCAGCCAGAAGATCACCGCAGCAATCACCAGCCACAGCACAAACCGGCCTTTGCCGGCGCTGCCCACGGCAGCGGGGGCGGCGGCGTTCATCAGGCCATCCGGCGGGTTTCACCCGCGCCATAAAGATTGCTGTCGCAGCGGCCGCACAAGGTGGGGTGGGCAGGGTTGTGGCCCACATCGTCGCGGTAGTGCCAGCAGCGCTCGCACTTGGCCTTGTCCGATGGGTTGACGGCCACGCTCAGCGCATCACCGGCGGCCACCGTGGCGGCCGAGGTGATCAGCACAAACTTCAGGTCGTCGGCCAGGGTCTGCAGCAGCGCCAGGTCTTCAGGCTGGGCGCTGATGGCCACCTCGGCCTGCAGCGATGCCCCCACCTTGCCATCGGCCCGCAGGGTTTCGATGTCCTTGTTGACCACATCGCGGATCTCGCGGATGCGGGCCCACTTGGCCAGCAGGGCTTCGTCGCCAGCGGGCAGGTCGCAGAATTTCTCCAGGAAGATGGTTTCGCTGTTGCCGACGATCTTCCAGGCCTCTTCGGCGGTGAAGGACAGGAAAGGCGCCATCCAGCGCAGCATCGCCTGGGTGATCTGGTGCAGCGCGGTCTGGGCCGAGCGGCGTGCCAGGCTGCCTTCGGCGCTGGTGTAGAGGCGGTCCTTGAGGACATCCAGGTAGAAGCCACCCAGGTCCTCAGAGCAGAACAGCTGCAGCTTGGCCACCACCGGGTGGAACTCGTAGACCTTGTAGTGCGCCAGCAGCTCTGCCTGGAACTGCGCCGAGCGTGCCAGCGCCCAGCGGTCGATCTCCAGCATGTCCTCGTAGGCGACCGCATCCTTAGCCAGGTCGAAGTCGCTGATGTTGGCTATCAGAAAACGCAGGGTATTGCGGATGCGGCGGTAGGCGTCTACCACGCGGGCGAGGATCTTGTCGTCGATGCCCAGGTCGCCCGAGTAGTCGGTCGAAGCCACCCACAGGCGGATGATCTCGGCGCCCATCTTGCCGCTCACATCCTGCGGCGCGACGGTGTTGCCCAGCGATTTGGACATCTTCTTGCCCTGGCCGTCGACGGTGAAGCCGTGGGTCAGCAACCCCTTGTAGGGCGCGCGGCCAAAGATGGCCGAGGCCAGCAGCAGGGAGCTGTGGAACCAGCCCCGGTGCTGGTCATGGCCTTCGAGGTACAGGTCGGCCTCAGGGCCGCTGTCGTGGTGGTGCTCGGCGTGGGTGCCGCGCAGCACATGCCAGAAAGTCGAGCCCGAATCGAACCAGACTTCCAGGATGTCGGTGCTCTTCGTGTAGAGCTTGGCTTCTTCGGCACCCAGGATCTCTTCGCTGGTCACACGGCTCCAGGCCTCGATGCCGCCCTTTTCGACGATCTCGACCGCCTGGTCCAGGATCTCCATCGTGCGCGGGTGCAGCGCGCCCGTGTCCACATGCAGGAAGAAGGGGATGGGCACACCCCAGCTGCGCTGGCGCGAAATGCACCAGTCCGGACGGCCGGCGATCATCGCGCGCAGGCGCTCCTGGCCGTTTTCCGGGTAGAAGCTGGTGTGCTCGATCGCGTCCAGCGCGATCTGGCGCAGAGTCTGTGCCGGCTTTTGGGCCGGGTCGGTGAACACGCCTTCGCCTTCGTCCATGCGGATGAACCACTGGGCGGCGGCGCGGTAGATCACCGGCGTCTTGTGGCGCCAGCAATGCGGGTAGCTGTGGGTGATGGTCTTGGTGTCCATCAGGCGGCCGGCGACCTTGAGCGCGTCCAGGATGACCGGCACAGCCTTCCAGATATGTTGGCCACCGAACAGCGGCAGCTCGGGCGCATAGACGCCGTTGCCCTGCACCGGGTTGAGAATGTCCTTGTAGTCCATTCCATTGCTGACGCAGGAGTTGAAGTCATCCAGACCGTAGGCGGGCGCCGAGTGCACGATACCGGTACCGTCGTCGGCCGTCGCATAGTCGGCCAGGTAGACGGGCGAAATGCGGTCATAGCCCTTGTCCACATGGGCCAGCGGGTGTTTGAAGGGCATGTGGTCCAGCACCTTGCCGGGCGCCGATGCGATCACCTTGCCGTCGATCCCCCAGCGCTCCATGCACTTGTCCACCAGCGCGCTGGCCAGCACCAGCAGGCCGCGCCCGGTATCGACCAGGCTGTATTCCAGATCGGGGTTGACGTTCAGGGCCTGGTTGGCCGGGATGGTCCAGGCGGTGGTCGTCCAGATGACGATGAAGGCTTCCTTGTCCAGCTTGGCCAGGCCGAAGGCGGCCGCCAGCCGGGCCGGGTCGGCCGCCGGGAACATCACATCCAGGGTCTGGCTTTGCTTGTCGGCGTATTCGATTTCGAACTCGGCCAGCGACGAGGCGCAGTCAAAGCACCAGTAGACCGGCTTCAGGCCCCGGTAGACAAAGCCACGCTCCATGACCTTCTTGAGTGCGCGCAGCTCGCCCGCCTCATTGGCATAGTTCATGGTCTTGTAGGGGTGGTCCCAGTCGCCCAGCACGCCCAGGCGCTTGAAATCCGCCATCTGCTGGCCGATCTGCTCGGTGGCGAAGGCGCGGCTCTTGGCCTGCATCTCGTCGCGGGGCAGGTTGCGGCCATGGAGCTTTTCGATCGCGTTCTCGATCGGCAGGCCGTGACAGTCCCAGCCAGGCGCGTACAGCGCGTCATAGCCTTCCAGTTGGCGGCTCTTGACGATCATGTCCTTCAAGATCTTGTTGACGGCGTGGCCGATGTGGATCTTGCCGTTGGCGTAGGGCGGGCCATCGTGCAGGATGAATTTGGGCGCGCCGCTGCGGGCAGCACGCAGACGCTTGTAGATACCCTTGTCCTCCCATTCCTGCACCCAGGCCGGTTCGCGCTTGGGCAGATCGCCCCGCATCGGAAACGGGGTGTCGGGCATGTTCAAGGTGGCGCGGTACGCAGAGGCCTTTTCTGCGGGAGACGATTTGTCGGACATAAATACCTTCAAAGCAAAACATGGTCCTGATCCGGGCGGGGTGATCATGCCGGTCAGTGGAAAAATGTATAGCGCAGAAGCGTTGTCTGACGTGCACGGGCGTGCAGGCGACGGCTGACTTCTGCGCGGCACGGCGCAGTCAGGTCAGCGTCAAATTCGGTCGCGCGTGGTCTGGCGACGGGTTTCGGCGTGGCTGGCCGTATGAAAGAAGGCACGGGCATCCGCGCAGTCCTTGGCAATCCCTGTGGTCAGGGCGTCCAGACTGTCGTATTTGAGCTCGTCGTGCAGTTTGTGTAGGAGTTCCACTCGGATGATTTTACCGTATGCCCCGTCACCACCCAGTTCGGCGGGCCATTGCAGGCAATGGGTCTCCAGCAGCACGCGGCCACCATTGACGTCATTGGGGTCCAGCGAGGGGCGCACGCCCAGATTGGCCACGCCGGGCAGCGGCTCTGCCGACAGGCCGTGCACCAGCACGACAAAAATGCCGCTGGCCGCCGGTTTCCAGTGGTCAAAACGCAGGTTCAACGTGCGAAAGCCATCGCCTGCGCCCGCGCGGCTTTCGGCCAATTGGCGGCCGAGCTTGCGGCCATGCACCACATGGCCGGATATCGCATAGGGGTAGCCCAGCAACTTGGCCGCCGCCGGCATGTCGCCCTGGCTGAGCGCATGGCGCACCGCCGTGCTGGACACGCGCAGGCCATCGGATTCGTAGCTGTTCATTCTTGCTACATCGAAGCCCTGCTTGCGGCCGGCGTCGACCAGCTTGGCGTAGTCGCCCGCGCGCTGGTGGCCGAAACGGAAGTCGTCGCCCACCAACAGGTAGCCCGTGCCCAGCCCTTGAAGCAGCACATCGTCGATGAAGGCCTGCGGGGCCTGCGCCGCCAGGCGTGCATTGAAGGGCAGCACAATCGTCTGGTCGATGCCGCATTGGGCCAGCTGGTCGAGCTTGTCGCGCAACGTGGAGATGCGGGCGGGCGCCAGATCGGGCTTGTGCAGCAGCTGGGCAAAATAGTCGCGCGGATGGGGCTCGAAGGTGAGTGCGCAACTGGCCAGACCCCGGCGCTGCGCTTCGCTGCGCAGCAGCGCCAGCATGGCCTGGTGGCCCCGGTGCACCCCATCAAAATTGCCGATGGTCAGCGCGCAATGCCTGGTGACCTCGGGGTGGTCAAGTCCTCTGAAGATCTTCATCTTTGCTTTGTTTTTTGTAGCGGCTTGCGCTTTCGATCCGAGCGCTGGTGTGCAATTTCACGATAAAAGTGTATATTGGCCATTATGACTTGGTGCCCGGGTCTGCGTGCGGCATGTGCGTGGGCAGTGGCATTTTTCGTGGCCAGGCGCCGCGCGGGTCAACGGTATTTCGGTTCAATTCCCAATGCGCAGGAGGCCCATTGTGAAGGTGTTGAAGTTATCGGCAAGTGGCGTTCCGCAATCCTGGATCAGTCTGCAGGAGGCGGTGACGCACTACGCAGCAGGCGATGTGCGCTGGGAGGCGGGCTCAAGTGTGGCCTGCTTCCGTGGCGGCCACAACGCCATCACCGGCCTGCAGTCGCGCATTGAGGTCGCCAGCATCATTGGCACACGTGGCAAGCCCGGCATTGACCCCTTTGCGATGCGCATGACGCTCACCAACAGCAAGCTGTTTGGCCGGGACCGCCATATCTGCGCCTACTGCGGCGAGCATTTCGACGAAGAACATCTGACGCGTGAGCACGTGATCCCGGTGTCCCAGAAGGGGCCCGATACCTGGATGAATGTGGTGACGGCCTGCGCCTCGTGCAACCACCACAAGGCTGGCCGCACGCCCGAGCAGGCGCATATGCCGCTGCTCTATGCGCCTTACACGCCCAGCCTCTGGGAGGATTTCATCCTGCGCAACCGGCGCATTCTGACGGACCAGATGGAGTTTCTGATGGCCCATGTGCCCAAGAGTTCGAGGTTGACAGCCTGACGGCCGCCTTCGATGACAGCAGCAAAAAGGCCTTGTCGCAAGACAAGGCCTTTTTCTTTCTGGTCAGTGCTCTGGGCGCCGCTGCCTATCAGGCTTGCTTGGGCTTGTAGGCGGTGACCACAAAGCCGTCCACGGCCTGACCGGCTTCCATGCGCAGTTCTACATCGCGGGTATCGACCTGCTCAAAGCCTGCCGCCTTGGCCAGGCGCACGGTGCTGCTCAGGGTATGGGTGTAGCGGCCAAAGGGTTGCAACTGGCTGTCCGGGCCGGTGACGTCGCCGTGCTCGCAGGAGAAGATCAGCACGCCGCCAGGGGTCAGCACCCGGTAGGCATCGGCCAGGGTCTGCTGCAGGTCGCCGACATAGATCAGCACGTCCAGCGCGGTGATGGCCTCGAAGGTGTTCGCCGGTGTGGCAGCCAGCGCCTCGAGCAGGTTGACCTGGTGGAACTTGTAGTAGACCTTGTGCTTGGCCGCTTGCTCCAGCATCTTGCCCGACATATCGACGCCCAGGATGTAGCCATCAATGGCGCCCAGCGTAGCGCCCAGCAGGCCGGTGCCGCAGCCCAGGTCCAGCAGGTTGAAGCGGCGGTCCGGGTAGATCTGCAGCAGCTGGTCGGCCACCTGCTTGGGCAGGCTGTAGGCCAGGTGGCGCACCATGTGCATGTCATAGACCGAGGCCATGTCATCGAACATGTGGGTGGTCAGCTCGACCGGCACATGTGCGGGCACCTGGCCCAGGGCCAGCTGGTGGTAGTACTGGTAGACCTTGTCGTCCGGCTGCAGGGCGAGCAAGGCTTCGGTATCGGGCAGGGCCTCTTGCATGGTGCCACGCGCTTGCAGCATCTGCACACGGCCGATGCGCGAGAGGTGATCGTCCGGCTGCTCGTCGATCAATGGGCCGAATACCGCCAGGGCATCGTCATACTGGCGCACCGTGCCAAGGTCTACCGCCAGATGGCGGCGCAGTGTACGGTCACCAGGAATCAATTCCAGCGCACGGCGCAGGTGGCGGATGGCCATCTCCGTATTGCCGATGCGGTGGGCGATATCGACAACGCCGGCAATCACGCGGGCATTGTTGGGCTCCAGCGCAATCACTTTTTCGGCGGCTGCCATGGCTTCGTGCTCGCGGTTGTGGCGGGCATACAGCAAGGCTTGTTCCAACAGGCCTGGCGCCCAGTCTGGCGCTAGGGTCACGCTGCGCTGCATCGCGTCGAAGGCGCCTTGGAGGTTGCCCGACTTTTCGGCCATCAGGCTGGCGAGCACGAACAGGCGTGGATCGCGTGGCGCGCGCTGCCGCGCATCATTGAGCGTTTGGGCTGCACCGGTGAGATTGCCCACGGAAATCTGGTGGCGGGCGGTTTCGAGGAATTTGCGAATCGGATCGACAGGTGCTTTTGCGCTCATGGAGTAACTGCGGGCGAGCCCGTAAACGTGGCTGTGAATTCAGTAAAGCCTTTGATTATCCGCCATTTGACGGTGCAACGTGTTTCGGGACGTTCTGCACCCTGCGATAATGCCGCCTCCATGAAAAACATCGTCATCCTGATCTCCGGCAGCGGCTCCAACATGGCGGCCATCGTGCGAACCGCGCAGCAAGAGCGCTGGCAGGAGACCTTGGGAGCGAGGGTGGCGGCGGTCATCAGCAATAAGGCCCAGGCCGGCGGCCTGCAGTTTGCGCAAGCGCAGGGCATTGCCACCGCCGTGGTGGACCACCAGGCCTATGACAGCCGCGAGAGCTTTGACGCGGCACTGGTGCAGTGCATCGACGCCCACGCGCCTTCGCTGGTAGTGCTGGCCGGGTTCATGCGCATTCTGACCCCTGGCTTTGTCTCGCACTACAGCGGCCGGCTCATCAATATCCACCCCTCGCTGCTGCCGGCCTTTGCCGGGCTGCACACCCACCAGCGCGCGATTGATGCCGGTTGCAAATTTGCCGGTTGCTCGGTGCACCAGGTCACCGCCGATCTGGATGCCGGCCCCATTCTGGAGCAGGGCCTGGTGCCCGTGTTGCCGGGCGATACGGCCGAGCTGCTGGCCGCGCGCGTGTTGGTGCAAGAGCACCAGATCTACCCCAAGGCCGTGCGCGCGCTGCTGCAGGCGCGCTGAGCGCTGCCCAACACTGTTAAATCGGGTCAGGCGTTTCGGTCTGTGGCGTATAAGCCGCAAACCGGGGCTGGCGCTGGCCGTTCACTTCCACGTCTTCGCTGAACATGGCCGCCGGCCGCACCCACCAGCCGTAATCGCCATACAGGGCCTGGTAGACCACCAGCCATTCGCGTGTCTCGCTGTGCTGCGCCAGTTGCCAGACCTGGTAGAGCCGGCCCTTGTAGTGGCGGTAGAGCCCGGGCGAAATAGCTGGTGCTGGCATAGGGTGCTGTTCCATAATCCGAAAAATAAACAAGCCTAGCAGACCGAATGGCATCGCTGGGCAAGAACTTATTCGGAGGGTGGGGTGGAGCAGATCGATTTTGTGCAGCGGGTCGATGCCTATGTGCAGGCCGCTGCGAACGACCCGGCCAGATTTGACCGCCATGTCCTGGGCATGGCCTTGCTGGCAGGACTGTGGGTGTGGGGCGGTCTGCTGCTGGGCCTGGCCTTGCTGGCCTGGTCAGTACTGTCCTATGTTTACCAAGGCTTTTACGGCCTGCAGATCTTTGGTTTTTTCGCGGGTGTGGCGCTGCTGATCAGTGTGCTGCGCCTGACCCGTTCCGACTGGGTCGACCCCGAGGGCATCGCCGTGCCCGCTGCCGAATGCCCGCGCCTGTTTGAGGCGCTGGAACGCATCCGCCAGAAGGTGCGCGGCCCGCATATTTCCCAGTTGGTGATCACCGAGGACTACGGCCTGCGCATAGCGCAGCAGATGCGGCTGGGCGGGCTGCTGCCGGCACGCTACCACCTGCTGCTGGGCCTGCCGCTGGCGATGGCGATTGACCGGCCCCGTCTGGTGGCGATGATTGCGCAGGAATACAGCCATCTGCGCCGCCGCCAGGGATGGCTGCAGGCGGCGGTCTACCGCGCCCGCCGCCGCCTGCAAGGCCTGCATGACCGGCTGGCCGATGCGCGCCAGATGACGCGGCTGGGCTGGGCCAATGAACGCTTCATGCGCTGGTATCTGCCGCGCTGGTGGGCGGCCAGCTTTGTCGTGGCGCGGCAGGACGAGGCGGTGGCCGACCGCATGGCGGCCCGCTGGGTCAGCAAACCGCTGATGGGCGAGGCGCTGTCCGAAGTGGCGGTGCGCGGGCGCTGGTTCCGCGAGCAGTTCTGGACCATGCACTGGCTGCGCGCCCGCGAACTGGCCTCGCCGATGGGGCCGTTCAGCCTGATGGCGGGCGTGATGAACCACCGCATGGATGTCAACTGGGTCTACCAGGGCTGGAAACAGGAATACCATGCGCCCGCCGGCTACCAGGACACGCCCCCCAGCCTGCGCGAGCGGCTGCGGGGCCTCGATGTGCCTCCCGGCCTCACGCCGATGTCCAGCAGCAACTGCCTGGCCTGGCTGGGCAAGCGCTCGGAGCGCTGGATCGAGCTGCTCGACCAGCGCTGGTGTGTACGCCATGGCCATGACTGGCTGGCCTACCGCAAGATCCTGAGCGCCTCGGCCGCACGCGTGGCTGCGCTGATGCCGCGCGAGCCCTACCTCGATGCCGACCAGCTGGTGGAGCTGGGCTGGCAACTGCAGAGCACGGCCTTGCAGCACCACGATGCCCCCTTGCCCATCTACCAGCGCGCGCTGGAGCTGGAGCCTGCAAATGCCCGCGCGCTGGCCGCCTGCGCCAGCCTGCACATGGGCATGGACTGGGAGGCGCAACTGCAGTACCTGGCACAGGCCTTTGCACAGCTGCCGGCCATGGGCGCGGCCTGGTGCCGGCTGGCCATGGGCGTGCTCGATGTGCTCGAAGACGAGGATTTTGACGAGGCCTCGGTGCGCCAGCTGCGCAGCGACTGGCGCGAGCGCGAGGTGCTCGCCCGCACGCAGCTACAGGCCTTGCGCGATGAGCGGCTGGCACACGGCAGTCTGCTGGGCGCGCGCGCCTGCACCACGCTGCCGCATCCGCTGTGGGCCAGCGAGCTGGCTGCGCTGCAGATCCACCTGCACCACTGCCCGCGCTTGCGCCGCGCCTGGCTGCTGGCACGGCCGCTGCGCAGCCTGGCAGGCGCCTATGCGCTGGTGCTGGTACTCGAGCGGCCCGGCGTGCACTACCAGGACAACAAGCGCCTGGAGCTGCAGTGGCGCGGCTACCTGGAGCGCGAGCTGCTGCTGTGCAAGCTGATGCCGCTGTGGATCACCCATGTCGATGCGCTGGGTCCTACAGGCCTGCGGCAGCTGGCGGCCATGCCCTGGGGCCTGGTCCATG
Organism: Comamonas sediminis; assembly: GCF_041107495.1. Classification (NCBI taxonomy): domain Bacteria; kingdom Pseudomonadati; phylum Pseudomonadota; class Betaproteobacteria; order Burkholderiales; family Comamonadaceae; genus Comamonas; species Comamonas sediminis. The sequence continues at coordinate 393,098 of NZ_JBGBDC010000006.1, forward strand.
ACCGTGCGGAGCAGCCCGCTAGCGCGCGCAGCGGTGCTGCCCCCATCGGCACCTAGAACAGCTTCTAAGCCGGGCCTGGTGCCCGGATACTGGCGCAATGGGACAATAGCGGCTATGCATCCCAAAGCCCTTTTAGATGCCTGCGCCGAGCTGGTTGCGCAGGCCCTTACTTTTGAACACCCGGCCGACGCCGTGGTGTCGCGTTATTTCCGTGAACACCGCAACCTGGGGCCGCGCGAGCGTGGCACCCTGGCAGAAACGGTGTACACCGTGCTGCGCAAGAAAACGCTGTTTGAATCGTTGGCACGCTCGGGCAGCGGCGCGCGCGAGCGCCGCCTGGCCATTCTGGGCTTTGCCGGCCCGCGCAGCTTTGTCAAAAGCGCGCTCAGCGACCAGGAAGTGCAATGGCTGGATGACTGCGACGCGATTGCGCCCGACAGCCTCATGCCCCAGCACCGCCACAACCTGCCCGAGTGGCTGGTGGAGCCTTTGCAGGCCCAGGTGGGTGAGCAGTTCGAGCAGCTGGCCGCCAGCATGCTGGAGATGGCACCGCTGGATCTGCGCGCCAATGCCTTGTTGACCAAGCGCAGCGAGCTGCAAAAAGAACTCAAGCAGGCGGGCATCCAGGCCGAGCCCACCCCGTACTCGCCCTGGGGCCTGCGCGTGGCGGACAAACCTGCGCTGTCGCGCCTGGACGCCTTTGTCAAAGGCCGTGTTGAAGTGCAGGACGAGGGCTCGCAGCTGCTGGCCTTGTTGCTGGATGCCAAGCGCGGCGAGATGGTGACCGACTTCTGCGCCGGCGCTGGCGGCAAGACCCTGGCCATTGGCGCCATGATGCGCAGCACCGGGCGTCTCTATGCCTTTGATGTGTCGGCCCACCGCCTGGAGGCGCTCAAACCGCGCCTGGCCCGCTCGGGCCTGTCCAACGTGCATCCGGCTGCGATTGCGCATGAGCGCGATGAGCGGGTCAAGCGCCTGGCCGGCAAGATGGACCGCGTGCTGGTCGATGCCCCCTGCTCGGGTCTGGGCACCCTGCGCCGCAATCCCGATCTGAAATGGCGCCAGAGCCCCAAGGCGATCGAGGAGCTGACGGCCAAGCAGACCGCCATTCTGGCCAGCAGCGCCCGCATGGTGAAATCCGGCGGCCGCCTGGTCTATGCCACCTGCAGCATCCTGCCCGCTGAGAACGAGGCGATCGCCGAGGCCTTTGCTGCCGCCCACCCGGACTTTGTGCCGCTCGATGCTGGCGAGCTGCTGGCAGGCCTGAAGGTCGAGCAAGCCGCCAGCCTGTGCAGCGGCGGCGACAGCGGCAGCCTGTACCTGCGCCTGTGGCCCCATCTGCACCAGACAGACGGCTTCTTTGCCGCCGTCTGGCAACGCAAGTAAGAGCCACTAACACAACCCTTGATACATCGTTGCCAAGTCTTGCCGTACTACCGTACTGTCTGCGGCTTGGCGTCTCGTCTCAACCGCAAACCTGCGGTTTGCTGGGCCGTGTTAGCGGCTCTAAGTCAGTCCTTCCAGCCCAGCCAGTCGGCCACACTGCGCCAACCGGCACGCCAGCCCGCATAGGCCTGCACCTGCACCAGCAATTGGGCGGGCTGCAGGCCTTCTGCCTGCAGCCAGTACCAGCCCGCATGTGCGCCATTGCAGTGCGGGGCGTCTTCCGCCTGCAAGCGCAGTGCGCTGTGCCAGGGCGAGCTGATGGTCAGCTGCCCGGCGCGGCAGTACAGGCTGCTGCCGGCCTCCAGATACAGCCATTGGCCCTGGCCCGCCCGCAAGGCCAGGCTGCTGCTGTGCGTGCAGGGCTGTGCCGGGGCGCTGGTCTGGGCCGGGGTGGTGGCGGTGCCAGGCAGGGCCGTGGCGAGGCGGGCGGTGGTGCTGGTGGTCATTGTTGCGCTTTCCTGGGCGTTTCAGAACAGGGCTCTAGCGTAAAAAAACGCCGCCCAACGCAACAGACACAGTCGCGGCAAGGGTCGGGCAGAACAGCGCAGGCACAAAGCGGCTGTTCTGGTTCAAAATCGCAGTTTCTGTATCTGTTCTGTCAGGGTTGAACCTGAGACCATAGCGCTGCGTAGGGGAATCGGGTCCTGCCACTGCGGTGGCGCACAAGGCGATGGACAGGTTCCCGGAACCAGGAGTCCTGCTGTGCCGCTGTTAGAAGAAAGTCTGTGTGAGATCCCCGAAAGCCATGCTGCGGATGCGGCCGGCCACCCGCCCGCCGACGATGCGTTTCTGTACGAGCGCATCGCAGCGCATTTTGAGCAGGCCATTGCCCAGCAGACCTTGGGCGTAGGCGCGCGCATGCCCTCGGTGCGCGATATCCGGCGCCAGCACCACGTAAGCCACAGCACCGCGCTGCAGGTGCTGCGCGTGCTCGAGTCGCGCGGGCTGATCGAGGCGCGGCCCCGCGTGGGCTATTTCGTCAGCGACACGGCCTTGCAGATGCCTGCCGCGCGCGAACCCCAGCAGCTGGGCCCCTTCCCGATGCAGGACCACCGCTTTGAAGGCATCGGCGAGCGCGCGGCCGAGTACCTGAACAAGGCGCGCCTCAAGGGGCCGCTGAAGGTGGACTTGGGCAGCGCGATGCCGGCGCCCGAGCTGTTTGATGCCAAGCTGCTCAACCAGCTGGCCGTGGCCTTGCTGCGCGAGCAGCCCCAGATCCTCGTGCACGGGCCTTCGGCGCCGTTCACCCATCCGGATTTTCAGGCCTCGATGGCGCGCTATGCGCTGGGGTTCGGCGTGCGCCTGGCGCCGATGGACATTGCGGCCACCTTTGGCAATTCCGAGGCGGTGAACCTGGCGCTGGATGCGCTGACCCAGCCGGGCGACATGGTGGCGATTGAATCGCCTACCTTCTACGGCATCCTGCAGGCGATCGAAGCCAAGAAGCTGCAGGCGCTGGAGATCCCGTCGAGCCCGCATACCGGCATGTCGATCGAGGCGCTGGAGCTGGCGCTGCGCACCCATCCCAACCTCAAGGCCGTCGTGGTGGTGCCCCACTTGCAGATGCCCCAGGGCGCGACGATGCCCGACAGCCACAAGAAACGCCTGGTGGCCTTGTGCCGCGAGTACCGGGTGGCCCTGATCGAGGACGATATCTACCGCGAATTTGTCGAATCCGACGAGGTGCTCAAGCCCTGCAAGGCCTGGGACACCGACGGCTCGGTGATCTATTGCTCCTCGCTGTCCAAAAGCTATGCGCCGGGCCTGCGCCTGGGCTGGATGAATGCCGGGCGCTGGCAGGAGCGCGTGCAGATGATCAAGTTCGCGCGCTCACGCAACCTGCCGGTCTGGCCCCAGCTGCTGGGTGCGCGCACCGTGGGCTCGCCGTCGTACATGCGGCACCTGGTGCGCCTGCGCCAGCAGCTGCGCGTGCAGCGCCAGGCCGCTGCGCAGGCGGTTGCGCGCTATTTCCCGATTGGCACGCGCCTGAGCCTGCCGGCCGGCGGCCTGAGCATCTGGCTGGAGCTGCCTGAGCAAATCTCGTCCAGCCGCCTCTATGACGAGGCGCTGGCCATCGGCATCCGGGTTGCGCCTGGCGACATGTTCAGCAATACCGGTCACTATGACCACTTTCTGCGCCTGAGCTGCGGCATGCCGTTTACCGATGTCGTGGACGAGGCCTACCGCAGCCTGGGGCGCATGATGCATGCGCAGCTGGGCCTGCCGCCCCGGGCCTGATGCGGGACGCAGAAAACACAAAGGACACCGAGGTGTCCTTTGTGGTGTTTGCATGCCGCCCTATGAATGGCGGCGTACAGGCTGATTACTTCAGCTTCACTTCCTTGTAATCCACATGCTTGCGAGCCTTGGGATCGAACTTCGTGATCAACATCTTTTCAGGCATTGTCTTCTTGTTCTTGGTGGTCGTGTAGAAGTGACCGGTGCCGGCAGTCGATTCCAGCTTGATTTTTTCGCGTCCGCCTTTGGATGCCATGGTGATACTCCTTAAGCTTGGCCACGTGCGCGCAGGTCTGCGAGCACAGAATCAATACCGTTCTTGTCGATCAGACGCAGAGCGGCGCTGGAAACACGCAGGCGAACCCAGCGGTTTTCAGTTTCCACCCAGAAACGGCGATATTGCAGGTTCGGCAGGAACCGGCGCTTGGTTTTGTTGTTGGCGTGGGAAACGTTGTTTCCCACCATGGGCTTCTTGCCCGTTACTTCGCAAACGCGTGCCATCAGGACACTCCGAAAGTTTTAACAGCTGCTTGCCCTGTCTGCCTCGTCAAAGGCAGCGCGGCTTGCAGCCTCACCTCGCCAGTCAAAGGGTGGCGGTAGCCCATGTTCACAGCAGGTCTGCCCGTGGTGCAAGACCGTGGGTCAACCTGCCGTAGTTTCCTGTTCACGCGCCGGGGATTGCGAAATAGCAAAAGGCGGCAAGCAGCAAAGCCAAGGATTATAGCCCGAAAGCAAAATTTGGGCTATCCCCATCGCTGGTCGGCTTATTCCTGTTCCAGGAAGCGCTGGGCATCGAGCGCGGCCATGCAGCCGGTACCCGCGCTGGTAATGGCTTGGCGGTAGACATGGTCTTGCACGTCGCCAGCAGCAAAGATGCCGGGCACGCTGGTTTGTGTGGCGAAGCCGCCACGGCCCATCTGGGTCACCAGGTAGCCGTTTTCCATCTCCAGCTGGCCTTGGAAGATGTCCGTATTGGGGTGGTGGCCAATGGCGATGAAGCAGCCTTGCAGCGCGATGTCTTCGGTGTGGCCGTCTTGCGTGCTCTTGATGCGGATGCCGTTGACGCCCGACTGGTCGCCCAGCACTTCATCGAGGGTGAAGTGGGTCTTGAGCTCGATCTTGCCTTCCTGGACCTTCTCCATCAGCTTGTCGACCAGGATGGGCTCGGCCTTGAACTTGTCGCGGCGGTGCACCAGGGTGACCTTGCTGGCGATGTTGGACAGGTACAGCGCCTCTTCCACGGCCGTGTTGCCACCGCCGATCACGCACACCGGCTGCTCCCGGTAGAAGAAGCCGTCACAGGTGGCGCAGGCCGACACGCCACGGCCCATGAAGGCCTCTTCGGTGGGCAGACCCAGGTACTTGGCCGATGCGCCGGTGGCGATGATCAGGCTGTCGCAGGTGTAGGTGCCGCTGCCGCCGGTCAGTGTGAAGGGGCGCTTGCTGAAATCCACCTTGTCGATGTGGTCGAAGATGATCTGGGTCTTGAAGCGCTCTGCGTGCTCCAGGAAGCGCTGCATCAACGCGGGGCCCTGCACGCCCATCACGTCGGCAGGCCAGTTGTCCACTTCGGTCGTGGTCGTCAACTGGCCGCCCTGAGCCATGCCGGTGATCAGGACGGGGTCGAGGTTGGCGCGTGCCGCATAGATGGCGGCCGTATAGCCCGCAGGGCCCGAGCCCAGAATCAGTACTTTGGCATGTTGTTGGACGGCAGACATAGAACTCCTATCGCATTCATGGGGGCAGATGCAGGGCATCTGCGAATCAATCAAGGGCTGGCGTGTGCGCAGCAAAACATGAAAGAGTATCAAACACTGCGGCCCGCTTGGGGATGGCTTGTGTCAATGTCCTTGATTGTTGCAAGTCATCGCAGGGCCGGCCGCCGGCTGGCACCACCGCCCCGCCTTAATGACAACAATCGTTGCGGCGCACTGGCGCAAGGGGTGGGATTGTAGGAAGATAGGTAGATTACAAAATGTTGCGTATTGCCGGATGGCAGGGGTGCGAGCGCCGCACAAGCCCATGCTTCACGCGCATGAGATCGATGTTTTTATTGTGTATTTTTGCCAATCACCAGGCGCTGCAATGGCGCTGGCGGGCGGTGGGCTGCTGCAAGCTGCCCCGCCTTTGCCTGAACCACCGCGTCGCAGCAGGGCATCACCCGGCTCCAGGCGCCTGGTCTGCTATCGAATTTGCAATCCGCTTAGGGTAAGCTCTGGCTCCTAGGTTATGGCTTACTCTTCAAAGAAATCAAAGACACCACCCCATGCTGGCCACTCGCTGGTGATGGGGGTTCGCCGTTTTGGGCATGAGCTGGTGCTCATCATCAGTTTTCTGCTGATGGCATTTTGCGTCGCGGCGATGGTCAGCTACTCACCCAAGGATCCGGCCTGGTCCACCTCGGGCACCCAGGTCGCGGGTGACGTCAGCAACTGGATGGGGCGCCTGGGCGCGATGGTGTCTGACGGCGGCTATTTCATGGTCGGCTTTTCGGTCTGGTGGCTGGTGGTCGCCGCCGTGCTCGCCTGGTTCTCTTCGCTGGCGCGCTGGCTGCGCGCGGGCGAGGCTCCCCCCAACGACCCGCGCCCGCTGTGGCTGCGCCGCATTGTGTTCTGGGGTGGCCTGGTGCTGCTGCTGCTGGCCAGCGCGGCGCTGGAGTGGTCGCGTCTCTACCGTTTTGAGCCCATCCTGCCCGGCGCTGCCGGCGGCGTGCTGGGCTTTTTGCTGGGCCCGCTGGCCGAGCGCTGGATGGGTTTTACCGGCTCGGGCATTGTCGGCGTCATGCTGCTGCTGCTGGGCCTGTCCTGGATTCTGGGCTTCTCCTGGGGCCAGATTGCCGAGAAGGTGGGCGCCGGGATCGAGCGCACGTTGCAAAAGCTGATGCTGCGGCGTGAAGCCGCTGCCGACAAGGCTGTCGGCAAGAAGGCAGCGCAGGCGCGTGAGGCCGAGGTCAGCAGCGCAGCCCCCGCGCCGATGGCCTCGCGCATGGATCCGACCGGCGATGGCCTGGACAGCATGCTGCCCGCAGCGCCGCGCAGCGCGGCCGCCGATGCGGGCCTGCACATCGCCCAGCCGCTCAAGCCCCAGGCGCAGCCCAGCGCCCGTGTGGTCAAGGAGCGGCAGAAGCCGCTGTTCAACGAGCTGCGCGACACCCGTCTGCCGCAGGTGGACCTGCTCGATGCTGCGCCGAAGACGCAGGAGAGCGTCTCCTATGAAACCCTGGAGATGACCAGCCGCCTGATCGAGAAAAAGCTCAAGGACTTTGGCGTCGAGGTGCGCGTGGTCGAGGCCGCGCCCGGCCCGGTGATCACCCGCTACGAGATCGAGCCGGCCACCGGCGTCAAGGGCTCGCAGATCGTCAACCTGGCCAAGGACCTGGCGCGTTCGCTGTCCCTGGTGTCGATCCGCGTGGTCGAGACCATCCCCGGCAAGACCTATATGGCGCTGGAGCTGCCCAATGCCAAGCGCCAGACCATCCGCCTGACCGAAATCCTGGGCTCGCACGAGTACCACGATGCCAAGAGCCTGCTGACCATGGGCCTGGGCAAGGACATCATCGGCAAGCCGGTGGTGGCCGACCTGGCCAAGATGCCGCATGTACTGGTTGCCGGTACCACCGGTTCGGGCAAGTCGGTGGGTATCAATGCCATGATCCTGTCGCTGCTCTACAAGGCCGAGGCCAAGGATGTGCGGCTGATGATGATCGACCCCAAGATGCTGGAAATGTCGGTCTACGAAGGCATTCCGCATCTGCTGTGCCCGGTGGTGACCGACATGAAGCAGGCCGCCAATGGCCTGAACTGGTGCGTGGCCGAGATGGAGCGCCGCTACAAGCTGATGAGCAAGCTGGGCGTGCGCAACCTGGCGGGCTACAACACCAAGATCGACGAGGCCAAGGCCCGCGAGGAAAGCATCCCCAACCCGTTCAGCCTGACGCCCGAATCGCCCGAACCCTTGCAGCGCCTGCCGCACATCGTCGTGGTGATCGACGAGCTGGCCGACCTGATGATGGTCGTCGGCAAGAAGATTGAAGAGCTGATTGCGCGCCTGGCGCAAAAGGCGCGTGCTGCCGGTATCCACCTGATCCTGGCCACCCAGCGCCCCAGCGTCGATGTGATCACCGGCCTGATCAAGGCCAATATCCCGTCGCGGATCGCGTTCTCTGTGGGATCGAAGATCGACAGCCGCACCATTTTGGACCAGATGGGCGCCGAGGCGCTGCTGGGCATGGGCGACATGCTCTACATGGCCAGCGGCACGGGTTTCCCGGTGCGGGTGCATGGTGCCTTTGTATCCGACGAGGAAGTGCACCGCGTGGTCAGCTACCTCAAGGAGCAGGGCGAGCCCGACTATATCGACGGCGTGCTCGAAGGGGGCACGGGCGACGGCGATTCGGGCTTCGGCGATGAGGAAGGCGGCGGCAGTGGCGAGAAGGACCCGATGTACGACCAGGCGGTCGAGATCGTGCTCAAGGACCGCAAGGCCAGCATCTCCTACGTGCAGCGCAAGCTGCGCATCGGCTACAACCGCTCGGCCAACCTGCTCGAAGAGATGGAGCGCGCCGGCCTGGTGAGCGCCTTGACCGGCAGCGGCCAGCGCGAAGTGCTGGTCGCCCACCGCCCTGGCGGTGAAGAATAGCGCCATCGCCGGTAAACATTCGCAAAGCCAACGTCTTTGCGGCCAACGGCGGGCACTTGTAGCCCGCTGCGGCACTCCAAACCCCTTGTTGGCCTGAAAAGGCCCATGCATTGGCTTTGTTCGCAAAGCCCGAAAGGATTCACGATGAAACAATGGATCGCAGCAGCAGCCCTGGTCAGCCTGGCCGGTTGGGCCCAGGCGGATGGCCTGCAAAGCCTGGAAAAGTTCATGACCAGCTCGCAGGCGGGCGAAGCCCAGTTCACGCAGACGGTGACATCGCCTGCCAAGCAGGGCCAGGCAGGGCGCGTCAAGACCTCCAGCGGCAGCTTTGCATTCCAGCGGCCGGGCAAGTTCAAGTTCATCTACCAAAAGCCGTTTGACCAGACCATCGTTGCCGATGGCTCGGTGCTCACCGTCTACGACGCGGACCTGAACCAGGTCACCCAGCGCCAGCAGAGCAAGGCCCTGGGCCAGACGCCTGCCGCGCTGCTGGCGTCGGCTTCGAGCCTGCAGGCGCTCAAGGCCGAATTCGATGTCAGCAGCCTGCCCGAGGCCGATGGCCAGCAATGGGCCCAGGCCATCCCCAAGAACAAGGACGGCCAGATCAAGCAGGTCAAGGTCGGCTTCAAGGGCGATGAGCTGCAGACCCTGGAGATCGAGGACGGCTTTGGCCAGCGCTCGGTGCTGCGCTTTGTCGGCTTCAAGGCTTTGCCTTCGCTGCCCGGCGCGACGTTCGAGTTTGCGATTCCTTCTGGTGCGGAAGTGATTCGCCAGTAAGCGGTGCTTCAAGAGCGGTGACCCACCGCGCGGCCATAAAAAAAGGTGTTCACCATCGCGGTGAACACCTTTTTTGCTGGGCGGCCGCCGCAGTAGGCGGCTGCGGCTGTGGCTTACAGTGCCATGTCCGGCACCTTCTTCAGGTCCTTCATGTTTTCATTGGGCTGCACACCGGCTTCGACGCCTTGCAGGCTGGGCGAGGCAATCGCCAGGTTCAGCGCCTGCTCGGTGGCCTGCCATTCCTGCTGCAGCAGCGCAGGGTTCTCGTTGAGCTTGACGCCGTAGCTTGGCACGATCTTGCGGATCTTCTCTTGCCATTCGGCGCTCTTGACCTTCTCGGGGAAAGCCTTTTCCAGCAAGGTCAGCATGATCGCTGGCGAGGTCGAGCCGCCTGGCGAAGCACCCAGCAGCGCGGTCAGCGAACGGTCCTGGGCGACGACCACTTCGGTGCCGAGCTTGAGGATGCCGCCCTTTTCCGGGTCATTCTTGATGATCTGCACCCGCTGGCCGGCTTCCCACAGGCGCCAGTCGGTATCCTTGGCCTCGGGCATGTAATGGCGCAGCGCGTCCATCTTCTGCTCCTTGTTCAGGCTCAGCTGCTGGGCCAGGTACTTGACCAGCGCAAACTCGTTGACGCCCACTTGCAGCTGCGGGATCACGTTGGCAAAGGTCGTGGCCTTGGCCAGGTCGAAGTAGGAGCCGTTCTTCAGGAACTTGCTCGACCAGGTCGCGAATGGCCCGAACAGCAGCACGCGCTTGCCGTCCAGCACACGGGTGTCCAGGTGGGGCACGGACATCGGAGGCGAGCCGGTGTCGGCCAGGCCATAGACCTTGGCCAGATGGCGTTCGGTGATCGCCGGGTTCTCGGTGACCAGGAACTCGCCGCCCACCGGGAAACCGCCGTAGACCTTGGACTCGGGGATGCCCGACAGCTGCAGCAGCGGCAGTGCCGCGCCACCGGCGCCGATGAAGATGAAGCGTGCATCCACGGTCTGGATCTTGCTGCCATCCTTCATGTCGAAGGCCGACACGCGCCAGGAGCCATCGCTATTGCGCGTGATGGAGCGCACTTCCTGGCCCGTGTGGAGCTTGAAATTGGGCTTGGACGACAGGTTCTTGTAGAACTGGCGCGTGATCTCGCCCAGGTTCACATCGGTGCCCAGCGGCGAGCGCGTGGCCGTCACCACTTCGGCCGGATCACGGCCTTCCATCATCAGCGGAATCCATTCCTTGATCTTTTCCGGATCGGTGGACGACTCCATGCCGGTGAACAGCGGCGAGGCTTCCAGGGCCTTGAGGCGCTTTTGGATGAAGGCGCGGTTTTCTTCGCCGAACACCAGGTTCATGTGGGGCGTGGAGTTGATGAACTCGCGGGGATTGCCCAATACGCCGGTACGCACCTGGTGCGACCAGAATTGGCGCGACACCTGGAAGTTTTCATTAATGTTAATGGCAGAGGAAATCTGCACATTGCCATTTTTATCCATCGGTGTGTAATTGAGCTCGCACAGCGCCGAGTGGCCGGTGCCGGCATTATTCCAGCCGTTCGAACTTTCTTCGGCGACCTGGTCGAGGCGCTCGAACAATTCATAGGTCCAGCCGGGTTCCAGCTCCTGCAGATAAACGCCCAAGGTGGCACTCATGATGCCGCCGCCAATCAGCAGTACATCGACTTGGCGGTCTGCTTTTTCTGCACGGTACTGGCTGCCGAAGAAATACTGGTAGCCCACGACGCCAGCACCAACGGCCGCCGCCGAGGCGACGAACTTGCGGCGGGTGAAGCCCTTCTTGGGCGCTTTGGCAGCGGAGGCCGCTTGGGGATTTTCTGTTGGATTCGTCATTGCTGAAACTCCACAAATTTTTGGATTTTGACAGTATTGTCATTAAGGACCATGAATAACCATGGTTTAAGCAGGCTCAATGTCTCTCCGATTCTTGGGTGCCTGTTCTGACGGTATTGAGCTGCTTGGCTTAGGCGGTTCTAGATAAGGCTGCCAATGAATATCCAGTGCCGATATTAACGGTGGTACTGAATATCCATTGGGCAGAATGTGGTTCATACGCGATCACGGGCGCACCGGTATTTGGCGGCGTGCCAAAAACCAGTCGGCCAGGCCAGCGCAGACCATGGTGGCCGCCACCGGGGTGACCCAGCCCAGGCCCAGCGCGGCGCCGGGCAGGTGGTCCAGCCAGGCGGGCAGGGCGCTGGTCCATTGCAGCGCCTTGGCGCCATCGACCAGACCAAATACCAGCGCCACCAGCATCACGGGGATATAGACCCGTGTGGGTTGCTGCCAGCGCTGCAGCAGGCTGAGCGACACCAGCGCAATCGCAGGGGGGTAGAGGGCGACCAGCACCGGGCCGGCGATCTCGATCAGCTGCGCCAGGCCCTGGTTGGCCACGGCGGCGCTGAAGATGCACAAGGACAGCGCCACACTGCGGTAGGAGAAACCGGTGAGCTGGCTGAAAAAGCTGCTGCAGGCGCTGACCAGGCCCACGCCGGTGGTCAGGCAGGCCAGCAGGATCACTGCGGCAATCAGCCAGATGCCGGCGCTGCCGAAGCGGTGCTGCACAAAGGCGGTGAGGATCTGCACGCCGGTGACGGTGTTCTGCGCCAGCTCGCCACTGGTGGCGCCCAGGTAGCACAGCGAGATGTAGACCAGGCTCAGGCACACCGCGGCAATCAGCCCGGCATAGATGGCGTAGCGGGTGTGCAGGCGTGTATCGGTCACGCCCGCGTCCTTGATCGCGTTGACGATGACGATGCCGAACACCAGCGAGGCAAGGGCGTCCATGGTCTGGTAACCCTGCACAAAGCCCTGGGCAAAGGCAGCCAGTTGCGTGCCATAGTCCGGACTGGCCGTGCTGTAGCCACCTACGGGTGCCAGCACCGCCATGCCGCCCAGCGCCAGCAGCGCAGCAATCAGCAGCGGGGTGATGAGCTTGCCCAAGGTGTCCATCAGCTTGCCGGGGAACAGCGACAGCAGCAGCACCAGCGAGAAATAGACGATGCTGAACACCAGCAGTGCAATCGAGGTATTGCCGACAAAGGGCGCAATGCCCATCTCGAACGAGACGGTGGCGGTGCGTGGCGTGGCAAAGAAGGGGCCGATCGTCAAATAGATCGTCGTGGCCAGCACCAGGCCGGCGATGCGGCCAATCGGGTGGGTCAGCTGGTCCAGACCACCGCCCACGCGGGCCAGTGCAACCACACCCAGCAGCGGCAGGCCCACGCCCGTCAGCAGGAAGCCGGTTGTCGCGCCCAGCAGGTTCTCTCCTGCAGACAGGCCGACCAGCGGCGGGAAAATGATGTTTCCGGCCCCCAGGAACAGGGCAAAGGTCATGAAGCCGAGGGCGATAATGTCCCTGGTTTTCAGTGATTTCATAAAGGCTCTTGGTTCTTGCTGGTTAGCGCCCACTTGGAGTGGAGGCCATCAGCGCATGGAGTCGCGGAAACGGGCATCAGAAAAAAACCCCTGGGTGCATGCGCGGCAAATAGCGTTCCTGCTGGCTCGGCGCAAAGGCTTCGAGCGCGCGGCGTCGATGTCGGGGGCTGTTGTTATAGGCTGGGCCAATGAGAGCCCTGTAATATCTGATGCGACGTGAATCCGTATAAACCCTTATTTTCTGCGAAAAATCGTGACCCAGATCAGCAAAGGCATATGCACCCCAGGGATTAGTAGGGTTGCAGTGCATAAACGTAGTAGGCAAGCGTCCTGCCCCGAGGGCCCATGGCTGCGGTGTGCCGGGACAGCCCACCGTGGTTCCGGAGGCCTGCATGGCTGATTTGTTTAGCCAGGAACCGGCCGCGCCGCTGGCCGAGGCGCTGCGCCCCAAGACGCTGGATGAGGTGGTGGGCCAGTCCCACTTGCTGGGAGAAGGCAAGCCGTTGCGGCTGGCTTTCCAGTCCGGCAAACCCCATTCGATGATCTTCTGGGGCCCGCCCGGTGTCGGCAAGACCACCTTGGCGCGGCTGACGGCCACCGCTTTCAAGTGCGAGTTCATTGCGCTGTCTGCCGTGTTCTCCGGCGTCAAGGACATCCGCGCAGCGATGGAGCAGGCCCAGCAGAACCTGGCGATGGGCAAACACACGATCCTGTTTGTCGATGAAATCCACCGCTTCAACAAATCGCAGCAGGATGCCTTGCTGCCTTATGCCGAAAGCGGCCTGGTCACCTTCATTGGCGCGACAACCGAAAACCCCTCGTTCGAGGTGAACTCGGCCTTGCTGTCGCGCGCCCAGGTCTATGTGCTCAAGTCGCTGACCGATGATGAACTGCGCCTGCTCCTGAAGCGTGCCCAAGAGATCGCGCTGGGCCATCTTGCGTTTGATGACCTGGCCACCGACACCATCATTGGCTATGCAGATGGCGATGCCCGGCGCTTTTTGAACTTGCTCGAGCAGACCAGCACGGCAGCGCAGGCTTCGGGCATGACCAAGATCACCGCAGACTTCCTGCAGAACGCGCTGACCCTGAACAGCCGCCGTTTTGACAAGGGCGGCGACAACTTCTACGACCAGATATCCGCGTTGCACAAGTCGGTGCGCGGCTCGCACCCGGATGCCGCGCTTTACTGGCTCACCCGCATGCTCGACGGCGGCGCCGATGCGCGCTACCTGTCCCGGCGCATTGTGCGCATGGCCTGGGAGGACATTGGCCTGGCCGACCCGCGCGCAATGCAGATCGCCAACGATGCCGCACTGACCTATGAGCGCCTGGGCAGCCCCGAAGGCGAGCTGGCGTTGGGCCAGGCCGTCATCTACCTGGCGATGGCCGCCAAGAGCAATGCCGGCTACAACGCCTACAACCAGGCCAAGGCCTTTGTGAAGCAGGACAAGAGCCGCGAAGTGCCTGTACACCTGCGCAACGCCCCGACCAAGCTGATGAAGGAGCTGGGCTATGGGCATGAATACCGTTACGCGCATGACGAACCCAATGCCTACGCGGCCGGAGAAACCTATCTCCCGGAAGGAATAGACGAGCCCGGCTGGTACCAGCCCGTGCCCCGGGGCCTGGAGCTGAAGATTGGCGAGAAGCTGGCGCAGCTCAAGCGCTGGGACGACGAGGCCGGGCAGGACTGATCCGGGCCGGTGGCCGGGCTGCGGCTGTGCATGCCGGCGGCCTCCGGCAAAGCGTTCGCGGCCCCTGCTGCCCCTCGCTGCGGTAGCCCGTTCCCGAGCGGCGTCCGCCGGGAGGCTCCGGCACGCTGGCATCGCGAGGCCAGCAAGCCCGTCGGATATACCCCTGGCCGCACAATACCGGCCATGATCGTCCGTCCTCCCTTGCATTGGCTGCGCATGCTGTTTGTGTGGCGTGGCTCCATCCTGCCGGCGATCACGCCGCAGCTGATCATCATCACCATCCTCGCGGTGGTGGCCACGATGCTGCACGGCTCCATCCTGAGCTGGAAGGTGCCGCTGAACTTTGTGCCGTTCTCGCTGATCGGCCTGACCCTGGCGATTTTTCTGGGTTTCAGAAACAGCACCTCGTATGCGCGCTTCTGGGAGGCGCGCACGCTCTGGGGCGTGTTCCTGGTCGAGAGCCGGCACCTGGCCGCCCAGGCGCTGAGTCTGACCCAGGACCGCGCACAGACGCGCGTGCTGGTGCTGCGCCTCTGCGCCTTTGCCTATGCGCTCAAGCACCAGCTGCGCGGCAGCGATGCGCGGGCCGATCTGGCGCTGTTCCTGCCGCCGGCTGAGGTGCAGCAGATCAGCGAGGCGCGCTTTCCTGCCGCCATGGCCATGCTGCTGGTGCAGCGCTGGGTGGGCGAGCAATGCCAGCAGGGCCGCATTGCCGCGCCCGTGGTACCCGTGTTCGAACAAGCGCTGGCGCGGCTGGGCAGTGCACTGGGCGGCTGCGAGCGCATCGCCAGCACGCCGATTCCGTTCACCTATTCGGTGATCCTGCACCGCAGCATCTATATCTACTGCTTTCTGCTGCCCTTTGGCCTGCTCGACTCCATCGGCACGATGACGCCGGTGATCGTCTGCTTTGTCGCCTACACCTTCTTCGCGCTGGAGGCGCTGGGCGCCGAGCTGGAGCACCCCTTTGGCATGGAGGCCAATGACCTGGCACTCGATGCGATGGTCTACGGCATTGAGTCCTCGGTGCTGGAGATGCTGGGCGAGGCGCCGCTGGCTAAGGCTCCCCAGGTGCGCGATTTTGTACTGCACTGAACACCAGGCTGGCGCGCAATCCTGATCCCTCTGAGCGCGGCGCCAGCTGAAACCGCGCCTGCTGCAGATGGGCCAGCTTGGCCACAATCGCCAGGCCCAGGCCGGCGCCCTGGCCCAGTGACTGGCCGCTGGGCCCTTGCTGCCAGCGCTGCATGGCGGCCTGGCATTGTTCCTCGCTCATGCCCGGGCCATCGTCGATGACGGCCAGCTCGACGCTGCAGCCATCGCCGGCGGCCTGCAAGGCCACGGTGACCGACTGGCCGCCATAGCGCAGCGCATTGAGGATCAGGTTGTCGAGCATGGCCGCGAGCAGGTTGGCATCGGCGGCGATGCGCAGCTGCTCGGCCTCGGCCGTGTCCAGGCCCTCGGCACCCAGATCGATCCGGGCGCGGCTGGCGGCATCCCAGTGGCGCAGCACCGCCTGCTGCACCTGCTCGGCAGCGGCCACCGGCGCCAGTTGCACGGCGCTGGCCTCATCACTCAACGCCAATAGCAGCAGCTGGTCCACCAGGTGGCTGGCACGCGCCACGCTGTCCGAGATGCGCTGCAGTTGCTGCTGCTGCACGGCAGGGTCGGCATGGCCCAGGCCATAGTCGGCCAGCGCCTTGATGCCCGCCAGCGGCGTGCGCACCTCATGCGCCACATTGCCGGCAAACTCGCGCTGGGCCTCGACGTTGTCGGCAATGCGGGCGAGCAGCGCATTGGTGGTCTGGCGCAGCTGCTCGATCTCGCGCGTGGTGGCTGGTGCACTGGGTGGGATGGGTGCCAGGTCCTGCGCATCGCGCCGCGACAGCGACCGTTGCAGCGCGGCCAGCGGTGCCATGTCCTGGCCAATGCGGTGGTGCAGCCACCAGAGCAGCAGCACCAGCAAGGTCAGCTGCGGGATTGCGGCATAGAGGAACAGGTGCTGGATCAGGCTGTCGCGCACCCGCGTGGTGTGCATCATCACGATGCTGAGCTGCTGCTCGCCCACGGCGCTGCGCAGCGCCACCGCCCGCACCAGCTGGCCGTTGTAGAGGGTTTCGCGGTAGCTCACCGGCTCGCTCTCGTCCCAGGGCAGCAGTGGCAGCGGCTCGCCAGCCAGCTGGCTGCCATCGTTGCGGTAGACGGCGTAGTACACATACTCGGCCTGGTCGAAGAGGGCGGCCTTGAGCTCGCTGTCGGTCAGCTGCAGGGCCACCTCGCCCTCGTCATCGGCGCGCAGGTGCGAGGCAATCGCATAGGCATCGTCGAGCAGCGCGCGGTCGAAGGCGCTTTGGGTGAAGTGGTTGGCCAGCGCCATCATGAATACGGTGCCCAGCAGCCAGGTCCAGACCAGCGGCGAGCGCACATGGCGCAGCACGCGCATGCGCAGCGAGGGCAGCGGGCTGGGGCGGGTGGTGGTAGTAGTGGCGGTGCTCATGCGGCATCGCCGCCGTCGGCCTCGATCAGGTAGCCAATGCCGCGCAGGGTGCGGATGGCTGCGCCGCTGTGCTGCAGCTTTTTGCGCAGCCGCGAGATAAAGGCTTCGAGCGCGTTGTCGCCCAGTGCATCGTCATAGCCCGAGAGCTTGTCCGACAGGCTGCGCTTGCTCACCGCGCGGCCGGGCGGGCTCATCAGCTCCCACAGCACTTCGAACTCGCGCGCGGGCAGATCCAGCGGCTGCATGCCGACACGAAAGCGCCGGTTGTTGCGCTCCAGGCTGAGCTGGCCCACGGTCGATACATCCTGGGTGCCAATCGCGCGGCGCACCAGGGCGCGCAGCCGGGCCTCGACCTCGGCCAGCTCAAAGGGCTTGCCCAGGTAGTCGTCGGCGCCGCTGTCCAGGCCAGCGATGCGGTCCGGGGTCTGGTTGCGGGCGGTGAGCACCAGCACGGGCGTGTTGTCGCCACGGCGCCGCGCCTGCTGCAGCAGCGCCAGGCCGCTGCCCATCGCACTGCCGCGCACGGCGCTGCAGGGCAGGTTCAGGTCGAGCAGGATGGCATCAAAGCGCTGCACCCGCCACCAGTGCTCCGCCGCACCCAGGTCGGCCGCCTGGTCCACATGGTGGCCCGCATCGCGCAGGCTGCTGACCACCACATCGCGCAGCACGGCATCGTCTTCAATCACAAGAATTCGCATGGCCCAAGCCTAGCAAAAGCACAACACAGCAGCCAGAAAAAAGCCTGTTCAGGCCGGGTGGCGAGAACAGGCGCACTGGAGTGCAACGGGGTCAGGACGATGCCGTAGCGGGCACCGCGCTCTCTTGCGCATGGGCAAAGGCACGGGCTTCCTTGCGCGATTTGCGCACGCCCGACCAGATGGCCCAGAGCAGGATCGCGCCGGTCAGCGCCAGCAGGGAGGCGCTGATCGGCCGGTTGAAGAACACCGTGGCATCGCCCCGCGACAGCAGCATCGCACGGCGTAGGTTTTCTTCCAGCATCGGCCCCAGGATATAGCCCAGCAGCAGCGGTGCCGCCTCAAAGCGCAGCACCATCAGCACATAGCCGATGACGCCGAGCACGGCCACCATGTAGATGTCGAACAGGTTGTTGTTGACGCTGTAGACGCCGAGCGCGACAAACACCAAGATAGCCGGGTACATCCAGGCAAAGGGAATGCGCAGCAGCGCGACCCACAGCCCGATGGTGGGCAGGTTCAGAATCACCAGGAAGATATTGCCGATCGCAAAGCTGACGATCAGCCCCCAGAACAGCTCAGGCTGCTCGGTCATCAACATCGGGCCGGGCTGGATACCGTGGATGATCAGTGCGCCCAGCATCACGGCCATCACCGCGTCGCCCGGAATACCGATGGACAGCGAGGGCACAAAGGCGGTTTGCGCCGCCGCATTGTTGGCCGACTCGGGCGCGGTGATGCCTTCGATGGCGCCATGGCCAAAGCGGCTCGGGTCCTTGGCCACACGCTTTTCAATCGCGTAGGACATGAAGGACGCAATCGATGGTCCTACGCCCGGCAGTGCACCGAGGAAGGAGCCCAGCGCCGAGCCACGCAGCATCGGCTTGATGGTGTCGCGGAATTCCTGGCGCTCAGGCACCATGGAGCGCAAGGTGACCTTGTCGGGTTTCTGGTTGGCATCGGCCAGGTTGATGCAGCGGATCACCTCGGCCACGCCAAACAGGCCCATTGCCAGCGCCACCAGGTTGACACCGTCCATCAGCTCGGGGATGTCGAAGGAGTAGCGCGCGACGCCCGAGTTCACATCGGTGCCGATCATGCCCAGCAGCAGGCCGAAGACCACCATGCACAGGCCCTTGGTGGCCGAGCCGGCGCTCATCGACGAAGCCGCCACCAGGCCCAGCAGCATCATCGAGAAGAACTCGGTGGGGCCGAACTGCAGGCCGATCTTGGAGATCGCCGGCGAGAACAGCACCAGCAGGATCAGGCCCGACATGGCGCCGACCAGCGAGGCAATCGTGGTGACAAAGAGCGCCACCCCGGCCTTGCCTTTGCGCGCCATCGGGTACCCGTCCAGACAGGTCACCGCTGAGGACGGTGAGCCCGGCAGGTTCAGCAGAATGGAGGCGGTGGAGCCGCCGTACTGCGCGCCGTAGTAGACGCCGGCCAGCATGATGATGGCCGCCGTGGGCGACATATGGTAGGTAAAGGGCAGCAGCAGCGAGATGGCGGCCAGCGCACCGATGCCGGGCAGCACGCCGACGACGGTGCCCAAAAATACGCCCAGGAAGCAATACCAGAGCGTTGAGGGATCGGCCACCACATTGAGGCCCATCCAGAGGTTTCCAAGCAAATCCATAGAGATCCTTTGTCAGTGCCGGGCTCAGGGCCAGATGGGCAAGGTCATGCGTAGACCAATGGGAAAGATGACCGTGGTCAGCGCAGCGACGGCCAGGCTGACCAGCAGGCGCGTGCGCAGGCTCATCTTGGTGGCGATCAGCGCGACCAGGCTGGCGGCCAGCGCGGCCAGGGCCACGCCCAGCGGGTAGAGCAGCAGTGCAAAGGCCAGCAGGCTGGCCACGGACCAGAACAGGTTGCCCCACTGCAGCACGATGGGGCTGCCCTGGCGCCACCAGGCGGGTATCGCCAGCAGCAGGCCCAGGCCAAACAGCAGCCAGCCCAGTACGACGGGGAAGTAGCCCGGCCCCATGCGGTCTGCACTGCCAAAGTTGTATTCGCGCCCATAGAGCGCAAAGAACAGGCCTGCTGCTGACATCAGCAGGCCGCCGACGATGTCATGGATGTCTCTTGTCATTTTCATTCGGTTCAATCCTGTGTGGTTCCATGCCCGCGCGCATCTTGGCCAGGATGGGCACGCACGCAGGCGCCGCCACCTTAAGGGCGCTTACCTGACGGGAACCTGATTGCAGGGCGCAAGTCGCGCTGGCAGGCGTACTGCGGGCGACTCGGCGTTGGAACGCGAATGAAGGGGAGGGCAGCGCCGATCAACCCAATGCAGGCAGGCTGCCGGCCTTTTGGGATTGCTCCAGCAGGAAGCTGATCATGGTGCGCACCGCCTTGGTCTGGTGGCGGTTGGGCATCCACAGCAGGTACATGTGGTTGCCGAAAATGCTCAGGCGCCAGTCGCGCAAGGTGGTGACGACCTCGCCGCGCTCGACCTCGGCGCGGATCACATAGTCCGGCACGATGCCCACGCCCAGGCCGGCCATGATGCCCTGGCGCAGAAACGGAAAATGCTCGGAGATGAGGCTGGGCTCCAGCCGGATCTCCTTGCGCACATCGCCCTGGTAGGCGCGTACCAGCAGCTGCTTGCCGACTACGCCACTGGTGATCAGCGGCACATGGCGCAGGTCCTCGGGCTGCTGGGGCAGCATGTTCTGGCCTGCATAGTCGATGCTGGCGCAGGCCACATAGTTCATCTCGCCCATGTGGCGGGCCACCAGGTTGTCAGGCGGCGTGGGCAGCACGCGGATGGCAATGTCCACTTCGTCGCGCACCAGGTTGTCGACCCGGTTTTCAAAGATCACATCCAGCACGATATCGGGGTAGAGGCGCTTGAAGGCGATCAGCCAGTCGCTCATCACCAGCTGGCCATAGCCGCTGGGCACGGCCAGCCCGACCCGGCCCTGCAGGCCCTTGCCCAGGCTGCGGATGGTTTCGCTGGCGGCGGCCAGTTCGTTGCGGATGCTGCGGCCATGTTCATACAGGCGCAGGCCCACCTCGGTCGGTTCGACCCGGCGCGTGGTGCGGCGCACCAGCTGCACGCCCACTGATTTCTCCAATTGCGCCAGGTGGTAGCTGACATTGGCGCGGCTCATCTTGAGCTTGGCGGCGGCGCGGCTGAGGTTGCCGGAATCGATGATTTCCACCAGCAAGGTGAGGGCGTTGTGGTCCATGGGATGCGATTGTCTAAATTCCTTTGACAGTCTGTCAATCCTCTATGTGATTGTCAAATAAGCCTAGTTGCATTGACAATGGTTCGCAACAAGCTTCGATTGATCTACCAGGAGACATGCATGAGCGCTGAAAACGCCGCTGTAGTGAACATCGCCCGCGAAGGGCAAGTGTTGGTCGTCACCATCCAGAACCCCCCCGTCAACGCCTTGAGCCAGGCCGTGCGCCAAGGCTTGGCCGATGCCGTGGCCCAGGCGCGCAGCGATGCGCAGGTCCAGGCCATCTTGCTGGTGGGCAGCGGCAAGGCCTTTATCGCCGGTGCTGATATCCGTGAGTTCGGCAAGCCCGCGATGCCGCCCAGCCTGCCCGATGTGCTGGTGCAGCTGGAAAACAGCGACAAGATCGTCGTGGCCGCCATCCATGGCCCGGCGCTGGGCGGTGGCCTGGAAGTGGCGCTGTCCTGCCACTACCGCCTGGCCGTCTCTGGCGCCAAGCTGGGCCTGCCCGAAGTGCAACTGGGCCTGCTGCCCGGCGCCGGTGGCACGCAGCGCACCCCCCGCCTGATTGGCGTCAAGGCTGCGCTGGATCTGATGCTGTCGGGCCGCCACGCCAGTGCCGAAGAAGCGCTGGCCATGGGCCTGGTCGACAAGGTAGAGCCCGCCGGCAGCGATGCCCGCACGGCCGGCCTGGCCTATGCCAACGCACTGCTGGCGCAGAACGCCCCGGTGCGCCGCACCCGCGAAGCCACGGCCCTGGCCGACAAGGCTGCGTCGCAGGCCGAGCTCGACACTGCCAAGGCCGAATCGGCCAAGAAAAGCCGGGGCCTGTTCTCGCCTGGCAAGATCATCGAATGCGTGCAAGGCGCGCTGGACCTGCCGTTTGAGCAGGGCATGCAAAACGAGCGCAAGCTGTTTGTGCAGTGCCTGGAGAGCCCGCAGCGCGCCGGCTTGATCCATGCCTTCTTTGCCGAGCGTGAAACCGCCAAGATCCCCGAAGCCAAGGCCGCTGCACCGCGCGCCCTGAACAGCATCGGCGTGGTGGGAGGCGGCACCATGGGCGCCGGTATCACCGTGGCAGCGCTGGATGCCGGCCTGCCGGTGGTGATGGTCGAGCGCGATGCGGAATCCATCGCCCGGGGCCGCGCCAATGTGGAAAAGGTCTACGACGGCCTGATCGCCAAGGGCCGCATGACGGCCGAGAAAAAGGCCGCCATCATGGCGCGCTACAGCGGCAGCACCGACTACGCCGCGCTCGCCCAGGTCGACCTGGTGATCGAGGCGGTGTTTGAAGAGATGGGTGTCAAGAAGGCCGTGTTTGCCGAGCTGGACAAGGTCTGCAAGCCCGGCGCCGTGATTGCCACCAATACCTCCTACTTGGATATCGATGCGATTGCCGCGAGCATCTCGCGTCCGCAGGATGTCATCGGTCTGCACTTCTTCAGCCCCGCCAACATCATGAAGCTGCTGGAGATCGTGGTGCCCGCCAAGGTGAGCGCCGATGTGGTGGCCACCGCTTTCGAGCTGGCCCGCCGCATGAAGAAGGTGCCGGTGCGCGCCGGTGTCTGCGATGGCTTTATCGGCAACCGCATTCTGGCCGTGTACCGCGAGGCGGCCAACTACCTGCTCGAAGACGGCGCCTCGCCCTACCAGATCGATGAGGCGGTGCGCGAGTTCGGCTATCCCATGGGCCCCTTCCAGGTCGCTGACCTGGCCGGTGGCGATATTGGCTGGGCCACGCGCAAGCGCAAGGCCGCCACGCGCGACCCCAAGGCACGCTATGTGCAGATTGCCGACCGCATTGCCGAAAAGGGCTGGTTTGGCCAGAAGACCCAGCGCGGCTACTACCTGTATCCGCAAGGCGCGCGTGTGGGCGAGCAAGACCCCGAAGTGCTGGCGATTGTGGATGCCGAGCGCCAGCGCGTTGGCGTGACGCCGCGCAGCTTCAGCAATGCCGAGATCATGCGCCGCTACATGGCCGCCATGGTCAACGAAGGCGCCAATGTGGTGCGCGAAGGCATTGCGCTGCGTCCGCTGGATGTGGATGTGACCTTCCTCTACGGCTACGGCTTCCCGCGTTTCCGGGGCGGCCCGATGAAGTGGGCCGACATGGTGGGCCTGGACAAGATCCTGGCCGACATCCGCGAGTTCGCCAAGGAAGACGCGCTGTTCTGGACGCCATCGCCGCTCTTGGTGGAGCTGGTGGAGAAGGGCGAGAACTTCGAGAGCCTGAACAAGGCGGCCTGACGCAGGGTCAGGCTTGAGGCAACCCCTGGCTTCCATGCAGGCGAAGCCCGGGTTGCACTATCAAAAATGGCGGTTAGCGCTTGGGTGACAAGCGCTGTCGGCCCCAAAAATCACAATCAACGGTCGCTCAGACCCAAGGAGACATGCATGCGTGAAGCCGTCATCGTTTCGACAGCGCGTACGCCGCTGGCCAAATCCCACCGTGGGGAGTTCAATGTCACGCCCGGTGCGCAGCTGGCGGCCTTTTCCATCAGCGCGGCCGTGCAGCGCGCCGGCATCGACCCGGCCCTGATCGAAGACGTGGTGCTGGGCTGCGGCTACCCCGAAGGGACGACTGGCCGCAATATCGGCCGCCAGGCGGCTGTGCGTGCCGGCCTGCCCATCAGCGTGGGCGGCACCGTGGTCAACCGCTTCTGCGCCTCGGGCCTGCAGGCGATTGCCTTTGCGGCCGGCCGCATCATTGTCGATGGCGCACCGGCGATGGTGGCTGGCGGTGTCGAGAGCATCTCGCTGATCCGTTCGAGCAATACCAACCCCTCGGATGCCGATCCCTGGCTGGTGGAGCACAAGCCTGACCTGTTCATGGCCATGATCGACACCGCCGATGTGGTGGCCAAGCGCTACGGCATCAGCCGCGAAGACCAGGACGCCTTCTCGCTGCAAAGCCAGCAGCGCACCGCAGCGGCGCAGGCCAATGGCACCTTCGACAACGAGATCGTGCCCTGCGCCACGCGCATGGCCGAGAAGAACAAGGAAACCGGTGAGGTCAGCTACAAGGACGTCACCGCGACCATGGACAACTGCAACCGCCCCTCGACCACGCTCGAAGGTCTGGCCAAGCTCGAACCCGTCAAGGGCGCGGGCAACTTTGTCACTGCTGGCAATGCCTCGCAGCTGTCCGATGGTTCGGCCGCCTGCGTGCTGATGGAAGCCAAGGAAGCGGCCAAGCTGGGCCTGACGCCGCTGGGCGCCTTCCGTGGCCTGGCGATTGCCGGTTGCGAGCCCGACGAGATGGGCATTGGCCCCGTGTTTGCCGTGCCCAAGCTGCTGGCGCGCCACGGCCTGACGGTGCAGGACATCGACCTCTGGGAGCTGAACGAGGCCTTTGCCTCGCAGGCGCTGTACTGCCAGCGCAAGCTGGGCATCCCCATGGACCGTCTCAACGTCAACGGCGGCGCGATCTCCATCGGCCACCCCTTTGGCATGACTGGCGCGCGCTTGACTGGCCACATCCTGCTCGAAGGCCAGCGCCGCAAGGCACGGGGCGAAAAAGTGAAGTGGGGCGTGGTGACCATGTGTGTGGGCGGTGGCATGGGTGCCGCTGGCCTGTTCGAGATTTTTTAAGGAACTGCGATGGATTTGCAATTCAGCCCCGAAGAAGAAGCCTTCCGCGCCGAAGTACGTGCGTTTCTGAAAGACAACCTGCCCCCGGAACTGGCCGCCAAGGTCAAGGCCGGCCAGCGCCTGACGCGCTTTGACCAGGAAAACTGGCATGCCATCCTGAACAAAAAGGGCTGGCTGGCCTACCACTGGCCGCAGGAGTTTGGTGGCACGGGCTGGTCGCCGGTGCAGAAGTTCATTTTTGATGACGAATGCGCCCTGGCCGGTGGCCCGCGCCTGGTGCCCTTTGGCTTGTCCATGCTCGGTCCGGTGCTGATCAAATACGGCAACGAGGCGCAGAAAAGCCACTGGCTGCCGCGCATTCTGAATGGCGATGACTGGTGGTGCCAGGGTTACTCCGAGCCCGGTGCCGGCTCCGACCTGGCCTCGCTCAAGACCACGGCTGTGCGCAATGGCGACCACTACATCGTCAACGGCCAGAAGACCTGGACCACCCAGGGCCAGCACGCCAACATGATGTTCTGCCTGGTGCGCACCAACAAAGAGGTGAAGTCGCAGCAAGGCATCAGCTTTGTGCTGATCGACATGAACCAGCCCGGCGTCGAAGTGCGCCCCATCCGCACCCTGGATGGCGACAAGGAAGTCAACGAAGTTTTTCTGACCGATGTGAAGGTGCCGCTGGAAAACCTGGTGGGCGAAGAGAACAAGGGCTGGACCTATGCCAAGTACCTGCTGACCTATGAGCGCACCGGCATTGCCGGCGTGGGCTTCTCGATGGCCGGACTGGAAAAGCTCAAGATGATTGCCCAGCGCGTGCAGCGCAACGGCAAGCCGCTGATCGAAGACCCGCAGTTTGCCACCCGCATGGCCAAGGTCGAGATCGAGCTGCTGAACATGGCCACCACCAACCTGCGCGTGATCGCCTCGGTCGCGGGCGGCGGTGTGCCGGGCGCCGAGAGCTCGATGCTCAAGATCAAGGGCACCGTTGTGCGCCAGGAGCTGCTGTCGCTGATCCGCCGTGCGATGGGCCCCTATGCGCTGCCCTTCATCGAAGAGGCGCAGTTTGCCGAATACGCCGATGAGCCCGTGGGCCCCAAGGAGGCGGCCACCGCCGCTGCGGCCTATTTCAACTACCGCAAGCTGTCGATCTTCGGCGGCTCGAACGAAATCCAGCGCAACATCATCTCCAAGATGATCCTGGGTCTGTAAGGAGATTTTTATGGATTTTCAACTGGATGAAGACCGCCGCATGCTGGCGGATGCGCTGGGCCGCTACCTGAGCGAGCAGTACAGCACCGAGTACCGCAACAAGGCCGCCTATGGCGCCCAGGGCTTCAGCGCCGAGACCTATGCCAAGCTGGCCGAACTGGGCGCGATTGGCGCGCTGTTCAAGGAAGCCGATGGCGGCTTTGGTGGCGATGGCGTCGATATCAGCGTGGTGTTCGAGGCACTGGGTACGCACCTGGTGGCAGAGCCGCTGCTGGGCGCCTTGCTGGTGGGTCGCGCGCTGACCGAGGCCGGCAGCGATGTGCAAAAGGCGCAGCTCGAAGGCATCATCGGCGGCGAGACGATTGCCGCGCTGGCGCATGACGAGCCCGCGAACCACTACGAGCTGAACCGCGTGGCGACCACCGCTCAAACCGACGGCGATGGCTGGGTGCTGAACGGCAGCAAGGCCGTGGTGCTGTTTGGCGACCAGGCGCAGCTGCTGCTGGTCTCCGCCCGCACGGCAGGCGCCGTGGGCGATGAGGCGGGCATCTCGCTGTTCCTGGTGCCGGGCGATGCCGCTGGCATCAGCAGCCGGGGCTATGGCCGCATCGATGGTGGCCATGCCGCCGAGCTGGTGCTGACCAACGTCAAGGTCGGCGCTGATGCCTTGCTGGGCAAGCTGGGCGAAGGCCATGCGCTGCTCGAACGTATCTGCGGCTTTGGCCTGCTGGCGCTGGCGGCCGAATCGCTGGGCGCGATGGATGTGGCCAAGAACCACACCCTGGAATACCTGCGCACCCGCAAGCAGTTTGGCGTGCCGATCGGCAGCTTTCAGGCGCTGCAGCACCGCATGGCCGATCTGCTGCTCGAAGCCGAGCAGGCCCGCTCGGCCGTCATCAACGCGGCAGCGGCCATCGACAACCCCGACTACCTCGAGCGTGAAAAAGCGCTGTCGGCCGCCAAGTACAGCGTGGGCCAGATTGGCACCCTGATGGCCGAAGAGGCGATCCAGATGCATGGCGGTATCGGCGTGACCTGGGAGCTGCCGCTGGCGCACTACGCCAAGCGCATCATCATGATCGACCACCAGCTGGGCGACATGGACCACCACCTGGCGCGCTACATGGCGCTGCAGGCCCAGGAACGCGCAGCAGCCAAGGCCGCTTGATGACGACCGCCAGCAACGCAAACCCCGCGCTGCTGGCGCGCCGCGAAGGCGGCGTGCTGGTGCTGACCAACAACAACGAGGCGGCGCGCAATGCGCTGTCGCCCGACTTCTACCTGGGCCTGACGGCCGCGCTCAAGGATGCGGCGACCGACCCGGCCGTGGGCGCGATTGTGCTCACCGGTGCCGGCGGGCATTTCTGCTCCGGCGGCGATCTGCGCCGCATTGCGACGCGCCGCGACCAACCGCTGGAAAAGCGCCGCGAGCTGCTCGAAGGCCTGCATGACCTGGTGCGTGCGCTGCGCGACTGCCCCAAGCCCGTCGTGGCGGCGGTGGAGGGCGCAGCGGCCGGCGCCGGCCTGTCGCTGGCCTTGGCCTGCGACATGTTGGTGGCAGCGCGCAATGCCGCGTTTTCGGTCGCCTATGTGAAGGTGGGGCTGTCGCCCGACGGCGGCGCCACGGCCTTTTTGGCCGAGCACCTGTCGCGCCAACTGCTGACCGAGCTGTGCCTGACCGGCGACCGGGTGAACGGCGAGCGCATGCAGCAACTGGGCCTGGTCAACCGCCTGGCCGAGCCGGGCGATGCGCTGGCCCAGGCCATCGCACTGGCGGGTCAGCTGGCCGACGGGCCGTTGCAGGCCATGGCCAGCATCAAATCGCTGTGCCGCGCTGCCTACGACAACAGCTTGGAGCAGCAGCTGGACATGGAAGCCGAGCTGATGGTGCAGGCGCAGGCCACACCGGAATCGGCCGAAGGCATTGCCGCGTTTTTGGAAAAGCGCCCCGCCAACTACCTGCAGCTGCGCAGCTGACAGGGACTGAGAAAAATGGCACCAGGACCGGCCTGGCAAATGGGCCGGCCTGGTGATCCGAGGAGACAAGTATGCGTGAGGAAGAGAAAGCCACGGCCCTGCCGCTGGCGGGTGTGAAGGTCCTGGACCTGTCCCGTGTTTTTGCCGGCCCCTTGTGCGGCCAGGTGCTGGGTGACTTGGGGGCCGAAGTGATCAAGGTGGAGCACCCCAAGCGTGGTGATGACACCCGCGACTGGGGCCTGCGCATTGGCAAGACCGAGACCACCTACTACAACAGCATGAACCGCAACAAGCGGTCCATCACCGTCGATCTGCAAAAGCCCGAGGGGCTGGCGCTGATCCTGGAGATGCTGCCCCAGTTCGATGTGGTGATCCACAACTTCAAGCATGGCGGCGCTGACAAGCTGGGTCTGGGCTATGAGGCGCTGAAGGCCTTGAAGCAGGACCTGATCTATTGCAGCGTGACCGGCTATGCCACCGACACCGATGAAGCCGCCCGCCCGGGCTACGACATCCTGGTGCAGGGCGAGGCCGGCTTGATGGCGATGAATGGCGAGGCATCGCAGCCACCGCTGAAGTTTGGCGTGGCCGTGGTGGACCTGATGACCGGCATGAGCGCCGCCCAGGCGGTGCTGGCTGCGCTGTTTGCCCGCGAGCGCACGGGTCAGGGCCGCAAGATCGACATGGCGCTGTTCGACAACGGCGTCAGCATCACCGGCTACTACGGGCTCGATGCGCTGTTCATGGGCAAGGACCCGGAGCGCTTTGGCAATGCCCACCCGTCGATCGTGCCCTACGGCATGTTCGAGGCCGCCGATGGCCCGCTGATCATTGCGGTGGGCAACAATTCGCAGTTCGAGCGCTTCTGCCGCGATGTGATCGAGCGCCCCGACCTGGCTGACAACCCCAAATACGCCACCAATGTGGAACGCGCCAAGGACCGCAAGCTGCTGCTGCCGCTGATGATCGAGACCATCCGCAGCTTTCCGCGTGCGCTGCTGATCGAGCGGCTCAATGCCTGCGGCGTGCCTTGCGGCGAGGTGCTGGGCCTGCATGAGGCGCTGACCTCCGAGCGCGTGCAGCAAGCTGGCCTGGTGCAGAACATGCCCCACCCGGTGGCCGGCCAGACCGCTGTGCTGGCGCCGCCCATCCGCATGGATGGTGAACGCCTGCCGATTCGCCGCGCGCCACCCACACTCGGTGAAGGTACACGCGAAGTGCTGCAAAATCTGCTGCGTTTGAGTGATTCGCAATTGCAGTCGCTCCAGGCGCAAGGCGTGCTGACCTTGCCCGATTGATACCGAGGCCCGCCGATGGCGCAGGACGCCGCAGCGGGCCCAGAGTTTATTGTTAGAAAGCTGAGACTATGAAAGTACTGGTACCCGTCAAACGCGTGGTGGACTACAACGTCAAGGTGCGCGTCAAGAGCGATGGCTCGGGTGTGGACATTGCGAATGTGAAGATGTCGATGAATCCCTTTGATGAAATCGCGGTGGAAGAGGCCGTGCGATTGAAGGAAAAGGGCGTCGTGACCGAGATCATCGCCGTGAGCTGCGGCGTGACCCAGTGCCAGGAGACCCTGCGCACGGCCATGGCCATTGGTGCTGACCGCGCCATCCTGGTCGAAACCGCAGAAGAGCTGCAACCGCTGGCGGTCGCCAAGCTCCTGAAGGCCCTGGTCGACAAAGAGCAGCCAGGCCTTGTGATCTGCGGCAAGCAAGCCATTGACGACGACGCCAACCAGACCGGCCAGATGCTGGCCGCGCTGGGCGATCTGCCCCAGGCCACCTTCGCCTCCAAGGTCGAAGTCGCAGGCGACAAGGTGAGCGTGACGC
Source organism: Comamonas sediminis (assembly GCF_041107495.1). NCBI lineage: Bacteria > Pseudomonadati > Pseudomonadota > Betaproteobacteria > Burkholderiales > Comamonadaceae > Comamonas > Comamonas sediminis. The sequence goes on from NZ_JBGBDC010000006.1 coordinate 422,272, forward strand.
GCGAAGTGGACGGAGGCCTGGAGACCCTGTCTCTGTCGCTGCCCGCCGTCATCACCACCGACCTGCGCCTGAACGAGCCGCGCTACGTCAC